>NZ_JBIVUF010000021.1:0-104725 GCF_044757085.1 Streptomyces sp. NPDC091376 | reverse complement strand
GCAGGCCGTCATCGCCCTTGCACGCCGCCGCTTGAGTGTCTTGTGGGCTCGCATACGCGACGGCCGCACCTTCGAGATCACCGCACCGCCGAACCCCATCCCGCTGGGCTGATCCACTGACAGCGAGTCACCAGCCGGGATTGACAACTCCATTGGGACTCGTTTGGTGACCCGCGACCATGGGCTTCAGCGCGAGGCTGTCGTGCGTGTTTGCCGCGGAGACGCCGACGACGAGGGGCAGTCCGTTCGAGTCCGACAGGACGTGCATCTCGGAACCCGGTTTGCCCCGGTCCACGGGACTCGGACCTGTGAGTTCGCCCCCTTCTTCGCCCTCACATGGGCGGAATCGAGGACGGCTCGGGAGAGGTCCAGCAGGCCGGAGTCGTCGACCCGGCGAAGGATTTCCTCGTGCAGCCGGCCCCACACCCCGGCCCGGGACCAGATCAGGAACCGGCGATGCGCAGTCGACTTCGACATCCCGAAACACGGCGGCAACGCACGCCAGGAACAGCCGCTGACCAGCACATAGATGATCGCCGCGAAGAGCGTCTCATCAGGCGTGTCCTGCGTTCCCCCGCCCTGCGGACGCGACCTCGACGGCGGGATCAGCGGCACCGCAATCTCCCACAGCCCGTCCGGAACAATCCAACTCCACGTACCCCGACCCATGAACAGCCCAACGACCGAGCACCACATAGGACACGATCTAAGGCGGATCGATCTCGGTGACGACGGCCAGCAGCTGATACGGCAGCTCGGTGTCCCACTTCGACACACCGAGCACGACCCACTGGTCGTCAACGTGCCACAGATGCACGTCGGGTACCGATGCGCTGAGCATGTCCCAGGGCTCCGGTATTCGCTCCTCTCCTTCGACCGACCTCGCCAGTACCGAGCCCATGCTGAAGACCTGAGGTTGGCCCCACCGTTGGCCCAGCAGCACGGCGAGCGCCTCACGCTCCGCCTCGTACTGCTCGCCGACGATCTCCATGTCCGAGCGGTCCTCCCAGAACTCCTCGCTCGTGCTCAGCTCGGCCGTGTGGTAGCCAGGGGCACTGATTCCCACGTCCGACCGGACCGACTCCGAGGGGAAGGGCCGGGAGCGCAGCAGATCGATGGTCGCCAAATGCCGTGCGATGGTCATGGATTCAGTAAACCCTCCCCCACTGACATATGGCGGCCTGTCAGGCGTCCCTGCGTCGTACGCACCACCAGCCGGCCACGAGACCTCCGACTGCCCATACTGCCGTGACCATGAGGCCGGTCCAGGGTCCGATGGCACCGTCGGGGTACTGGTGGAGCACCAGTTGCCCGGCCCTGTCCGGCAGGAAGTCCGCAATGCTTCCCATGGTGTCACCCACGACGAAGGAGACGACGAGAACGAAAGGTATGAGGACGGCAAGGACTGCGGTTCCGCTGCGCAGGACGGCGGTCAGACCGGCGGCCAGGAGTGCCAGCAAGGCCAGGTATATGCCGCCGCCGAACGTTGCGCGCAGGGCTCCTGGCTCTCCCAGTCCGATCGCATAGGGGCCCATGAACAACTGCCCCGACAGAAAGGCGGCGAACGAGGTCAGCGTTCCCACGCAGAGTGCGAGAGATCCCACGACCGCTGCTTTGGCCGTATAGAAGAGTGTTCGGTCGGGCACTGCGGCCAGGGAAATCCGCAGAGCTCCTTGGTGGTACTCGGACGACATGGCCGTCGTTCCGAAGCTGATAGCTGCGATCTGTCCGAAGTTCAGGGCATAGAAGGCACCGAATACGGGATCGGTGCCGGGGTTGTCCGCTTCGGCTTGACCGACGGTGGCGCTGACGAGCACGGTGATGGCGACAGTGACGGCGAACACGGCGATCAGGGATCCGGAGGATGCACGCAGGGACTTGATCTTGATCCACTCCGAGTGGAGCACGGCGGTGGGTGTCACGTCAGCCCTCCCGAGACTTCGACGCGGAGGTGCTGACAAATTCCGCCGTCTCTGCGGTGAGATCGAGATAGGCCTGTTCCAACGTCGTCTGTTCGTCGGCCAGTTCCAGGACGGGAACGCCGTGCTGCGCGGCGATGGCACCTACCTCCTCCGCCTTGAGTCCGTCGATCCTGATCAGGCCGTCGTCGTCCTGCACGGGCGCGTATCCCCGGTGGACCAGCGCGTCGAGCAGTCGGGCCGGCTGCGTCGTACGGATGCGCACGCGGGCCGCCCCGCGGTCGTTGAGGAACGTCTGCATTGGGGTGTCGGCCAGCAGTCGCCCGCGACCGAGGACGATGAGATGGTCGGCAAAGGTGGTCGTCTCAGTCATGAGATGGCTGGAGACGAGGACGGTCCGGCCGTCTCGCGCGAGCCGCCGTATCAGCTCGCGGATCCAGATGATGCCTTCTGGATCGAGCCCGTTGGACGGCTCGTCCAGCATCAGCACCTCGGGGTCGCCGAGCAGTGCCGCGGCGACTCCGAGGCGCTGCTTCATCCCCAGCGAGAAGGTCTTGATCCGACGGCCCGCGACGGGCGTGAGTCCCACTTCATCGAGCACCTCCTCCACCCGGCCGGCCGGGATGCGGTTGGCGGCGGCGAGGGAGCGGAGGTGATCGCAGGCCGTACGTGAGCCGTGGGCCGCATCCGCGTCGAGCAGGGCACCGACATGGCGCAGGGGCGTGCGGAACGACGCATAGTCCCGGCCCTCGATGGTCGCGGTGCCCGATGTCGGCCGGTCGATGCCCAGCACGAGTCGCATCGTGGTCGACTTGCCGGCGCCGTTCGGACCGAGGAATGCGGTGACCCGGCCGGGGTGAACGGTGAAGCTGAGTCCGTCGACTGCGCGCACACCGGTGCCGTAGGTCTTGGTCAGTTGCTGGACGGTGATCCGTTTCATGCCTACAGCGTGGCCGTCGGCCCGGTGACAGACCTCCCCCGGAAGGGGAGTTCGCTTCCCCCGCGCGGGGGAGCCGAGTCGATCACGCCGCTGGCACGATGGCGTCATGTCCCGATTCCTCCGGCTGCTTTTCCGGCCGGTCACCTACACACGCTGGCTGCACCTGTGCATCCCGGTGCTGCTCTACGCCGTGTGGCTGTTCGTGTTCCAGTCGGTCCCGATGGTCCTTGTGCCCCTGCTGTTCCCCTTGTTGCTCGGGCTCGTCCCGTCCGTTCGCACGGCCGAGGGGATCCAGGCGCAGTTGATGCTGGCGCCGGGAGAGCGCGGATCACCGCACCCCACGATCGCCGCCGGGCCGGCCACGACCTGGACCGACCGGTGGCGGACGGTGCTCTGGCTGGAGATACGGCTGGTGCTCGCCGTCGTGACCGCTCTCGTCACCGTGCGGCTCCCGATGCTCGGCGTGGATCTGATCCTCGCGGCGACCGGCTCGCCCGCGAGCGGTGAGGCGGTGCTGCCGATCGCCGGACCACGCTGGATATCCGGGGTGCTCGCACCGCTGCCGCTGCTGGCGCTTCCGGTGGCGATCGTGATGCTCGGCGGTCTGGTCACGGCCGTCGCACGTCGACTGCTCGGACCCTCCGCGGCCGAGCGGCTGACCGCGCTGGAAGCCCGTACCGAACTGCTGCTGGAGCACAACCGGATCGCCCGGGAACTGCATGATTCGATCGGGCATGCGCTGACGGTCGCGGTGGTCCAGGCGGGCGCGGCGCGTGCCGCCAATGATCAGGCTTTCACCGCCCGGGCCCTGGCGGCCATCGAGGAAACGGGTCGGGCCGCGATGGATGACCTCGAACGAGTGCTTCTGGTGTTGCGTGCATCAGGTGATCGGGTCGCGCCCCGCCCGACCCTTGTCGAGGCCGATCGGCTGCTGGAATCCGCACGGATGTCGGGAGCGAAGGTGGACGTCGAACTGACCGGTCCCCTGGACTCGGTGCCCGGCCCGGTGTCCCGGGAGGGGTACCGCATCCTTCAGGAAGCGCTGACCAACGTCCTGCGCCACTGCGGGCCCGTGCCGGTCCGGGTGTGCGTGGCCGCCCTGGAGCGGCAGCTCGAGATGGAGGTGACCAATCCGCTGCCCCCGGCCGCGCCGGGCGCTCAGACCGGCGGTGGACTTCGTGGCATACGTGAGCGGGCGGCGCTCCTCGGAGGTGAGGCGAAATGCGGCCCGCACGAGGGGGATTGGAGGGTGCAGGTCCGGCTGCCGCTGGACGGCATACGCTGACGTGATGCCTGTGAGCGTTCTTCTGGTCGATGACGAGCCGCTGGTGCGCGCCGGACTGCGTGCGGTCCTCGAAGCACAGCCCGACATCACTGTGGTGGGTGAGGCGGCCGATGGCGCAGCCGTACTCCCGATGGTGCGGAGCTTGCGTCCGGACGTGGTGGCCATGGATGTCCGGATGCCTCTGCTCGACGGTATCGAAGCGACCCAGGTGGTGCTCCGGAGCGTCGCGGAGCCGCCGAAGATCCTGGTCGTCACGACCTTCGAGAACGACGAGTACGTGTATCGGGCCCTGCGGGCAGGGGCGGACGGCTTTCTGCTCAAGCGCGCCCGGCCCACGGAGATCGTCAACGCGGTTCGGCTGATCGCCGAAGGCGAGTCGCTCCTGTTCCCGTCGGCGGTGCGATCGCTGGCAGCCGAATACGGGAACAACGCGGCTCGTGCAGCCATGGAGCGCGCGTCGCTCACAGAAAGGGAGGAGGTGGTGCTGCGGCTGATGGCGCGAGGCCTGTCCAACGCCGAGATCGCCGCCGAACTGATCGTCGGGACGGAGACCGTGAAGACCCACGTCAGCGCGGTGCTCGCCAAACTGGGTGCTCGCGACCGCACTCAAGCGGTGATCGCCGCATACGAGTCCGGTTTCGTGGCTCCGGCCTGAGTGCGGACCCGGTCCGTACGGCGCTCGCCGCGCCCCGCCACCATTGAGTACGATCCGCCAGACATGCGTACGAGCTGGGAGGACACACGGTGGGGCAGCTGACCGGCGGGGACCCGTCGCTGCTGCGGCGGATCAATTCCGCGGTGGTACTCCATGCGCTGCGGGGCGCCGACTCCCCCACGCTCACCGATCTGACTCGGGTCACGGGTCTCTCCAGGCCCACCGTCGAGGGCGTGCTCGAAGGGCTCATCGCGTCCGGGCTCGTGCTGGAGACCGGTCCCGAGGAAGGCGAGGCCCGGCGGCAGGGGCGGCCGGCACGCCGGTTCCGGTTCCGTGCCGAGGCGGGACACCTTCTGGGTGTGGAGATCGGCCCGCACCGGGTCGCCGCGCTGCTTTCGGGGCTCGACGGCCGGATCATCGGCGCGGGATCGCGGGAAGTGGCCGAGACGGCGTCCGCCGATGAGCGGCTGGAGCGGGTCCGTACGGTCGTGGCCGATGTGCTTCGGCGGACCGGTGTGGCCCGCAGCTCACTGCGCGCGGTGGGCGTCGGCAGTCCGGGCATCGTCGAGGCGGACGGGACCGTACGGCTGGGCACGGCACTGCCGGACTGGACGGGGCTGGCCCTGGGTGAGCGGCTGAGACGGTCCTTCCGCTGCCCGGTGCTCGTCGAGAACGACGCCAATGCCGCGGCGGTGGCCGAGCACTGGAAGGGCGCCGCGACGGACTCCGACGACATCGTGTTCGTGCTGGCAGGACTGAGTCCAGGTGCGGGCTCGCTCATCGGCGGGCGGCTGCACCGGGGCTATGGCGGCGCCGCCGGCGAGATCGGCGCACTGCATCTGCTGGGCAGGGAGGCCACGCCGGAGACACTGCTGTCGACGACGGGCGAGCCGCTGCATCCCCTGGACGAGCAGGCAGTGGCCGAGGTGTTCGCCCATGCCCGGCAGGGGGACGAGCGGGCGCTGGCGGCGGTCGACCGGTTCATCCAGCGGCTGGTGCACGACGTCGCGGCGCTGGTGCTGGCGCTCGATCCCGAGCTGGTGGTGATCGGCGGCTGGGCGGCCGGCCTGGACGGAGTACTCGATCCACTGCGCGACGAACTGTCCCGTTACTGCCTTCGGCCGCCTCGTGTGGCGCTCTCGCTGCTCGGTGAGGCAGCGGTGGCGACGGGGGCGCTGCGGCTGGCCCTGGACCATGTGGAGAAGCAGTTGTTCGCCGTCGAGGGAACGGTGACGGCCCGTCGCTGAGCGCGACGGGCCGTGGTGGGGCGGGAAGCCGGGTGGTCAGGAGGCGCGTCGCTCCTGGCTGTGGTGGCGGATCTCCAGGTCGCCCGAGTCGCCGAAGGTCAGCCGGCAGGTGTCGGCCCGGTACGTCGCGACGGACACGACGGCCGTGCGGCCCTCGGAGAAGTAGCGGGTGGTGACGACGAGAACGGGCGCGCCGGGGAGGCGGTCCAGTTCCTTGGCGTCGTCGGCGCGGGCCGAGCCGAGTTCCACCGCGCGGTCCTGCCCCTCCAGGGTCAGACGCTGCAACTCGCGCAGCACACCGCGGGCGCGGGTCGCACCGGAGGGGGCGTCGATCGCGGAGAGCTCGGGCACGGATCCGGCCGGAACGTACAGCAGTTCGGCGGCGACCGGCTGGCCGTGCGTGGCCAGCATCCTGCGCACCGCATGCACGGTCTCGTCGCTTTCCGTGTCCAGCATGCGCGCGACGGCGGCGGGCGGCACGGTGTTGGCGCAGTCGACCGGCTGCCAGGCATCCCGGGGAGCTCCGGGCCAGTAGTGCGTGGACGTGGAGACGTCGACGCCCATACGGGGCGGTGCGACCGTCGTGCCGACACCGCGGCGGCGCTGCAGCCTGCCTTCCAGCTCCAGCTGTTCGAGCGCCTGACGGAGCGTGGCGCGTGCGACGCCGAAGCGAGCGGCGAGATCACGCTCGTTGGGCAGGATCTCGCCGACCGCGAAGTCGGAGTCGAGTGCCTCGCCGATGACGGTCTTGAGGTGCCAGTACTTCGGCTCCGGCACCGTTTCCAGCTGCGTGGTCCCCACCCTGTCCTCCGCAATCACCGTGGCCCCGGCGGCTTTCCGTGCCCTTGTTTATTAAAGGTTCCTGCACTAACTCTGCGACCATAGGGCGGCCCTTCTCGTTGGTCAAGACCAATCCTGTGGCTGTTACTCAGGGGAGCGGCCCTCTGCCACAGAGCGTTCACACGACGTTCCTGCCGCGGTGAACACGGGGCAGCACAAAGCCCCGCATCCAGGTCGGTCACGGCGCTCCGGACGGCGACGTCACGACCCCACGACGTCACGACATCACGACCTCACGACCTCACGACCGCGCTATGCCGTGAGTGCGGTGAGCTTGTCCGGGTTGCGCACAATGTAGACGCACTGGATACGGCCGTTCCTGGCCTCGATCTGGACGACGGTGTCCGGCTTGCCGTCGGAGAGCATCAGCAGACCGGGCGCGCCGTTGATTTCGAGGAGACGGAATTCGGACCCGGGAATCGGCTCCTTGGCCACGGCGTACAGGAAGCGCCCCACCTTGTCCGCGCTCTCCATGACGCGCAGCGGCGCCTTCGCCTTGCCGCCGCTGTCGCCGATGAGCCGTACGTCGGGGGCGAGCAGGCTGAGCAGAGCGTCCAGGTCGCCGCCGGATGCCGCGGCGAGGAACCGCTCGGTCAGGTCACGGCGTTCGGCGGGATCCACGTCGTACCGGGGTCTGCGCTCGTCGACATGGCGGCGGGCGCGTCCGGCGAGCTGCCGCACGGCCGCTTCGCCGCGGTCGAGGGTGGTGGCGATCTCGCCGTACGGGAAACCGAAGGCCTCTCTCAGCACGAACACCGCGCGCTCCAGCGGGGAGAGGGATTCGAGAACGACGAGGACGGCGAGCGATACGGACTCCATGAGCTCGGCCCGCTCGGCGGCGTCGGGGACCGTGTGGCCCGATCGGGTCGCGATGGGCTCGGGCAGCCAGGGCCCGACGTAGGCCTCGCGGCGCGACTGCACGTGCCTCAGCCTGTCGATGGCGAGCCGGGTGGTGATCCGTACGAGATAGCCGCGCGGTTCGCGCACCTCGCCGCGATCTTCGGCGGACCAGCGCAGCCATGCCTCCTGCACCACGTCCTCGGCGTCGGAGAACCGTCCGAGCATGCGGTACGCCACGCCCGTCAGCACGGAGCGGTGGGCTTCAAAGACTTCCGTCACGGTTTCGCCGGCCACGTCTCCATCCCAGCCGACGGCACCCTCGATGTCCAGCTCGCATCCGGCCGGGGCGTTCGGGGCGTGGCCCGCGCGCACCCCGGTACGGACTCCCTCTTGAACTGCGGGCTACTCATGGGTAATTGTTGCTGACAAGGCGTCTCTGAAGCGCGCATGCGGAGCCGTTCGGCGAAGTCCACGGTCAGGGAGCAGCAGCATGGTCTCGAAGGTCTCGTTCACGGTCGATTCCCCTGCCGGGCGCCAGGCACTGTCCGTGTCGTACGAGCGTCTCGGCGCGGGAGAGCCGCTCCTGCTGCTCCACGGCATCGGTCACCACTGGCAGGCATGGGAGCCCGTCCTGCCGGTCCTCGCCCAGGAGCGCGACGTCATCGCCGTCGATCTCCCCGGCTTCGGCACCTCCCCCGCTCTTCCGCAGGGCATGTCCTACGACCTCTCCACCGTCGTCCCCGTGCTGGGCGCGCTCTGTGAAGCGCTCGGCGTCGAGCGGCCCCATGTCGCGGGCAACTCCCTCGGCGGGCTGCTCGCCCTCGAACTGGGCCGGGGAAAGCTCGTCCGGTCCGTCACGGCACTGTCCCCCGCCGGGTTCTGGACGGAGAGCGAGCGCCGATACGCCTTCGGGACGCTGCTCGCCATGCGCCGTGGCGCCAGGATGATGCCCCTGCCCCTCATCGACCGGCTGTCGCGTACGCAGGCCGGCCGGGCGGCACTGACCAGCACCATCTACGCGCGGCCCGGACGCCGTTCACCGCATGCGGTTGTGGCCGAGACCGTGGCGCTGCGCGACGCCACCGGCTTCCGTCGGACGCTCGATGCCGGACGCGGGGTTCTGTTCACCTCCGACGTGCCCGACCTGCCGGTGACGGTCGCGTGGGGCTCCCGGGACCGTCTGCTGCTGCGCCGTCAGGGCGTCCGCGCCAAGCACGCCATTCCGGGTGCGAGGCTCGTGCGGCTGCCCGGCTGTGGTCATGTACCCATGAACGACGATCCGGCTCTCGTCGCCCGCGTCATCCTCGACGGCAGCCGCTGACGCCCTGCCGCCGTCCGGCGCGGCGCCGCCACCTCGGAGCCGAGCGCCACTCCAGTGCCGAGGAGCACACTCCCCTCTACCTGCGGCGCTCCACGAACACGTCCCGGGCAGGGAGTCAGCCAGGACATCACCGTCCGCGCATCCCCCTTCCTCAGGGCTCGGGAGCCCGAACTGCGGGGCGCGGACGGGGTGTTCATGTGTGGTTCGCGTTCCGGTCTTTGTCACGCACTAGGCATGGGCACGGCACGCGGTCCCCCACTCGCTCCCCAGGAGGCGCACCATGTCCTACAACCGCCGTACCGTTCTCCGCGGTTCGCTCGCCGCCTCCGCGGCCCTCTCCCTCGGGGCGGCAGCCCCGGCGCAGGCGCTGCGCGGGAGGCCGAACGCCGCCTGGGGCGTCCAGGTGGGCGATGTCACGTCGTCGTCGGGGCTGGTGTGGGTTCGCTCCGACCGGCCGGCCAGGATGATCGTCGAGACGTCGGCGACCGAGTCGTTCCGCCGGACGCACCGATGGCACGGCCCGCTGCTCGGCCCCGGAACCGACTTCACCGGGACGACCGCGCTGCGCGGGCTGCCGGCCGGTGAGCAGATCCACTATCGGGTCACGACAGCCGACCCCGACGACCCGCGACGCACCGGGGAGCCGGTGTACGGGACGTTCCGCACGGCTCCCGCACGGCGCGGGCCGGGGGTCCGCTTCCTGTGGTCGGGCGACATCGCCGGGCAGGGCTGGGGCATCAACCCGGACGTCGGCGGCTTCCGCGCGTTCGACGAGATGCGCCGCCTCGACCCGGACTTCTTCCTCTCCAGCGGGGACACGGTGTACGCGGACGGGCCCCTCGTCCCGAGCGTGACGCTGCCGGACGGGCGCGTGTGGCGCAATGTCATGACCGAGGAGAAGGCGAAGGTCGCGGAGACGCTCGCCGAGTACCGCGGCAACTTCCGCTACAACCTGCTGGACGACAACGTCCGCCGGTTCAACGCGCAGGTCCCGACGGTGGCGCAGTGGGACGACCACGAGGTGCGCAACAACTGGTACCCGAGCCAGCTCCTCGACGACGCGCGCTACACCGAGAAGGACGTCGACGTGCTCGCCGCACGGGCGATGAGGGCGTTCGGCGAGTACTTCCCCGTCTCCACGCTGAGTCCTCGCGGCAGCGAGGGGCGGATGCACCGCGTGGTGCGGTACGGGCCGCTGCTGGACGTCTTCGTGCTCGACATGCGTTCGCACCGGAACGCCAACTCTCCCGGTCGCCAGGCCGACGACACGACCGGGATCCTCGGCGCGGAGCAGCTGTCCTGGCTGAAGCGCGAGCTGTCGCGGTCGCGGGCGGTATGGAAGGTGATCGCCTCGGACATGCCGCTGGGGCTCGTCGTCCCGGACGGCGCTGTGAACTTCGAGGCGGTCGCGCAGGGCGACCCCGGCGCCCCTCTCGGGCGTGAGCTGCAGATCGCGGAACTGCTGCGGTTCATCAAGCACCGGCGGATCACCGGCACGCTGTGGCTGACCGCCGATGTGCACTACACCTCGGCGCAGCACTACGCTCCGGAGCGGGCCGCGTTCAAGGATTTCGCCCCCTTCTGGGAGTTCGTCTCGGGGCCGCTTGCGGCGGGGGGCTTCCCGGCCAACGCGCTGGACGGGACGTTCGGTCCCGATCGGGTCTTCGTACGGGCGCCGGAGCGGGCGAACGTGTCCCCGATGGAGTCGCCCCAGTACTTCGGCGAGGTCGACATCGACGGCGGCAGCGGCGAGCTGACCGTGCGGCTGCGAGCCGAGGGCGGAACGGTCCTGTTCAGCAAGGTTCTTCAGCCCGGGCGGGTCGGCCAGGACCGCGGCTGATCGCGGAGTCCCGCGTCTTCTCCGGCCCGGGCCTTCACAGGTCGTCGCGCTGCCCGGCAGGCTGCTGACCGTGTTGCGGCACCGCCGCGAACCCTCAGCGACATTTCCGGGAGAAAGCAGTCCATAACATGCAAGAACCCGCCTTAACCCATCAGTCACAAAGTGTTCGTGATCAGGCAACACCACTCGGTCACAGTGGTGGCATGACTGATGTGACTTCCGTGAAGGGCGCCCGGCGCCACCACTGGCGCCGGGACCTCGTCGAGCTGGCCGCCCTGTTCACCGCCGTCGCCGTGGCCGACGCCATAGCCAACATGATCGCCCACGGTCCCGACGGTCCGTACCTGCTCGTCGCCTCCGCCGTCGCACTCGTCGCCACGGCCGCGTTCCACACATGGTGGGCACGCCGCCACAGCCATGCGCCCCCGGCCGCCGATACCGGCGGTCCCGGGGCCCTGGGCTCCGGGACCGCCGGCGTGTCCGGTACATCGGGTACGTCCGGCCCGGCCGGCACCGCAGGCGCCGGAAGCACCGGCGCCGGCCGGAGCGGTCCCGGCGAGCCCGGCGGTTCCGGTGCACGCGAGACCGCGCTGTGGCGGATGCGTACGACCGTGCGGGACGAGCCGGGCAGCCTTGCCGCGCTGTGCACGGTCCTGGCCGGCCACCACGTGGACATCCTGACGCTGCAGACGCACCCTCTGGCGCAGGGAACCGTCGACGAGTTCCTGCTGCGGGCACCGGCCGGGCTCCAAGCGCAGCAGATCACCCGCGAGGTGTCGGCCGCGGGCGGCAGCAGCACCTGGATCGAGCGCGCGGACGCGCACGATCTCGTCGACACCCCGACCCGGCTGCTCGGGCTGGCCACCCGGACCGCGCTCGACGCGGCGGAGCTTCCCCTCGCGCTGCGCCAGCTGCTCGGCCGCTGCACCATCCATTCGCTGCCCGCCGAGTCCCTCGGGGGCAGGCCGACGGGTGAGCCGGCGCCCGAGGAGGGGGTGCTGGACGAGACGGTGATCCGGCTGCGGGATCCGAACGGCGGCACGATCACGGTCGAGCGCGCCTATCTGCCGTTCACGCCCACCGAGTTCGCCCGGGCTCGCGCGCTCGTCGAGCTCGACGCCCGGCTCGGGCCCCGGATCCCGCGCAGCCAGGATGTGCTGACGCTCCCGGAGGGCAACGAGATCACCGTGCGCCGCGCCGACCGGAGCGATGTCAGCGCCGCCCGGGCGATGCACGATCGCTGCTCCGCACGCACCCTCGGCCTGCGCTACCACGGACCGGTCGGCGACGCGGACCGCTATCTGAACCATCTCCTCAGCCCTCGGTTCGGCCGCACCCTCGCCGTCGAGACGGCCTCCGGCCGCATCGTCGCCCTGGGCCATCTGCTCTGGGACGGCGACGAGACCGAGGTCGCGCTGCTGATCGAGGACGAGTGGCAGCGCCGCGGCATCGGCTCCGAGCTGCTGGGCCGGCTGGTCGCGATGGCCGTCGAGGCGGGATGCGAGAGCGTGTACGCCGTGACGCAGGCGTCCAACACCGGCATGGTCGCGGCCATGCGCGGGCTCGGTCTCCCGCTCGACTACCAGATCGAGGAGGGCACGCTCGTGATCACCGCACGGCTGGACGCGACTCCGGTGCGCTCCCGGCTTCCGTACGAGCTGCCGCACGCACTGCCTCACGAGCGGGCGCTTCCGCACGAACGGACTTGAGGGGACCACGCCGAGCGCTGAGCGCCTCGCACAGATCGGCCCACAGGTCCTCGACGTCCTCCAGCCCGACCGACATCCGCAGCAGCCGGTCGCTGACGCCTGCGGCACGCCGGTCTCCTTCGGCCACGATCCGGTGGCTGATGGAGGCCGGGTGCTGGATCAGCGTGTCGACGCTGCCGAGGCTGACGGCGGGGGTGATGAGCCGGACACCGGCGATCACGTCGCGCGGATCGCCGTACACCTCGAAGGAGACCATCGCACCGCCCACCGAGGGGTAGTGGACCCGGGCGATGCGCGGGTCGGCGGCGAGCCGCCGGGCCAGATCGGCGGCGGTCGTTGACGCGGCACGGACCCGTACGGGAAGCGTGGACAGCCCGCGCAGCAGCAGATAGGCGGCCATCGGGTGCAGCACCCCACCGGTCGCGAAGCGCACCTGCCGCAGCGCGGCCGCGAACTCCTCGTCGCAGGCGACGACGCCGCCCATCACATCGCCGTGCCCGCCCAGGTACTTGGTCGCGCTGTGCAGCACGATCCGGGCGCCGTGCTCCACGGGCCGCTGCAGAACGGGCGTGGCGAAGGTGCTGTCGACGAGCAGCGGGACCGAGCCGCAGGAGTGGGCGAGCGCCTTGATGTCGGCCTCGGCCAGCGTCGGGTTGGCGGGTGTCTCGACCATCACGAGCCCGGTGTCGGGCCGGATCGCGTCGGCGACCCCGGCCGGATCGGTCCAGGTCACCTCGGTCCCGAGCAGACCGCCCTCCAGGAGGTGGTCACTGCATCCGTACAACGGCCGGACCGCCACCACATGGCGCAGGCCCATCGAGGCCCTGACCAGCAGCACCGCGGTCAGGGCGGCCATGCCGCTGGCGAAGGCCACGGCGCTCTCGGTTCCCTCGAGCCTGGCCAGCGCGGTCTCGAAGCGGGCCGTCGTGGGGTTGTCGAGCCGGGCGTAGACGGGCGGCCCCTCCAGGCGCCCTCCGGTGGCCGCGAAGGTGTCGATACGTGCCGCCTCCGCCTCCACGTCGTGCGAGGGGTAGGTGGTCGACAGATCGATCGGAACGGCGTGCAGGCCGAGCTCCACGAGATCTTCGCGGCCGGCGTGCACGGCTTCGGTGGCGAGCGCCCTGGTGGGGGTGTGGGTGGGGGCGGTCGAGGCGGCGTAGTCCATGGCGCGCACTCTGAACAACTACCGGGCAGTAGTGTCGTCGCTCCGTGTTACGTTCGGGCCATGGCCGATTCTGTCGTTCTGGACCCGGTGGATCTCCACATACTGCGCGTTCTCCAGAACGACGCCCGGACCACCTACCGGGAGGTGGCCGCCGAGGTGGGCGTCGCTCCTTCGACCTGTCTGGACCGGGTGAGCCGGTTGCGCCGCAGCGGGGTGATCCTCGGACATCAGCTACGACTCGATCCGGCCAAACTCGGCAGGGGCCTCGAAGCCCTCCTCATGGTCCAGGTGCGCCCGCACAGGAGGGAACTGATCGGACCCTTCGTGGACCGGATCCGGGCCCTGCCCGAGTCACGTGCGCTGTTCCATCTGACCGGACCTGACGACTATCTGGTGCATGTCGCCGTTGCTGACACGGCGGACCTCCAGCGACTGGTGCTCGACGAGTTCACCTCGCGGCGCGAAGTCGCCCGTGTGGAGACCCGTCTGATCTTCCAGCAGTGGGACTGCGGACCGCTCATGCCACCGGTCCAGGAGCCCACCAGGCATGCTCCTTTGTCAGCCGACTGAGACCGACGGAGATCGAACGGTGATGACGGCGGGCCCTCACTCGTACCAGGATGAGCGTATGCCAGAGACATCGAGCAGCGCCCTGCCCCGCCAGGTCGCCGACGCCTACGTCGACGCACTCATCGACCTCGACCCGATCACCGGTACCTACCTCGGAGTTCCGGCGAGCGCGGGCCGCCTCCCCGACTTCTCCCCGGCCGGCCAGGAGGCCGTGGCCGAACTCGCCCGCGTGACGCTCGTGCGGCTCGACGAGGCGGAGAAACTGCCCGGCGCCCACTCGGACGCGGAGCGGCGCTGCGGGCGTCTGCTGCGCGAGCGGCTCACCGCCGAACTGGCCGTGCACGAAGCCGAGGAGGGACTGCGCACCGTCAGCAATCTGCGCTCCCCCGCGCATGCCGTGCGCAACGTCTTCACCGTGATGCCGGCCGCGTCGAAGTCGGACTGGGCGGCGATCGCCGAGCGGCTGCGCGCCGTCCCGGACGCGCTGGACGGCTACCGCGCCTCGCTGGCGCTCGGCCTGGACCGCAAGCTGCCCGCCGGCCCGCGCGCCACGGCCTCGTTCATCACCCAGCTCGACGAGTGGTCGGGCGCGACGGCGGACGACGGACGCGGCTGGTTCGAGGAGTTCGTCACGGCCGGTCCTGACGAGCTGCGCGCCGAACTCGGCAGCGCCGCCGGGGTCGCCACCGCGGCCCTCGCAGCACTGCGCGACTGGATGCGCGAGGTGTACGCCCCCGCGGTGGAGGGCGCCCCCGACACGGTGGGCCGCGAGCGGTACGCCCGCTGGTCGCGCTACTTCAACGGCACGGAACTCGACCTCGACGAGGCGTACGCGTACGGCTGGTCCGAGTACCACCGGCTGCTCGGGGAGATGAAGACGGAGGCCGACAGGATCCTGCCCGGCTCGGGGCCCTGGGAGGCGCTGGCCCATCTCGACGAGCACGGCACGCACATCGAGGGCGTCGAGGAAGTCCGGGTGTGGCTGCAGAAGCTGATGGACGAGGCCATCGAGGCGCTCGACGGCACGCACTTCGAACTCGCCGAGCGGGTCCGTGTGGTGGAGTCCCGGATCGCGCCCCCGGGAGGAGCCGCGGCTCCGTACTACACCGGGCCGTCCGAGGACTTCTCGCGGCCCGGCAGGACATGGCTGCCGACCATGGGCGCGACCCGCTTCCCCGTGTACGACCTGGTCTCCACCTGGTACCACGAGGGCGTGCCCGGTCACCATCTGCAGATCGCGCAGTGGGTCCATGTCGCCGACCGGCTCTCGCGCTACCAGGCGACCATCGGGGGCGTCAGCGCCAACGCGGAGGGCTGGGCCCTGTACGCGGAGCGCCTCATGGACGAACTCGGCTTCCTGCCCGACGCGGAGCGCCGGCTGGGCTATCTGGACGCCCAGATGATGCGGGCCTGCCGGGTCATCGTCGATATCGGCATGCACCTGGAGCTGGAGATCCCCGCGGACTCGCCGTTCCACCCCGGTGAGCGGTGGACCCCGGATCTGGCGGAGGAGTTCTTCGGCCGGCACAGCGGACGGCCGGCGGACTTCGTCGAGAGCGAGCTGACGCGCTATCTCTCGATGCCGGCCCAGGCCATCGGCTACAAGCTGGGCGAGCGTGCCTGGCTGCTCGGCCGCGAGCGGGCCCGTGCGGCGCACGGTGACGCCTTCGACGCGAAGGCCTGGCACATGGCGGCGCTCTCGCAGGGGCCGCTGGGTCTGGACGATCTCGTGGACGAACTGTCGAAGCTCTGACGGTCGTTGCTCCGGTGTGACGCTCCTGGTCGTACGGGCTGCCGGGCGGTGAGCCCGTACGACCGGAGTCGCCCGTGCGACGGGGCACGGGTCAGCAGCCGCAGTCGGTTCCGGCTCCGGCCGGGGCCGTCAGCGGGTCGGGCGCCTGGCGTTGCGTGCCTTCCCAGGTCTCGTACGCGAAGCCCTCGCGCACCCAGTACTCGAAGCCGCCGAGCATCTCCTTGACCTGGTAGCCGAGTTCGGCGAGAGCGAGGGCGGCTCGCGTGCCGCCGTTGCAGCCGGGGCCCCAGCAGTACGTGACGACCGGAACGGACCGGTCCAGCAGCCGCTCCGCCTGCTCGGGGACCAGGGCGGTGGGCAGATGGATCGCGCCGGGCACGTGCCCCTGGTCCCAGGCCTCGGTGGAGCGGGAGTCGAGCACGACGAATCCGGGGTCGCCGCCGGACTCCCGGGCGCCCACCGCGGCGGCGACGTCGGAGACATCGGCATGGAAGGCGAGGCTCGCGGAGAAGTGGGCGGCGGCCGCCGCGGGAGAGGCCGGGGGCACCCGGAGGACGCGATTCGGGACGGTCTGCGGCGTTGTCATGACCAGGAATCTACGATCGTCGATCGCCCTCCTGAAGTGACGATCCCCGGCACAACTCTTGATCGGCCGGGGAATCCCCTGCTAACTCTCAGGGATGACCGAATATTCACCGGACGCCACGGACTGGCGCATTCTCGACGCCCTGCAGAGCGAGGGACGAGCCAGCTTCGCCGAGCTGGCCAGAACCGTTTCGATGTCGCCGAGTGCCGTGACGGAACGCGTCCGCAGGCTGGAGGAGGCGGGAGTGATCTCGGGCTACACGGCCGTCGTGGACCGGGAGCGCCTCGGGCTGCCGATCCTCGCCTTCGTCCGGCTTCGGTATCCGAACGGCAACTACAAGCCGTTCCACGATCTGCTCGGGACGACGCCCGAGATCCTCGAGGCGCACCATGTGACCGGCGACGACTGCTTCGTCCTGAAGGTCGCCGCGCGGTCCATGAGTCATCTGGAGGAGGTGTCGGGGAGGATCGGGGCACTCGGTTCGGTGACGACGAGCATCGTGTACTCCTCGCCGCTGCCCCGGCGTGCGGTCAGCCGCTGAGCGCTGCCGCCCGCAGCCGCACCGCCGACCCGCTCCGTTCCTTGACGACTTCGAGCTGGGCCGGGATGCGGCGGCGCAGATCGCCGACGTGGCTGACGATGCCGACGCTGCGGTCGCGCTCCCGAAGGGAGTCGAGGACGTCGAGCACCTCGTCCAGGGTCTGCTCGTCCAGGCTGCCGAAGCCCTCGTCGATGAAGAGGGTGTCCAGGCGTACGCCGCCCGCCTCGTCGGTGACGACGTCCGCGAGGCCGAGGGCGAGGGCGAGGGAGGCGAAGAACGTCTCGCCGCCGGAGAGTGTCGCCGTGTCCCGTTCGCTGCCGGTCCACGCGTCGACGACGTGCAGGCCGAGGCCCGAGCGTTTGCCGCCCGTGCGGGTGTCGGAGTGCACGAGCGTGTAGCGGCCGGAGGACATGCGCCGCAGCCGTACGGTGGCGGCCGCCGCGACCTGTTCGAGGCGCGCGGCGAGGACGTAGGACTCCAGGCGCATCTTGCGCTCGTTGTCGGCGGACGTACCGGCGGCGAGGCCGGCGAGCCGGGCGACGCGGTCGTACTCGTCGCGCAGCGGACCGAGCCGGCGCACTTCGCCTTCGGCCCGGCGGGAGAGCCGGGCGAGCTCGGCGCAGCGCTCGCGGGCGGCGTCCAGGGCGGATACGGCGTCGCGCAGCGCGGACTCTGCGACGTCGTGGGCGTGCTGTGCGGAGTGCGGGTCCGCTGCCGGGCGCGCGCCGGCGGCGACGGACTCCGGTTCGGCGAGCCGGTCGGCCACCGCGGCGGCCTCGGCCTGCCAGGCGTCGATCCGGCGCTGGAGGTCGCGCTGCTCCGCCTCCCCGAGCAGCGCGGCGCCCGCGGCCGCGGGCGTGTCGTACCCGGCGCGGAACGCCGCGTCGGAGAGCCGGTCGTCGGCCTCCTTCAATCGCCGGGCCGTGACGTCCGCCGCGCGTACGGCGTCGGCCGCCTCGGCGAGCAGTCCGATCCGGCGCTCCAGCAGCGCGGCACGCTCGGCGACGCTCCCCGCGTCCCCGACGACGCGGGCCACCTCGGCGTCCAGCACGGCCTGTTCCCGCTCGAGCGCCTCCCGCCGCGAGGTCCGCGCGACCCCGCGCCGCTGTGCCTCCTGCCGGGCCGCGAGCCGCTCCTCGTGCTCCCGCTCCGCCCGGACCAGCTCCTCGCGGGCATCGTGCGTGCCGGCGGCCAGGGCGTGCGCGTCGCGGTGCTTGCGCTCCAGCCGCGCGACGACGGCCTCCAGGTCCTCGACGGCGGGGTCCTGGCCGCCCGGCGCGCGGTCGGGCCCCCCGCCGGTGGGGGCGGTGGCGTTCGCGGCGGCCGTCGGCGGCTCCGTCGGGCCGTCGCTCGCGACACGCTGCCCCGGGACTGCGTCGGCGCGTGAGCCGGCGCTGCCGGTGGGGCCGGCTGTCGGCGCAGGCGCTGCCGCGCCGGCATCCGTGGTCCGCGCCTGAGTGCCGAGCCCGGAGGCCTCGTCCGGCCGTCGGCCGGCCGGATCCGGCGCTGCCTCGTGCCCGTCGGCGGCGCCGCCGGTCGCACACGCCGCCGCCCGCCCGCCGACCGTGGCATGGGCCGCCGCGTCCACCGTCCCGGCGCCCGTCTCCCCGCTGCCCTGCGCCGGGTGCCCGGCCGGGGGCCGCGCGGCGTCGGACTCGCGGGCCGTGTTCCTGGCCGCCGTGAACGCCTCACGGACGACGGCGAGTCGGCGCTCCGCGTCGGCGCGGGCCGTGTCCGCGCGGGTGTAGGTCTCGTACGCGGCGTCCTCGCTCGCCCGGTCGACATGGGCCTCGCCGGCCTCGGCCGGTGCGGGATGGTCCGCGGAGCCGCAGACGGCGCAGGGCTCGCCGGGGGTCAGTCCGGTGGCGAGTTCGGCGGCGATGCCGCGAAGTCGCCGTTCCTTGAGGTCGAGCCACGTCTCATGGGCGGCATGGGCACGGTCGCGGGCGCCTCGGAGGTCGTCCTCGACGGCGCCGGCGAGCGCGTCGAGCCGGTCGCGTTCGCGGGCGGCGGAGACCCGCTGCCGCGCGGGGCCGAGCCGGCCGCTGAGGTGCTCGGCCCGGGTGGCGGCGTCCTGGGCGGCCTCGACGCGGTCCTGGAGGCCGCGGCGTACCGTCTCCCAGTCGGTCAGCCAGCCCTCCGCGTCCTGGAGCAGATCGTCGTCGTGGCGGGCCTGGCGGTCCAGGTCGGCGCGCTCGCGGGCGAGTTCGGCACCGCGGCGCTCGGCGCGGTGGGCCGCGTCGAGGCCACCGAGTTCCTGGCGAAGGTCGCGCTCCAGCGTGGAGAGCTGGTCCGCTCCGGCGTCCGCCAGGGACGGCGGCAGCAGGCCCTTGGCCCGCTGCCAGGCTGCGCTCGCCACCCGGTGCTCCCGGTCGGCGTCCTCGCGCAACCGGAGTGCGGGGCCGACCAGTTCCGCCTTGCGGGCCTTGTCGAGCAGGTCCCTGGCCCGGTCCCGCTCGGGCCTGCGTGCCTCCAGTTCCCCGGAGCGCCGCAGCGCGTCGGCGTGGCGTTGCTGCAGCCCGGCCAGCTCCCGCTCGGCGTCAAGGGCGTGCCGTGCCGCGGCCTGACGGCTCTGTGCCGCGAACAGGGCGCAGTCGGCGATGTCGAGGGATTCCCGGGCACCGGCCCGGGCCACGGCCCCCCATTGCAGGACCGCGTCGGCGAGGCCGGGCTCCCCCGGCCGGTGGCTCGGGGCGGGCCAGTCACCGGCCGTGGCTCCCGCCGCCTGGCCCGTCCGGTGGGCGATGGCGAGCAGCGCCTCGTCGCCCTCCCGGACCTGATGCTCCGCGGTGCGCCGGAGCTCGGCGAGCCGCTCCTCGACGAGCGCGAACCGCCGGGTGTCGAAGAGTCTGCCGAGGAGTTTGCCGCGCGCTTCCGCGTCGGCCCGCAGAAAGCGGGCGAAGTCGCCCTGCGGCAGCAGCACGACCTGGCAGAACTGCTCGCGGCTCATGCCGAGGAGCTGCGTGATCTCCTCGCCGATCTCCTGGTGTGAGCGGCTCAGGGCCTTCCACTCGCCGGGCCGGGGGTCGTACTCACGGAGCCAGCTCTGTGCCTTCTCCGTGGTGAGGCCGGTGCCCTTCTTCTTCGGGCGCGGCTGCGCGGGACGCCTGGTGATCTCCAACCGGCGTCCGCCCACGGTCAGTTCGAGACACACCTCGGTGTACGTCCCGGCCGGGGCGTGGTCGCTGCGCAGTGAGGCGCCCGGACTCTGCCGCTCGCCGGGAACCGCCCCGTACAGCGCGTAGCAGACCGCGTCGAGGACGGATGTCTTGCCCGCCCCGGTCGGCCCGTGCAGCAGGTACAGCCCGGCGGCGGAGAGCGCGTCGAAGTCGATGCGCTGGTGTCCGCCGAAGGGACCGAAGGCGGCGATCTCCAGTCGGTGCAGCCTCACCCGGCCACCTCGCGGACGGCCGTGCCCACGCGTACGTCGTCGAACGCGCCGCGCAGCACGGCCCGTTCGCGCT
This sequence comes from Streptomyces sp. NPDC091376, assembly GCF_044757085.1. Lineage (NCBI taxonomy): Bacteria > Bacillati > Actinomycetota > Actinomycetes > Kitasatosporales > Streptomycetaceae > Streptomyces > Streptomyces sp. NPDC091376. The sequence continues at coordinate 84,050 of NZ_JBIVUF010000021.1, read as the reverse complement.
CGTCGGGGCCGGTCCCCCCGCGCACGTGGGTCACGAAGTCCTCCGCGATCTGGTGGTCGTCGCGGTCGCGCAGCCGCTCCGCGTACGAGGAGAGGGGGTCCTCGTCGGCCCGCTCGGGCGCGAAGACCAGGTTCAGGGTGTGCGGGAAGCGCTCGGCGAGCCGGGCCATGGGGTCGGCGGGACGGGCCGGGTCGGTGAGGGTCGCCTCGACCCAGGACTGCTCGTGGCGCGCCAGCGTGGGGTCCGCGAGGAGGTCTTCGAGCCTGCCCCGGAGACGGGCGAGCGGGCGCGGCACCGGGCAGTCCAGCCGTTCCGCCGCGATCTCGCCGGCCGGCCCGAGTTCGACGAGCCACATGGTCTTGCGGTGCTGGGCCTCGGAGAACGAGTACGCGAGGGGGGAACCCGAGTAGCGCACGCGGTCGTTGATGGTCTGACAGCCGTGCAGGTGCCCCAGGGCCGTGTAGTCGACTCCGTCGAAGACCCCGGCGGGGACGGCGGCGACCCCGCCGACGGTGATGTCCCGTTCGCTGTCGCTCGGCTGCCCTCCCGCCACGAAGGCGTGCGCCAGGACGACGGACCGCGTGCCCGGCGCGCGCTGTGCGAGGTCCGCCCGTACGCGCTCCATCGCCGCGCCGAGTACGGCCTCGTGGCCGGCCGTCCGGGTCCGGAACTCGTCCCGCACCAGAGCGGGTTCCAGATACGGCAGTCCGTAGAGGGCGATGTCGCCGTGCTCGTCGGTGAGAACCACCGGGCCCGCGCACCCGGCCGGGTCGGTACGCAGATGGATTCCGGCGCGCTCGATGAGACCGGCGGCGACGCCGAGGCGACGGGCCGAGTCGTGGTTTCCGGAGATCATCACGGTCGGCACACCCGCGTCGGCGAGCCGGTGCAGCACCTGGTCGAACAGTTCCACGGCGGCCAGCGGCGGTACGGCTCTGTCGTAGACGTCTCCGGCCACCAGCACCGCGTCCACGTCGTGCTCGCGTGCCGTGGTCACCAGGTGGTCGAGGAAGGCCGCCTGGGCGTCGAGCAGGCTCACGCGGTGGAACGACCGCCCGAGATGCCAGTCCGACGTGTGCAGAAATCTCAAGAAACGGCTCCGACCTGCGCTCTTCCCCTCCCCGGCCCGGGAGCCGGCGCCGGCGGGCAGGAGATCCCCGCCGCCGGGCACCCACCACGTTAGCGCCGGTGGGTGCCCGCTCGGTCACGGACCTCGGTTTTTCACCGGTGTCCGGGACGAGCGAGGCGGAGGAGGGGTGGTCGCAGCGGAGCCGTCGCGTCCGTTACAGCTTGCCGCCGATGTCGCACGCCTGGCACGGCGGCCTGCCGCAGGTGCACTGCATGATCGCGTCGAGGACGTTGCGATCGTGGTAGAGGCACTCGTCCTTGCAGGTGTGCCGCGGGATGAAGCCCGCCTGGATCTCGCCGGGCCACGGTTCGTGGCCGTCCCGGCAGCGGGCGAAGCGCTCCGGGTCGGTCGCGTGAAGGTCGTGCATGGCCGTGCGCGCCTCGTCCTCCAGCTCCCGCACCCGAGTCACGAGGGCCCTGAGCTCGGTGGCGATGCTGGAGTACCGGTCGGTACCGGTGCGTACGTGCGCGGCCCGCAGGGCCATCGCTGCATTGCCCAAGAACCTGCCGGCATCCTGGAGGTCGGTCACGTGATGCATCTGAATGCCGGTCACGCCCCGGACCCATACGGCGTCCATGCTCACTGATCCACCTCTCCGGCGTACATCCTGGTTCTTCGCGAAGTGCCATGCCCTTCGGTATGCGTGGCGTCGTTGCCCCCGCATTCGCGAAATAAAGGTAAATATGCACGCTAGAGCGAGCGGTCCCCCGAGTCCAGCGACATCCGAGTGAACCGCCTCACAGCAGGCCGGTGACCTGCCAGGACGTCGTCACCCTCGCGTCGTACGGGATGGCGTCATCCGGCCACCGTGTAGGAGCGGGCTCCCGTCCCGGCCAGTCCGCCGCCGTCGACGATCAGGTACTCCGAGCGGATGGGGCGCCCGTCGAACCAGCACTCCAGGATCTCCCGGACGCCCGCCGAGTAGCGGGCCTGCGCGGAGAGGGTCGAGCCCGACACATGGGGGGTCATCGCCTCGTGCGGCATGGTGCGCCAGGGGTGGTCGGGCGGTGGCGGCTGCGGATACCACACGTCGCCGGCGTACCCGGCCAACTGGCCGCTGTTCAGGGCCCGTACGACGGCGTCCCGGTCGACGATCAGCGCGCGCGCCGTGTCGACGATGTAGGCGCCGCGCTTCATCGCTCCGATGAGTTCGTCGTCGAAGAGGTTCTGCGTCTGGGGGTGGAGAGGGGTGTGGATCGACAGCACATCGACCACGGAAGCCAGCGAACGGACGTCGGGATGCCAGGTCAGCCCCAGCTCCTCCTCGACGTCGGTGGGCAGTCGGTGCACGTCGCAGTAGTGCAGGTTGACGTCGAACGGCTTGAGCCGGCGCAGTACCGCCTGGCCGATCCGGCCCGAGCCGAGGACGCCCACCTCCATACCCTCGAGGTCGTAGGCGCGCGAGACGCTGTCGGCGATGTTCCAGCCCTGCTTCGTGGTCACCCAGTCGTGGGCGGGCACGAAGTCGTGCACCAGGGTGAGGATCTGCATGACGGCGTGCTCGGACACGCTGATGCTGTTGCTGAACGTCACTTCGGCCACGGTCATGCCGTGCGCGATGGCGCTGGGCAGGTCCACATGGTCGGACCCGATGCCCGCGGTGACCGCCATCTTGAGCCGGGGGGCGCGGCCGATCCGTTCGGCGGTCAGGTAGGCCGGCCAGAAGGGCTGCGAGATCACCACGTCGGTGTCGGGGAGTTCGCGCTCCAGGACGGAGTCCGGCCCTTCCTTGTCGGAGGTGACGACATAGGTGTGGCCGCGGTCCTCCAGGAAGCGGCGCAGCCCCAGCTCTCCCGAGACGCAGCCGAGCAGCTCGCCCGGGGTGAAATCGATGGCTTCCGGGGTGGGCGCGGTCTGTCCGCCCGGATAGCTGGTGATGGTGGGAATCTCGTCGCGGGCGTAGGCGGGAGGATATCCGCCCACCGGATCGGGATAGAGCACCGAAAGGATCTTCGCCATGGCTGCCCTCCATCGATCGGGCCTCAGCACCGGTGGCATCGATGTCGGCTCCGGTGGAACCGTATTGATTCGAGCATACGTCGGAAGCCCGACCGTCAAGGAGGGGCCGCACCCGGGGACTTTGGCCCCTGTGGACCTTGACAAGTACGCCGCCAGGTCGTCTCCTGAAAATGAGCGAAAAGATGTGGCGCGCGCTCAACAGGGCGTGCCGCAGTCGCTGGGGGTCGATCAGCGTGCGCCCGCAATCCGGAGGCGGCTGATGGCAACCTATGAATATCTTTGCAGTCGTTGTGGTCCTTTCGATGTGCGGTTGGCGATCGGAACGGCACCCAGCGTTTACAGCTGCTCTGTTTGCGCAGGCTCCGCGAGACGGGTGTATTCCTCGCCCGGCCTGACGCGGACCTCGCCCGAGGCCGCCTCCCTTCATGCCCGGGAGGATCAGTCCCGCGAGGATCCGGACGTAGTCTCCGCGATACCGCCACGCGCCACGAGGGCTCCGAGGCCCCCGCACCCGGCGCTGTCGCGTCTGCCGCGGCCCTGAAGGCGGTGGTCGCCGAATCTGAGCTCTCAAGCGGGTTCCGGCGCCGGACCGACCGGTGCCGCTGCCCGGGCCAGTACGCGGAACGACGCGGGCCGGGAGTCGCGGGCCGGCATACCGGCAGCACATCGGCGAACCGGTTCCCCCGGAATTCCGCTCCCCACGCGGACTTAGGAGGTGCGTCCCGTGGGAAACGTGGGACTGCTCTTCGTCGGTGCGGTGCTCTTCATCAACGGGCTGCTGCTTCTGGGGAAAGTCGACGCCCGGGCGGCAGCGGTGTTCAACCTCTTTGTCGGAGCCTTGCAGGTACTGACGCCCACCTATCTCATCTTCACCGCGGGCGGTGACCCCGACAAGATTCTGGCGGCATCCGGCATCTATCTGTTCGGCTTCACCTACCTGTACGTAGGGATAAACCTGCTGTGCAACATAGACTCCACCGGCGTCGGCTATTACTCGCTGTTCGTGTCGATCACCGCCCTGGGATATTCGTTCGCGAATTTCCACCTGCTCAAGGATTACCCGTTCGGGGTCATCTGGCTCTACTGGGCATTCCTGTGGTTCCTGTTCTTCCTGCTACTCGGCCTCAAGATGCAGAGCCTCGCCACATATGTCGGCTGGGTGACGGCGATCCAGGGCTGGGTCACCGGCGTGATTCCCGCGGCGCTGCTGCTGTCGGGCTACTGGAAGCACACCACGGAGATCGCCATCGCGCTGGGGATCTTCGCCGTGGTGTTCGTGGTGCTGTGGCCGCTCACCCGGAAATCCAGGCAGCCGACGAGCGAACCCGCGGCGGCCGGAAGCGCCGGCACATCATCCTGATCCGATCAGAACTGAGAGGCTGTCATGCCTGACATCGTCTTCCATGTGGACCACAGCAAGTCCATGCGGGACCAGGACGTTCCCGGACACAACCGGTGGCACCCGGACATCCCCACCGTCACCATGGTGAAGCCCGGAGCCGAGTTCCGTATGGAGTGCCGCGACTGGACCGACTGCCAGGTCGGCAACAACGACTCCGCCAACGACGTGCGCGACATCGACCTGACCATCCCGCACATGCTCAGCGGCCCCATAGGCGTGGAGGGCGCCGAACCCGGCGACCTGCTCGTCGTCGACATACTCGACCTGGGTCCCGTTCCTCAGCAGAGCGGGGACGCGGCGGGCCAGGGCTGGGGTTACACCGGCATCTTCGCCAAGGCCAACGGCGGCGGCTTCCTGACGGACTACTTCCCGGACGCCTACAAGGCGATATGGGACTTCCACGGCCAGCAGGCGGTCTCCCGCCACCTCCCCGGGATCCGCTTCACGGGGATCACGCACCCCGGTCTCTTCGGGACCGCGCCGTCCGCCGAGTTGCTCGCCCGGTGGAACGCCCGGGAGAAGGCGCTGATCGAGACCGACCCGAACCGGGTTCCCCCGCTGGCCGTACCGCCGGACGGCACGAACGCGCTCGCCGGCACGGCCACCGGCGACCTCGCACAGCGCATAGGCGAGGAAGGCGCACGCACCGTGCCCGCCCGCGAGAACGGAGGCAACCACGACATCAAGAACTTCACGCGGGGATCGCGGGTCTTCTACCCCGTGCACGTCAAGGACGCCAAGCTCTCGGGCGGCGACCTGCACTTCAGCCAGGGCGACGGAGAGATCACCTTCTGCGGCGCCATCGAGATGGGCGGCTTCATCGACTTCCACGTCGAACTGATCAAGGGCGGCATGGAGACGTACGGCATCTCCACCAACCCCGTGTTCATGCCGGGCAACGTCGAGCCGCGGTACACGGAGTTCCTCACCTTCATCGGTATCTCCGTCGACCACGACACGGACACGAACTACTACCTGGACGCGACCCTCGCCTACCGTCGCGCCTGCCTCAACGCCGTCGAGTACTTCAAGAAGTTCGGCTACAGCGGTGAACAGGCCTACCTGCTGCTCGGCTCCTCCCCCATCGAAGGGCGGATCAGCGGAATCGTCGACATCCCCAACGCCTGCTGCTCGCTGTACGTGCCCACGGCCATGTTCGACTTCGACGTGCGCCCCTCCCCGGCCGGCCCGATGAGGGCGGACCGCGGCCAGGCGGCGCTCACCAGCATCTGACCGCACACCCACGGCCCCGGGCGGGCACCTGGCGGCCACGGTCCGAGGGTGCGGTACGGCTCCGCGGTCTCCCCGCCCGCGGGGCCGTACCGCGCCGTGCGGACACAGCACGGACGCCGCCCGCACTCCCCGACCGCACGCCGCTCAGACGTCGCCGTACGCCTCCCCGCCCAGCTCCAGCTCCGCCGTCCCCGCGGTGGTGTCCGCGAGCCATGCCCGGAAGGCGCCGACATCGGCGTCCGGCAGCCCGACCTCGATCGTGACCGCCTCGGCGTAGCGCACGTCCCGCACCGCCCGCCCGGTCGCGCGCAGATCGTTCTCCAGCCGGCCCGCCCGCTGGTGGTCCACGGTCACCGTGACCAGCCGGAAGCGCTGCCGCGTGACGGTGCCCAGAGCGTCGAGCGCCTCGCCGACCGCGCCGCCGTAGGCGCGGATGAGTCCGCCTGCGCCCAGCTTGACTCCGCCGTAGTAGCGCGTCACGACGGCCACGGCGTAGCGGACCTCACGGCGCATCAGCATCTGCAGCATCGGCACCCCCGCGGTGCCGCCGGGCTCGCCGTCGTCGCTCGCCTTCTGGACCGCGGCATCGGCGCCGATGACGTACGCGAAGCAGTTGTGGGTGGCGGTCGGATGCTCCTTGCGGATGCGCGCGACGAAGTCCTGGGCCTCCTGCTCGGTCGCGGCGGGCGCGAGCGCGCAGATGAAGCGCGATCGGTTGATCTCGGTCTCGTGCACGCCCTCACGGGCCACCGTCCGGTACTGCTCCTGCATCCGGCCAGCCTATGCCGCGGCCGGGAATGGTCCGCGCGGGCCATGGGTTGTGGCGGGTATGTACGCAGACGCAGAGACGATCCGGCGAATCCTCACCCGCAGCGGTGACACATGGGCCGTGGTGGGGTTGTCGAACAACGAGTCCCGTGCCGCCCATGGGGTCGCCCGGGTTCTCCAGGCCTACGGCAAGCGCATCGTGCCGGTGCACCCGAAGGCCGAGACGGTCCACGGAGAGCAGGGGTACGCCTCGCTGGCCGACGTTCCCTTCGACGTCGACGTCGTCGATGTCTTCGTCAACAGCGAACTCGCGGGCGAGGTCGCCGACGAAGCCGTCGCCAAGGGCGCCAAGGCGGTCTGGTTCCAGCTCGGGGTGATCGACGAAGCGGCGTACGACCGCACGCGGGCGGCGGGCGTCGACATGGTGATGGACCGCTGTCCCGCGATCGAGTTCCCCACGCTGCGATAGCGGCCCGGGGGCCTCCCGCTCAGCCGGTGCCGAGCCCCTCCAGCACCACGGCACCCGGCAGCCCGGCGAAGACCTTGCCGGGCACGATCAGCTTTCCGCGGCGCCGTCCGCTGCCGATGAGCACCCACTCGGTGTCGACGACCGCGGAGTCGACCAGCAGCGGCCAGTCCGCGGGGAGCCCGATCGGGGTGATGCCGCCGTACTCCATGGCCGTCTCGCCCGTGGCGAGGTCCATGGGGGCGAACGAGGCCTTGCGGGCACCGAGTTGCTTGCGCACGACGCCGTTGACGTCGACCCGGGTCCGGGAGAGGACCAGGCACGCGGCGAGGGTCGACTCGCCACCGCGCTTGCCCGCCACCACGACGCAGTTGGCGGAGGAGTCGAGGAGGTCGGCGCCGTGGTGCTCGACGAAGACCGCGGTGTCGGCGATCGCCGGGTCGGTGTCGACGTACAGCAGCTGATCGGCCGGGACGTCGCCGTGCCAGGACCGCACGGCATCGGCGACCGGCGGGGTGAGGAGGTCCAGGCAGTCGGGAGCGGGCCGGGCCTCGTCGAAGTTTCCGATGGGTGCGCGCATACGAAGCACGCTAACAGCGGACGGGACCGGTGCGAGGAGCCGTCTCAGCGGACGGGCGGAATGGAGACGGCCATGGTCATCTCGACGGTCTCCGTGCCCGCGTTGCGGTAGGTGTGCGGCACATTGGCCTCGTAGGTCGCGGAGGTTCCGGCCGGCACGGCGTACGGCTTCCCGTCGACCACGAGGGTGAGTTCGCCCGCGGTGACATGGAGGAGTTCGACGGTCCCGTCCGGATGCGGATCGGAAGCGCTCTCCTCGCCCGGCATCAGCGTCCAGGCCCACAGTTCGAGTGGACCGCGGGCCTCGGTGCCGACGAGCAGCGTCGTCGAACTGCCGCCCGGGGTGGACCACATGCGGACGGCCTGCTCGCGAGGCACGAGCTGGACCTGGGGGCCCGTCTCGTAGTCGAGGAGCGTGGTGATGCTGACGCCGAGGGCGTCGGCCAGCTTCACCGTCGTGCCGACGCTCGGATTGGTGCGCGCCTGCTCGATCTGGATGATCATGCCGCGGCTGACGCCCGAGCGGGCGGCGAGGGCGTCGAGCGTGAAGCCCCGCTCACCGCGCCAGCGCTTGAGATTGCGGGCGAGCGACTGCGTGAGCTGGTCGAGGTCCGACACATTCCGTCCAATATAATCAATGGAATAGTTCAACACATTGCACTACGGTGTGGTGCACCCGATCGTTCACCGAACTGTACTGCGAGGCACCCATGACAGCGTTGTTCGCCCTGGCCACCAGCCTCCTGTGGGGGCTGGCCGACTTCGGCGGCGGGCTGCTCACACGACGCGTGCCGGCGCTGACGGTCGTCGTGGTCTCACAGACGATCGCCGTGGTCGTGCTCGGCGCGGTCGTCGTCGCGACCGGCGGCTGGAGCGAGACCGGCCCCCAGCTCTGGTACGCGGTGGCGGCCGGCGTCGTCGGCCCGGTCGCGATGCTGAGCTTCTACAAGGCCCTGGCGCTCGGGCCGATGGGCGTCGTGTCCCCGCTCGGCTCCCTCGGCGTGATCGTGCCGGTCTCGGTGGGGCTGCTCCTCGGTGAGCGGCCGGGGGTGCTGCAGTTCGCGGGCATCGGCGTGGCGGTGGTCGGGGTACTGCTGGCGGGCGGCCCCGAGTTGCGCGGCGCACCGGTGCAGCGGCAGGCGGTCCTGCTCACGCTGCTCGCGGCCTTCGGCTTCGGGTCCGTGATGGCGCTCATCGCCGAGGCGTCGACCACGCTCACCGGGCTCTTCCTCGCGCTGTTCGTGCAGCGCGTCACCAACGTGACGGTGGGCGGCGCGGCGCTGTACGTCTCGGTGAAGCGGGGTGGCCGGGCGCTGCCGGAGGACGGCGGGCTGCGGACGGTCCGCGCCTCGCTGCCGGCCCTCGCCTTCGTGGGACTGGCGGACGTCGCGGCGAACGGTACGTACGCGATCGCCGCGCAGCACGGCCCGGTCGCGGTCGCCGCGGTGCTCGCCTCGCTCTACCCCGTGGTGACGGCGCTCGCGGCCCGGGGCGTGCTCAAGGAGCGCCTGCGCGCGGTACAGGCCGCCGGTGCCGGACTCGCCCTCGTCGGCACGGTGCTGCTGGCGACGGGCTGATTCGGCCGAACGGCTGATCAGCGCTCTTCGAGCTCCGCGAGAGCGACGAGCTGCTCCGGGGTCACACCCTCCGGGATCGGCACCGGCGCGGGCGTCCGCAGCGGCGGCTGCCAGCCCTGCTCCGGGTCCCAGCTCCGTACGATCCTGGCGGGCGCGCCGGCGACCACCGCGTGGTCGGGCACCTCGCCGCGGACGACCGCACCCGCCGCCACGACCACGTTGCGGCCGAGCCGTGCCCCGGGCAGGATCACCGCGCCCGTGCCCAGCCAGCACCCCGGCCCGATCTCCACGGGCTCGGCGCGCGGCCACTGCTTGCCGACGGGCGTGTGCGGGTCGTCGTAGCTGTGGTTGGTCGAGGTGATGTAGACGTAGGGGCCGCAGTAGGTGTCGGAGCCGATGGTCACCGTCGTGTCGGCGATGACATGGCTGCCGCGGCCGAGGACCACACCGTTGCCGAGGGTGAGGATGGGGTCGGGCCCGAGGTCGAGATCCGGCATCATGCCCGCGGTCAGCGTCACCTGTTCGCCGATGATGCAGTGGTCACCGAGCTCGATCCACGCCTCGCCGAACACGGTTCCCTGCGGGAACGCCAGCCGCGTCCCGGGGCCGATCCTGCGGAATCGCAGCGCCCCGGGCTGCTCCGCGGTGACCGCTCCCGCTTCCTGTACCCAGCGCATGCCGCGGTGTACGGCACGCGCGAGCACCCGCCGCCGCCAGGCGCTCAGTGAGGAGAACGTGTTCCTTTTTTCCGGCACCCGGACACGCTAGTCGGCCGGGCGGCAGGTCTCCCGGCAGCTGTGCTGTGATCTTCGCCCCACGTCGGGCCCGGCGCGCGTGGAATTGCGGTCGTCGAGGCACACGGCAGTCTGGGGTGGGAGACCGGCACACGCGCGACGAGGGAAGGGCAGAGGGTGGCAGAAGCCAGCGAACCACTCCGCGATCTCGTACGACGCCACCGGGAACCGGCCGTCGTCCAGACGGTGCGTTCCACCGCGGCCGCGGTGATCTCCTACGTCGTGGCCCTCCAGCTGAGCAGCGAGCCAGCGCCGCTCACCGCACCGCTGACCGCGCTCCTCGTCGTCCAGGTCACCCTCTACTCGACGCTGACCACCGGCATCCGGCGGGTGAACTCCGTCGTGGCGGGCGTGCTGATCGCGATCGGCTTCAGCGCCCTGGTGGGTCTCAGCTGGTGGAGTCTCGGGCTGGTGATCCTCGCGTCGCTGGTGATCGGCCGGTTCGTGAAGGTCGGCGAGTTCGTGCCCGAAGTGGCCATCAGCGCCATGCTCGTCCTGGGCGTGACCCAGGTGACGGCGACGGCTTGGGACCGCATTCTGGAGACGTTGATCGGCGCCGTGGTGGGCCTGTTGTTCAACATCCTCTTCGTTCCGCCCGTATGGGTGGGCGACGCGAGTGCGGCGATCACGGACCTCGCCTCCCGGATGCGGGGGCTGTTGGCGCACATCGCCGACGAGCTGGGCGACCACACTACGGTGGCGCAGGCCGCGGCCCGGCTGCACGAGGCGCGGCGTCTCGACCATGACATCGTCGAGGTGGACGCGGCGCTGCGCCAGGCGGAGGACAGCCTGCGGTTGAATCCCCGGGTCAAGGAGCCGTTGCTGTCGCGGCTCGTGCTGCGTACGGGGCTGGACGCGCTGGAGATCTGTGCGGTGATCCTGCGGGTGTCCTGCCGTACGCTCACCGACCTCGCCAAGACCCGGTCGGCAGGGACTCTGTTCCCGCCTCCTGTGACCGCCGGGCTGCAGGAGCTGTTCGGGCATCTGTCCGACGCGATCGGGGCCTTCGCCGAGCTGATCACCGCCCAGGCCTCGGCGAACGGCGCGGAGGCGGAGGCCCGGCTGTCACGCGAGCTGGCCGCCGGCCGCGCCAGCCGCAACCGGGTCGCCGCGCTGCTGCTGGCCGGCGTGCGCGAGAACACGGAGCACTGGCAGCTCCATGGCGCACTGCTGGCGGAGGCGGACCGCATCCTGGACGAACTGGACGTCGAGAAGCGCTCCGAACGGCTGATCGAGGAACTCGACCGGCACGCCACGGAGCGGCCCAAGGGCAGCCAGTGGTTCGACGACCTGAAGCGCCGGATCCGCGGGAGCGTACGGCGGGGTGGCAGCGGGATGGACGACGCCAGGCGGGCGGCAGCGGGCGAGACGACGCCGGGCAGGCGATAGCGGGTGACGTGACGCCGGGCAGGCGATAGCGGGTGAGACGACGCCAGGCGGGCGGCAGCGGGTGACGTGACGCCGGGCAGGCGATAGCGGGTGAGACGACGCCAGGCGGGCGGCAGCTCGTGAGGTGACACCGGGCGGGCGACGGCGGGTGACGTAACGCCCCGGCGGTGCGGCAGCGCGTGATGGTGACACCGCCGTCGAGCGGCAGCTGGTGGCGTGACGCCCGGCGGTGCGGCAGCGCGTGAGCCGACACCAGGCAGGCGGCAGCGGGTGAGACGACGCCAGGCAGGCGACAGCGGGTGACGTGACGCCAGGCGATGCGGCAGCGCGTGAGGTGTCGTCGGCCGGGCGGGAGCGGGTGCGATGACACCGGCGGGACGTGCCGGGGCGGCCGCACCGCGCGGAGTGCGGGTGCGGCCGCCCGGGTCACGAGCGGCGTCTGCGAGCAGACGCACAGGCGACTTACCGCTGGGGCCGCTTCATCCGCTCGGCGGCTTCCTGCGTGGCCTCCCGGGCCTTGCCCGCCATCTGCTCGCCACGGCCCTCCGCCTGCATCTCACGGTCGCCCATGGCCTTGCCGGCGGTTTCCTTCATCTTGCCCTTGGCCTGCTTCGCCTTGGCCTTTGCCTTGCCCATGACGGTGGTCCCTTCAGTGTGGGGGGGTGGACTGGCGTATCCACCTTGCGCCGATCACCCAGCGTCTGCAATCGGTGACGAAGCGCACACGGTCAGACGGGTGGCCGTCAGTCGGGCGGCTCGGGCAGCGGACGGGTGCCCGGCTCCGGCTCCGGATCCGGGGGCCGCGCGGGCTCCGGCCCGGGCGGCTGCGGGTCACGCGGCACGGGATCGGGGCCGCTCGGTACCGGCGCGGGCCCGTCAGGTGCTGGTTCGTTCGGGGTGGTCATGGCTGAGCCTTCCGGGTCGGCCTGCGTTCCTCCACGCGCTGCGACTACCCGCGGCACCGGAGGTCATCCACGGATCGGGCGGTCAGCCCTCGACCGCGGCCCGGTGGTTCTTCGCCAGCTCCAGGTACATCGCGGCGTTGAGCTTGATGCCCTCGCGCTCCTCGTCGGTCAGCTCGCGCCTGATCTTGGCGGGGACACCGGCGACCAGGGAGCCCGGCGGCACCCGCATGCCCTGCGGGACGAGGGCCTGCGCCGCCACGAGCGAACCGGCGCCGATGTGGGCGCCGTTGAGGACGGTCGCCCCCATGCCGACGAGCACGTCGTCCTCGACGGTGCAGCCGTGAAGGACGGCGTTGTGGCCGACGGAGACGCGCTCGCCGACGGTCACGGGGAATCCGGGGTCGACGTGCACGGTGCAGTTGTCCTGGATGTTGCTGTCGGCGCCGAGGACGATCGGACCGCAGTCGGCGCGCAGCACGGTGTGGTACCAGACGCTCGCACCGGCCTCCATGGTGACCTCGCCGATCACGACGGACGTGGGCGCGGTGAACGCCTCCGGAGCGATGTGCGGCTCCTTCCCGCCCACTCCTGAGATCAGTGCCCGCTCGCGCTCCGCCATCGTCTTCTCCTCGTCCCTGTTTCCGGGCCGCGTCCTACTTCTGGGCCGCGCCGACCTGCACCGTAGGCGATGCCTCGGCGGAGACGTCCGCGGGGGCGGGCGTCTCGGCGCCGGGCTCGCACTGCGCACGCTCGGCGGCCTTCTTGGCCCGGTTCTTCAGGACGAGCATCGACGTGACGCCGATGAGCACGGCCAGGACGAGCCCCAGCCAGGAGAAGCGCTTGAGCCAGGCCTCGGCGACGACACCGACCGAGTAGATGACGGCGGTCGTACCGCCTGCCCACAGGATGCCGCCGAAGACGTTGGCGATGAGGAACTTCCAGTACGGCATGCGCAGTACGCCCGCCAGCGGACCGGCGAAGATCCGCAGCAGCGCCACGAAGCGGCCGAAGAACACGGCCCACATGCCCCACTTCTGGAAGGACCGCTCGGCGAGCGCGATGTTGGCCGCGCTGAAGTGCTTGGGGAACTTCCCGCCGCACCAGGTCAGCAGCGGCCGGCCGCCCCTGCGCCCGATGGCGTATCCGATCGAGTCGCCGATGATCGCGCCGGCTGTGGCACAGGCGCCGAGCACCCAGGGGTTGATGTCGCCGTGCTGGGAGGCAAGAAGCGCGGAGCTGACGAGGACGATCTCGCCCGGCAGCGGGATCCCGAGGCTCTCCAGCCCGATGACCACCCCCACCAGGACGTAGACGGCCATGGCCGGCACGGTCTCGAGCCACTCCTGGACGTGCAACGCTGGATCCTCCCGTTGTCGGCGGCCCTGGCCCGTGGTCGGTGGGCGCGGCCGTGCCCGTGTGTGATCGGGCTGGGCCGCCCGGCGCGCTGCCTGCGGCGCACGCCGGGCAGCCTACCTCGGAGGCAACAGTGCCCCTCGCCTCCGGAGCCGGACGCGAGGGGCACTCTCACGGTGTCTCACATGTCGTGGATGTCAGCTGTTCGGACGCAGGGTCCAGACGACGGTCATCTCGCCGGTCACCGCTCCGTCCGCGTCACGGGTGATCGCGACGGTGACCGGGAACTCGGGGCGCCCGCCGGCGTCCAGCTCCGCGACGACGTCTGCGGCGGGGCGGCCGAGGGTCGCGGTCGCGGTGACCACGCCCATCGCGAGCTTCTTGTAGCCGATCTCCGCCCGGACCGCGAGCGGCACGGCGCGGGACAGCTGGTCGCCGAAGGCGGCGAGCACGATCGCGCCACTGGCGGACTCGGCGAGGGTGAACATCGCGCCGGCGTGCGGTCCGCCGACGTGGTTGTGGTAGTCGGGCTGGTCCGGCATACGCACCACGGCGCGCTCGGCCGTGGTCTCCAGGAACTCCAGGTTGAGGGTCCTGGCCATGGGGACCGTGGCGGCGAGCAGCTCGCCGACGGACTTCTGGTCTGCACTCATGACACGGGATGTTACCCACGAGTAGCGGAACTTCGCCATCCCCTCACGGGGGCGGGCGTGCCACCGAACACCCCGCACCTCTATGGTTACTGGCCATGTGGCCAGGACAGCAGCCGCCCGGGGGCGAGCAGAACCCGCAGGACCAGAACCCGTACACGCAGCCGGGATACCAGCAGCCGAATCCCTACCAGCAGCCGGGATACCAGCAGCCGGGACACCAGCAACAGCCCGGCTATCCGCAGCAGCCCGGGTATCCGCAGCAGGGTCCCCAGCAGCCGAACCCTTACCAGCAGCCGACCGTGCCGCAGTACGCCACTCCCGGTCCGCCGCACCCGGGCGGGCCCGGCCCGTCCCAGGACAAGAAGAAGACGGTCCTCGTCGCGATCATCGCCGCCACCGCCGTCGTCGCCGCGGCCCTCATCACGGGCGCCGTCGTGCTGAAGGACGACGACAAGGGCAAGGACGTCGCGGACCACAAGAAGCCGTCGACGTCGCCGACGGAGCCGGCCGAGGCCCCGTCCCCCACCGACAACCCGCGCGACGGCTCCAACGGGGCCAAGCCGACGATCGCGGGCTGGAAGGTCGTCACCAACCCCAAGCACGGCACGCAGTTCGACGTGCCCGCGGACTGGGAGGTGGCGAGCGCCGGCGTCGCCACCGGGTTCGAGGACGAGAAGAAGGGCGACGGTTCGCCCGCGGTCATGATGACCGCCCCGGCCTACTTCAAGAGCAAGTGGTGCTCGGTCGACTCCGACCTGGACGGCAAGGCCGAGGACTCGGGTCTGGGCGCGACCGGGACCAAGGGCGGCCAGGGCGCCAAGGACACGGCCGAGGCGGCTTACAACGAGGCGGGCAACTGGTCCTGGGCCGCCTACGCGCAGACCGAGCCCAAGGGCACGGTCAAGGTCACCAAGGCGCAGCCCTACACGACGAAGTCGGGGCTGAGCGGCCATGTCGCGACGGCCACCGCCGTCGGAGTCCAGAAGAAGGACAAGTGCGACACCGACGGCAAGTCGATCGCCTTCTCCTTCAAGAACACCAAAGGCAACTTCGCCTCCTGGGTGCTCTACGCCAACAAGGGCGTCGCGGGCGAGATCCCGGACGCGACGATTCAGAAGATCCTCGGCACCGTGCGGCTGGCCGACGCCCCGGCGTCCTGAATCCGGTTTGGCAAGGAGGGGCGGCGCCAGCGATAGTCCCCGGGTGACTTCTCGTACGCCGCTCCTCCACCGCCGCCCCGAATGGGCCGGCCGCAACTACTCACTGCTGACCGCCGCCGCGATCGTCACCAATCTGGGAACCCACGGTGCGCTGATCGCGGCGGCGTTCGCCGTGCTGGAGTCGGGTGGCGACGGCGGCGACGTGGGCCTGGTCGCCGCGGCCCGCACCCTGCCGCTCGTCCTCTTCCTGCTGATCGGCGGCGCGATCGCGGACAGGTTGCCGCGACACCGGGTGATGGTGGCCGCCAACGCGCTCAACTGCGTGTCGCAGGCGGCCTTCGCCGTACTGGTGCTGGCCGGGGAACCGCAGCTGTGGCAGATGATGCTGCTCACCGCGCTCTGCGGCACCGGGCAGGCGTTCTTCAACCCGGCCGCCGAGGGCATGCTGATGTCGAGCGTCACCGGCGAGCAGGCGAGCAAGGCGTTCGCGCTCTTCCGGATGGCGATGCACGGAGCGGGGATCGGCGGCGCGGCGCTCGGCGGCGCGATGATCGCCGCGGTCGGGCCGGGGTGGGTGCTGGCCATCGACGCCGCCGCCTTCGCGGTCGCGGGTGCGCTCCGCGCGTTCCTCGACGTCGGCCACATACCGGCGAGGAAGCCCGGCGGCGGACTCCTGGCCGATCTGCGCGACGGCTGGCAGGAGGTCATCAGCCGTCCCTGGCTGTGGTCGATCGTGGCGCAGTTCTCGGTCGTGGTCGCGGTCGTCGGTGCGGCCGACGCGGTGTACGGGCCGCTGGTCGCCGAGGAGTCGCTGGGCGGGGCACGGCCCTGGGGACTCGCGCTGGCGGCGTTCGGAGCGGGCACGCTGGGCGGCGCGCTGCTGATGATGCGGTGGAAGCCGCGGCGCATGCTGCTCGCCGGCACGCTGTGCGTGTTCCCGCTGGCACTCCCCTCGGCGGCGCTCGCCGTGCCGGTGTCGATCGGCGCGCTGATGGTGGTCATGTTCGTGAGCGGTGTCGCCATCGAGGTGTTCGGCGTCGCCTGGATGACCACGCTGCACCAGGAGATCCCCGAGGAGAAGCTGTCCCGGGTCTCCGCGTACGACTGGTTCGGGTCGACGGCGATGCTCCCGCTCTCGACCGCCCTGGCCGGCCCCGCGGAGAGCGTGTTCGGCCGCCAGAGCGCACTGTGGGGTTGTGCGGCGCTCATCGTGGTCGTGACGGCGCTGGTGCTGCTGGTCCCGGACGTACGGAACCTGACGCGACGCACGAAGCGGATAGCCGGTCACCTCACGGCGCCCACCGCGGCTGCCGCGACCGTGGCCGGGACCGGCTCCGCGACGGCGACCGGGACCGACCTCCACACCCGGGAATCGCTCTAGCGGGCGTCCGGCCGACGAACGGAGTGACCGTGACGCACGACGAACGCACCGAGGCCGAGCTGCGGCATCTGCGCCGCTGTGTCGAGCTCGCCGCCGAGGCGGTGGAAGCAGGTGATCATCCCTTCGGTTCCGTGCTGGTCGCGGCGGACGGCAGCGTGCTCGCCGAGGACCGCAACCGGGAGGTGACGACGGGCGACCCGACGCGCCATCCGGAGTTCGCGCTGGCCCGCTGGGCTGCCGAGAACATGACCCCGGAAGCCCGGGCGGCGGCCACGGTGTTCACCTCGGGCGAGCACTGTGCGATGTGTGCGGCGGCGCACGGCTGGGTCGGGCTGGGGCGCATCGTGTACGTGAGCTCCTCCGAGCAGACGACGGCCTGGCTCGGCGAGCTGGGCGTTCCGCCGTCCCCCGTGCGGACGCTGCCGGTCGGTGAGGTCGTCCCGGGCCTGCCCGTGGAGGGGCCGGTCCCCGCTCTCGCCGAGCAGGTACGCGAGCTGCACCGGCGCTTCCGCGGCCGGACGCACGAGGCGTGAGCGTTGGCCCCACCGGTGGCGCGGCAGGCACCTCAGCCGATGCTGAAGGCCCCGTCCGGCGGTTGCGGTGAGGCGACCGCGTTCTCGTCCCGTACGGCCGTGGCGTCACCGATGAATCGGCGCAGGGCCTCGCCGTGCTCGACGCGGGCCGGAAACGCGTCGGACGCGGTACGGCGGGCGAGGGCGGGGGTGTCGATGCCGGTGTGCGAAGCCAGCAGTACGGCGTTGCCGAAGCGGCGGCCGCGCAGCACTCCGGGTTCGGCGATGAGCGCCAGCTCAGGGAACACGGTGGCGAACGTGGCCAGTTGGGAGCGGAGGAAGGCGAAGGGCGCACCGTCGGCGAGGTTCGCCGCGTAGATCCCGCCGGAGCGCAGGACGCGGTTCACGGACCGGGCGTACTCGCGGGAGGTGAGATGCGCGGGCACCCGCGAGCCGCCGAACACATCGGCGATCACCACGTCCGCGCAGTCCGCCGGAGCCTGCTCCAGCCACTGCCGCGCGTCGGCCCCGTGCACGGAGATTCCCGGACCGGACGGCAGCGGCAGCCGCTCGGTGACGAGCGCCAGCAGACCGCGGTCGGCCTCGACCACGTCCTGCCGTGAGCCCGGACGGGTGACCGCGAGGTATCTGGGCAGGGTCAGCGCCCCGCCGCCGAGGTGCAGTACGTCCAGCGGCGCGCTCTCGTCGCCCACGCAGTCCAGGACGTGCGCGAGGCGTCGCGCGTACTCGAATTCGAGGTGCGTCGGATCGTCGAGGTCGACGTACGACTGCGGCGCCCCGTCCACGGTCAGCAGCCAGGCGCGCGCCCGGTCGATGTCGGGCATGAGCTTGGCGGTGCCGTGGTCGACGGCGCGGATGACGGGAAGGGGCTCGTCCACCCGGCCATTGTGCGCCCAGGGTGCGACCGCTTTCGAACGCCGGGGCCAGCTCTCGAACACCGGGGTTCCGCGCCTGCGCCGCCACGGCCCGGACGCCGGATGGTCGGGGTCAGCCCGGCAGGATCGCCCGTACGGCCTGGGCGTGCGCCACCGCCTGGGCACGGCCCGCCCGGGCGGACGGTGCCCGGCGCGAAGGATCCAGCACATTGCGCCCGAACGCCCGGCGGGCCGCCCGGTCCGGGGTGATCAGGACCACGTGCGCCCCCGCCGCGGTGAGCCTGGCCGCCTGCACGCGCGCCGAGGGTACGGGCCCGCCGCCGACCGAGATCGGCGCGACGATGACGACCGTGCCGTAGCCGACCGCGAGGTCCGCGTTCGTGGACGAGCGCACTCCGCCGTCGATGAAACGCCGCCCGCCGATGGTGACGGGCGGCCATACGCCGGGCACGGCGCAACTCGCGCCGACCGCGTCGAGCAGCGGTACACCGCTCGCCTCGTCGAAGGCCCGGAACTCCCCGGTCAGGGCGTCCACCGCGGTGACGACGAGCCGCCGCGCCCGCGGCCAGTCGTGCGTGAGCAGCCGGGCGGCGAAGACGGCCCGCCGTACCTCCTCCGGCTCGGTACGGGTGGACAGCGCGAGCCGCCCCATGCGCGCGCCGTACGCCTCGGCGTCGCGCGAGCGCAGCACCCCCCAGAGGTAGCGGGCGAGGACGGTGGGGCCCATGCCTGCGGGCACCTCACCCTCCGGATCGGCGAGCTGACGCTCATACAGCTCCGGAAGGGTGAGCAGGCCGGAGGTGAGCTGGGCTCCGACGACCGAGCCCGCCGAGGTCCCGACGATCAGATCGGCGCCGGTCGGGTCGGCGCCGGCCTCGGCGAGGCCGTGCAGGATGCCGACCTCCCAGCCGATCCCGGCGAGCCCGCCACCGCCGAGTACCAGTGCCGTCCGACGGCTCTTCGTCGGCTCGTCCCTCACCACGTCCTCGTGCGCGTCAGTGTCCGCCATGGCAGCAGTGTGACGTGTACGGGGCGGGCCCGCTCCCCCGCGGACGGCGGGAAGCGGGCCCTCGGCTCAGGCCAGCTCGGTGACGGTGCCCGCGCCCACCGTGCGGCCGCCCTCGCGGATCGCGAAGCCCAGCCCGGGCTCCAGCGGAGTGTCGCGGCCGAGCTCGACGGTCATGGTGACCGTGTCGCCGGGACGCGCGACCCCCGCCTCGCCGAGGTCGACGTCCCCGACCACATCCGCGGTGCGGATGTAGAACTGCGGCCGGTAGCCCGTGCCGATCGGCGTCGTACGGCCGCCCTCACGGCCGGACAGGACGTACACCTGGGCGGTGAAACGGCGGCTGGGCGTGACGCTGCCGGGCGCCGTGACCACATGGCCGCGCCGCACCGCGTCACGCGGCACACCGCGCAGCAGCAGCGCCACGTTGTCGCCGGCCTCGGCGGACTCCATCGGCTTGCCGAAGGTCTCCAGGCCGGTGACGACGGTGGTGACGTCCGCCCCGAGCACCTCCACCTGGTCGCCGACGCGCACGGTGCCGCGCTCGACGGCGCCCGTGACGACCGTGCCGCGCCCGGTGATGGTGAGCACGTTCTCCACCGGGAGCAGGAACGGCGCGTCCGTGTAGCGGACCGGCATCGGCACATAGGTGTCGACGGCGTCGAGCAGCGCCTCCACGGCGGCCGTCCAGCGCGGGTCACCCTCCAGGGCCTTGAGCCCCGAGACCCTGACGACCGGCACCGCGTCGCCGCCGTAGCCGTGCGCCGTGAGCAGCTCGCGCACCTCGAGCTCGACCAGGTCGGTCAGCTCGGGGTCGCCCGCGTCGGCCTTGTTGAGCGCGACGACGATGTGGTCGACGCCGACCTGACGGGCCAGCAGGACGTGCTCGGCGGTCTGCGGCATGACCCCGTCGAGCGCCGAGACGACGAGGATCGCGCCGTCGAGCTGGGCGGCGCCGGTGACCATGTTCTTCACGTAGTCGGCGTGGCCGGGCATGTCGACGTGCGCGTAGTGCCGGGTGTCGGTCTCGTACTCGACGTGCGCGATGTTGATCGTGATGCCCCGGGCGGCCTCCTCCGGCGCCCGGTCGATCCGGTCGAACGGAACGAAGGTGCCGGTCCCGCGCTCGCTGAGGACCTTGGTGATGGCGGCGGTCAGCGTGGTCTTGCCGTGGTCGACGTGGCCCATGGTGCCGATGTTGAGGTGCGGCTTGGTGCGCACGTATGCCGTCTTGGGCATGGCTGTCGCAGTTCCTTCCCGGAACTCGAAGAGTGAACTCCCTGCGGAGGGGGACCCCTTGGCCGGACCGACCCTCCCCCTGCGGGGTCCGCCGGACATTCCGGGAAGGGTCAGCTTCGGGCGCCGTCGAGGGGCGCCGCTGTGGCCGCTGCGGCTGCGAAGACAGCAGCGGCGACTGCCGCGACGGCTGCTGCTGCTGCTGCTGCTGCGAGGAGGAAGGCAGCCTTCGGCGCGTCCGCGACTGCGGACGGCGCTGCGGGGAAGGCGTACCGGAACATGCGTCGATGATCGCCGACCGTGCGGGCGGCCGTCGAATGGTTTTCCCCCGGGCGGGAGTTACCGGTCACCGGCGCTGATCACCGGTTCCCGGCCGGCGTCACAGGTTCTTGAGAGCTTCGCGCACCGAGAGCGGCGCGAGCCGGTCACGGGACGTGGCGACGAAGTCCCGTACGGCGTCCGGGTCGGTCTTGGCGTATTCGCGCAGGCTCCAGCCGATCGCCTTGCGGATGAAGAAGTCGCAGTGCCCGGACTGGCGCAGGCAGTACCGGAAGAGCCGTTCCGCGTCCGTCGCCTGCTTGTAACCGAGCTGGTGGAGCAGGGCCGTGCGGGCGACCCAGAGGTTGTCGTCCTCGATCCACTCGTCCATCGCGGCGACGAGTTCCGCGTCGGCG
The DNA here is from genome assembly GCF_044757085.1 of Streptomyces sp. NPDC091376. Lineage (NCBI taxonomy): Bacteria > Bacillati > Actinomycetota > Actinomycetes > Kitasatosporales > Streptomycetaceae > Streptomyces > Streptomyces sp. NPDC091376. The sequence goes on along the minus strand of NZ_JBIVUF010000021.1, from coordinate 62,978 downwards.
GCGACGAGCGGACCGACGACGTGGGCGGCGAGCATGTCCACCGTGTCCCACCACGAGACCGTGGCGATCAGGTGGCGGGCGACCGGGAGGAAGCCCGAGGAGCAGCGTCCGGCGTGGCGCCGCAGATAGTCGACGGCGAAGTAGTGGTACTCGCGCTCGGGCAGCTCCCAGCAGCGCAGGGCTATCGCCGCGCAGTCGGCCTCGGCGGGCCTCGGGGTGCCGTCGAGAACCGTACGGGACAGGCGACGCCGTTCGGGGGTGCGGATGCCGAGGAAGGGTGCGATGTCCTTCATGTAGGCGGCGGCCTCGCGGGCCCGGACCGGGTCGGCCGCACCGGTGTACGTGACAGTGAGCCGTTCGAGCACCGTGTCGGCGAGTGCGCTGCGCGGTACGGGGAGGGTCATGCGCCACACATTACGGCGATCATACGACCGCGTCGGTTAGTCTCCCCGGATGCTCGACCCCGTCCCCGGGCCGCGCGACGGCCTCGCCCTCCGCTGCGGCCGCGTCCTCCTCTCACCCTGGTCACGGCTTGCGCTGCTGGTGCTGCTGCTGGCGTGCGCGGCATCCGCGGTCGTGGCGTACGAACCACAGCAGCTGCTGGCGACGGGCTGGCCGCCGCAGGTGAGCGGCGGGGCGGCGGTGGCTCTCTTCGCCGCCGCGTACGGGCTGTGCACGGCTGCGTTCGTGCCACGCCCGCTGCTGAATCTGGCGGCCGGTGCGCTGTTCGGCTCGCAGGCCGGTCTGGCGGCGGCGATCGCGGGCACCGTGCTGGGCGCGGGCATCTCGTTCACCCTCGGGCGGCTCCTCGGTCAGGACGCCCTGAGGCCACTGCTGAGGGGACGCTGGCTCACGGCGGCGGACGGCCAGCTGAGCCGGCACGGTTTCCGATCGGTGCTGGTCCTGAGGCTGCTCCCCGGTATCCCGTTCGCCGCCAGCAACTACTGCGCCGCCGTGTCACGGATGGGCTACCTGCCCTTCCTCCTGGCGACCGGCATCGGGTCCGTCCCGAACACCGCGGCCTACGTGGTGGCGGGCAGCAGCGCGGCTTCGCCCACGTCACCCGTCTTCCTGATCGCCGCGGGCTTCATCGTCGCGTCGACCCTGGCCGGAGCGCTCGTCGCCTGGCGCAAACGGCACCGGCTGCGCTCGGTGTGACCCGCTGCCCGTCGACCGGCGGGCCACTGGGTTGGGAATTCCAACCCTCCGCTCCTAAGCTGGAGCCATGAAGACCTCCCGGCCGTGCTCCATCGCCGGCACCCTCGCTCTCGTCGGAGAGAAGTACGCCCTGCTCGTTCTTCGCGAGGTCTTCCTCGGCGTCCGCCGCTTCGACCGGATCGCCCGCAACACCGGCGCACCGCGCGACATCCTCACCGCCCGGCTGCGCCGCCTCGTCGAGGCGGGAGTGCTGGAGAAGGTCCCCTACAGCGAGCGTCCCCAGCGCTTCGAGTACGTCCCGACGGAGGCCGGCCGCGAGCTGTACCCGGTCCTGGTGACGCTGATGGCCTGGGGCGACCGGCATCTGCCCGGGCACCCGCCGACGGTGCTGGAGCACTCGTGCGGCGAGGAGCTGCGGCCGGTGGTCGTCTGTACGGCCTGCGGCGCGGAGGCCACCCCGGACACCCTGACGCCGCATGTGCACGCGCCGGGCTGGACGGTGTCCGGCCCGGCCGCGGAGACCGTGGGCTGACTCCAGGGGTCTGGACCACTGACCGCCGTCCGCCTAACGTCGGGCCGGTGTCCCGACGAAGCGCGCGGGAAGGGCGGACCATGGGTGGCGGGCGGCAGACCGGGGCGGCGGATCCGCCGGGCGGCGGCACGGAGCACCGGCTGGCCGCGCTGGGCGTGCCCGCCGCCGACGAACGCCTCTACCGGTTCCTGCTCGCCCGCCCCGGCGCGACCGTCGCCGAACTCGCCGCGGCCACCGGCTGGGACGCCGCCCGGGTCCGGCGCAGGGCGCGATCGCTCGAGAAGCGGGGCATGCTCACCCGCGTCCCCAGCCGTCCGGTGCGCTTCGCCCCGGCGCCCCCCGACGTCGTGACCGAGGTGCTGGCCCTGCAGCGGCAGGAGGAGATCGAGCGCGCACGGCTTGCGGCGGCCCCGCTCGCCGAGGAGTTCCGCAACGGACAGCGCGTCGGCACGGGCCCGTCGGTCCAGGTGCTGACCGGACGGGACGCGATCGCTCAACGCTTCTTCCAGACCCAGCAGTCCACCAAGGACGAGGTGCTCATCCTCGACCGGCCCCCCTATGTCGCCCAGCCTGCCGAACGGCAGATCTCCGTACAGGGAGAGCTCATGCGCCGCGGGGTGCGCTACCGCACCATCTACGACCACAGCTCGCTGGATTCGCCCGGACAGCTCGGCCTGTGCCGGGAGCTGGCGCTGCTGGGCGAGGACAGCAGGGTCGTCGACGAGGTGCCGCTCAAGCTGGTGATCGCCGACCGGCGGACCGCCCTCGTGCCGTTCGTGCTGCCGACCGAGCGCGAGGTGATGGTGCTGCAGCGCTCCGCGCTGCTCGACGCACTCGTGGTGCTGTTCGAGATGCTGTGGCGGCGAGCGGTACCGCTGTGGCCGGCCGACCGACGGACGCCCCCGGAGCATCCTTTGTCCGCCGAGGACGAACGGCTCCTCGCCCTGTCCGCCTCGGGCCTCACCGATCAGGCCATCGCCCGCCGTCTCGGTGTCGCGCAGCGCACGGTGGAGCGCCGTATGCGCAGGATCATGGACCTTCTCGGCGCCCGGACGCGGTTCCAGGCCGGACTCCAGGCGGCCCACCAGGGCCTGGTCGGCGGCCCGCCGCCGTCCCCGCTTCGTTAGAGCGCGTCCCCGGTCCTGAGTGCGCGTTCCCGGTCCTGAGGCCGGGAACGCGACCCGGCCTTTCGCGCGCCGGGAGCGCGGAGTTCCCGTACGAGCAGCCCGCCGGACGGCCGGACACCGGCGGGCGCTACGCTGCCACGCGGTGGGCGCATGATCGCGGCCCGTCCCGTACCTTCCGACGTTCCGACCTGACCAGCACTTGGATGGCTTAGCTTTCATGTCGTGGTTCGAATCATTCATCCTCGGGCTCGTCCAGGGGCTGACGGAGTTCCTGCCCATCTCCTCCAGCGCGCATCTGCGTCTCACGGCGGCGTTCGCGGGGTGGCACGACCCCGGTGCCGCCTTCACCGCGATCACCCAGATCGGCACCGAGGCGGCCGTGCTGATCTACTTCCGCAAGGACATCGCGCGCATCGTCTCCGCCTGGTTCCGCTCGCTGACGAACAAGGCGATGCGCGGTGACCACGACGCGCAGATGGGCTGGCTGGTCATCGTCGGCTCCATTCCGATCGGCGTGCTCGGGGTGACGCTCAAGGACCAGATCGAGGGCCCGTTCCGTGACCTGCGGCTGACCGCCACCATGCTCATCGTCATGGGCATCGTCCTCGGCGTCGCCGACCGTCTCGCCGCCCGCGACGAGATCGGCGGGAAGCACCGCGTGGTCCGGGAGCGCAAGTCCCTGAAGGACCTGAGCATCAAGGACGGTCTGATCTACGGCGTCTGCCAGGCGATGGCACTGATCCCCGGCGTCTCGCGCTCAGGAGCCACCATCAGCGGCGGTCTCCTGATGGGCTACACCCGTGAGGCGGCGGCCCGTTACTCGTTCCTGCTGGCGATCCCGGCCGTGCTCGCCTCGGGGCTCTTCGAGCTCAAGGACGCGAGTGAGGGCGGCCATGTGTCGTGGGGCCCGACCGCGTTCGCGACAGTCATCGCGTTCGGCGTCGGTTACGCGGTCATCGCCTGGTTCATGAAGTTCATCTCGACCAAGAGCTTCATGCCGTTCGTCATCTACCGGATCCTGCTCGGCATCCTGCTGTTCGTGCTGGTGGGAGCCGGTGTGCTGAGCCCGCACGCGGGCGAATCCGGCGGCTGAAACCGAGCCACACAGGTAGCGCTACCTAGCATTTCCTAGCTCCTGATTGCAGCACCACGCCATGATCATCTCCCACTTGTCTCCCAACTCATCTCCCACCGGGGAGGCGGGATACGCCCCACTAGGACGTGTGCGTCCGCAAAGCAGGGGATGACGCGGAAGGGCCCGCACAGCAGCAGCTGTGCGGGCCCTTCCGCGTGGCGGCCGGCGCGGGTCAGTCGAGGCTGAGGCGCGCCAGCAGGCCCTGGACACGGCCGGCGAGCGCCTTCTCCGGGTCCGGGCTGATGGTGGCAAGTGCCACTGCGGCCGTCACGATGACGTCGCTCAGCCCCTTCTCGACGAGCCGCCGGCGCGGGCGGTGAGGAAGTCGAGGGTGTAGCGGTCGGGGTTGCCGTAGCCGGCCAGGCCCATGAGCTTGCCGGAGCTGATCCAGTTGCCGAGTCCGAGGTGTTCGGCGACGGTCTCGTAGAACCAGCCCAGCGACTGGCTGAACGGGAACTGGCGCAGGACCTTCAGTCCGTCGGCGGTGCCGTGGCGAGGGTGGCGGAGACGCCGTCGGCGGAGCCGTCGACCACCAGGACGGCGGCCTCGTCGAAGCCGCTGGGCTGGAAGGCGGAGGCGGCGTGCGCGAGGTGGTGCTCGACCACGGTGACCTGCCGGGGCCGGTGGTGGCCGAACAGGGCGGGGTCGAGGAGTTCGGCGATCAGCTCGGCGTCCGTGCAGATGTCGCTCGGCGTAGGCCAGGCCGGGTTGAAGGCGATGGCGATCTCGTCAGCGTCGGCCAGGGTGAAGCCGGCCTCGGACAGGCAGTAGGCCGCGGCCGCCGCGCAGGAGCGGGAGTCCTTGTGGTGCTTGCGGCGGGAGAAGCGCTCCTCCTCGGCGAAGTCGACCACCTTCCCGTCGATGACCAGGCAGGCGGAGAGGTGGAAGCATGGCGCCCGTCCGGTCCACGAACGGTGAACAGGCAGAAGCGGTACTGGTTGTGGACGTCGGGAAAGACCTTCTCCTCGTTCTCCATGTCCAACACCGTCACCAACTGCCGCCGCTCCACCAGATCCCCGAAGAACCGCGACGTCGTCATGTCCGTCGCGATCCCCGTCGGCAGAACAAGCCCCGACATGCCCTTCGGCGCGAGCAGCATCCGGGCGCGCTCAGCGAACACCGCGTACGCATTGACGTCGCCGCGTCCGGTGAGCGGGAAGATGCCGGAGTTGCGGAGCATCAGCGTCGTACCTGCCGCCTCGCGCAGCGCCACCTGGAAGTCGTCGTAGTGCTCGCGGTCGACGGCGTCCTCGCTCTGCTGAAGCGCCGCGATGAGCTTCTTGCGTTCGTGGGCGTTCAGCGCGTCGGCGACGGTCTCGTCGCGGGAGGCGAAGCACTCCTTCTCCTGGATCTTGGCGCGCTCCCAGGGCGGGTTGCCGAGGATGCAGTCAAAACCGCCCTGCCAGCAGGTGTCCGGGTTGTGGTCGTCGTCTTCGTCGTTCTCGACGCGGATCTCCCGCGACCGGTACGGCCTGCCCGCGGCGTCGTACGACGCGTTCACCGCGGCCTATGGCTGGGACGTCCACACCTGGGAGGGCTGTCGCGGTCCTGCGCGGAGCCCGCGAGACGACGAGCTGCGCGTGGGTCTCCCAGCACGCCCCGGCAAACCCGAAGGCGCCGGCGGAGTTCCGCCGCCGGGTGGCTTCGCTGCGCGAGGCCGATCCCGAGGTCCGCTGATACCCCTTCTGAACGACCTGGGGGGGTGCAGTTCCGGTGAGCGGTGATCGTTCCGTACTATGCCTCCTGGCTGTGAGGCCGAACAGGTGCGATTGCAAAGGGGGTTGCCCATGGAAACCGGAGAAGGCGGCGAGCAGAAGCTCGCAAGCTCGGCGAGCGACAAGAAACGCGCGACGAAGTACATGGAAGAACATCTGATGCCCGACACCCAGGCGGCCGGTCGCATGGCGGTCGGCGGTGGATCCGTGCGGACTCCCTTCCTCGCCCCGTCGGCGGCTCCCCCGAGCCCCCTGCTGAAGCAGGACACCGGGCTGAAGGGGCTCTCCGGCTGGGCCTCGGACCAGGGCGTCTCCGACGCGCTGGGCGCTTGGCAGGGGCAGGCGAACCGACTGATGGGCCGGTTGCAGCATGAGCTCAACGGGCTCAAGGGCGCGAAGAACATCCTCCACAACCAGGACCTCGCCACCGGCACTCAGGCCAGCTCCATACGGCTCCCCAGCAGCTTCGACGGGATGTGACGGGCACCACCATGACGCTGAACTATCAGGACGTGGTGACGGCCGATCTGTCCTCCTTCACGGACGTGGCCGGGGCGTGGAAGAAGATGGGCGAGCGCTTCGGTGAGCTGAAGACCAATTACGAGCAGAACGTGCAAGGCGTGCTGGCCAACGGGAACTGGCAGGGCCAGGCCTTCAGCGCCCAGCAGAACAACGCCGCGGCCACCGCCTTCGAGTTCGGGGCGGCGAAGACCGAGGCACTGGCCATCGCCAGCCTCCTCACGGACGCACAGACCGAGCTGACCCGCCTGCAGAAGGCGGTCAAGGACCTGGTCGAGGACGCAGAGAAGAAGGAATACAAGGTCGACAGCGCCGGGAAGGCGACCTTCGTCGGCTACGACAACCTCTCCACGCAGGAGCGGTACGTCTTCCAGCACGACGCCGACCACACTCGCCTGCTGGCCGACGCCCGGGTGAAGGCGCAGGGCTGGACCGACGAGATAGCCAAGGCGGTCAAGGCCGTCGACGCCGCCGACCAGAGCGTGAAGCGGGCGCTGTCCCGCGCGACGAGCGATGTTTCGCTGGACGGTATCGGCATCGGCGGGTTCAACACCCGGGCCGAGGGCGATCTGGCGAAGGCCGGTAAGCCGGACCCCAAGCCCGGCAAGAAGGACGGATGGGTCTCCGAGACCGACTCCGAGGCCTCGGGGCCAGGAGTCGGGACGGACGCCAGCGGTCCGAACATCGGGAAGGGGAAGCTGGCCGAGGCCGAGGCGCACGCCGACCTCGGCCGCGCCAAGGCGGAGGGCACGCTCACCAACGGTCCGGTCAAGCTGGCCGGAGAAGCCGAAGCCTATGCGGGCGCCAAGGCCTCGGCGGCCGCCGGCATCACCAATGAGGGCGCCCAGGCCGAGGCCAATGCCTTCGCGGGCGGCGAGGCTTCGGCCAACGGCACCGCCGACGTCGGCACCGTCGGCGTGTACAGTCGGGCGGAGACCATGGCGGGCGCCGAGGCCGGGGTCAACGCGCAAGCGGGTCTGGACGGCGTGCAGCTGGGCGCCGAGGCCTTCGCCGGCGCGAAGGCCAGCGCCGGCGCGGGCGCGGACATCGGTGGAATCGGCGCGGGTGTCACGGCCGAGGGCTGGGCGGGTCCCGGCGCGGAGGCGAGTCTGAACGCGAGCAAGGACGCCAACGGCGTATGGCACTTCGGTCCGAAGGTGGGCCTTTCGCCCGGCCTCGGTGGCGCCGTGGGCTTCGAGTTCACCGTCGATCCGGGAAAGGTCGTCGATACCGTGGGCGACGCGGCCGGGGCCGTGGGCGATGCGGCGGGTTGGGTAGGAGACGGGATCGGCAGCGTGTTCTGACGCCCGCCACCGCGGACGCGCTGCCGTAAGCACACCGTCGCCGTAAGGAGAAACCGGGATGACCACCACCCTGCCTGTACCGATCGCGTTCGAACTGCCGGACGGCTGGCGCGCCACACCGCCGGACGGAGTGGGCGCGGCGGGCGCGGCGTTCGTCGCCCTGCACCCGCATCCGGATGCGGGATTCACCGCGAACATCACGGTCGACGGCGAGTTCCGCTCGGACGCGGCGACGCTCCCCGAGATCGCCGACGAATCGGTGGAGAACCTGCGCAGGTCCGCCGCGTCGGTCGACATCGCCGAACGCCGCGAGGTCGGTTCCGAGGAGGCTCCCGGCCTCACCCAGACCCTGGCCGTCTCGGCCGTCGCCGGGGGCGCGCTCCGCAACCTCGTGCAGTCGCAGGTCTACCTGTCCATGCTCGACGTCACCGATCCGAGCAGGCGGGCGGTGATCCGTCTGATCCTGACGGTGACCGCCTCCCAGCACAGCACCGTCGTGGAGGACTTCCGGGACTTCGTGCGCACGGTCCGCCCGGACACTGACGCGACCTCGTAGGGCGTCCGCCGGAACAGCCCTTCTTGCAGCGACAATCCGACCCCTCATAGGTTGACCTCATGGGATTCTTCGACATGCTGACCGGAACCAAGCGCCCCGAGGCCGGGGTCGCGCCACGATCGGCCGAGGAGTTGCGGACAGCTCTGCTCGGTCTCAACCGGCCGGATGTCCCGTTCATCATCAGCGACGGCGCGGCGCACGGCGCCGATCTGGTGGCGGAGTGGCGGATCGCCGAGCCCGCCTGGCAGACCTTCTTCATCGGGTCCCAGCTGACGCACGCCATCCGGATCCGGATGCGTCTGGCCGAGGACGTCCCCGAGCTGCGTGCCGTCGAGGAGCAGTGGGAGGTCACCCGCGTCGGGAATCCTCCGCGGCTCCAGACTTCGGCGGAGTACGCCCGCGGCGGGGGCAGGACCGTCTCCCGCCGGTACACCCTCCAGCGGGGGGAGAGCGGCCGCCTCGAAGCGACCGAGTCTTTCAGCTTCGACAGCGCGCAGCTGACGGACCCCCTGCGGAACACCACCCTCAAGTCGGGCTGGACCTGGCGCGGAGTGATCTTCGGCAAGCTCTGAGCGGCCCGTCGGCACTCTCCGGCGACATGCCGGCGGCACGGTGCCACGTATGCTTCCGGCGACTGTCCTGATCACTCGAAATGGAGCTCCCCATGCCCATAGCCCGCTTGACCGCAGTGACGTGGAGCCTCTCGGCCGTGGCCGCCGGCGCGCTGCTCGTCGGCTGTTCGGGCTCGGTCAGCGTCGGAAACTCGGAGCCGAAGCTGTCTTCGGACAAGCTCGCCACGACGGTCTCCGAAAAGCTCGCGGCCACCACGGGCCAGCCGAAGCCGGACATCACCTGTCCCGAGGAGCTCGCCGGGAAGGTCGGCGCCACCACCCGCTGCACTCTCACGGCAAACGACGGCAGCACGCTGGGCGTGTCGGTCAAGGTCACCTCGGTCGAGGGGAAGCAGATCAACTTCGACATCAAGGCCGACGACGCGGCTTCCCCGGCCCCGAACTGACACCCTGGCCTCCTCGGCCACGGCGTCGGATCATCTTCTCCGAGGGACAGGCTGTCTCCCGGAATGCGCTCACCGGAACGGTCATCGCTTCCGGGGGATGAGCGGCCAGGCCGGCTCGACGACTGCAGCCGGATCCGCCGTGCGCCGCAGATAGGCCTGCAAGGACAGCGACTGCTCGGCTGCCGCAGCCACCTGAAGGCCGTGCAGGTCCTCCAGGGGCATCACTCCGACAGGCTGGTGTTTCTCCCCCATGCGCCGCACCACGCGTGCGGCGGCCACGGCGTCCGCCCTCGCGTCATGCGCGTCGTTGAGCGACAGCCCTTAGTGGGCGCACAGCGCATGGAGTGCCCGCGGTGAAGTCCCGCCGCACGAAGTCCGGGGCCGCCGGCCGTTTGCCGGGCCGGGTCAGCCCGCGCCGTCGGCGCACCTTCCGCCCCGCCAGCCCGATCTCGGCCATCAGACGGGCGACGGTGTTCACCGACACCCTCCAGCCCGCGCGGACCAGGGGACGCCCGACCTTCGGGGAACCGTAGGTGCCGCCGGAGTCCTCGAAGATCTGCCGGACCACGTCGGCCATCTGTCCGCGCCGGACCTCACGCGCAGTGGCGGGCTCGTCGCGCCACTTGAGAACCAGGACTCCGACACCCTGAGAGCTCTGCAGGCCGGCCGGTGCGGGATGCGGTGCTCGGTCCTCTGGTTACAGATGAACACGGCCAGGGCGGCCGGGTCCGTCCCGGTTACTTCGCCCAGAGGACCATGCATCGCTTGAGGACATCACGTTCCATCTCCAGCTCGCGTATCCGCGTGTCCTTCTCCGACATCTCCCGCCGCAGCCGCTCCAACTCGGCACGCTCGGCCTCGCGGACGCCCTGCAACGTCAGGCGTTCTGCACACTGCCGATCTCGCCCGGCGCCCGCCGCTACTACGACAAGCAACGAGCCCGGGACCTGAACTACAACCCCGCCCTTCGCCAGCTCGGCAACCGCCCCGTCGGCATCCTCCACGGCTGCCTCAAGGCCCGCACCCTCTGCAACAAGGCCACCGCCTGGTCACACCACGCAACTCTCCCAGCCGCAGCTTGACACCACTACGGCATGGGATGTCTGACAGCCGGACCCCGACCCGACGAAGACCAGAACGGAGGGAACCCGCAGTCTCCGGGCCCGTGGAACCCGGCGCAGCCGCAGCGACACGCGACGACCTCGCCCGACACTCTCGGGACAAACTGGGTTGAACTGATCGCCTCAAGAAACAGCGATCACCACTGACGCATCGAGGCTGACCATGGAGCAGGAGATCGCCGATTCGCTGCAAACCAGGTGGCTGCGCTTCGTGGCCGGCGAGGGAGAGCACTCGAAAGTGCCATCTCCCACTGCTCTCCCATTCAATCTTGAAGAGTGGTCGAAACAGCAGGTCAGAGCCGCTCAGAACCTCGATTTGAACTGGTTCATGAAGTTCATCTCGACCAAGAGCTTCATGCCGTTCGTCATCTACCGGATCCTGCTCGGCATCCTGATCTTCGCACTCGTCGGCACGGACGTGCTGAGCCCGCATGCGGGAGAGTCCGGGAGCTGACCTCCGGTCGGCGTTCCCCCGGCCGGCCCATGACGCACCCGGCCCCGGCGCGCAACGGCGCGGCGGGGCCGGACCCGGCCGGGTCCCCCACATACGCTCACGCCGTGTTCAACGTGACGGCGGTCCTGAAACGGCTGGTCATCGGCCCCGCGCTGCGCAGCGAGGAACTGGGCGGGACCCTGCTTCCCAAACGGCTGGCGCTGCCGATCTTCGCCTCCGACCCGCTCTCCTCGGTGGCCTACGCCACCCAGGAGATCCTCCTGGTCCTCACCCTCGGCGGCCTGGCCTACCTGCACTTCACCCCGTGGATCGCGGCCGCGGTCGTGTTCCTGATGACCGTCGTCGTGCTCTCGTACCGCCAGGTGGTGCACGCCTACCCGAGCGGCGGCGGCTCGTACGAGGTCGCGTCCACCAATCTGGGCCCCTCCGCCGGTCTCGTGGTCGCCGCCGCGCTGCTGGTCGACTACGTCATGACCGTCGCGGTGTCGGTGGCCTCCGGGGTGGACAACATCATCTCGGCGATCCCGGAACTCGCCGAGTACCGCGTGCTGATGGCGCTGGTCTTCGTGGGCCTGCTGACCGCGATGAACCTCCGCGGCGTGCGCGAGTCCGGCCGGGCCTTCGCCGCACCGACGTATCTGTTCATCGCCGGCGTACTGATCATGTGCGGCACGGGACTGCTCCGCTATCTGCTCGGGGACGCCCCGGTGGCCGAGACCGCCCAGTACGGCATCGAGCCCGACCCCGCGGACGCCGACCTCGTCGGTCTCGCGCTGGTGATGCTGGTCCTGCGGGCCTTCTCCAGCGGCTGTACGGCGCTGACCGGAGTGGAGGCGATCTCCAACGGGGTACCGGCCTTCCGCAAGCCGAAGTCGCGGAACGCCGCCACCACCATGGCCGCCATGGGCCTCATCGCCGTGACCATGTTCGTCGGGGTGACGACGCTCGCGATCATCGCGAAGGTGCACATCGCCGAGGACCCCTGCCGGTTGTCGGGCCTGGCCGACTGCGCGAACTACACGCAGCGCACCGTCATCGCACAGCTGGCCGCCTCCGTCTTCGGCGGCAGCTCCAGCTTCGGCTTCTACTACGTCCAGGCCGCCACGGCGCTCGTCCTGATCCTCGCCGCCAACACCGCATACAACGGCTTCCCGTTGCTCGCCTCGATCCTCGCCCAGCACCGCTACCTGCCCCGCCAGCTGCACAACCGCGGTGACCGGCTGGCCTTCTCCAACGGCATCCTGGCCCTCGCGGTCGTCGCCGGACTGCTGCTGTGGGCGTACAAGGCGAACGTCACGAGCCTCATCCACCTGTACATCCTGGGTGTGTTCACCTCCTTCACGCTCTCCCAGACCGGAATGGTCCGGCACTGGAACCGGGAGCTGCGCACGGAGACCGATCCCGTCCTGCGCCGCCGCCACGGCGTCGCCCGGGTCATCAACGCGACCGGCGCGCTCATCACGGCCCTGGTCCTGGTGATCGTGCTGCTCACCAAGTTCACCCAAGGTGCCTGGCTGGCGGTGCTCGCCGCCGCCGTGCTGTGGGTGAACATGCGGGCCATCCGCCGGCACTACGACACCACGGCGGCCGAACTGGCGACCACCGACCCGCGCCGCGATCTGGCGCCTCCCTCCAGGGTCCTGGGCATCGTGCTGGTCTCCACCCTGCACAAGCCCACGCTGCGGGCCCTGGCGTACGCGCGTGCGCTGCGGCCGGACCGGCTGGAGGCGCTGACCGTCGCCGTCGACAGGGCTGCCTCGGCGGAACTGCAGCGGAAGTGGGAGGAGTACGGGATCGAGGTGCCGCTGAAGGTCCTCGACTCGCCCTATCGGGAGATCACCGCCTCTGTCCTCGTGTACGTGCGTTCCATCCGGCGCGAGAGCCCCCGCGATGTGGTCGCCGTCTTCATCCCCGAGTACGTCGTGGGCCACTGGTGGGAGAACTTCCTGCACAACCAGTCGGCGCTGTGGCTGAAGAGCCGGCTGCTGTTCACCCCCGGGGTCATGGTGACGAGCGTCCCCTGGCAGCTCAGCTCCTCCGCCCACGCGGACCATCCGGCGGCCCGCGCCCCCGGCGCGGTCCGCCGCGGCGAACCGGCCTCGCACTCCCGGCGCTGACCCTGCGTGGACCCTTGGCGTGGCGCGCCCGCTGACCCACACTTGGCCGATGACGCAGCGCGTGGATCTCGCGACCGTGATGGACCGGCTGGCCATCGATGAAGTGATCACCGGATACGCGGTGGCCGTGGACGACGCAGACTGGACCGGGTACCGGGCCCTCTTCACCCCTGACGGACGCGCCGACTACCGCGGCGCCGGCGGCATCGAGGGGCCTGCGGAGGAGGTGGCCGGCTGGCTGGCGGAGACGATGCGGCTGTTCCCCGTACGCCAGCACCTGATCGTGAACCGGCGGGTGCATCTTCAGGACCTCGGCGGGTACCCGGGCGACCGGGCCGAGGCGCAGGCCGACTACGTGAACCCTATGCGGCTGGAGTCGGGCGAGGACTTCGTGTCCGGCGGACGGTACGCGTTCGCGCTGGCGCGTGCGGACGGTGGCTGGCGACTGCGCTCGGTGACAGTGCTGGAGAAATGGCGGCAGGCCGCGTTCCTGGCGACTGCCGCTGAATGATCGACGTCGCCTGTCCCGGGCCGCGCGGCTCCTTCACACTGGAGACAGACACTGCTCTCGGGGAGGCGCCGCATGCGGATTCCGGTGGGCCGGCGGGAGTGGCCGACCAGGCTGTCGTCGTCCCCGTGGTGGCGTGGCGCGGCCGCGGTGACGGCCGGTGCGCTGCCCGCGCTCGCCTTCCCCGATCCCGGGCTGTGGTGGTTCGCCTACCTCGCGCTCGTGCCGTGGCTGCTGCTGATCCGTACGGCTCCCACGGGCCGGCGGGCCGCCCTCGACGGCTGGCTCGGCGGGACCGGATTCATGATCGCCGTGCATCACTGGCTGCTGCCGAACCTCCATGTCTTCCTCGTCGTCGTGGCGGCGCTGCTCGCGCTGCTCTGGGCACCCTGGGGGTGGCTGGTCCGTTCGCTGCTGGGCGGAACGCCGTCGGCGGCGCGCGCGACCGCCGCGCTCGCCGCTGTGCCGTCGGGCTGGCTGATGGTCGAACTCGTCAGGTCCTGGGAGGGGTTGGGCGGCCCATGGGGGCTGCTCGGCGCGAGCCAGTGGCAGGTCTCCCCGGCACTGCGGCTCGCCTCGGTGGGCGGGGTGTGGCTGGTGAGCCTGCTGGTCGTCGCGGTGAACACGGCGGTGACCGTCCTGCTCGCCGTGCCCTCGGCGCGTGTCCCCGCGGTCGCGGGCGGCTGCGCCTGTGCGGTGGCCGCGGGTGCGGTGTGGCTGTGGTCGCCGCGGCCGGAGCGGGCGGGCCAGGTGATCCGGGTCGCCGTCGTACAGCCCGGAGTCATCAACGGCGTCGGCGGTGCGGAGCGGCGCTTCGCGCGCGGTGAGGAGCTGACCCGGCAGTTGGCCGGGCAGCGGCCGGACCTCGTGGTGTGGGGCGAGAGCAGCGTCGGCGCGGATCTCGTCACGCGGCCGGATCTCGCGGCACGGCTCGCCGCCCTGTCGCGTGAGGTGGGCGCCGACGTCCTGGTCAACGTGGACGCCCGGCGCTCGGACCGGCCCGGGATCTTCAAGAGCAGCGTCCTCGTGGGTCCGGACGGTCCGACCGGGGACCGCTACGACAAGATGCGGCTGGTGCCGTTCGGCGAGTACGTACCGGCGCGTGCCGTGCTCGGCTGGGCCACGTCGGTGGGCAAGGCGGCGGGCGAGGACCGGATGCGCGGCAGCCGCCAGGTCGTCATGGTGCTGCCCGGCGGGAAGGACCGCGCCGGGCTGCGGATGGGTCCGCTGGTGTGCTTCGAGTCCGCGTTCCCCGACATGAGCAGGAGGCTCGCCCGGAGCGGCGCCCAGCTTCTCGTGGCGCAGTCCGCGACCTCGACGTTCCAGAACAGCTGGGCGCCCGAGCAGCACGCCTCGCTGGCGGCGCTGCGGGCGGCGGAGACGGGCCGGCCGATGGTGCACGCCACGCTGACGGGTGTGAGCGCGGTGTACGGGCCGGAGGGTGAGCGGGTCGGCGGCCGGCTCGGTACGGACGCGAGTACCGCGGCCGTCTACGACATCCCGCTCGCCCGTGGCACGACGCCGTACGTACGGTCCGGCGACTGGGCGGTGTACGGCGCGCTGGCGGTGCTGGCCGTGCTGTGCGCGGCCGAGGGGCTGCGCGCCCTCAGGAGGCCTGCTCCAGAGCCTCCCGCACCACCCGCTCACACAGTTCATGGGTCGCCAGTGCGTCCTGGGCGCTGAGGAACTTGTCGGCGCGTACGGCGTCGAGGAAGGCGAGCACGGCCGCTTCGATGCCGCGCTGGCGTGCCACCGGTACCCAGTCACCGCGCCGCCGTACGCTCGGCTGGCCCTTGTGGTCGATGACCTCCGCGAGGTTGACGACCTCCCGCTTGGTGTCCTGTCCGGACACTTCGAGGATCTCCTCGGTCGAGCCGTTCAGCCTGTTCATCATGCCGATGGCGGTGAATCCGTCGCCGGACAGCTGGAGCACGACGTGGTGCATGAGACCGTCGCGGACCCGGGCCCGTACATCGGTGTGCTCGACCGGACCGGGGAGCAGGAAGCGCAGGGTGTCGACGACGTGGATGAAGTCGTCGAGGACGAGGGTGCGGGGGTCTTCGGGGAGTCCGACCCGGTTCTTGCGCATGAGGATCAGCTCGCGCGGATGCTCCAGGCACTGCGCGTAACCGGGGGCGAAGCGGCGGTTGAAGCCGACTGCGAGGCTGGTGCCCGTCCGCTCGGACAGCTCCACCAGGCGCTGTGAGTCGGCGAGTTCGTAGGCGATCGGCTTGTCGACGTACGTCGGGACGCCGGCCTCCAGGAGCCGGGTGACCAGCTCGGGGTGGACGGTGGTGGGGGCGTGCACGAAGGCGGCGGCCAGCCCCTGGGCGAGCAGCGAGTCCAGCGTGGTGTGGCAGCGGTCGCCCGGGATGTGGTGAGCCGCGGCGACCCGGTCCAGCGTGGCGGTCGTCCGGGTGTGCAGATGCAGCTCGACGCCCGGCCGGGTGGTGAGCACCGGCAGATAGGCCTTCTGCGCGATGTCTCCGAGCCCGATGCAGCCGACCTTCACGTGGGCCTCCCTGTCAGGTGATCGCGGCGTCGTCGTCCGCGCCGTTCCGGCAGCATACGTGTGCCGGGGCGGGCGCCGGTCGGCGATGCCGTCGAAGCCGCGCAGCACGAGGCCGGGTCCGAGCCGGGAGACGGCCGCGACGAGGGTGTTGCGGACGGGAGCCGGCCGCTGCGCCGCTCCGCAGGGCCCTGTGGCCCGTCATGGTGGCCCGGCCGGCGATCACCATGGTGCGGTCCGTCCGTGAATCGTCTGGCGGCAAGGAGCGCGCGTCGCCGAGGATGTGAGGCATGACCACAACCGAACGGACCTACCCGCCCACCACCGCCGGCGAGCGGGAGACGCTGGAGGGCTGGCTCGAATTCCACCGCGAGACCCTCGCCCAGAAGTGCGCCGGGCTCGACGACGAACAGCTGAGGCAGGCATCGGCCCCGCCGTCGGAGCTCAGCCTGCTCGGGCTGGTACGGCACATGGCCGACGTCGAGCGGACCTGGTTCCGCGTGGTCCTCGCGGCGGAGCACGCCCCACCGCTCTACTTCAGCGAGGACGACCCCGACGGGGAGTTCCATCTGTCCGCCGACGACACCTGGGAGGCCGCGAACAGCGCGTGGCAGGCAGAGATCGCACACGCCCGCGAGCTGTCCGCGCCGAGGTCCCTGGACGACGTGTCCGCCGCGAAGCGTCACGACCGGCAGTTCAGTCTGCGCTGGATCTACGTCCACATGATCGAGGAGTACGC
The DNA here is from genome assembly GCF_044757085.1 of Streptomyces sp. NPDC091376. Classification (NCBI taxonomy): domain Bacteria; kingdom Bacillati; phylum Actinomycetota; class Actinomycetes; order Kitasatosporales; family Streptomycetaceae; genus Streptomyces; species Streptomyces sp. NPDC091376. Next base: position 46,466 of record NZ_JBIVUF010000021.1, on the reverse strand, counting down.
CCGGCACAACGGGCACGCCGATCTGCTCAGGGAGCGCATCGACGGCGCGACGGGCGTCTGAACCACCCTCCGGGCCCGCGTCACTGCTCGGACAGCCGCCGGTCCAGGCGGTCGATCGCCGCGCGCACCCCGTCGCCGTAACCGTCGTCCCCGAGAGCGCCCGAGGCCGCCCGCGCACGATCCAGATGGACGCGCGCGGCCTCGGGCCGCTGGAGCTTCACATAGTCCGCGGCGAGATTCAGATGGAGCGACGGATACAGGCCGCGCACGGCCACAGCGGCGTCGTGCTGCGCCAGCCGCTCGTCCGTCAGCGCCTCCGCCGCCGCCAGCGCCCGCAGGTCCCAGGCGAGCTCGTCGCCGGGGTCGTCCTGGGTGTCCGCCAGATAGTGGGCGAGGGTGCAGCGGTGCAGGGGATCACCGTCCTCCCCGATCTGCGCCCACAGCTCGGCGAAACGGTTGCGTGCCTCCTCACGGTCGCCGCCGTGGAGCAGCATGATCGCCTGCCCGATCCTGGTCATGAGCGCGTCCTCGGACGCCTCCTGCTGCTCCACCACTACGGCCCTCCCGGCTGTGACCTGCGTCGGCCCGACGCTAACCGTCGTGGGCGGCATTCCGGCACAGGCTCGGGCACGGGCCCGAACCTGTCAGCCAGGTGCGCCACATCGTCAGCCCAGGTCGGGGATGCGCCAGTCGACGGCGTCATGCCCCTGAGCCGCCACCGCTTCGTTGATCCGGGTGAACGGGCGGGAGCCGAAGAACTTCTTCGCGGACAGCGGAGAGGGGTGGGCGCCCTTCACCACGACATGCCGCGTCTCGTCGATCAGCGGCAGCTTCTTCTGCGCGTAATTGCCCCACAGGACGAAGACCGCCGGGTCGGGCCGCGTCGCCACGGCGCTGATCACCGCGTCGGTGAACTTCTCCCAGCCCTTGCCCTTGTGGGAGTTGGCCTCGCCCGACCGGACCGTCAGCACCGCGTTGAGCAGGAGGACACCCTGCTGGGCCCACGGCATCAGATAGCCGTTGTCCGGCACCGGAAGGCCCAGCTCCTCCTGCATCTCCTTGTAGATGTTCCGCAGGGAGGGCGGGGTCTTGACGCCGGGGCGCACCGAGAAGCAGAGCCCGTGGCCCTGTCCTTCACCGTGGTACGGATCCTGGCCGAGGACCAGCACCTTCACCCGGTCGTAGGGCGTGGCGTCCAGCGCCGCGAAGACCTCCTCGCGGGGCGGGTACACCGGCCCCCTGGCGCGCTCGTCCTCGACGAAGTCGACGAGCTCCTTGAAGTACGGCTTCTGGAGCTCTTCGCCGAGGACGCCGCGCCAGGACTCGGGCAGCATGTCGGTGTCGGTCACGTCAACAACCTCCGGTGTGCGATCAGTTCTCGACCACAGAACCTACCTGCGGCCACTGACAATCACTCCGGCCGGCCGCCGCACGCGGAGGCGGCCGCCGCTACCAGCTGGTCTGCCGGTGCAGCTCCCACATCTGCATGACCGTCTGGGGATCCAGGGCCCGCTCGCCGCCCGCGATCTCCTCGCTCGACGCGACGTAGAGCTTGCCCTGCCACAGGGGCAGCAGCCGCACGTCGTCCACGAGGATCGACTGGGCCCGCTGGAACTCCTTCGACACCGCCCCGCGGTCGCTCTTCTGCCTCGTCAGCGGCAGCAGCTGCTGGGTGATCTCCGGGCTTTCGTACGGGGTGCCCAGCACGTTGTTCTTGCCGACGAAGGGCGCGATGAAGTTGTCCGGGTCGGGGAAGTCCGGGAACCAGCCTCGCCCGAAGACGGGGTACTGACCGGTCTTGTACCCCTCCTGGAACTCCTTCCAGGGCTTGCTCTGGAGCGTGACCTTGAACAGGTCCGACTCTTCCAGCTGGCGCTTCAGCTCCGCGAACTCCGGAGCCGTCGACGAGCCGTACCGGTCGGTGGTGAACCAGAACGTCAGCTGGACGGGAGTGTCGATCCCCGCGTCCTTGAGAATCTCGCGCGCCTTGGGGACGTCCGGCTCGCCGTACTTGTCGAAGAAGCCGGTCGTGTGGCCGGCGATGCCCTTGGGGACCATCGAGTACAGCGGCTCGGCGGTGCCCTGGTACACCTTGGCGACCAGCGCGCCGCGGTCGACGACCTGGGCGATCGCCTGCCGGACCGGGAGCTTGCTGACGGACGGGTCCTTCGGGTTGAACACCAGGTAGCGGATGTCGGCGCCGGTGGTCTCGACGAGCTGGAGGCCCTCGTTCGCCTTCTTCTTCGCCTGGAGGTCGACGACCTCCTCGGCGGTGAGACCGCGGTAGGTGGCGTCGATCTCCTTCCGCTTGAGCGCCGCCACCATCGCTTCGGATTCCTTGAAGTAGCGGATGGTCACGCCGTCGTTCTTGCGGTCGGCGAAGCCGTTGTACCGGGTGTTCTTCTTCAGCTCCGCCTGCTGGCCCTCCTGGTACGACTGGAGGGTGTACGGGCCGGAGCCGGTGACCTTGCCGTCCTCACGGAGCTTGGCCGCCGGATACTCGGCAGGGTCGACGAGGGACATGGCCGGCGTGGCGAGTATGAACGGGAAGGTGGCGTCCGGCTTGGTCAGATGGAAGGTGACGGTCCGGTCGTCCTCCTTCTCCACATCGCGAAGCGACCCGAGCAGCCCGTTGGGACCGCCGACGACATCGATCTTCTGAATACGGTCGATGGAGTGCTTGACAGCGGCCGCGTCCAGGGGATGACCGTTGGAGAATGTCAGGCCTTCACGAAGTTTGCACTGGAAAGCCGTATTGGTAGGGTCGGTGAACTTGCACCCCTCCGCCGCATCCGGCTGCGGGCTGGTGCTTCCGGTGGGGAAGCTCAGAAGGGTCTGGAAGACATTCCGGTACAGCTCCCAGGAGCCGTCCCACGCGGCGGCCGGATCGAGTGTGCTGGGTGCACTCGTCGTACCGACCACTATCTGCTGCGCCCCATCGACGTCGTCGTCCGAAAACAGACTGCATCCCGCCACCAGGGATATGGACGCAAGGGCTGCAGCCGCCTGCAGCATCGTCCGGTTGAACACGTGCACGCTCCTCGTTCAGCCATGGGTCGGCGAACCATACCGCAGTGCCCCACCGGATCAACGCGGAGGTCCGGTGGGGCACTTGAGTAAATCCTGAGCCATTCAGGCACAAACCGGCTCAGTGGACTCCGGCATTCAGGAAAATACCGCCGTCGACGACAAGTGTCTGCCCCGTGATCCAGTCGGATTGGTCGGAGGTGAGAAACGCCGCCGTTCCTCCGACGTCCGACGGAACGCCGAGCCGGCCCAGCGGATAGGCGGCCGCCGCCTCGGCCTCGCGGCCCTCGTAGAGCGCCTCGGCGAATTTGGTCTTGATCACGGCGGGCGCGATCGCGTTGACCCGGACGACCGGCGCGAATTCGTGCGCCAGCTGCAGGGTCAGGTTGACCATCGCGGCCTTGCTCATGCCGTACGCCCCGATGAAGGGCGACGCGGAGACGCCGGCGACGGACGCGATGTTCACGATCGCACCGCCGTTCTCCTTCTGCCAGGCCTTCCAGGTCTGCTGGGCGAAGCCGAGCGCCGAGATCACGTTCGTCTCGTAGACCTTGCGGGCCACGTTGAGGTCCAGCTCGGCCATGGGGCCGAAGACCGGGTTGGTGCCGGCGTTGTTGACGAGGAAGTCGACGCGGCCGAACGCCTCCATGGTGCGCTCGACGGCGATCGCCTGATGTGCCTCGTCGTGGGCCTTGCCCGCGACGGCGATCACCCGGTCGGCGCCGAGGGTCTCGACGGCCTCCTTGAGCGCCTCCTCGCCGCGTCCGGTGATGCAGACCCGGTCGCCGCGCGCCACGAAGGCCTGCGCGACGCCGTAGCCGATGCCGCGGCTGCCACCCGTCACCAGGGCCACCTTGCCCGACAGCGGGGGAAGCTCCTGCTCCTGTGCGGTCATGTCGGTCCCCTCCCGATCAGTTGAGCGGGCCGCCGGCCACGTACATGACCTGGCCGGAGATGAAGCCGGCGTCGTCCCCCGTGAAGAAGGCGATGGCGTTGGCCACGTCCTCGGGCCTGCCGACCCGCTGCACGGGGATCTGGGTGGCGGCGGCGGCCTGGAACTCCTCGAAGCCCATGCCGACACGGGCGGCGGTCTGCGCGGTCATCTCGGTGACGATGAAGCCGGGCGCGACGGCGTTGGCGGTGACGCCGAACTTGCCGAGTTCCTTGGCGAGGGTCTTGGTGAAGCCCTGCAGGCCCGCCTTGACGGCGGAGTAGTTCGCCTGGCCGCGATTGCCGAGGGCGGAGCTCGAGGAGAGCGAGACGATCCGGCCGAAGCCCGCGTCCACCATGTGCTTCTGACAGGCCTTGGCCATCAGGAACGCGCCCTTGAGGTGCACGTTCATCACGATGTCCCAGTCGGACTCGCTCATCTTGAAGAGCAGGTTGTCGCGGAGCACGCCCGCGTTGTTGACGAGGATCGTCGGCGCGCCGAGCTCGGCGGCGACACGCGCCACGGCGGCCTCGACCTGGGCGGAGTCCGAGACGTCGCAGCCGACGGCGATGGCCTGTCCGCCGGCCGAGGTGATCTTCTCAACGGTGTCCTTGCAGGCCGCCTCGTCGAGGTCGAGTACGGCGACGGCACGGCCCTCGGCCGCAAGGCGCAGGGCGGTCGCGGCACCGATGCCGCGCGCCGCTCCCGTCACGATCGCGACGCGCTGCTCTGTGGTGGACATGGTTGGTTCTCCTCGTCCTCGGATCCCTTGGATACGGCTCGCCCGGCACCGCCCGTCGGCTCCACCCCGCCAGGGGTGAGCGACCGCTTAGTACCTTCAGCAGACGAGACGCTAGAAGCCCTGGCACCCGGTGTCAACGTGCACCCGTCGTTCTGAGGCCCGGTTCACCTCCGGGGCGCTCGCCCCGGAGGTGAGCACCCGCCGGCGCGCCGCCGTCAGCGCACCGACAGTCAGCGCACCAACAGGTCGAGCAGCCGCTCGACCTCGGCCTCCGGATCGGCGGTCAGTCCGGTGTGCACGGGTCCGGGCTGGACGACCGTGGAGCGCGGGGCGATCAGCCAGCGGAAACGCCGGCCCGCGTCGTCCCGGGCCGCCTGGCCGGCGTCGTCGCCGCCCCGGCAGACACCCTCCACCGCGTGGAGCGCCGCCCGTACACCGGTGATGTCGGCCTCCGGATCCAGCACCCTCAGCTTCGCCTCGTCCAGATGGGTACGGGCGGCCACGAAGGACCTGGCGCGGCAGTAGACCACCACGCCCGCGTTGAAGCACTCACCGCGCTCGACGCGCGGGACGACCCGCAGCAGGGCGTACTCGAAGACGTCGCGGTCGCTCACTGGTCCCCGCCCTTCTTGGTCGGGTGCGGCCAGGGGGCGAGGTGGTCGGTCAGCCAGCCGGGCGCCTGCGAGGGCCGGGTCCGGGAGGGCGCGCTCAGCGTGATCCGTTCGTGGATGTCCGCCGCACGCGGCAGCAGGGCATCCACATAGGCGCGGCGGAGCGCGTCCGTGGAGTCGAAGCCGGGCTCGTCGACGAGCCACTCGTCCGGGACGTCCGTGGCGACCTCGGTCAGCAGGTCTTCGGTGACGAGCGGCGCCAGCTCGGCGGCGGCCGCGGCGATGTCGGGCCGGAACGGCGCCAGGGCGTGGTCGGAGGCGTCGTACGGCTTCGCGGCCGACGCCTGCGCGCCGGGCCAGTTGTGGTGCCAGATCATGGTGGCGCCGTGGTCGATCAGCCACAGGTCGCCGTGCCAGACGAGCATGTTGGGGTTGCGCCAGGAGCGGTCGACGTTGTTGATGAGCGCGTCGAACCAGACCACCCGGCCCGCCTCCGCGGAGTCCACCTCGTACGCGAGCGGGTCGAAGCCGATCGAGCCGGGCAGGAAGTCCATGCCGAGGTTGAGGCCGCCGCTGGCCTTGAGCAGCTCCTGCACCTCCTGGTCGGGCTCCGAGAGCCCGATGACCGGGTCGAGCTGGATCTGCACGAGATCGGGGACCCGAAGTCCCAGCCGCCGCCCGAGCTGCCCGCAGATGACCTCGGCGACCAGCGTCTTCCGGCCCTGCCCCGCCCCGGTGAACTTCATGACGTACGTACCGAGATCGTCGGCCTCGACGATGCCCGGGAGCGAGCCGCCTTCACGCAGGGGCGTGACGTAGCGGGTCGCTGTGACCTCTGTCAGCATTTCCCCAGGTTATACGGGTGGCCTCCCTGCCAATCCACGGACAAGCCAAGCACCGCCTGCATCCGGGGACGGATTCCCGGACGGATTCCCCTGCCACCGCCCGAGCTGCCCCATGCACGGGCCGGGAGAGAAGAGTCCCGGAGCAGCGGGGCGGAGCGAGCGGGGACTACTGAGGCACAGGGCCCGACCCGATCAACTCCATCGTCCAGCCCTGGCCGTTGAAGTGGATGTTGACGACGAGTGCCTCACCTGTACGGCCGTCGGGCAAGCCGACGACCATCGGTGAGTCGACAGCCATTCGGGGCGTGAACCCTTCGGGTGCCTCCTCCTGTCTGAACGTCGTGGCTCCCGCCCAGGCGGGACCGCCCTCGCCGGGCGGGCTTTCCGCCAGTTGCACGCGATCAAAAGGCACCCCGCCGATGACAGCAGGCCCGGTGTACGCGAACTGTGGAACCATCACGCTGACGACCCCCTCGGGACAGGACTGCGGCGCCACTTCACGGCAGACCGCCATTGCCGTTCCTGCCGTGTACCCCGTGCCAGGGAGGACACTCGGCGCGCCTGCCACGGGCGTGAAGAGTTGCGGTACAGACCTGCACGGTCCGCTGCATCGGCTGCTCCACGATCCGGCTGCGCTCGGCCGTCCTTCCGGAGCATCCAGGGGACTCCACGACGCCGTCGTCAGCTGAGACGGCTCTCCGGGCAGTCACTTCGAGTGACTGCCCGGAGATCGACAGACTGGGCGGAGCCGCTCTACGCCGACGGGCTATGGGCGGCAGTTGTCCGCATCACCACCCGTTGTCGTCGTCGTAGTCGTCGTCATCGTCATCGTCATCGTCGCCGTAACCACCACCGTGGTCGTAGCCGTTGGACGAGTAGCTGGACCCGTGGTCCCATGAGGCCCAGCTCTGCGCACTGGCGGCGCCGGCGCTCGCGAAGGCGAGGGCGATCGTGGCGAACAGAACGGCGAGCAGACGGCTGACCCTGGACACGCTCGTATGCATGATGCTCCCCTTTCCGGGGATGACGAAGATCTTCTCGCAGGCCCGGAAGCCGCGGAACTCAACGCGCTGCACGAGAGCTTGCGCGAGAGATTGATTCGCGGCCCATGTCTGGTGCTCTGTAACCCAAACCCGAGACTGCCGCTTGGCCGTTCGGGCCGCGATCTCGATCGGTCGCGATCCCCGACTGGCTCCGAGACGGCCGCACATCCATCCGAATGGCGGCGCATGCGCAAGTCGTCCCTGTTTGCACCAACGCGGCCCCAGCCTAAGCGCGAGGACGGAATGAAGTCAAACAGTAAATATTAGGCAAATCGGACGCCTGTTGACACGGCGGCAACGTCCACGCCCGGCGCGGCGCGGGATACGTGCGTCATTCCCCAGCGGCTGCGCCGCGGCTCGCAGTGGCCGACCTCGTGCGCCTACGCGAAGCCGGCTGCCCCGGCCGCCCCGCGTTCCACAGTGCGCGCCAGGCTCGGAGGCGTCATCCTGCAGCTCGCCCGGGCAGCCGACTCCCGCTCCGCCAGAAGCTCATCACCAACGGCACCCGCCACCTCCACCGTTGCGACCAGCGAGGCGCCATCTCCACCGCACCGCAGCCGAGTTCACGCCCGACCCGACCACAGCCCACCGCTCGCACCGGCTACGCCGACGGCTGCCGAGAGTGTCCCGCATGAAAGGGCGCTGTGACCTCTGCCAGCATGTCACCCGGTCATGCGGGCGGGCTCCCTGGCGACTGACCGGTGCCGGAGCGAACCCCGGGCCGCTCCGGCCGAACAGCGCGGAACTGTCCACCGACAACGGCGCGTTCAAGGCGGCACGCACCGGGACGGAGGCCGACTTCCGCATCGTCCTCGCGGCCGGCAAGGGAACGCCGTCCACGGCGGTGGCCGACGGAAGCACCGTCAGCCTCGCCCGCACACCGTAGGACCTCGACAGCCTCGGGGACCACCGCCCGGCCGGGACACGAGAGAGCAGCCCACCGGCGCGTGAACTGCAGTGATCACAGGGCGCTCGGCCGAAGGGGATCCGGTCGCCGACACGGGCCGGAGTCAGGCTCCGCGGCGATCGTTCACGCGCCCCTCGCTGCCGAGTGCCCATCAGCCGTCAGCAGTGTGTGCGTATCTGTGCGGTTGAGCGCTCGTCCGTTGACCGCCCCGTGGTGGTGACCCATCATCTCCACCGGGCCGGAGCGCTCTCCGGCTGCCCATGGCCGCGGTGGGCATCAACGGTGGCGCCGGGCGGAACAGCGTTCCGTTCTCCGGCTGTACGGCCGCGTATCAGACAGGGACCGCCGTCCATTCGCCCGGTGCGGCTGTCCTTGGGGCACCCCTCGACTCCCCCCTCACCCGGAGAGGTCATCACTCCATGACAGAACTCAATCGCCGCAGGTTCCTGCAGATCGCCGGGGGTACCGCCGCTGCCGCGATGCTGAACGAGAGCATCGCGCGGGCCGCCGCCATCCGGGCCGAAGTGTCCAGCGGCACGATCCAGGACGTCGAGCACATCGTCGTCCTCATGCAGGAGAACCGGTCGTTCGACCAGTACTTCGGGGCGATGAAGGGCGTACGGGGCTTCGGTGACCCGCGGCCGGTCCTCCAGGACAACGGCAAGTCGGTCTTCTACCAGTCCAACGGAACGAAGGACATCCTCCCCTTCAACCCGCAGGTCACCAACTTGGGCCTGCAGTTCGTCGAGGGGCTCAACCACGACTGGGCCGGGGGCCACCAGGCGTACAACAACGGTAAGTACAACAAGTGGGTGCCGGCCAAGACCGCAACGACCATGGCGTACATGAGCCGGAAGGACATCCCCTTCCACTACGCCCTCGCGGATGCCTTCACCGTGTGCGACGCCTACCATTGCTCCTTCATCGGCGCCACGGACCCGAACCGCTACTACATGTGGTCCGGCCATACCGGCAACGACGGCACCGGAGGCGGCCCGGTCCTCGACAACAAGGAGGCCGGGTACGGCTGGAAGACGTACCCCGAGCGCCTGGAGGCCGCCGGAGTGTCGTGGAAGGTCTACCAGGACATAGGCGACGGCCTCAACGCCGCCGGGTCCTGGGGCTGGATCAACGACGCCTTCCGCGGCAACTACGGTGACAACTCGCTGCTGTACTTCAACAGTTACCGCAATGCCCAGCCCGGCAGCCCACTGTACGAGAAGGCCCGCACCGGCACCGACGTCAAGGCGGGCGGCGGCTACTTCGACCGCCTGCGCGCCGATGTGGCGAGCGGCAGTCTGCCGCAGGTCTCGTGGATCGCCGCACCGGAGGCCTTCAGCGAGCACCCGAACTGGCCCGTGAACTTCGGCGCCTGGTACATCTCCCAGGTCCTGAACGCGCTGACCTCCAACCCCGCGGTATGGGCGAAGACGGCGCTCTTCATCACCTACGACGAGAACGACGGCTTCTTCGACCACGTCGTTCCCCCGTATCCGCCGGCATCCGCCGCGTGGGGCCTGTCGACGGCGGACGTCTCGAAGGACCTGTACCCCGGTGGCAGCGGCTTCGCGGCCGGACCCTACGGCCTCGGCCCGCGCGTCCCGATGATCGTGGTCTCCCCCTGGAGCAAGGGCGGCTACGTCTGCTCCGAGACCTTCGACCACACCTCGGTCATCCGCTTCATGGAGAAGCGCTTCGGGGTGCAGGAGCCCAACATCTCCCCGTGGCGCCGCGCGGTGTGCGGTGACCTGACCTCTGCCTTCGACTTCAGCCGGGCGGACGCCTCCCCCGCCGCGCTCCCGTCGACCGCCGGCTACGTCCCGCCGGACCACGACCGCCACCCGTCCTACCATCCGGTGACGCCGGCCACGGGCACCTTGCCGAAGCAGGAATCCGGCTCCAAGCCGACCCGGCCCCTCGGCTACAGCCCCTACGCCGACGGGACGCGCAACGTCACCACGGGCAAGTTCACCCTGACCTTCTCCAGCGGACCCGCCCTCGGCGCCCACTTCCACATCACCTCCGGCAACCGCACGGACGGCCCCTGGCCCTACACCGTCGAGGCGGGCAAGACGCTCTCCGACACCTGGAGCACCAGCGCCGCCACCGGCAACCAGATCAACCTCACCGTGTGGGGCCCCAACGGCTTCCTGCGCACCTGGAAAGGTCCCACGATGCAGGCCGGGCCCGAAGTCACGGCCCGCCACGTCGTCTCCAACGGCAACCTGGCCCTGACCCTGACCAACCCCGGCACGACCGCGGTCAACCTCACCGTGTCCAACGCCTACGGCGGCACCGCCCAGACCTTCAGGGTCAACCCCGGCGCCACCGTCTCCCACACGGTGAACCTGCTCGCCACGGGCCGCTGGTACGACGTCAAGGTCGTCTCCGACGTGGACACGACCTTCCTGCGCCGTTTCGCCGGCCACGTGGAAACGGGGGCTCCGGGCGTTTCCGACCCGGCGATCAAGACCGTCTGACCGGGTCCCTCGGGATACGTGGCAGCCGCGTTCGCCCGCCCGTCGGCCGAGGCCGGCGGGCGCAGCGGTCGTCACGCTGCGCGTCGGCCCTCGGCGCCCCGCTCGGCAAGGGACGCGACGCGGTGGCACGGTGCGCCTTCGCGATCATGCCGGCGTGCAGGCCCGATCGCACTCCCGACCGGGCTCGGGCACGGTCGTGCGAAGGGTGGCACCACACCGTGCCGTGCTACTTCTGCGGGTCCCGGAAGCGGCCGAACGCCTTCGTGAGGGCGCTCAGCGGCGAGCCGTCCGCCTTGGCCTGGCCCGGCACGGCGGGCCGGGGCACGCCGTCGCCTCCGGTCACCTCGGCCAGCGCGGCCTGCGCCGCCTCGGCCGCCTCTCGGTACAGGTCACGGGAGTTCGTCATGGCGTCGAGCGCCTCGGCGTACTTGGTGACCATGCCCAGGGCGTGGGCCAGCTCCTCGTCCGGGGTGAGCAGGTGCCAGCCCTGGCGCAGCCTCGTCAGGGCTCGCTCGGCGTCGGCCGGCAGCGGCCGCGGCAGTGCGGCGAACTCCTTCACCCTGTCGATCAGTTCGGTCGGTTCCGAGCCGTCCAGGAAGACACTGCGCACCGTGAAGCGGTCCGCGTCGTATCCCGGGCCCTGAGGCGCCGTGGGCAGGACGACCGCGCCGCCGCGCGGCATCCGGACGCTCAGCTCCCGCTTCATCGCGTAGTCGACGATCTGTGCTTGCTCGGGCGTGCCCCGGTGCTCGACCACCCTGTGCCGCAGGCTCGGCGGCAGGAACGCCGAGACCGGCTGCTGGCCCCTCGCGTCGGGCGTCATCGCCTCGTGCACCACGACATGGATGAACCAGCTGTCCCGGGCGCAGTCGCGCAGCCGCCGGCGCAGCTCGTCGTCGTCCTTCGGCAGGTGGTTCGTCGTCCGCAGGCGCACGCCCGGCACGGTGTCGTGATCCCACGCGACCCGGTCGCTGTCGGGCCAGAACATGGTGGCGGGCGAGGGCCAGTGCGCGGCCCACGCCCGCTCCGCCTTCGCCGCGAGGACCCAGGTGACGCCCTCGCTGTCCTTGCGGCGGGCCTCGGCGTCGTACGTGGTCAGCTGTGCCCGCACCGTGACGTCGTCGGCCACGCGCCAGCGGGCCTCGAAGAGGCGGCGGGCCGCCGGGCCGGGGTCCGCGGACTCGTCGCGCGGGTACAGGACGGTGGAGCGGGCGGCCTCGACGGGGTCGAGGTCCCGGAAGTCGTCGAGCACCCCGGCCGACGTGAGAGCGATCAGGTTGCGCCGGACGTCCTGCTCGGGCTCGGGCCCGAGGTGGCGCCCGCGCCCCAGCCACACGGTGTCGGGGACGGTGGTCGAGGAGCTGCTGTTCTTGGCCATGGAGTCGTTCTGTGGGTGATCGGAGCCCGACCAGTATGGTCCATGGGCCTGGCGAGGGAAGCAGTACCCCGTCCACGGTCGACCACTCCCGAAGGGCCGTACGCAGAGTTCGAAGGGAATGCCCTGTGAGCGATCCTGCACGAGCCGGATCGGCGCGCCGCGGGACACGCCCGTCGCACAGGCACCGTCGTCAACGTGGCCCTGACCTCCTGACCTCCTGACCTCCTGAGCACGGGCCACGCCTGAGTCAGCCCTCCGCTGAGAGCACATCGCGCTCGTCCGCGGGATCAGCAGGGCGGTGCTGCCTGCACGCAGTGGGTGCTGGCGACGGGATCGGTGTAGTCGAGGGTGATCTGCTGCCAGGCATGGTGGAACGTCAGGTCGGTGACGGCGAGCAGACGGCCCCGCTGGTCACGCAGGTACCGGCGTACGGTCAGCTCAGGGCTGGTCGCGGACCCGGGCTGCGTGTCGTGGCGGGTGAGCGTGATCGTCTCTCTGACGGCCGGACGGAATCCGGCACGGATGATCCATTGATGGAACAGCCGCAGATCGGGGTCGGTGACCGGCAGCCGGGACAGGTAGCGGGAGAGTTCCGGGACCTCCATCACGGCCATGGGCGTGAAGCGGGTGACGGCCTCGTGCATCGGCTCGCCGGAGACGGTGACGGCGCGCTGGTGGTGCACCAGAGCTGCCCGGGCGGGCGCGATGCCGAGCACACCGGCCATGGCCGCGGAAACCGGTGCGCTGAACAGACGCCCCTGGATCAGACAGTCGGCGACATCGACGGGGAAGACCGGCACGGCCTGCTCCGCCTCCGTGAACGCCGCGCGGGTGACCTGCGCGCCGGACTCCGGTCCTGACGCGGCGGCGGCCCCGGCCACGTACGTGCCCCGGCGGTCCGTCACCACGAGACCTTTGTCCCGCAGGCGTTGAAGAGCGGCTCTGACGGTGTACCTGTTCACGCTGAACCGGGCGGTGAGTATCCGCTCGGGAGGCAGCTTGGTGTGCGAGGGCATACGGCCTGCCGCGATCTCACCCTCAAGGTGTGCGGAGATGCGCAGATAGGCCGGAACGGCATCACGCTGACGGCGCGATGGGGACACGGGAATTCACCTCACGGAATGTGACGGTCCGAGCGCAGTGCGGCATCAAGCTAGCATTGGTCTACACCTCTAAGCCAAGCCGGGACCCGGCCATCCCACAAGCTGAAACAAGCCGTCATCACCGCGGGTCCCTGTCCGGTGGAACGTCGGCTTCCGCGCCCGCGTCCGCGTCCGGACACGGCGCGCGAGCCGGACAGCAGCGGGTACCCGCTCCCGTAGCAGGGCTTCTCGGGTGCTCGTGGTGCAATACCGCTCATGGCGACACTTCTTGACAAGGCACAGACGTTCCGCGCTCTGCATGTGCCGGGCAGTCCGCTGATCCTTCCCAACGCGTGGGACGCGGCGTCCGCGCGCGTGGTGGCGGAGGCAGGCGCCCGCGCGGTCGCGACCACCAGCGCCGGGGTCGCGTGGTCACTCGGGTACGGCGACGGCGACCATCTCGGCCGCGACCAGGCACTGCGCGCGATCGCCAGGATCACGGCCGCCGTCGACGCACCGGTCACCGCGGACATCGAGCGCGGCTACGCGACCGACCCGGCCGGCGTGGCCGAGACCGTACGAGGCGTCCTGGCGGCCGGCGCCGTCGGCATCAACCTCGAGGACACCCTGCGTCCCGTCGCCGAGCAGGCCGAACGGATCGCAGCCGCCCGCAGGGCCGCGGACGAGGCGGGCATCCCGCTGTTCATCAACGCCCGCATCGACACGCACCGACTGCCGCCCGGTGACCGCGCGGCGTGGCTGGACGAGACGCTGGCCCGCGGCCGCGCATACGCGGAGGCCGGCGCGGACGGCATCTTCGTTCTCGGCACGCTGGACGCCCGGACGGTCGAGACGCTCGTGGACTCCTCGCCCCTGCCGGTGAACGTCCTGACCGGCCCCGGTGCGCTGCCCGCGTCCGAGCTCGCCGGGACGGGAGTCGCCCGCATCAGCGCGGGGTCCTCCATCGCCGAGGCGGCGTACGGACTGGTCCGGCGCGCCGCCCACGAACTGCTGTCCCAGGGCACGACGGACACGCTGCGGGGCGGATTCGACTACGCCACCCTCAACACCCTGCTCCTGGCCGAACCCGCACACTGAGACGCGGGCGGTCCCGCGGTCACCGCCGGATCGCCGTCTTCTGGAACCGCTCGATGCCGCCCTCACGCGCGGGCGTGTCGTGACGCGTCGCTGTGACCTCCGTCGGCATCTCCCCAGGCCGTCCGCCGGGATCGGTTCACGATCCAGGGCATGCGACGCCCCCTCACACATGCACGGCCCGAGGCTCCCGCGCGGCCTCGGGCCGATGAGGATGTGCCGGTCACCCGCTTGCGTCTGCTGACGTGCCGACAGCTTCCGTGCACAGCAGGCTCGTGTGCAGCACCGGGGATCACCTCTCGCGATCGGCACGGTCCGCGCCTCACCTGACAGGCGAGCCTGCCCGACGGCGCAGGGCTCGGCTGTACGGCTGACAACTTACGAGAGAGGAACGGGATGTCGCAGAACAGCGGCAGGACCCGCTGGAGGCGCTTCGCACTCGTCATGGTGCCGAGCCTGCTGGTCACCGCGGCCCTTGGTCTCACCATGGCGCAGGGGGCTCTAGCCGCGTCGTTCCTCATCTCCGGCCAGAAGTTCAAGCTCTCCGCCGACAGGCTGGCCGCCCGGGGACTGAGCATCTACGGCATGGTCGACAGGACCAGGAAGGGTGACCTCGTGCCGGTCGTGGTCACCGGAGCCAAGCACGTGAAGATCGACGCACTCTGCCAGTCCGTGGTGGTCCCGGTTCCCGTCCTCGGCCCCTACACGCTCAGGCTCACAGCCGCGGAGCAGGGCGGCCAGGCGGTGGCGAAGGACTTCTATGTCGACGCGACGACCCTCGAAGCCGATCAGGCATCGCTCTCCGACCTCGACATCGGCATCGCGGCGGGCTCGCTCACGGAGGGGGAGATCAACCGAGGCGACCGTAAGTCGCCCTTCTTCAACCCCGACGGCATCGCCCAGCAGGCCGAGGAGGTCGTCCTCACCGACGTGCAGTACCGGGCGGTCGCGGTCTCTGCCGCCACCCTCAGCGCCCCCGACCTCGAGCTGAGGCTGAAGCAGGGCCTTCACGAGTGTTTCTGACCTCGTCCACCGGTGCCGGGGCGGACGCTCCGTAGCAACTCGCCGTACGTCCCGCCCGTCCCGCTCCACCACAGGGAAGACCAGCATGATCAAGGAACCGTCCGGCGCCCGTCCGCAACCGTCCGGCGCCCTCCCCGGACTGCGCCGCAGATGCGCC
Source organism: Streptomyces sp. NPDC091376 (assembly GCF_044757085.1). NCBI lineage: Bacteria > Bacillati > Actinomycetota > Actinomycetes > Kitasatosporales > Streptomycetaceae > Streptomyces > Streptomyces sp. NPDC091376. The sequence goes on along the minus strand of NZ_JBIVUF010000021.1, from coordinate 31,145 downwards.
GAAGCCCTGCGGGGATTCAGGACCTGGAGAGGGGAACGCCCCTTCTGGGCGGGCCTCTTCACCCTCGCGGCCGGGGTGCCCATCATCTACTTCGCCTACGTGAACCTCAGCCTGGCAGGCATTCCTCTGGCCCTCTCCACCTCGGCCGGGGCAGGGTCCCTGATCATCGGGGTCCTGCTCATCGTCCTGGGCCTCACCCTCTGGTTCCACCAGGAGGTACGTGTCTTCGCCGGGGCGGCGGCCCTCCTCCTCGCCCTCGTCTCCTTCCCCGTCGCCAACCTCGGGGGTCTTCTGCTCGGTCTGCTCTCCGGACTCATCGGCGGATCACTGGCCTGCGCCTGGACTCCGCCGAGCACCGCCGCCCGGCCGCAGCCCACGGCACGTCCCGGAACCCCCTGATTCGCTCCGGGGCGGGAGTCCGGCCCCACGGTGGGTCACACCGGCGGGTCCGTCGTGGCACGGTGCCCGGTGACGGTGGAGGAGGGCAGTCGGCCGGCCGTCGCCTTGCCGGTCATCCGGTCGCCGTCGACGGTGACGTCGAAGGTCAGGTTCAGTCGCATCGGCTTGGTGACCGACTGGGCCCAGGTCAGGCGCTCGCCCTCCTGGGTGAGGGCGGTGAGGGCGCTCTCCAGGCCGTGCCGCTCGTCGCGCGCGACACCCGACAGTGCGCCCTGCTCGGCGGTCAGGACGAGGACGACGCGCTGCTTGCCGATCGGCGTCGCGATGACCAGGTTCCAGGTGCCCTCGACGGTGTTCGTGGCCATGTTCAGACCTCCACCGTCGGCTCGGCGCCGGTCGCGCGCCACACCGTGCCACGACGTTCGTAGGCGATGAGCTTCTCCACCGCGTGGGCCACGCGCGGGCCGAGCTCGCGCTCCAGCAGGTAGAGCGCCACGTCCAGGCCCGAGGTCACGCTCGCGCCGGTCACCAGGTCGCCGTCGTCGACCACGCGGGCGTCCACCGCGACGGTTCCGGTCGCCCCGAGCAGTTCCCTGCCCAGGTGGTGGGTCGTGGCGGGGCGGCCCTCGATGAGTCCCGCCATCGCCAGCACGAGTGAACCACCGCAGACGGTGGCCACGGTCAACCCCGGCCGGTCCAGGGACTCCTTGAGCAGGGCGGGCAGCGGGGTGTCGAGCGTGCGTGCGAGGACGGCGGGGATGCTGTCCTCGGCCGGCTCGTTCCCGTCGGGCAGCCTCCCGAGCGCGCCGGGCACCACCACCAGGTCCGCGTGCTGCGGTCGTAGGGCGGCCGTGGCGCGCAGGGACAGTCCACCGAGTCCGCTGGGCACCTCGCGCGGACCCTCCGCGGAGACGAACTCCACCTCTACGCCGTTCCGGGTGACCATTCCGCTTGCGGACAGCACCTCGTACGGTGCGACGGCGTCCAACGGGTCGAATCCGTCGAACAGAACCACCTGGGCGATCATGTCGCTCCCTCCTCCTGGCTTGTGGCGACCAGCGGTCGGTGGATCGACGGTAGCCAGGCCCCGCGATCATGAACATAGGCCGGGTTGCCATGGGTCAACTGATTCTCGCCAACCCGCTTGACCAGGCATGATGCCCACATTGCCTGGTCAGATCGGCCAGCCGGAAGCAGCCGCTCGGGGCTGCCGGGAGCCGCCGGTCAACAGCCCGCGGCCGGGCGTGCATGACGTCCGTACGGGTGATCGTCGGCCTTGAGGACGCCGGGGAACGAGGTCGATTACTTCGTGGCTTTCCGGCGTGGCCGTTGAACGTGGTGGCGCCGGGTCCCGTAGAACAACACGAGCGGCCCAGGACGGGGGCCGACCGTGGAAAGAGGGAGCCGGCATGACGGGAACGCAGGGACCGGCGCGCGCCGTGGCGCGCCGCACCGTCTTCACGGCGGCGGGCGGCGCCGGACTCGCCGTGGCGCTGACGGCGTGCGGTGGATCGGACAGCTCGGGCAGCGTGGCGGAGACGCCGGCGGACGGCGGCACGACAGGCGGTACGACAGGCGGGTCCACCGGTGGGTCGACCGGTGGGAGCACCGGCGGAACGACGGGCGGAGCCGGCGGCAAGGTCCTCGGCAGCACCGCGGACGTCCCGGAGGGTGGCGGCAAGGTCTTCGGCGATGTCGTGGTGACCCAGCCGAAGGCCGGTGAGTTCAAGGCATTCTCGTCGAAGTGCCCCCATCAGGGCTGCGCGGTCAAGGACGTCTCCGACGGCATGATCAACTGCGCGTGCCACAACAGCATGTTCGACGCGACGGACGGCAGTGTGAAGGGCGGACCGGCGACGTCGCCGCTGTCGGCCACGTCGATCGTCGTCGAGGGCGACTCGATCAAGCTCGCTTGATCGTGCGGTGCCGGGCCGCGCTTGACCGCGTCGGGCCGGGCCGGACCGAGCCGGACCGTACGGGATCGGACCGTACGGGATCGGACCGTACGGGATCGGACCGGAGCCGACCGGGCCGGACCGGATCGCGTCCCCGGCCCCTTCACGACCGCGCGGCTCGGCGCGGGCCCTTCCAGCACGCGAGCACGTCGTCCGTGGCGGTGATGGTGGCGACGAGAGCGAGCGTGTTCCTGATCATCGCGGGGGTGTACTCGGGGGGCACCCCCGCGATCGCGTCCGCGGGAACGACCGCGGTGTAACCGAGGTTGACGGCGTCGAAGACGGTGTTCGGTATCGCCACATTGGCCGAGACACCCGTGATGACCAGGGTGCGGCAGCCCAGATTGCGCAGGAGCGCGTCGACGTCCGTGCCCGCGATCGGCGACAGGCCGTGCATTCTGCGGACGACGATGTCCTCGTCCGCGACCTCGATCGGCTCGGCGATGCGGACCGCCTTGCTGCCGGAGTGCTGCTGCACGGGCAGCCGCGCGGCCGCCCTGAAGAGGCGGGCGTTGTGGTTGGCGCCACGTCCGTCGGGGCGGCGCTCCGCCACCGCGTGCATGACCTGCACACCGGTCTCGTGGGCGACGGCGACGAGCCGCCCCACATTCTCCAGCGCCCCGGACGACCGTGCCTGCGCGGCGAGTTCCGGCAGGGCGCTGTCCCTGCCGACGACACCCTGCTGGCACTCGACGGTCAGCAGGACCGTGCCGGCCGGGTCGAGCTGCTGCACCAGCTGTTCGTACGAGGGCATCGCTGCGCCCCTCTCGTCGATGCGTGTCACGGGGTGACCGGGCGCGCGACGCTAACCGCCATTGCGTCACGAGGGAAGAGCCCTCATGATTTCTGACACCTAGTCACCTATCGGGAGGGGGCCTCGGATGGCCGTCACTCAGCGCCGGGGCCGCCGGATCATGATGGCGCCGGAGGAACTGGACACGTTCCTCGCCGAGCAGCGCACCTGCCGGGTGGCGACGGTGTCGGCCGACGGGCGGCCGCATGTCAGCGCCCTCTGGTTCGTCTGGGACGGAACGTCCCTGTGGCTCTACTCGATCACCCGCAGCCGCCGCTGGGCGGAACTGAGCCGCGATGCGCGGATCGCGGTGGTGGTGGACGCCGGCGAGGACTACGGCGAGCTGCGTGGCGTGGAGCTGTCCGGCACGGCGGTCTTCGTCGGCGAGTCCCCGCGGACCGGCGAGCCCTGCCCGGAACTCGAGGCGCCCGAGCGTCTGTTCGCCGGCAAGAACTTCGGCCTGGACACGATGCCGCACGACGGCCGCCACGCATGGGTGCGGCTGACGCCGGACGCGATCGCGTCGTGGGACTTCCGCAAACTCGGCGACCTCTGAACCCGGCTGCCGTCCGAGCGCGCCGGTCCGGGGGTGCCGACGCGGAGCGCCGTCATGGGCCGCCGACGCCCAGCGCGCGTCAGGCGGACGCCGCCGCGACCCGCAGCGCACCCACGGCCGCGCGGATCGACGGCCGCCTGTCGGCATCGGTGCGCCAGATCGCGTAGATGTGCCGGAGCGTCTTCTGCCGTACGGGGACGAGCCTGACGCCGTCCGGCACCGGCCCCCGTCCCAGCCGCGGCGTCACACAGACCCCGAATCCCGCCGCGATCAGGGCCAGCTGGGTGTGGTGCTCGCCCGCCATGTGGGCGATGCGCGGCTCGATCCCCTTCGCGCGCAGGGTGAACATCAGCCACTCGTAGCAGAATTCGCCCTCGGGCCAGGACACCCACTCGTCGTTCGCGAAGTCCTCGAGGTCCACCTCGGCGCGGCCCGCGAGCGGGTGGTCCGCCGGCATCGCCACGTCGGCCGCGTCGTCCATGAGCTGTTCCCGCGCCAGCCCGCCCGGCACCGGCAGCCGCTTGTTGCTCCAGTCCAGCGCGACGGCCAGATCCAGGTCGCCCCGGATGACATGGCGTACGGCGTGCTCGGGCTCCAGCTCGCTGGTGCGCACGCGCAGTTCGGGATGGTCGGCCCGAAGGGCCGCGAGAGCCGCGGGGAAGAGACCGCGCGCGGCCGTCGGGAACGCCCCGACCCGCACCTCACCGACGACCTGTCCGCGCTGCGCCTCGATATCGGCCTGGGCCAGCTCCACCTGGGAGAGGATGCGCGCGGCATGGTCGGCGAGCAGTCGTCCGGCATCGGTGAGCCGCACCCCGCGCCCGTACTTGGCCAGCAGCTGCTGGCCCACCTCACGCTCCAGCTTCGCCATCTGCTGGGACACGGCCGAGGTGGTGACATGCAGCCCGTCCGCCGCGGCGCTGACCGAACCGTGCCGGGCCAGCGCGTCGAGGGTCCGCAGGCGCTCCAGGTTCAACATGTAAGCAATGCTAAGCGAATCCTTCAAAGAAGTCTCGCTTGTTCTACGAGAATACTGGCTCCAGAGTGGACGACATGAGCACCGTCACGCCGCCGTCGCCCAGGCCCACTTCCACCCCGGGTTCCCCGCCTGCTTCCACTCCCACTACAGCGCTGCCCCCGGCCACCCGCCGCCCCGCCCTCGACTGGCGCATCAGGTTCGCCGTGCTCGCCCTGATCTGGGGCTTCAGCTTTCTGCTCATCAAGGTCGGAACGGAGGGCTACGCACCCTTCCAGGTGACCCTCGGCCGGCTGCTCTTCGGTACGGCGGTGCTCGCCGCGGCCATGGCGGTCAAGCGCGAGCGGCTGCCGCGCGGCGCGCGCACCTGGGCGCATCTCACCGTCGCCGCCTTCTTCCTCAACGCGCTTCCGTTCTCGCTCTTCGCCTACGCCGAGCTGACGATCCCCTCGACCCTGGCCGGGATCTGCAACGCCACGTCCCCGCTCTGGGGCATGGCGCTGTCCCTCGTGGCACTGTCCGAGGACCGGCCCACCCGTCGCCGCGTGGCCGGCCTCGGGATCGGGTTCATCGGCGTGCTCACCGTGCTGGGCGCCTGGCAGGGCTTCTCCGGGCTCGATGCCGGAGGCACCGCCTTGGCGCTGCTCGCCTCGCTGAGCTACCCGGTCGGCTGGATCTACGTCCGCCGTACGCTCGCGGGCTCCTCTCACTCGAACCTGTCGCTGACCGGGGCCCAGCTGCTGCTCGCCACGCTCCAACTGGCGGTGGTGACCCCGGTGTTCACCACGCTGCCGAGTGCGTTCCCGGTCGTTCCGCTGCTCGCCGTGGTCGCCCTCGGCGCGCTGGGGACGGGTTTCGCGATGCTCCTGCAGTACGGGCTGGTCGCCGAGGTCGGGCCCACGACCGCGACGATGGTCACGTACTTCATCCCGGTCATCGCCACGGCGGCCGGCGTGACACTGCTCGGCGAGCGGCTCGGCTGGAACACCCCGGTCGGCGCCCTGGTCGTACTTGCGGGCGCCGCGCTCACCCAGAGCAGGCCGAGGGCGAGGACGAGTCCCGTGCGGGCGGATCGCCCCGACGGTCAGCCGTAGGTGCGCGGGCGCACCGGGCCGGTCGCCGAGGCCACCGCTTCGGCGAGCCGGCCGATGTCGTCCGCGGTCAGGCCGGACACCGTGAGACGCACGCCCTGCGGCGAGGAGATCCTGAAGCGCGCCCCGGGAGCGACCGCCCATCCCGCGTGCAGCAGGCGTGCCACCGTTCCGGTCTCGTCCGCCACGTGCACCCACACGTTCATCCCGCTACGGCCCCGCGCCTCGACGCCTCGCCCGGCCAGCGCCCGCAGCAACGCGTCCCGCCGCTCGCCGTAGGCACGCGCGACCGCCGCGGGGTCGACGGCGCCCGACGTCCACAGCTCCACCACGGCCCGCTGGGTGAGCCGGCTGACCCAGCCCGGACCGAGGCGCTGCCGACCCTGGACCCGGTCGACGGTGACCTCGTCCCCGGTGAGCACGGCGAGCCGCAGATCCGGTCCGTACGCCTTGGCCACGGAGCGTACGAGCACCCAGTGGTCCGTGACCCCGGCGAGTGGGTGCAGCGGCTGGTCCACGATCGCGTGGCCGTGGTCGTCCTCGATCAGCAGTGTCCGCGGATACCGGGCGAGCACGTCGCGCAGCGCTCCCGCCCGCGCACGGGCGATGACGGCTCCGGTGGGGTTCTGCGCCCGGTCGGTGACGATCAGGGCCCTGGCCCCGTGGCCGAGCACCCGGTCCACCTCCTCGGGGCGCGGTCCGTCGTCGTCGAGGGCGACGGGTACGGGCCGCAGTCCGAGGGCGGGGACCAGGTCCAGCAGGCTCCCCCAGCCGGGATCCTCGACGGCGACGGCGTCACCGGGCCTCAGATGGGCGCCGAGCACCCGCTCGATGGCGTCGAGCGCACCGGAGGTGACGGCGATGGGACCGTCCGGCACCCCGTCCGCGTCCAGCCCGGCGCGGGCGAGCCGCGCCAGCTCCGGGTCCACGGACGCCTGCCCGTAGAGCACGGGCCGGTCGTCGTGGTGCCGTGCCGCAGCCGCGAAGGCGTGGTGCAGCGGGGGCAGCAGAGCGGTGTCCGGGTTGCCCTCGGAGATCTGCCGTACGCCCGGCGGGGCGTCGATGCGCAGCGAGCCGCGGACCGTGCTGGCGGGCCGCTCCCGCACCCGGCTGCCCCTGCGCCCGGACGTCTCGATCACCCCACGGTCGCGCAGGGTCCGGTACGCGGCCGCGACGGTGTTCGGATTGACACCCAGCTCGCCCGCCAACTCCCGCATGGGCGGCAGCAGTTGACCCGGGGCGAGGTCCCCGGCCCCGATTCCGCGTTCGACGCTCGCGGCAATCTCCGATGCGCGACGACCCGTGATTCGATACTCTCCTAGCACAAAACAGATTATGCACTAGTGCAATGGAGATCAGCAATGGCCCCGCTGCAGGCGAACCCCTCCTACCGGACGACCGAACGGACCGTCCCCACGCGTTCACGCGACCGCGCCTCCTACGACCGCGAGCTGGTGCACTCGATACTCGACGAGGCGTACGTCTGCCATCTCGGCTTCGTCCGCGACGGGGCACCGGTCGTGCTGCCCACCCTCTACGGGCGCGTCGGCGACACGCTGTACGTGCACGGCTCGACCGGCTCCCGGCCGCTGCGCATGGCCGGCCAGGCAGACCCGGGACTCGACGTCTGCCTGACGGTCACCCACGTCGACGGCCTGGTTCTGGCACGCTCCGCCTTCCACCACTCGATCAACTACCGTTCCGTCGTGGTCCACGGAACCGCCCGCCAGGTGACCGACCCCGAGGAGAAGCGCTCGGCGCTCGACGCCCTGGTGGACCATGTGGTGCCCGGCCGCTCGCGCGACTCCCGACCGGCCGACGCCAAGGAGCTGGCCGCGACGGCCGTGCTCCGCCTCGACCTGGACGAGGTCTCCGCGAAGGTCCGCACGGGCGGGCCGAGCGACGATCCCGAGGACCTGTCCCTGCCGTACTGGACGGGCGTGGTCCCGCTGGTCCACGGCCACGGCACCCCGGTTCCCGCGGACGACCTGGACCCGTCGGTGGCACTGCCCGAGTACCTCTCGGCTCCGTAGGGCGCGTTCGGGACACGGACGAGCGAACGAGCGGGCGGGCCGGCGCGGTCGCACCGGCCCGCCCGCCGCTGTTGAGCCAGGTCGGGCAGATCGGATCAGGTCGAGCCAGGTCAGGTCAGCGCGTGCGCCGCTCTGCGCCGGTTCGCCGCCAGCCGGGCCTCCTGCCAGGCCAGGCCGACGACCGCGGCGAGCAGCACCACCGTTCCCGCCACGGTCGCGGCGGTCAGCCGCTCGTTCAGCGCGGTCACCGCGAGTACCGCCGCGCTGACCGGCTCCAGCAGCATGATCACCGACACCGTCGCGGCCCGGACGACCGCCGCGCCCGCGAAGTACAGCGCGTACGCGAGCGCCGTGGGCACGGCGGCGACGTACACCAACAGCCACAGCACCCGCGCCGGTTCCGCGGTGTGCGGCAGTAGCCCTTCCATGAGCGCGAGCGGCAGCAGCCCGACCGCTCCGACCACGAACGTCCACATGGTCGTGGACAGCGCGTCGGCACCACGTCCGTCCCGTCCCAGCCACCGGGTGAGCAGGGTGATGGCCGCATAGCCCGCGGCCGACAGCACCGCCAGCACCACGCCGGCCGGCCGCACGGTGCCGCCCTCACCGCCGAGCACCAGCACGACAAGGCCCGTGAGCGCGCCGAGGACCGCGGCGATCCCTCCACCGCCGAGCCGCTCGCCCATCGTGATCCTGGCACCGAGGGCGATCAGGACAGGTCCCGCACCCAGGGTGACGACGGTGCCGACCGCGAGGCCGGTCTGTTCGACCGCGGCGAAGTAGGCGCTCTGAAAGACGGTCAGACCGATGCCGGTGCCGAGGATGCGCAGCAGTCGGCGACGGCGTGGCTCGGCCGGGGACGCCGAGGACGCCGGGGTGCGCTCGCGCAGCGCGAGCGCACCCGCCAGCAGCACCATTCCGCCGAGGCAGCGCCAGAACGACAGGGCGAGCGGGCCCAGATCACTGACCTCGAAGACCAGCGAGGCGGCAGCCCCCGCCGTCCCCCAGGCCACACCGGCCACGACGAGATAGATCAGGCTGCGTCCGACGGGCAGGCCGGAAGCGGCAGCCGAAGAAGGATTCGACACGTGAAGACTCCACTGAGTGTCCGGGGCATTCCCCGGCGGCCCTCCCACTGAGGGTGTGGGGCATCCCCACGACGGGCCGTTGAAGACAGGGCAGTTGGCCGCTGGGCTCCGCACGCGGGCAGCGACGAACCGTCCGGGGGACATGACACCCCGGATCCGGTCTTCGTCAGCGGAGAGCCGCCCGCGCTATGCGGCGGGCGGCGGAAGTACGGTCAAACGCATGATCGACACCCTAAGCCGTGGCCCGTCCGGCCGACAAGTCACCCTCTGCCGCCGACGGCACCTGCCCGGGGCCGCCTGCCACCGGCCCCGATGCCGCCTTGGGGGTGGAGGACTGGGCGATGAAGGCACCCACCAGGACCACCGCACCCCCGAAGATCTGCGGCGCGGAGAGGTGCTCGCCCAGGAGCACCCACGCCAGCACGGTCGCTATGACCGCCTCCAGACATGCGACCACCCCGGCCACCTGCGGTGAGAGCCTGCGTACGGAGACGACACCGGTCACATAGGCGACGACCGTGGCGATCAGCACGATCCAGCCCAGCAGCAGAGCCGCCGGAACCGCTGCCCCGCTCATCGCGGCGGTGCCGCCGAGCAACTCCCAGTCCATCTCCCACGGTCGCGCGACGGCGGTCAGCACCAGGGCGCCGATGAGCAGCCCGTACGCGATCACGCCGAGCGGGTCCGGGGCGTCGTCACCGCTGCCGCCCTGGTCGGACAGGACGAAGTAGCCGACCTGGCAGCAGGCCGCCCCCAGGGCCAGCAGCAGTCCGATCACGTCGAAGCTCACTCCCGACCAGACCTCGACCACGCAGGCGAGACCGCCGACGGCGAGGACCACACCGGCCGCGGCGGCCCGGGTGACCGGTCGGCGCTGGACGAAGCGGACCCAGGCGAGGACCAGTGCGGGAGCCAGGTACTCGATCAGCAGGGCGACCCCGACGGGGATACGGGAGATCGCGGCGAAGTAGCAGGCCTGGACACCGGCGACGGCGAGCAGCCCGAAGCCGGCGAGCAGCGCCGGCTTGCGTATCAGCAGGTCGCGGTGGCGCCAGGCGAGCGGAAGCATGACGAGGGCCGCACCTGCCACCCGGAGCCACACCACATGCAGCGGGTCGAGTCCCGCCTCGATGAGCGGCTTGGCCGCCACACCTGAACCACCGAATGCGAACGCCGAGGCCAGGGCGAGTCCCAGGCCGGCGCTCCTTCCCTGAGACGCGTGCATCGGCACATCATGGCAGCCCGCGTCAGGAGCGTCACATCCGTTACACCTGTTGAGACAGCTCGCCGATGCGGCCCGCCAGCCGCGCGGTGTCGACCCCCGCGTGCTCCAGCACATCGACCGCCCGGCAGTCACGGTCCGCGGCGAGGGCGGCGAGCAGATCGAGACCGGCGGCACGCGTCACCCCGCGTCGCCCGGCCCGCGCCAGCGCGTCCTCCATGGCGGCCGCCGCCGACGGTGACCAGCCCGCCTGCTCGGGGTCCCCGGCCACGGGGAGCGTCCCGGAGTCCTCGACCCTCGCCTGCCACCGCAGCCCGTACCCGATGCTGCGTTGCACGAGATAGCCGAGCACCCGCGCGAGCTGACCGGCGCCGGCGAAGACCATGCGCACTTCCGGGTCGGACTCGATCAGCGAGTGCAGCAGATGGGCCGTGTCGATCTGGCGGTCGCCGTCCCGCAGCGCGCGCCGACGCGCACCCGCGACGGCCGAAGCCAGTTCCTCGGTGAGTCCGGCGTCGGTCCCGGCGCGGGTGGGTACGGGCTGCTGGGGTACCCGCGGGACAGGGAATTGCACGCTTCCACCTCATCAGTCCCGCACGGCAGGAACATCGCCACGCGGGAGCATCTGGGCATCCCGCAGAAGTTGGGCACGTGGGCCCCCACCTCCTCCTTATGGAGGAGACCCATCGAGATCTGACACTTCATCAGTATTGAATGTTCGAGGTCACACGGCTACGTTCCGCGACACCGGAACCGGATCGGCACCGGAACCCGATGAAGAAGGGGTGGTCGTATGGCCGAGGTCAGCGCGGAGGCACGCATCGAGGCGCCCGCCGGAAAGGTGTGGGCCCAGCTGACGGACTTCGCTTCGTACGGCCAGTGGAACGCCACCCACACCAGCTTCCCGCAGGGCGGCCCGGAGACGCTCGAGGCCGGTGCGACGTTCGCCGAGAACATGAAGCTGATGGGCTTTCCCGCAGAGGTGAACTGGACCGTGGAGGAACTGGAGCCGGAGCGGGTCTTCGCCATCAAGGGCAAGGGGCCGATGGGCGTCCTCGTCGGCAACCGCTACACACTCACCCCGGAAGGCGACGCCACCACGGTCCGGATCGACGGGGAGTTCACGGGCGCGGCCGTCTCACTGATGGCGGGCAAGCTCAAGGATTCGGCGACCGCCGCCCTGAACGAGTCCCTGCGCAAGCTGGGCGGACTGGTCGGCTGACCTCCTCCGGACACGAGCGAAGAGCCCCGCTCGGTGCGGGGCCCTTCGCCGTGGCGGCCGCCGGTGCGCCGGCGCACCGGCGCACCGTACTCGTCGGTCAATGCCCGTCGATCAGTGCTCGTCGGCCAGGATCAGATACAGCTTCTTGCGGGCCTCGTTGATCACCGAGATCGCCTTCTGGCGCTGCTCGGGCGTGCCGGTCTTCCAGACCTGGCCGAACGCCTCCATCAGCCCGAATCCCGCCTGCCGTATCTCGTTCATGGCATCCCAGTCGATACCCCGGCCGGCCTCCTCCCACGGGGCGTCCGGAACCGACTCGGCTTCGGCGCGCCCGGTGTCGGTGAGCGTGAACAGCTTCTTGCCGCCCTCGCTCTCACTGGCGATCAGCCCCTCGTCCTCCAGCAGCTGGAGTGTGGGATAGACCGAGCCCGGGCTGGGCTTCCAGGCGCCGCCGCTGCGCTCGCCGATCTCCTGGATCATCTCGTAACCGTGCATCGGACGGTCCTTCAGCAGGGCCAGGATCGAGGCACGCACATCACCGCGGCGAGCCCTTCCCCGGCCTCGGCCGCGTCCGCCGCCGCCGGCCCACGGGGGCCCGCCGAATCCCGGCCCGAACGGGCCGAAGGCGGCTCGGCGCCCCTCGTACTCACCGCCGCCTTCACCTCGACCGCGATGACCGGGTCCGCAGTTGCCCTGTCCCGGCCCGGATCCATGACCGTGTCCATGTGAACGCATTGCTACGCTCCCCTCCATCGTTGATCTGTCGCGATGGCTCAACGATATATCGGAACAGGTCGCTCAGCAACCCTCGATCGGTCCAGTGCCTCGAGATTGGCCTTGGCCTGCGGCTTCCCGGCCCCCCTACGGTCGGCGGCATGCGGATTCGAATCGTCGACGCGTTCACCGACCGGCCCTTCGCGGGCAACCCCGCCGGAGTGCTGCTTCTCGACACCGACGCCTTCCCCGACGACGGCTGGCTCCAGAGCGTGGCGACGGAGATGAACCTCTCCGAGACGGCGTTCGCCCACCGGCTGCCCGCCGACGGCGGGGCGGACTGGGCACTGCGCTGGTTCACCCCGGCCACCGAGGTGGACATGTGCGGGCATGCCACCCTCGCCACGGCGCACGTCCTGCGCGAGACGGGCGCCGCGACCGGCACGGTGCGCTTCGCGGCGCGCTGCGGGATCCTCGCCGCGACGGCGCACGACGACGGCACGATCACCCTGGACTTCCCGGCGTCGTCGCTGACCCGGGTGGAGGCTCCGGACGGTGTCGCCGAAGCGCTGGGAGCGGCTCCGCTGTCGGTACGGGACACCGCCGAGCACATCGGTGACCTGCTGGTGGAACTGGCGGACGAGGCGACCGTGCGCGGCCTGGCGCCCGACATCCGGGCGCTGGCCGCCCACTCGAAGCGCGGCATCATCGTCACTGCCGCGGCCTCGGACCCCGAAAGCGGCTACGACTACGTCTCGCGCTGCTTCTTCCCGAACGTCGGCATCGACGAGGACCCGGTCACCGGCAGTGCGCACACCGCGCTCGCCCCGTTCTGGTCGGCCCGCCTGGGCAGCCCGGAACTGACCGGACTGCAGGCTTCCGCTCGCTCGGGCCTGGTCAGGACGACGCTGCGGGGCGATCGCGTCCTGCTCACCGGACGCGCGGTGACGGTCGTCGACGGTGAACTGCTCAGCAAGCCCTGAGGCGCGTGGGTCAGAGCCGGCGCCTCACGCCACGGTGCGTCCCCGTCCCTGAATCACCGTCACCGGGGTGCGGCCCGCGGAATCGAGCCCGCCGGTCGCCTCCCGGCTCACCCGGTGGGCAGCCAGCTCACATGGCCGGCCAGCAGCCCGTAACCGACGAAGGCCACGATGTCGAGGAGAGCGTGCGCGGCCACGAGCGGGCCCACCCGGCCCCACCGCCGGTACAGGAGCACGAAGACCACGCCCATCACCATGTTGCCGACGAAGCCGCCGATCCCCTGGTAGAGGTGGTAGGAGCCGCGCAGCACCGAACTGGCGGCGAGGGCCGCCATCGGGCTCCAGCCCAACTGGTCCAGCCGGCGCAGCAGATACCCGACGACGATGACTTCTTCCACCACGGAGTTCTGCACCGCGGAGAGGATCAGCACCGGGTACTTCCACCACACCTCGGGAAGCGCCTCGGGCACCACCGTCAGGTTGCCCCCGGCGGCCCTGACCGCGAGATAGAACGCCAGTCCCGCGCTGCCGATCCCGGCGGCGACCAGCGCGCCCCGTCCCAGGTCGGACCATGGGCGGATCCGGTCGAACCCGATGGCCTTCAGCCCGCCGACGCCCTCGCGCAACAGCAGGTGGGCGACGAGCGCGACCGGTACCAGGGCCGTCGCGATCCCGAACAGCTGCCAGGCGAGGTCGAGCCAGGGCCGGCCCGGGGCGTACGAGCTGTTGAGCGTGGCCGCCTGGTCCTTGAGGCCGCCCGGCCTCGTCAGCGACCCGATGAAGCTGATCAGCGACGAGAGCGCACTGGCGCCCAGGGAGAGCGCCAGTACCAGCAGGGTCTCGGACCGCAGGGTCCTGCGCGACAAGCCCCCCTCCGGGAGCCATCCGGACACGTGTCCCGCCTCCGCCTGCACAACCGCCTCCTGTTGCCTCGTCCGCCGTCACAGCTTGCCCGACGGCGGCGCGGAGGTCGAAGGCAGGGCCGAGCCGGACGGGCGTCAGCGCGCCGGCGCCGACGGCCAGGTGTGCACGGGTTCGCCCAGATGCATCAGTTCGCTGTAGCGGCGGGTGACGGCGGCCAGCGCGGCCTCCCGGTCCAGGCCCGACTCCAGCGCCCGGTGAAAGGCGTCCACCTGCCACGACGCCCCGTTCACCCTGCGCCGGCACCGTCCTTCGATGGCGCCGAGGTAGAAGTCCCGATCCGCCGGCTCGACGTTCCACGCGTCGAGCCCGGCAGCGGCGAGCGGCAGCAACTCGTCGCGTACCAGCTTGACGGCGGGCACGCGGGTGAGGCCGCCGCCGCGGCCCGGTCGGGGCCACTGGAGTTCGGCGTCGATGCCGTGACGGCACGCGGTCTCGAAGTTCGCGGCGGCGGTCTCGAAGGGCATCCGGGTCCACAGCGGTCGTGATTCCTCCGCCAGCGCCCGCACGAGTCCGTAGTAGAAGGCCGCGTTGGCCACCACGTCGGTGACGGTCGGCCCGGCCGGGAGGACCCGGTTCTCCACCCGCAGATGCGGCACCCCGTCGGCGAGCCCGTACACGGGCCGGTTCCAGCGGTAGACGGTGCCGTTGTGCAGGACGAGTTCCTGCAGCCTCGGTACGCCGCCGTCGTCGAGCACGCGCAGCGGATCCTCGTCGTCGCAGATCGGCAGCAGCGCGGGGAAGTACCGCAGGTTCTCCTCGAAGAGCTCGTACGCGGAGTCGACCCAGCGTTCGCCGAACCAGGTCCTCGGGCGCACCCCCTGTGCCTGGAGCTCGGGCGGCCGGGTGTCGGTGGCCTGCTGGAACAGCGGCGGCCGGGACTCGCGCCACAGCTCCCTGCCGAACAGGAACGGAGAGTTGGCGCCGACGGCGATCTGCACCGCCGCGATGGCCTGCGCGGCGTTCCAGACCTGGGCGAACCGGCCGGGTGTCACCTGGAGGTGCAACTGCACCGACGTACAGGCCGCCTCGGGCGCGATGGAGGTCGAGGTGCAGCTGAGGCGCTCCACCCCGTCGATGTCGAGGACGAAGTCCTCACCGCGGGCCGCGACGATCTGATCGTTCAGCAGGGCGTAGCGGTCGACCTCCGAGAGATTCGCGGAGACCAGGTCATTGCTGGAGAGGGTCGGCAGTATTCCGATCATCACGATCCCGGCGTCGACCTCCGCGGCTTTGCGGTGGGCATATCCAAGACCGGTGCGGAGCTCCTCCGCCAGCCGGTCGAGGACACGGCCGCCCAGCCGGTGGGGAGCTATGTTGACCTCCAGGTTGAACATTCCGAGCTCGGTCTGGAAATCACGACTGGCAATGCGGTCGAGCACCTGAGCATTCATCATCCTCGGCAGCCCGTCGGGGCCCGCGAGATTCAGCTCTATCTCCAGCCCCATCAGATTCTTGGGACGATCGAACCTCTTCTCCGCCAGGAGCCTCCCCAGTCCCGCCAGACACTGCTGGAGCTTCCTCCGGTACCGTTGCCGATCGGACAGGTCGAACCCGCCTGCCACGACCTTCTCCCCCATCGAAGCGTCCCTCCTCGAGTGGGCAGCCCCTGGCCCAGCCGCTGATGTCACGGACGATAATGCCCAGACCCGGTGATCCATAACGCCTCGCGCGCGACGGCGGACCGCCCGCGCGAACCTGCATTCGTGCGGCACATTCCGTCGGCATGGCGCAGTACGCAGTTTCCACTTTCCGGTGAGTGGTGAAAAACTCCGACGAGATTCGGCCGTCCGCCTGTGGGGTAACAGCCCAGGTGATGGCGGTGCGTTCGCAGAGAATCTTGAGGAACTCCCCGTGGCAAAGGCCGGATTCGGCCTTGACTGCAATGCCGGAGACAGGTAGCTGAAACGTTGAGTGAACACGCGTCGTATAAACTCTGCGTACGGACCGGAGAGTTGGCGCCCGGCCATGGAATTTCGGCCCCCTCCGGCCCACGCTGACAGTGCCGTCCGCACCTCCCTTCGCATCACCCTGTCTCTTGAGTGAGAGGCGACCCACCATGCCGCTGCACGTTCCTCCGGCTCCCGCACCCGCTTTGCGCAGCGTCCTCGCGGCACTCGGTTCCCCCGCCGCAGTCCGCGAGGCCCGCACCCCCGCCCTCCGTTCCGTCCAGGGAGCGGTGAGTGCCGAACTCCCGCTCCCCGTCCATGTGCTGGACCAGGTGGTTCCGCACGGCAATCGCAGGCCACGCACCCGGCTGGCGGGCTGGCGCTTCCTGATCCGCGGCGGTGAACGTGCCATCGCCGCCGCGGACACGATGCTGACCCCGGACGGCTGGGCCTTCTCGCACTTCTTCGAAGGCCCGTACATCGCGTCGACCGAGCGAGCACTCCAACAGGCGGAGGCCCTTCCCGGGAGCTATCAGCCACGTCTGCTCTCCGTACCGGAGCTGTACATGCTGACCCTGTGGCTGCACGGAGACTGCGAGGCCGACGCGGCCAAGGGCAGGCCCGCGCCCGCCGACCTGCTGGTGCCCCTGGCCCCCGCGCCGCCCGGCATCGCCGCGCACCGGGCGCACCGGGTCGCCGATCTGCTGCCGGTGCTGACGCTGCGCGTCACCCCCGCGCCGCTGCTCGGCTCGCCCGCCTGACCGCCGGAGCAGGGTGTGCATGCCCCGTGACCCCAGGTCACGGGGCATGACCATGCCCCGTCCGGACTAGCCCGCTCCGGCTACCTGGAACCACCCGAAGGGACGGTGCAGTTGAGCTGAACCGTCCGCGCGGGTGACACGTCATTAAGTGGTAGGACGAGCTGCCGTGAAATACCTGCGGATTGACTCCCGTGGGGCAACACTGGGACCGGACGACAGATACGGGGGGCGGCAATGAGCACCGCACCGAGCCGCAGGACACTCACCACATCGCAGCGAAAGAACCCACCCATGTGCCAGCACGAGCCACCATGCCCGACCGCCGCCTCCGCCGACCGGGAGGCCGCGCGCCTCGTGGCACACCATCCGGAGCAGGGCTGGAGCCTGCTGTGCAACGGCGTCCTGCTCTTCGAGGACACGGGTGAGCTGCTTCCGGACGGTCGGATCATCGCCCCGCACCGGCCGCTGCGCGTGGTCACGGCCGCCTGAGTCAGTACGGACGAAAGGGCCGGCTCGGAGAACTCCGAACCGGCCCTGACGTGTGTCCGGGGGTGACCCGGCGGGTGCCTCAGCCGTCGTACTCGTCCAGCGGCGGGCAGGAGCAGACCAGGTTGCGGTCGCCGAAGGCGCCGTCGATGCGGCGCACCGGCGGCCAGTACTTGTCCGAGGGCTGGACGCCGGCCGGGAAGACGGCCTCCTCACGGCTGTACGCGTGGTCCCACTCGCCGCCGAGCGCGGCAGCGGTGTGCGGCGCGCCGCGCAGCGGGTTGTCCTCGGCGGGCCACTCACCCGAGGCGACCTTCTCGATCTCGGCGCGGATCGCGATCATCGCATCGCAGAACCGGTCGATCTCGGTCAGGTCCTCGCTCTCGGTGGGCTCGATCATCAGTGTGCCGGCCACCGGGAACGACATCGTCGGCGCGTGGAAGCCGTAGTCGATCAGGCGCTTGGCGATGTCGTCGACGCTGACGCCGGTCGCCTTCGACAGCGGCCGCAGGTCCACGATGCACTCGTGCGCGACGAGCCCGGCCGGGCCGGTGTAGAGCACCGGGTAGTGCGGCTCCAGGCGCTTGGCGATGTAGTTCGCCGCGAGCACCGCGACCTGGGTGGCGCGCGTGAGGCCTTCGCCGCCCATCAGCCGGACGTACGCCCAGGAGATCGGCAGGATGCCGGCGGAGCCCCACGGGGCGGCCGAGATCGGACCGACTCCGGTCTCCGGGCCCGCGGTGGGCTGGAGCGGGTGGTTCGGCAGGTACGGGGCGAGGTGCTCGCGAACGCCGACCGGGCCGACGCCGGGGCCGCCGCCACCGTGCGGGATGCAGAACGTCTTGTGCAGGTTGAGGTGCGAGACGTCGCCGCCGAACTTGCCCGGCTTGGCGAGCCCCACCAGCGCGTTGAGGTTGGCGCCGTCGACGTACACCTGGCCGCCGGCCTCGTGGACCTGGGCGCAGATGTCCGCGACGTGCTCCTCGAACACGCCGTGCGTGGACGGGTACGTGATCATGAGGACGGACAGCTCGTCACGGTACTGCTCGATCTTGGCGCGCAGGTCCGCGATGTCGATCTCGCCGTCGTCCGCGGTCTTCACGACGACGACCTTCATGCCGGCCATGACGGCGCTGGCGGCGTTGGTGCCGTGCGCGGAGGACGGGATGAGGCAGACGGTGCGCTGCTCGTCCCCGTTGGCGCGGTGGTAGGCGCGCACCGCGAGCAGACCCGCGAGCTCGCCCTGCGATCCGGCGTTCGGCTGGATGGACACCTTGTCGTAGCCGGTGACCTCGGCGAGACGCTCCTCCAGCTCACGGATCAGGGTCAGATAGCCCTGGGCCTGCCCGACGGGAGCGAAGGGGTGGATCTGGCCGAACTCGGGCCAGGTGACCGGCTCCATCTCGGTCGTCGCGTTCAGCTTCATGGTGCAGGAGCCGAGCGGGATCATGCCGCGGTCCAGCGCGTAGTCGCGGTCGGCGAGCTTGCGCAGGTAGCGGAGCATCGCGGTCTCGGAGCGGTGCGCGTGGAAGACCGGGTGGGTGAGGATGTCATCGTTGCGCAGCAGCGCGGCCGGGAGGGTGTCGGCGGCCGTGGCGTCGAGCGCCTCGATGTCGCCGTCGACGCCGAAGGCGGACCAGACGGCGGTCAGCTGGGCGCGCAGGGTGGTCTCGTCGCAGGAGATCGAGACATGGTCGGCGTCCACGAGATGCAGGTTGACACCGCTCTCACGGGCGGCCTCGACGATGCCGGCGGCCGTGCCGGGAACCCGGACGGTCAGCGTGTCGAAGTAGGCGCCGTGAACCGGCTCGACGCCCCCGGCGCGCAGACCTTCGGCGAGGATCGTGGCGTAGCGGTGGGTGCGGCGCGCGATCGCCTTCAGGCCCTCGGGACCGTGGTAGACCGCGTACATGCCGGCCATCACGGCGAGCAGCACCTGCGCGGTGCAGATGTTGCTGGTGGCCTTCTCGCGGCGGATGTGCTGCTCACGGGTCTGCAGGGCGAGACGGTAGGCCCGGTTGCCGTCGGCGTCGACGGAGACGCCGACGAGGCGGCCGGGGAGACTGCGGGCGTGCTTGTCCTGGACCGCCATGTAGCCGGCGTGCGGACCGCCGAAGCCCATGGGGACACCGAAGCGCTGCGTGGTGCCGACGGCGATGTCCGCACCGAGCGCGCCGGGCGAGGTGAGCAGCGTCAGCGCGAGCAGGTCGGCGGCGACGGTGACGATCGCGCCGAGCTCATGGGCCTGGTCGATGACCGGCTTGATGTCGCGCACGGCGCCGGAGGCACCCGGGTACTGGAGCAGCACGCCGAAGACGCCGCGTTCGGCGATCCCGGCGGGGATGCCGTCGCTGAGATCGGCGACGACGACCTCGACGCCGGTCGGCTCGGCGCGGGTCTCGATCACGGCGATGGTCTGCGGCAGGGCGTCGGCGTCGACCAGGAAGACGCCGTTCTTGACCTTGCCGACCCGGCGGGACAGGGACATGGCCTCGGCGGCCGCGGTGCCCTCGTCGAGCAGGGAGGCGCCGGAGGTGGGCAGCCCGGTCAGATCGGCGACCATCGTCTGGAAGTTGAGCAGGGCTTCGAGGCGGCCCTGGGAGATCTCCGGCTGGTACGGCGTGTACGCCGTGTACCAGGCGGGGTTCTCCATGACGTTCCGCAGGATGACCGGCGGCGTGAACGTGCCGTAGTAGCCGAGGCCGATCATCGGGGCGAGGACCTTGTTGCGGTCGGCGAGGATGCGCAGCTCGGCGAGGACCTCGGCCTCGGTGCGGGCCTCGGGGAGCCCCAGGGCCTCCGCGTTCTTGATCACGTCCGGTACGGCGGCGGCGGTCAGCTCGTCCAGCGAGCCGTAGCCGACCTGCGCGAGCATCTTCGCCTGGGCCTCGATGTCGGGCCCGATGTGGCGCTGCTCGAAGGGGGTGCCTCGCTCCAGCTGGGAGAGCGGAATGCGGTTGGCGGTCATTGCGGAGGCCTCCTGGTCGTTACGACCTTCGAGGGGCACCACGGCGCGGGTGCCCGGACGGCCTCCCCCTCTGTCATCTCAACCTGAGAGCTTCACCGGATCGCCCCGGGGGCGGTCCGGCTTTCACCGTCGGTGAGAGCGGATGCCGTCCGACGCCCGCCCTGCTTTCCAGAGTGACCTCGTCCGTGCGGTACAGGGGCCTGAGAGATTCCGGGGAGGATTTGCTCCTTCGGCGGCTCCGGCTTTCACCGGTGCGCTCTCCCGCACGGGGTCAGCAGCCGCTGCCAGCGTACCAGCGACGTCTCGTCCGGGACCGTCGAGTGGCCGACGCCCCAGATGTGCACTTTCGTAGTATTCAGTAATCCGTTGCGACCTGTTGGAGGGACCGTGCAGACCGAAATCGATCCGCGCAGCCTGATCGGCCGCAAGGCCTTCGACCGCAACGGCGCCAAGATCGGGACCGTGGACGAGGTGTATCTGGACGACGCGACGGGGGTTCCCGAGTGGGCTGCGGTACGCACCGGGCTGTTCAGCCGGGACGCGTTCGTTCCGCTGGAGCCCAGCGAGCTGGAGGGGGACGGCCTGCACATACCCTTCGAGCGCGCCCTGATCAAGGACGCACCCGACTTTGGTGTCGGCCGGCATCTCTCCCCCGATCAGGAACTGCAGCTGTACCACCACTACGGTCTGGACCTGCCCGCTCCGCCGGAGAAGCCGACCCCCCCTCCCTCGGCCTCCGACGACGCCGCCGGGAAGCCCGGCCCCGCCACGGGACCGGCGGGCGACCGCGACTTCGGCCGACTTGCCGGGCACGACGACTGATCCGGCGGCTGCCGCACCAGTGGCAGCGGTTCCGAGGGCTCCAGATCGGCGTCGTCCACGGCGAACGTCCGCACCCGCCCCGGCAGCACGGACCACGGCTCCTCGAAGCGGACGGTGACGCGTCCCAGCCCACTGCCCTGGACCCATCCCGCACCGTGCTCCGCGTGCCGCACGTCCTGGCCCGCGGACCAGCGACGTTCGGCCGGGGCCGGCGTCTCCTGGTGCTCCTGCGGTTCCTCGCCGGCCGGCTCCCGCACCGGACCTGTGTCCGCCTCGTCCTCCCGGCTCTCCCCCGCGGCGGCCTGAGCAAACAGATCCTCCTGCGTGTAGTCGGCGAGCCCGCTCACCCCCACGCCCAGCAGCCGGACTCCGCCCGTCGTGTCCACCGCCTCCAGCAGCCGGGCCGCGGCCTCCCGCACGACCGCGGGGTCGTCGGTGGGCCCGCGCAGCGTCTCCGACCGCGTCAGGGTCGAGAAGTCGAACCGCCGCACCTTCAGCACGATCGTCCGCCCTGAGTGACCGGACCCGCGCAACCGTCGCACACAGCGGTCCGCGAGACGCTCGACCTCCGTCCTGATCCGCACACGGTCGTGCAGATCAACGTCGAACGTGTCCTCGACCGACACCGATTTGGCGTCCCGCTCGGCGACCACGGGCCGGTCGTCGTATCCCATCGCCATCCGGTGGATCGCGGCCCCGTGCGCCTTCCCCAGGAGCCGTACCAGCTCGTCCTCGCCGGCCTCCGCCAGCTCGGCGACCGTGGTCATGCCCGCCCGCCGCAGATGCTCACCGGTCGCCGGGCCCACCCCGGGCAGGGTCCGGACCGGCATCGGGCCGAGCAGCTCCCGCTCGGTTCCCGGCTCTATCAGCACCAGCCCGTCGGGCTTGGCCTGCTCCGAGCCGATCTTCGCGAGCATCTTCGATCCGGCCAGGCCCACAGAACCGGTCAGCCGCGTGGCCTCGAGAATGTCCCTGCGCAGCCGCTCACCGGCCTCACGCGCCGAGTGCGCGTCATGGGCCGTGCCGCCCGCCTCCAGGTCCACGAAGGCCTCGTCCAGGCTCAGCGGCTCGACCAGGGGCGACAGCCGGCCCAGCAGCTCCATCACCTGGTCGCTGACCGACCTGTAGAGCGAGAACCGCGGCACCAGATACGCGGCGTTCGGACACAGACGCCGCGCCTGCGCCATGGGCATCGCGGAGTGCACACCGAACCGTCTCGCCTCGTACGACGCGGTGGCCACCACTCCGCGCACACCCAAGCCGCCGACGACGACCGGCTTCCCGCGCAGGCTGGGCTTCGCCGCCTGCTCCGCGGCGGCGAAGAACGCATCCATGTCCAGATGCAGGATGGTGGGCGCGGATCTCACAGCTCTGATGCTGCCCTACGGCACTGACATTCGGCCGCACGAGCGTGCGAGCCGGACCCGCGGCCGCTCTCCGGTGTCGGTACGCGGTCAGCCGGCCCGCTCACGGCGGCGCCGCGCGAGCTCATCGCCCGGATCGTGGCCGATCAGCGTCTCTCCGGTGTCGATGCGCTCGCCGTGCAGCTGCGACAGCGCGGCCTCCACATCCCGCCACACCACACCGACGGCGATCCCGAAGACGCCCTGCCCGCCTTGGAGCAGGTCGACGACCTCGTCGGGCGACGAGCACTCGTACACCGTCGCGCCGTCGCTCATCAGCGTCATGCGCTCCAGGTCCTCGAAGCCGCGCGCCCTCAGGTGCTGGACCGCCGCCCGGATGTTCTGCAGCGCGACTCCCGTGTCCAGGAAGCGCTTCACGATCTTGAGGACGACAACGTCCCGGAAGCTGTAGAGCCGCTGGGTGCCCGATCCGTACGCCGGCCGCACGCTGGGTTCGACCAGACCGGTCCGAGCCCAGTAGTCGAGCTGCCGATAGGTGATGCCCGCCGCCGCGCACGCCGTCGGCCCCCGGTAGCCGATGGTCTCGATCGTCGGCTCGGCCGTCGCGCTTCCGTCAAGCGGATACGGCACGCCCTCCATCGGACTGCGTCCGAGGGGACCCGCTGCCGTACCGTCGCCGCTGCTTCTCACGCCGACCTCCGTCCTTGACCTGCCCTCCTCGACGGTAGGGAGTCGCCAAGGGTGCGTCAACGATCGCCACACTCGGCACGCCGAGTGATAATCACCCTGAGAGTGGTTTCCCGTTCCCATTTCCCGGGAAAGGCTGCTCGAATCTGCCCATGTGCGCCGGTTTACGTCGCGGGTACCTGGTCACTGGCTGCTGGAGCCGAAATCCTCGGGCGAGATCTGATCGAGGAACTCGCGGAACTTCTCCACCTCGTCCTCCTGCTCGTCCGGGATCGCGATGCCCGCGTCGTCGAGGACCCCGTCACTGCCGTAGATCGGCGTACCGGTGCGCAGCGCGAGCGCTATGGCATCGGAGGGCCGGGCGCTCACCTCGACCCCGCTGGCGAAGACCAGCTCGGCGTAGAACACCCCCTCACGGAGATCCGTGATCCGGACCTCGGTGAGTTCCTGGCCGACGGCTTCCAGCACGTCCTTGAACAGGTCGTGGGTCAGCGGCCTGGCGGGGGCCATGCCCTGCTGCGCGAAGGCGATCGCGGTCGCCTCCCCCGGTCCGATCCAGATGGGGAGGTAGCGGTCGCCTCCCACTTCACGCAGGAGCACGATCGGCTGGTTCGAGGGCATTTCCACCCGGACACCCACAACGTCGAGCTCGTTCACACAGCAACCCTAGGACGTGCTCGGCAGGTTTGGGTAGTCGGGCTCCCCCGAGCTCGCTGCGAGCCCGGGGCATGCTCAGGGCAGTCGTACACCCAGTGCCGTCTGCACCAGGGCCGCGTGGAGCCGTACGGAGAGCGCCGCGAGCTCCTTCGTGGTCGCCTCGGCATGGGCTCTGGTCTGCGGATTGCGATGCCGACGCAGCGGGGCGACCACTTGTTCGACCAGCCCGGCCTCACGGTCCGCGGCCGCCTTCATCGCGCGCAGATGCCTCGGCTCCAGACCGAATCTGCCCAGATCGGCGATCAGTTTGGCCACGGTCACGGACTCGGCGTCGTAACCCTCGTCCGCCGCCGGAGTGATGAGCCCGTAGGACTCCCATTCGTCGAGCTCCGCCTCGGTCACCTCGGCGGCGGCGAGCAGCTCGGCCCGGCCGACCCGGGCAGCGGTGGGCCGCTCCGGCTGGAGCTCCCCTGCCGCGGCGGCGTCCCCCGGCGCGCCCTGGGGCGGCAGCGACGGCTCCTCACCGCGCCCCAGGGCGTCGAGATGCTCCCGGATGACCTTCAGAGGAAGATAGTGATCCCGCTGCATGCGGAGGACCTGCGCGAGCCGCTCGACGTCCTCCGGGCTGAATTTGCGGTAGCCCGAGGGGGTGCGCTGCGGCTCGACCAGCCCCTCGGCCTCCAGGAACCGGATCTTGGAGATCGTGACCTCGGGAAACTCGTCACGCAGCTGGGTCAGCACCGAGCCGATGCTGACCAGCCGGTTGCCACCGGCGGTGCCGTGACCGGCACCGCCCGTCGGAGTTCGCAGCATGGACTTCCCTGAGGGTCACACGCCCCGCTGGTTCGCGTAGAAGACCAGCCGGTACTTGCCGATCTGAACTTCGTCACCGTTCGCCACGACGACCGAGTCGATGGGCTCGCGGTTGACGTACGTGCCGTTGAGGCTGCCGACATCCGTGACGGTGAACGTGCCGTCGGCTCCCCTGCGGAACTCCACATGGCGACGGGACACCGTGAAGTCGTCGAGGAAGATGTCGCTCTGGGGGTGACGGCCCGCCGTCGTCAGCTCGCTGTCCAGGAGGAAGCGGCTGCCCGAGTTCGGTCCGCGACGCACCACGAGGAGCGCCGAGCCGAGCGGCAGCGCCTCGACGGCCGCCTGGGCCTCGGGCGAGAGCGAGGGAATGGGCGTCTGGCCTGTGGCCTCCGCCTCATAGGCCTCGATCCCGGAGATGGAGATCGTCGAGGTCGTCTCCGAAGCGCGCTCCGCAGGCGCTCCGGACCGCAGCGGCGCGCCGCAGTTGGAGCAGAAGCGGCTGGTTTCGGCGTTGCGATTGCCGCATCGCGTACACACCGGCATGGACGGATCCTCCTGCCGCGGCTGCCCCGCGGTGGCATGGGATGCATACGGGTCGGGCGTAAACCCTCCACCCGCACTTGAGGTTGACGGTTCCCCGAAACCTATGCGGCCGGGACCGGCAGGGTCAACAGCAGACGCGCCCTGACCGCCGGGAATGTCGCCCCCGGCGACCTCGTCCCGGAAGAGCGGGCGCTCGCCGCTCTGCTCCGCCTCCTGGCCATGGCGCGGTGCGCGATGGCGGGCCGAGCCGCTGTCATCGCGTGCGCTCTTGCCGAACAACTTCCCGAACAACTTCACGGGCGATTCCCCTTGACCGAAATAGACCCGCCCGTGGGGCAGGAACCCTGAACGAACACACTTGCCGACCCGGACACCCTCACAACGTCCGTACCCTCCGGACAGTTTCCACCACGCGGCATGCTTACGATGCGCCGACCCCCCGCAACCCTTTGTCCATGTCCGGCCTCCCCCTCACACCCCCGCCTCACCGGGAGGACGACCGAGCGTAGTCAGGCCGTTCCACAGGTCGCAAGGCGTCCACGACGATCTTCTGAGACCGCGCCACCGTGACGGTGGCCTGCTCCTTCTCCAAGGTCTGCACCACGCCCCCGGGAATGTTGAGCGCCGGCTCGAGGTCCTGGGGCTTGCCGATCACCTTGAACCGGTACGGGGCAGTGATCTTCTTCCCGTCCACCTCGATGTCGCCGTCACCGCCGGAGAAGTACGAGTCCGCGACGACCCGGGCACCATTGACCTGGATCGCCTCGGCGCCCGCGGCGCGCAGCTCCTGGATCGCGTCGAGCAGCATGTCCGACTCGACGGCGCCCGCGCCGTCGTCGATGGTCAGCGTGATACCGGGACCCTCGGCCGCCACCGTACCGGCAAGGATGCCCAGCTGGCGCTCCTTTTCCTGGGTCTGCTTCCGCGCCTCTTCGGCCTGGTCCGAGCTGGTCTCCAGCTCTGTGCGCTGATCTTCGAGACGCTGCTTCTCATCTTCCAGACGCGCGGTGCGGTCATCGAGTTCATCGAGGATGCGCACGAGATCTTCCTGACGCGCGCCGCGCAACGCGCTGTTGTCGCTCGTGGAGCGGACCTGGATCGCCAGACCGAGACCGAGGACGAACAGCAGGAGCGCGACGATGAGTTGGGCGCGGGAGAAGCGGGGCGGCCAGAGCCCTTCGACCAGCCGTTGCCGGCCTGTCAGCTGCGCTCCTTCGGCGGACGGCGCCCTCTCGGCGGCCGCCGTCTGCGCGTCGGGCGTCTCCGCGTCCGGTGTGCCCGCGGCCTGCGTCGCCGGGGGCTGTGCCTTCGGGGACTGCGCCTTCGGGGCGTCCCTCTCCGCGGTCTCCGCAGCCGCGGACTGGCTCGGCAGGGGCTGCGCCTGGTGATCGACCGGCTTCAGAGGAGTCGTGTCGTTGTCGCTCATCGGCCTCACGCCCGGAACACGTGGCGGCGGATGGCTGCCGCGTTGGAGAAGATCCGGATGCCGAGCACGACCACCACACCCGTGGACAGCTGGGCTCCGACGCCCAGCTTGTCGCCGAGGAAGACGATCAGCGCGGCGACCACGACGTTCGACAGGAACGAGACGACGAAGACCTTGTCGACGAAGATCCCGTCGAGCATGGCCCGCAGTCCGCCGAAGACCGCGTCGAGGGCCGCGACGACGGCGATCGGCAGGTAGGGCTCGACCACCGCCGGAACTTCGGGGCGGAGCAACAATCCCGCCACGACTCCCACGACGAGGCCCAGTACGGCGATCACGATGTGCCCTTCCCTGTGTCTGCCGTGCCCTGCCCGGTGCGCGCTGCGGCACCGGCGGTCCTCGGCTCTGCGGTACGTACGATCAGGCTCGGCGCGGCAGGCAGGCGCACCTCTTCCTGGGCGGCGATGCTGGTGCGGATGCCAAAGTTCTCCTGCAGCGCATGGAGGTACTGGCCGTCCGCACCGTCCTGGAAGCCGGTGCTGAGCTTCTTCCCGTCCCCCACCGCGAGCACCGTGTAGGGCGGCACCAGCGGTCTGTTGTCGACGAGTATGGCGTCGCCGGCCGCACGGATCGCGGACAGCGCGGTCAGCCGCTGTCCGTTGATCGAGACGGCCTCCGCACCCGCTTCCCAGAGCCCGTTGACGACGCGCTGCATGTCGCGGTCGCGAACCCGCCCCGTGTCGGAGAAGCCGCTGTTCTCACGCGGACCGCCGCCGGCCGACTCGCTGTCCTTGGCGTCGTCGACCACGAGCTTGACGCCCTGGCCGGTCACCTCGGTGGCGCCGGAGAGCAGGGCGACCAGGTCGCCCTGGCTGCCGCCGTGCTTCTCCAGGGCCTTGCGCTGCCGTTCGCCGACCTCGTCACGGAGACGGTCGACGCTCTTCTCCAACTCGTCGGCCGCCGACGTCTCCGCGTCGATGCGGTCGATCAGCTCCTCGCGCTCCTTCGCCACCACGGGTGCCGATATCCGCGCCTGCGCGGCACCGAGCGTCACGACGAGTGCCGCCAGCACCAGTCCCGCCCCGAGCCACAGCCGGGCCCGCAGCGTCTTCGGCAGCGGCCCTCCCTCGGCCTGCCTGCGGGCCGCGGCCTCCGCGTAACCGTCGTCGAGGCTGTGGTCCATGACATTGTTCAGCAGCGACATGGACGCATCCGGGCGCGGCGGCGGTGAGGCGGTGCTCCGGACGGGGGGCTGCTGCGGCATGCCGCACATCGTCGCACGCCGCAAGCGCTACCGCCGAATGGCCCCACCACTACGCCGGAGGACGGGCCCACCCGTCCTCCGGCGCACCGCTGTCAGGTCACCGACCTGCTCACTGACCTGCGCTGTCCACCACAGCCGACCACTCGTCGAGGAGCGCCTGGGCGGACGCGTCGTCCGGACCCTCGGCCCACAGATGGGTGACGGCCTCGGCCGGGGCGGGCAGCACCATCACCCACCGGCCGTCCGCCTCGACGACGCGCACGCCGTCCGTCGTGTCGACGGAGCGGTCTCCCGCTGCCTCGACCACCCTGCGCATCACGAGGCCCTTCACCGCCCATGGCGTCGCCATGTCCCGGCGCAGCACATGCGCCCGCGGAATCCGCGCGTCGATCTGGCTCAGCGTGAGCTGGGTGCGGGCCACCAGCCCGATGAGCCGCACGAACGCCGCCGTCCCGTCGAAGACGCTGCTGAACTCGGGCACGATGAACCCGCCACGGCCGTCTCCGCCGAAGATGGTGGATTCCTCCCGGCCGACCCGGGTCAGGTCGTCGGGCGAGGTGGTCGTCCACTCCACCTGTGTGCCGTGGTACGCGGCGACCTGCTCGGCGATCCGTGTCGTCGTCACCGGCAGGGCGACCCGTCCACTGCGACGCTCGGCGGCCACGAGGTCGAGCAGGACGAGCAGTGCCCTGTCGTCCTCGATGATGCGCCCCCGCTCGTCGACGAGTGACAGCCGTTCACCGACGGTGTCGAAGCGCACGCCGAACGCGGCCCGTGCGGACGCCACGATCTCACCGAGCCGCACCAGACCGGACCGGCGCTGATCGACCGTCTCGGTGGGGCGGGACTCGTCGAGCCCGGGATTGATCGTCAGCGCGTCCACGCCGAGCTTGCCGAGCAGGCTCGGCAGAACGAGCCCGGCGCTGCCGTTCGACGCGTCGACGACGACCTTGAGTCCCGCCTCGGCGATCCCCGTCGTGTCGACGTTGCGCAACAACGAACCCGTGTACGAGTCGTAGACGCTGGCGGGGAAGTACAGGTCACCGATCTCGCCCGGGAACGCCCGCCGGTACTCCTGACGCGCATAGACGCGATCCAGCTTCCGCTGTCCGGCCTGCGACAGGTCGGCTCCGCGCTCGTCGAAGAACATGATGTCGACGGAGTCCGGCACACCGGGCGACGTACGGATCATGATGCCGCCGGCGCTTCCGCGGCCGGTCTGCTGACGGGCGACGGGCAGCGGCACGTTCTCCAGGTCGCGCACGTCGATGGCGCTGGTCTGCAGCGCGGAGATCACGGCCCGTTTGAGCGCCCGCGCACCTCGCGAGTGGTCACGTGCCGTGGTGACGGTGGCGCCCTTCTTGAGCGTGGTGGCGTACGCCCCCGCGAGGCGCACGGCCAGCTCGGGCGTGATCTCGACGTTGATGATCCCGGAAACGCCCCGGGCCCCGAAGAGATGCGCCTGGCCGCGCGACTCCCAGATCACCGATGTGTTGACGAAGGCGCCGGCCTCGATGGTCTTGAACGGGTAGACGCGCACATTGCCCTGGACGATCGATTCCTCGCCGATCAGGCACTCGTCGCCGATGACGGCGCCGTCCTCGATCCGTGCGGCTCGCATGATGTCGGTGTTCTTACCGATCACGCAGCCGCGCAGATTGCTGTGCTGCCCGATGTACACGTTGTCGTGGATGACGGCACGGTGCAGAAACGCGCCGCTCTTCACGACCACGTTCGACCCGACGACGGTGTGCTCGCGAATCTCGACATCGGCTTCGACTTTTGCGTAGTCCCCGATGTAGAGCGGCCCGCGCAGTACGGCGTCCGGATGGACCTCGGCACCTTCGGCCACCCATACGCCGGGCGAGATCTCGAAGCCGTCGAGCTCGACGTCGACCTTGCCTTCGAGGACGTCCGCCTGGGCTTTCACATAGCTCTCGTGGGTGCCCACGTCCTCCCAGTAGCCCTCGGCGATGTAGCCGTAGATCGGCTTGCCTTCCTTCATGAGCTGCGGGAAGACATCACCGGACCAGTCCACCGGCACATCGGCCTCGACATAGTCGAAGACCTCGGGCTCCATCACGTAGATGCCGGTGTTCACGGTGTCCGAGAAGACCTGGCCCCAGGTCGGCTTTTCGAGGAACCGCTCGACCTGCCCGTGTTCGTCCACGATGGTGATGCCGAATTCGAGAGGATTCGGCACCCGGGTCAGGCACACCGTGACCAGTGCGCCCTTTTCCTTGTGGAACGAGATGAGATCGGTCAGGTCGAAGTCGGTGAGAGCGTCCCCGGAGATGACGAGAAACGCGTCGTCCTTCAGCGCCTCTTCGGCATTCTTCACGCTCCCCGCGGTGCCGAGTGGCTTCTCCTCGTTGGCATAGGTGAGCTCCATTCCCAGCTCTTCGCCGTCACCGAAATAGTTCTTGACGAGGGAGGCCAGGAACTGGACGGTTACGACCGTCTCATTGAGCCCATGCCGCTTCAGCAAGCGCAGCACATGCTCCATGATCGGCCTATTGGCCACCGGCAGGAGTGGCTTGGGCATGCTCGAGGTCATGGGGCGAAGTCGCGTACCTTCGCCGCCAGCCATCACGACGGCCTTCATGTCGGAAGCGTCCTCCTTGAAGAGACGACGGTCCAGCCGACTTCACCCGTCCGGGCAGGTCCTTCTCGATGTCACGTCGGACCGGCGGACTCTGCACAGCTCTGTGCATACGGCTCAATCAGCCACGGCATCAGCCTTGACGAGTCGGCGGACCTGAACCACGTAGAGGATCCCTGCCCACCAATACAGAGTTGTACCCCATCCTGCGAACGCCCATCCGAAGACTTCGGCAAGTGACGCAAGCCACGTGTTTCCGTCACTGAGCAGCAGGAGCGGGAACGCATACATCAAGTTGAAGGTAGCGGCCTTCCCCAGGAAGTTCACCTGGGGAGGCGGATAGCCGTGCCGGCGGAGGATTCCCACCATCACCAGGAGCATCAACTCCCGTGCCAAAAGAGCCAGGGTCAGCCACAGTGGCAGGATCTCGCGCCAGGTCAGGCCCACCAGGGTGGAAAGGATGTAAAGCCGGTCGGCGGCAGGGTCGAGGATCCGTCCCAGGCTGCTGATCTGGTTCCAGCGCCGGGCCAGCTTCCCGTCCAGATAGTCAGTGACCCCGCTCAGCGCCAGCACCAGCAGTGCCCAGCCGTCGGCCTTCGGGCCGCCGAACTCGGGCAGCAGGATCAGCCACAGGAACAGCGGTACGCCAAGCAGGCGAGCCATGCTGAGGATGTTGGGGATGGTGAGTACCCGGTCGGTCTGAACACGGGTCTCCTGGACCTCCACCCGGGGGCCTCCTGTGCCGAACGTACCAACGATGCCCCATGACCTTACCCTCAGGCGGATTCGGGGTATACACAGGGGTCGTCACCCATGGGCCCTGGAACGCAGAAAAGCCCCGGACCAGTACCTGGTCCGGGGCTTTCCCCACAATTTGTTCGGCGGTGTCCTACTCTCCCACAGGGTCCCC
>NZ_JBIVUF010000020.1:0-108123 GCF_044757085.1 Streptomyces sp. NPDC091376 | reverse complement strand
TTGGTGGGGGCGGGCGGGGGGGGTTTTGGGGGGGGGGGGGGGGGGGCCCCCCCCCGGGGGGGGGGGGGGCCCCCCCCCCCCCCCCCCGCGGGCCCCCCCGGGGGGGGGGGGGGGGGGGGCCCCCCCCCCCCCCCCCGGACCTCTGCAAGGACGGACCCGGCCTAACCCTGCGGCAGGCTCGCCAGCTGGGCGGCGATGCGCTCGATGTCCTCGTCCGCCTTGGCGAGGCGGCCGCGGATCTTGTCCACGACGTTGTCCGGGGCCTTCGCCAGGAACGCCTCGTTGCCGAGCTTGGCCGTGGCCTGCGCCTTCTCCTTCTCGGCCGCCGCCAGGTCCTTCGCGAGCCGCTTGCGCTCCGCGTCCACGTCGATCGCACCGGACAGGTCCAGCGCGACCTCGGCGCCCGCGACCGGCAGCGTCGCCGTCGCGTGGAACGAGTCGCCCTCCGGCTGCAGCCGCAGCAGCTGCCGGATCGCGCCCTCGTGCGGCGCCAGCGCGGTGCCGGTGAGCGTCAGCCGGGCCGGGACCTTCTGACCGGGCTGGAGACCCTGGTCGGAGCGGAACCGGCGGACCTCGGTGACGACCCGCTGGACCAGCTCGATCTCCTGCTCGGCGTCGGCGTCACGGAAGCCGGAGTCGGTCGGCCATTCGGCGATGACGACCGACTCGCCACCCGTGAGCGTGGTCCACAGCGTCTCGGTGACGAACGGGACGACCGGGTGCAGCAGCCGCAGGGTGACGTCGAGGACCTCGCCGAGGACCCGGGCGGAGACCTTCGCCGGCTCGCCGCCGCCCATGAACGTGGTCTTGGACAGCTCGACGTACCAGTCGAAGACCTCGTCCCAGGCGAAGTGGAACAGCGTGTCGGACAGCTTCGCGAACTGGTAGTCCTCGTAGTACGCGTCGACCTCGGCGACCACCGAGTTCAGCCGCGACAGGATCCAGCGGTCGGTCGCCGACATCTGCTCGGGCGACGGCATCGGGCCCTCGACCGTCGCGCCGTTCATGAGCGCGAAGCGCGTCGCGTTCCAGATCTTGTTCGCGAAGTTGCGCGAGCCCTGGACCCAGTCCTCGCCGATCGGGACGTCGACGCCCGGGTTGGCGCCGCGCACCAGGGTGAAGCGCAGCGCGTCGGAGCCGTACTTGTCCATCCAGTCCAGCGGGTTGACCGCGTTGCCGAAGGACTTCGACATCTTCTTGCCGAACTGGTCGCGGACCATGCCGTGCAGCGCGATGGTGTGGAACGGCGGGGTGCCGTCCATCGCGTACAGGCCGAACATCATCATCCGCGCGACCCAGAAGAACAGGATGTCGTAGCCGGTGACCAGGACGGAGTTCGGATAGAACTTCGCGAGGCTCTCGGTCCGCTCGGGCCAGCCCAGGGTCGAGAACGGCCACAGGCCGGAGGAGAACCAGGTGTCGAGGACGTCGGTGTCCTGGGTCCAGCCGTCGCCGGACGGCGGCTGCTCGTCGGGGCCGACGCAGACGACCTCGCCGTCCGGGCCGTACCAGACCGGGATGCGGTGGCCCCACCACAGCTGGCGCGAGATGCACCAGTCGTGCAGGTTGTCGACCCAGTCGAAGTACCGCTTCTCCATCTCCTGCGGATGGATCTTGACCCTGCCGTCGCGGACCGCGTCACCCGCGGCCTGCGCCAGCGGGCCGACCTTGACCCACCACTGCATGGACAACCGCGGCTCGATGGTGGTCTTGCAGCGCGAGCAGTGACCGACCGAGTGGGTGTACGGACGCTTCTCGGCGACGATCCGGCCCTCGGCGCGCAGCGCGGCGACGATGGCGGAACGGGCCTCCAGGCGGTCCAGGCCCTGGAAGGGGCCGTGTGCGGTGATGACGGCGCGCTCGTCCATGACGGCGAGGTTCGGCAGACCGTGCCGCTGGCCGATCTCGAAGTCGTTCGGGTCGTGCGCGGGCGTCACCTTGACGGCGCCGGTGCCGAACTCCGGGTCGACGTGCTCGTCGGCGACGACGGGGATGCGGCGGCCGGTCAGCGGCAGCTCGATCTCGCGTCCGACGAGGTGCTTGTAGCGCTCGTCCTCGGGGTGAACGGCGACGGCCGTGTCGCCCAGCATCGTCTCGGCGCGGGTCGTCGCGACGACGATGGAGTCGTCGCCCTCCCCGTACCGGATCGAGACGAGCTCGCCGTCATCGTCCTGGTACTCGACCTCGATGTCCGAGATGGCCGTCAGGCAGCGCGGGCACCAGTTGATGATCCGCTCGGCGCGGTAGATCAGCTCGTCGTCGTAGAGCTTCTTGAAGATGGTCTGGACGGCCTTGGACAGGCCCTCGTCCATGGTGAAGCGCTCACGCGACCAGGCGACACCGTCGCCCAGGCGCTTCATCTGCCCGGAGATCTGGCCGCCGGACTCGCCCTTCCACTGCCAGACGCGCTCGACGAACGCCTCACGGCCCAGGTCGTGGCGGGACTTGCCCTCCTTCGCCAGCTCGCGCTCGACGACGTTCTGCGTGGCGATACCGGCGTGGTCCATGCCGGGCTGCCACAGCGTCTCGTAGCCCTGCATCCGCTTGCGGCGGGTGAGGGCGTCGATCAGCGTGTGCTCGAAGGCATGGCCCAGGTGGAGGCTGCCCGTGACGTTCGGCGGCGGGATGACGATCGTGTACGGAGGCTTCTCGCTCTTCGCGTCGGCCTCGAAGTAACCGCGCTCTACCCAGCGCTCGTACAGCTTCCCCTCTACCTCGGCCGGCGCGTACTGGGTCGGCAGTTCGGGGGTGCTGGCTGGCTGATGCTGAGTGTTCTCGGTCACGAGCCACAGTTTAGAGGTGTCACGGGCCCGTTCTGAAACGGGAATGTTCCGTAACGGTGTGGGCCCCGGCTCCACGGCACCGTGCGGTTTCCGCCAGGATGTTCGGACAGCATAAGTATCTGGAGGGGAACCCAGGAATGAGCTACAACCAGCCGGGCCCGTACGGCGGTCAGCCCCAGCAGCCCGGCCCGTACGGCCAGCCGGGTCCTTACGGCCAGCAGCCGCAGGCGCCCCAGCCCGGCTACGGCTACCCGCAGCAGGCTCCGCAGGGCGTCCCGCCCCAGCAGCAGGGTTACGGCTACCCCCAGCAGCAGCCCGGCCCGTACGGCCAGCCGCCCCAGCCCCCGTACGGCGCGGGCCCTGGCGCGTACCCGCCCCCGCCGCCGGCCCAGGGCGGCGGCAAGAAGACCGGCCTGATCATCGGCGCCGTGGTCGTGGCGGTCGCGGTGATCGGCGGCGGCGTCTGGTGGTTCACGGCGGGGGGCGGCGGTTCGTCGGTCGCGGACGACGGTCCGCACAAGCTGACGACTCCGGCGACCGTGCTCACCGAGTACAAGAAGATGGACGGCAGCAGTGGGGGCGGACCGTCCGACGACGACTTCCTCAAGGACGTCGAGAAGAGTGGCATCAAGAACGGTAAGCAGGTCAAGGCCAACTGGGAGGTGAAGGACGAGAGCAATCCCCTGGCCGGAAAGCTCATCACGTTCGGCGGCGCCTACGGTCAGATCGACGACCCGGAGGCGGTCGTCGACGGCGTGTTCGCCACCATCGAGGCGAAGTCCAAGGAGGACAAGGACGCCGAGGTGGAGATCGTGGGCAGTCCGAAGGCGTACGAGCCTGCGGAACTTGACGGCGCCGTCCTGAAGTGCCAGCAGATGAAGTCCAAGCCGGACGCCTCCGAGGCTCCTGCTGCGGGGCCGAAGGAGTTCACCATGACGGTGTGCGCATGGGCCGACCACAGCACGGTCGCCTTCGTGATGCCTATGGACATGTCTACCTTGATGTCCGGCAAGGGCACCGCGCCCGAGGATGCCGCGAGCATCACCGCCAAGCTGCGCAAGGAAATCCGCGTCAAGGCGTAGCCGCCGCAGGGTGGGGTCAGCCCCGCCGCAACTGCCCCCAGCGGGCCTGACCCTCTAGGGGAAGTACACAAGGGCGCCCGGCCGGTTCACCGAACCGGCCGGGCGCCCTTCGCGTATGTGTGCGCCGCCTACGCGGACTTCTCGTGGCGGCCGTCGTTCTTCACGATCCGCGGCACCAGCGTCGGGTTCACGTTGTTGTGGACCACGTCCGCCGTGATGACGACGCGGGCCACGTCCTTGCGGGACGGCACCTCGTACATCACCGACATCAGGACCTCTTCCATGATGGCCCTGAGCCCACGCGCGCCCGTGCCGCGCAGGATCGCCTGGTCGGCGATGGCCTCCAGGGCCGGGCGGTCGAAGTCCAGCTCCACGCCGTCGAGTTCGAAGAGGCGCTGGTACTGCTTCACCAGGGCGTTGCGCGGCTCGACCAGGATCTTCAGCAGGGCCTCGCGGTCCAGGTTGTGGACCGAGGTGATGACGGGCAGACGGCCGATGAACTCGGGGATCATCCCGAACTTCACCAGATCCTCCGGCATGACCTCCTGGAACTGGTCGCTGGCGTCGATCTCCCGCTTGGAGCGGATCGTGGCGCCGAAGCCGATGCCCTTGGCGCCCGCGCGCGACTCGATGATCTTCTCCAGGCCGGCGAAGGCGCCGCCCACGATGAAGAGCACGTTGGTCGTGTCGATCTGGATGAACTCCTGGTGGGGGTGCTTCCGGCCGCCCTGCGGCGGGACGGAGGCCGTCGTGCCCTCCAGGATCTTCAGCAGGGCCTGCTGCACGCCCTCGCCCGAGACATCCCGGGTGATCGACGGGTTTTCGCTCTTACGGGCGACCTTGTCGATCTCGTCGATGTAGATGATCCCGGTCTCGGCCTTCTTGACGTCGTAGTCGGCCGCCTGGATCAGCTTCAGCAGGATGTTCTCGACGTCCTCGCCCACGTACCCGGCCTCGGTGAGCGCCGTGGCGTCCGCGATGGCGAACGGGACGTTGAGCATCCGGGCCAGGGTCTGGGCGAGAAGCGTCTTGCCCGAGCCCGTGGGGCCCAGCAACAGGATGTTGGACTTGGCGAGTTCGATCGCGTCGTCCCGCCCGCCCTGCCCGTTCTCACCGGCCTGGACGCGCTTGTAGTGGTTGTACACCGCGACCGAGAGGGCCTTCTTCGCGGGCTCCTGCCCGACGACGTACCCCTCGAGGAACTCGTAGATCTCGCGCGGCTTGGGGAGTTCCTCCCACCGCACCTCGGAGGTCTCTGCGAGCTCCTCCTCGATGATCTCGTTGCAGAGGTCGATGCACTCGTCGCAGATGTACACCCCGGGGCCTGCGATGAGCTTCTTCACCTGCTTCTGGCTCTTTCCGCAGAATGAGCACTTGAGCAGATCGCCGCCATCACCGATGCGTGCCACGAGGTGCTTCCCCTTCGCCGTGGAGCGCTTGGTTCAGCGGCTCCTGGTGCCTCATATCCGACGGTACCTTGCCGGGCCCCTCGTTCGGGCCCCCCTTGGCGCGGTTCACATTGACGTGTACCGCGCCAAGGGCAGGTCGAGCGTCAGGCGGCCGCAGCGGCCGTGCTCTTACGGGTCGACACGATCTGGTCGACCAGGCCGTACGCCAGGGCGTCCTCGGCCGTCAGGATCTTGTCGCGCTCGATGTCCTCACGGACCTTCTCGATCGGCGTGGAGGAGTGCTTGGCCAGCATCTCCTCGAGCTGCACACGCATCCGCAGGATCTCGTTGGCGGCGATCTCCAGGTCGGAGAGCTGCTCACGTCCGGTCTGCGAGGACGGCTGGTGGATCAGGACACGGGCGTGCGGCAGGGCCATCCGCTTGCCGGGGGTGCCGGCGGCCAGCAGGACGGCCGCGGCGGAGGCCGCCTGGCCCATGCAGACCGTCTGGATGTCCGGCTTCACGAACTGCATCGTGTCGTAGATGGCGGTCAGCGCGGTGAAGGAGCCACCGGGGCTGTTGATGTAGATCGAGATGTCGCGGTCCGGGTCCATCGACTCCAGGCACAGCAGCTGCGCCATGACGTCGTTGGCGGAGGCGTCGTCGATCTGCACGCCGAGGAAGATCACGCGCTCCTCGAAGAGCTTCGCGTACGGGTCGTACTCGCGCACGCCCTGGGAGGTGCGCTCGACGAAGCGGGGGACGACGTAGCGGTTGTCCACCTGCGGGCCGGTGTAGAGGCCGCTCGCGGAGACTGCGGGGAACTGGTTCATGGTCGTGTTCACCATCCTGGTGGCGTTCAGTGGGCTGGGGCTGAGGGGGCGGGCGGGGTGCCGGTCCGGTCCGGGGGCTCGGCCCCCGGCTGCCGGACTCAGGCGCCGGTGCCGCCGCCGCCCGGAACGCCCGAAGCGGCGGAGATGATCTCGTCGATGAGCCCGTAGTCCTTGGCCTCCTCGGCCGTGAACCAGCGGTCGCGGTCGCCGTCGCGGATGATCGTCTCGACGGTCTGGCCGGAGTGGCGGGCGGTGATCTCGGCCATGCGCTGCTTGGTGCGCAGAAGGTACTCGGCCTGGATCTTGATGTCCGAGGCCGTACCGCCGATACCGGCCGAGCCCTGGTGCATCAGGATGTCGGTGTGCGGCAGCGCGAAGCGCTTGCCCGTGGCGCCGCCGGTGAGCAGGAACTGGCCCATGGAGGCCGCCATGCCCATGCCGATGGTGACGACGTCGTTCGGGATGTACTGCATGGTGTCGTAGATGGCCATGCCGGCCGTCACCGAGCCACCGGGGCTGTTGATGTAGAGGTAGATGTCCTTCTCCGGATCTGCGGCCAGGAGAAGGAGCTGCGCCGTGATCTTGTTGGCAATGTCGTCGTCGACCTGCTGGCCCAGGAAGATGATGCGCTCGCCGAGCAGCCGGCTGTAGACCTGGTCGCCGAGGCCTCCACCGATGGACGGCTCACCGGCGGCGTTAGGCATCAGAATCGTCACGTAATCCACCTGCTCGTCTCTGACGGCTGTGGCCGTCTCAGCGTTCTGGAACCTGGGGGCGGGAAATCCCCGCTGGCGGGTACTCCCGGGCGGGTAATCCCCTGCCCTCGTACTCATGGACCCTAACGCGCTGGTGGGCGGGCGCCATCCCGGTTCCCGAACTGTTCGCTCGGAGCGCAAGCTAGGGGGCGCGCGGAGTGACGAACACGCCCGCCGACCGGGCGCCCGTACGCCGACGGGCCCGGCCTCGCGCGGTGCGCGGCCGGGCCCGTCGTACGGGTTCAGCGCGGGACCCGGGCTCCCCGGTGGACCGGGGGACCCGACGAGGCTCAGGCCTCGGTCTTGTCCTCGTCGCCGGTGGCCGCGGCGGAGCCCTCGGCGGACTCCTCGGCCTCGTCCTCGTCGTCGCTCATGTCGACGATCTCACCCTTGGTGTCCTTGACCGTGGAGGCCTCGACGACGACGGCGAGCGCCTTGCCGCGGGCCACCTCGCCGACGAGCATCGGCACCTGGCCGCCCTCGACGACCGCCTGGGCGAACTGGTCGGGGGACATGCCGGAGGAGGCGGCGCGGCGCATGAGGTGCTCGGTGAGCTCCTCCTGGCTGACGTTGAGCTTCTCCTTGTTGACCAGCTCGTCGAGGACGAACTGGGTCTTGATGCCCTTGACCGCCTGCTCCTTGGTCTCGGCGACGAACTCTTCCTCGGTCTTGCCCTGGATCTCCAGGTACTTGGCGAGGTCGAGGCCCATCTGGCCGAGCTGGTGGTGCTCCAGGTTGTGCTTGCGGGTGTTGATCTCGTCCTCGAGGAGCTTCTCGGGGATCGGGACCTCGACCAGCTCCAGGAGCTTCTCCAGGACGCGCTCCTGGGCCTGGGTGGCCTGGTCGTACTGCTTCATGTTCTCGAGGCGCTTGCGGCTGTCGGCCTTCAGCGCGTCGAGGGTGTCGAACTCGCTCGCCATCTGCGCGAACTCGTCGTCCAGCTCGGGGAGCTCACGGGCGGCGACCTGGGTGACCTTGACGGAGACCTCGGCGTCCTTGCCCTCGGCGGAGCCGCCCTTCAGCTGCGAGGTGAAGGTGGCCTCGCCGCCGGCCTCCAGGCCGGTGACGGCCTCGTCGATGCCCTCGAGGAGCTCTCCGGAGCCGATCGTGTACTGCACGCCCTCGGCGACACCGTCCGCGAGGACCTCGCCGTCGACCTTGGCCTCCAGGTCGATCGTCACGACGTCACCCTCGGTGGCGGCGCGCTCGACCGGGGAGGTGGAGGCGAAGCGGGTGCGCAGCTGCTCGACCGACTTCTCGACGTCCTCGTCGCTGACCTCGATCTCGTCGACCTCGACCTCGATGCCGGAGTAGTCCGGGATCTCGATCGCCGGACGGACGTCGACCTCGGCGGTGAAGTTCAGCGTCTCGCCGTCCTTCAGCTCCGTGATGTCGACCTCGGGCTGGCCGAGCGGATTGATCTCCGCCTCGTTGACCGCCTCGGTGTAGAACTTCGGAAGCGCGTCGTTGACGGCCTCCTCCAGCACCGCACCGCGGCCGAACCGCTGGTCGATGACCCGGGCCGGGACCTTGCCCTTGCGGAAGCCCTTGACCGTGACCTGCTGGTTGATCTTCTTGTACGCCGCGTCGAGGCTGTCCTTGAGCTCCTCGAAGGGCACCTCGACAGTGAGCCGAACCCGGGTCGGGTTCAGGGTCTCCACGGCGCTCTTCACGGTTCGGTCTCCTTGGTGGCTGAATACTGGGGTTCTGCCGGGCCCACCACGACGGCTCACTACGACAGTGACTCCGGTGGCGGCTCAGCGGATCGGGCCCGGCTCTTCAGACACTCGTCAGACACACGGGCACACAGATTGCATAGTAACCGCAAGCAGGATGAGCCCCACAATGCGATCTTGCTGTGGGTGTGATCGTGACTCATTGGTCGGGGTGGCGGGATTTGAACCCACGGCCTTCCGCTCCCAAAGCGGACGCGCTACCAAGCTGCGCCACACCCCGTCGGTGCGACACGTAGGGTACATGCCCAGAGGCGGTGGTCAGGTCCCTTTGTCCGCGCGCACACGGCGCCGACCCACGACGCACACAATGCGGTGTGCGACGAAGGGCGGGGACCCGCTACGATGCTCTTCGTGCCGCGGTCCTCACGACCTGTGGCGCAAACCCTGCGGGCGTAGCTCAATGGTAGAGCCCTAGTCTTCCAAACTAGCTACGCGGGTTCGATTCCCGTCGCCCGCTCTTGATGGCTCAGGGCCAGGTCAGAGGTCGATTCCTCTGCCTGGCCCTGATGCGTTTCCGATCTTCGATCCGGCCTATGTGCCCGCTGCGTGCCCGTCCCGGCCGGGATCTTGCTTGCGAGCCTGCTCGACGACCGCGCTCACGGCCTGGCCGATCAGACGCTCTCGCTCAGCCGTGGCGTGCTGGTAGACCAGTGCGGCGCGGGCAGTGCTGTGACCCATCCTGGTCATCAGTTCGCGCGTACTGGCGCCGGTCGCCGCAGCGAGGGTGTTTCCCGTGTGGCGGAGATCATGGAAGTGCAAGCCCTTGATCCCGGCATGGTCACACGCCCTGCGCCACACCTTGTTGAAATGGTTCCGGCGCGGCGTCGCCTTCTTGGCCCCGATGAACACGCGTCCGTCGGGGCCCGCCTCGGCATAGATCGCCAGGTGCGTGATCAGGTCGGTCACGATCACTTCCGGGATCGCAACAGTGCGCTTGCCCGCAGCGCTCTTGGGCTCCTTCAACATGCGCTTGCCGCTGTGCAGTTCGGCGACATTCCGGCGAACGCGCAACGTACCGGCATCGAGGTCGAGATCCCGGCGGTGCAGGCCGATCAGCTCACCCCAGCGGAGCCCCGTGAACGCCGCCAGCAGGACGAGAGCCCGGTAGCGCGGCTGTATGGCCCCGGCGATGGCGTAGACCTCCTGGACCGTTGCCGTGGGCCGCTCCGGGGTGGGAGCAACGCTCGCGCCCTTGACCCGGCAGGGATTCCGCCGGATCAGCCGGTCCTCCACGGCGGTCATCAGCACGGCACGCAGGAGCGCGTACGACTTGGCGACTGAGGAAGCGCCGGCGCCCGCGTCCAATCGCGCGACTCGCCAGGCCCGGACCATGGCCGGGGTGATGTCGGCCAGTGCAGCACTGCCGAAGGTCGGCACGAGGTGGTTCCGCAGGAGCGACCGGTAGAGGTCGGCCGTCGAAGGGCTGATGCCCCGCTCGGTGATCCAGGTCGCGGCGTACGCACCGAAGGACACCTTGGCCGCGTCGGGATCGGTCCAGTCCCCCGCCCGCAGCTCGGATTGCTTGTCGGCCAGCCAGTCATCCGCCTCGCGCTTCGTGCGGAAGGTGTGCGGGGCCGGGCGGTCGATGCCATCGAGCCCGAGGTAGCGAGCCTGGTACCGACCTGACGCCAGCTTGCGCACGCGGCCGAACGACCGCTTCTTGCCTGCCATCAGGCCACGCTCCGCAGCTGTCGCCGGACGGACGGCGCAACCGTGTTGGCCTCGACGTACGCCATGACTGCCCGTTCGGGGATGCGGACGTGTCGGCCGACCTTCACGAAGGTGATTCGGCGTTCCTCGATGAGCCTCCGGGGGAACCGGACGGTGGTGCCGAGGAGTTCGGCGACCTGGTCCACGGTGAGCAGTCGGTCCATGGTCACCACTCCCCCACGGCGCCGGTGGCTTCGAGTTCGGCGCGGAGCTCCCGGACCAGCTCACGGCTCTGTCGGATGTCCTGGGCGATGGTGGCGGCTAGCCAGGATTCGCCGGGGGTGTGGCCGTGTCCGGCGTAGGTCCAGTGGGCGAGCACGAGCGTGGAGCTCTCCTTGTCGTCGGGGTCGAGTTCGGGCAGGCCGCGTTCCCGGCGTTCTTGGATAGCGCGGTAGTCGGCGCGGACCTGGCGGAGAGCACCGAGGGTGGTGGAGTAGCGGCGGGACTTGGTGGAGAAGTGGCCGCGGAAGCCGAGCATGTGGGACCAGCGCGCGAGCAGCCTGTCGGGATAGTCGGCGTTGAGCTCCCAGCAGGCTTCGATCAGGCGCCGGGTGTGCGAGGGCAGGTTCAGCCGGTCCAGCTCGCAGAGCTCCCCGATCCGCCGATCGACCGTGCCAGTGGTCTCAGCGGCCTTGGTGGCGTACTTGGCGACGTAGGCGGCCACGGCCTGTTCCGTCAGCTCTTCGCGGCCGAGAGCGCCAATGGGCTGCACGTCGACCTGGGTTCCCCAGCGCAAGGTGCGGGCGGGCTGGGCGCCGGCCCCGACGACCAGGACGACGACGCGGCCGGAAGCGGCGCGGATCGCGTCGCCCAGGAGGGCGACGGTCGCCCAGCCGGGCGGCTCGGTGTCCGGACCGTCGGGGCCGTCGAGCCGGACCACGGCGTGGAAGTGGACGGCGCCCCGCTTCTGGAACTCGGCGACCTTCCCGAAGGAGACCCGGCACGCA
The DNA here is from genome assembly GCF_044757085.1 of Streptomyces sp. NPDC091376. Lineage (NCBI taxonomy): Bacteria > Bacillati > Actinomycetota > Actinomycetes > Kitasatosporales > Streptomycetaceae > Streptomyces > Streptomyces sp. NPDC091376. The sequence goes on along the minus strand of NZ_JBIVUF010000020.1, from coordinate 96,889 downwards.
TCCGCCAGGGCGCGTTGGGAGAGGCCCGCGCGGGCGGCGATCTCCCGGCGCAGGTAGATCGTGAACCGCTGCCACAACTGGCCCGCGTGGTTGTTCCACAGCACCGCACCCGCGTAGTCGTACCGCTCCGGGTTCAGCGCCGTACCCAGGGCGGGATCGTCCTCCAGGTGGGCGGTGCCGCAGCGGCAGGCGCCGGATGTCGGGCGGTTATGGACAGGGCCGAAGGAAGGGGCGGTGAGGGTGGCGAAGACCCGGGGGTGATCCCGCACCGTCGTGGGGACCTCCTTGCGTTCGTCACCAGTGATCCCGGCGCGGATCAGGTGGTAGGTGTCCCCCGCGTAGGTCCAGGCGCACGAGGGGCAGCGGGAGGCCCGGCGGTTGCCGCAGGCGACACGTAACCGGCCACCCGGCTCCGCCTGGGTCGAGTACGCGTACAGCGTCTCCGACGTGGTCTTGTCCTTGGTGATCGTCCATCCCTGCAGGTGGATCGGATCCGAGCAACCCCCGGTACGCCGGACCTGCTCACGCCACCGCTCGAAACCCGGCTTGTTCGCGACCCGGAGCAGGTCGACCAGAGTCAGAGGGTCAGTGCCCATGGCCGCCGCCACACCAGCGACAGCAGCCGGAGCAACAGGAAGGTTGGTCACGCAGCCACCCCCCACGCGAAGGTTCGGATACCGGTGCGGTTGTGGATGGGGCAGGCTGTGTGGAATCCGGTGGTCGGGTCGTCCGGATCGAGAGCGTCAGCAATCCAGCCCGATCCCCCGCAGCGGCAGGCGCCCTCCACGAGCGGACGGCTTCCCCGGTCCTTCGCGGACTGAGACATGCCCGTGCCCGTCAGGCAGGTCAGCGCGGAGGCCACGTCCTCGGCACGGTCGAGGCGGCGCTCGTCCCGGAAGCGTGCGCAGTGCGTCAGGTCTTGGTCAGTCGTGGTCAGGTGCGCCATGGCCAGCAGCCGGTAGCCCTGGAGGTAGGACGCCGACCGGTACAGCTCGGCCAGGCCCAGACGATCAGCACCCTGGACGATCCAGGCCGACACCGTCGCGTTCTCGCTTCGGCGCCAGCGGAAGCGACTGGGCATGTCCGAGGCGTACAGGGCAACGGCACGCTCCAGGTTGGACAGGTCCTCGACCGAGACCACTAACGATCGCGGTGCGGACGCCGTGTGCGCTGCGGTGAGCATCGCGGGCATGATGGAAGCTCCCTTCAGGGGGAATGGGAGCGGCGCATCTGCTTGGCGGTAGGGCGCCGCTCTCTCATGTCGACTACGAGAGCCGAACGTGACATCTCTAGAGAACAACACGTCTCTAGAGACGTCAAGCAGATCTCGGGCCGAGATTCGGAATGTCCGACTCCCCTCCGGGCAGGCGGGCTCCGTCAGTCGACTTGCGGAGCCCCGATGTTCTGCGTGAGCCCTTCACGGCCCTAAGGTGTCTAGAGAGGAGAGGAAGACCCAGACATGGCCACCACAGGCAGCGAACGCCAGCCGAAGTACCAGCGGATCGCGAACGACTTGAAGGACGCGATCCGTTCGGGCACCTACGCGCCGGGCGACCGCCTGCCCGGAGAGAACGACCTGATGGCCCAGTACGAGGTCGCGCGCATGACCGCACGCCAAGCGCTCGGCGTCCTCCAGCGCGAAGGACTCGTGGAAGCCCGAAAGGGTGCCGGAGTCTTCGTACGAGACTTCCAGCCGCTCAGGCGGCGGGGCATTCAGCGCCTGTCTCGGGAACAGTGGGGCGCGGGCCGATCCGTCTGGGCGGCCGACTTGGGTGACCGGAACCTGGTCGTGGACCAGGTCGAGGTGACCGAGGAAGAAGCCCCAGAACACATTGGCCCGGCCCTGGACGTGGACCAGGCGGAGCCCGTCTGCGTCCGAAGGCGCCGATTCGTACTCGACGGCAAGCCCGTGCTCATCGCCACCTCGTACCTTCCGGCATCCCTGGTCGCAGACTCCCAGATCACCCAGCCCGACACAGGCCCGGGTGGCACCTATGCGCGACTGGCTGAACTCGGGCACAAGCCGGTGCACTTCCGCGAGGAGATCCGCTCACGGATGCCCACGCCTGAGGAGGCCGAACAGCTCAGCCTGTCCATGGGCACGCCCGTGATCCTCATCTGTCGGACCGCTTTTGCCGAGGAAGGGCGACCGGTCGAGGTCAACGAGATGGTCCTCGACTCGGCTTCCTACGTCCTGGAGTACGACTTCGACGCCTGACAGCCAGCAGGCCTGTTACAGGTTTCTCTACCTCGATCAAGGCGCCGCGCAAGCGCGGCGCGCGCCGCAGCCCCCGGCTGCGGGCTTGCCTCTGTCTTCGCCCGGCTGCCCCCAGCCGGGCGGCGGCGCACCGAGCGCGGACACCCACCGTCAGAGAAAGGCCGGCACTGGGCTGGGGCGGTCGGCTCCACGGCTTTAGGCAGCCACCATGGGGCGAGCCTCGAAGATCGGGGCCCACATCGGGCTATTGCGGGCAGGTCCAGAGACTGCCCGAGTCGCGGGAAGCTTACGGGCCCCGATCTCTCGCCCCATGGCAGCTCCCGCCCAAAGCCGCTCCACCGACCTCATGACGAAGGTCACCCGCGCCACCCTTGCTGGCGTCAGTCAGCGCAGCCAGTCGTCCTCGCCCCCAGGGCCCACCATGATCGGGTCGATTCCGTGTCCGGTCAGATGCCACGACTCATACTGTGGGTCCGGGCCGACCCAGAGCCCGGCGCCATCACGGAAGTCGACGACCAACGCGCCGCGGTCGCGCACGTCGACCGAAGTGACCGACTGTCCGTAGAGCGCCAGGACAGGTGCGAGGCTCACTCCTGTGCCGGGGTCCAGCTCGTGCCACTCGCCGGCAGCGTCCCGGAGCAGGAACGGCGTCTCCACTACCAGCTCGGCATCCAGCCGGTATCCCTCGTCCGGGTCGAGGGCACACAGACTCAGCCGCACCTGCTGATCAAATGACGTGCGCTCCACCCGTGAGCCGATCAAGGCCACTGGAACCTTCACGCCGCCTCCCACATCCATGGCAAGCCGACAACCTGACGGTTCGACATCGTAGGTGCAGCCACGTTCCCCACGGCGTGCCCCCTGCGTGCCCGATCAGCTGGATACGAGCGGGGAACCACAGGGAAGAGCGGACAGTCGAGGGCTCCCCCGCAGGTCACGGCCTCGCAGCTCAGCGGGCATCCGCATACGGCGTCTTCCAAACTAGCTACGCGGGTTCGATTCCCGTCGCCCGCTCTTGATGGCTCAGGGCCAGGTCAGAGGTTGATTCCTCTGCCTGGCCCTGATGCGTTTCCGCTCGCCGCCTCACTCGCGGCCGGTCAGAATCTGATCGCGTTGATCGAGTCGGCCAGCGAGTTGAGGAAGTTGTTGATCGACGGCGCCATGCCGGTCGAGGCGAGGAAGAAACCGAACAGGGCCGCGACTATCGCGGGTCCGGTCTTGATCGAGCCGCTGCGGATCATCACCACGAGGATGATCGCCAACAGCAGCACCACAGACAGCGAAATGGCCACAACTGATCACACCCTCGGTCGGTCCGCCTTGCCCGCCCGGGAGTCGTGCGGCCCAGCACTCCCCCCGGTCCCACCATGGTGCCACCAACCTCCGTGCGGCGGCGGCCACCTGACGCACCGTCGACGGATGGATCGGGCCACATCCAGCGGGCGCCGTCCCGTGGGGCGGCGCCCTAGCACCGTTTACTGCTACCCGCCGGTGCGAAATACACACACCCCGGTCACAGGAAATTCAGGCAATATTCGGTGAGCAAATTCACCCTTGCATTGCGGCTCGGCGATTCGCCCCGTTTAAGAGGGATTAATTGGGGCATATTGGGCGTTTGGTGGTCGTGTCGGTGGCGAATGCACGACATCTGCGAGCGGGTTTTACGTATTCGATTGAACGCGGTTAGGGTGCCTCGAATGTTCCACGCGCCGAATGGATTGCAGAGGGACCGGCTCCCCGAGGCTTCCCGCGAGCCGGAGCCCGTCCGCGACACGATCGCGACAACCGCGACGACAGTGACGGCCGCCCCGGCGACCGCCGCGAAGGCCACGACCGCGACTTCGACCGCGGCCGCACCGGCCAAGAGACGCGACGCCTACTTCGACAACGCCAAGTACCTGGCGATCGTGCTGGTGGCGGTGGCTCACGCGTGGGAACCGCTGATGGACGGCAGCCGCGCCACCAGGGCGGCGTACATGTTCGTCTACACCTTCCACATGCCGGCGTTCATCATCATCTCCGGCTACTTCTCGCGGAGCTTCACGGCCCGGCCCGACCAGCTGAAGCGGCTCGTGAGCGGGGTCGTGGTGCCGTACGTCGTCTTCGAGGTGGCGTACACGCTCTTCAAGCGCTGGGCCGACGACGACCCGGACTACCCGTTCAGCATGAACGATCCGCTCTATCTGACCTGGTTCCTGATCGCGCTGTTCGTGTGGCGGCTGTCGACGCCGCTGTGGCGCTCGGTCAAGTGGCCGCTGGCGATCGCCCTGGCCCTCGCGGCGCTCGGAACGCTCACCCCGGGGATGGGCCAGAGCCTCGACCTCCAGCGGATCCTGCAGTTCCTGCCGTTCTTCGTGCTCGGTCTGTCGATGAAGCCGGAGCACTTCCAGATGCTGCGGCGGCGCGAGGTGCGGCTGCTGGCGCTGCCGGTGTTCGCGGGCGCGGCGGTGTTCGCGTACTGGGCGGCGCCGGATATCCGGATGGGCTGGTTCTACCACTCCAGCAGCGCCGTGGAACTGGAGGCGCCCTGGTGGACGGGGCCCCTCATGACCCTCGGGCTGTTCGTCTGCGGACTGGTGCTCACCGCGGCCTTCCTCGCCTGGGTGCCGCGGCGCAGGACCTGGTTCACCGTGCTGGGCGCGGGCACCATCTGCGGCTATCTGCTGCACGGCTTCCTGGTGAAGTCCCTCGACTATCTGGGACTGGTGGCGCAGCACCCCTGGCTGGCCGAGCCCGCCGGGGAGATCGCGGTGACGCTGGCGGCCGCCGCGGCCGTGACCCTGCTCTGCACGCCGCCGGTGCGCCGTGCGCTGCGGTTCGCGACGGAGCCGGAGCTGTCGTGGGCGTTCCGGCGGGACGTCACGGAGCTGTCAGCCCGAGCAGCCGGCGCATCGTCGCGTACTTCTCGCTGAGGCGGGCCCGGGTCGGCCCGTCGAGCACGGCGAGGCGGGCCGGGTCCGCGTTGTGCGCGAGGTCGGATTCCTTGACGAGGAGGGCGCCGGGGGTGGCGAGGATGCGCCGGGCGTACGCATCGGCCTCCTCCCCCGGTCGCTTCGTCATCGCGTCGACCATGTCCTTGACGGACTGCGGGAGTTCGGCGGATTCCAGCCACTCCCGGGACAGCACGTCGTCCTCGACCGCGTCGTGCAGCCAGGCCGCGGCGATCTGTTCGTCGGTGCCGCCCCTGGCCCGTACGCCCTCGGCCACGGCCTGGATGTGCTCGGCGTAGGGCCGTCCCGCCTTGTCCGTCTGGTGCGCGTGGGCCTCGCGGGCGATCGCTTCGACCTGGGCGAGCGTGAGGTGGGGCATGCGTCCGACTCTACGGGCGCCGGACCGCTCGCGGGGCGGTCACGGGCGTTCGGGAGGCCAGGGAGCGTTCGGGAGCTCAGGGAGCGTTCGGGGGCTCAGGGCTCCCGGCGGACGAGCAGCAGGGCGCGGTCGTCGTTGACGTCCTTCGCCACGGCTTCTATGAGATGCCAGGCGGCACCCTCGAATCCCGTCGCCACATATCGGTCGGCCTCACCGGTCAGCCGGTCCATGCCCTCGGCGATCTCGCGGTCGTTCGCCTCGACGAGTCCGTCGGTGAACAGCATCAGCACGTCGCCGGGGCACAAGGTGCCCTTGACGGGGTCGAACTGGGCACCGTCGTAGACGCCGAGGAGCGGGCCCTCGGCGGACTTCTCCTCCCAGCGGCCGGTGCCGGAGTGGAGCTGAAGGGCGGGCAGATGGCCCGCGGAGAGCAGCTCGTAGTCGCCGGAGTCCAGGTCGAGGACGAGATGGATGGAGGTGGCGAAGCCCTCGTCCCAGTCCTGGCGCAGGAGATAGCCGTTGGCCGCGGGCAGAAAGCCGTGTGGCGGGAGGGAGCCGAGCAGGCCGCCGAAGGCTCCGGACAGCAGCAGGGCGCGGGAGCCGGCGTCCATGCCCTTGCCCGAGACATCGGTGAGGACGACTTCGAGGGTGCGGCCGCCGTTGGTGCGGGCGGCGACGACGAAGTCACCGGAGAAGGACTGGCCGCCGGCCGGGCGCAGCGCCATCTCGCGGTGCCAGCCCTTGGGCAGCCTGGGCAGGGCGCTCTGCACCCGGATGCGTTCGCGGAGGTCGAAGAGCATGGTGCCGCCGCGGCGCCAGGGCACGCCGACCCGGGCCCGGAACTGGGCGATGAGCAGCCCGAAGAATCCGCAGGCGGCCACGACCAGCACGGTTCCGGGTGTGACCCGCGCCGGGCCCTCCATGTACGGGCCCAGCATCAACGCCTCGACGATCAGGGCTCCGGCCGCGGCCGCGTACAGACCCAGCAGGCTGGCGGGCCGCAGCAGCAGTCCGCCGGCGACGATCGGCAGGACGAGGGCTGCGGGCGCGCACCAGACCGGCACGAGGATCGTGCCGCAGGCGATCGCCGGCACGGTCAGCAGCAGCCCGACCAGCGCGATCCAGTCGGAGCCGTCGCCACGGAAGTAGTCGACACCGGATTTGCGCAGGGCGGTGCGGGCCCGGTGCATCGATTTGCGCCACCGGGCCGTGTACGAGTCTGCCGCTCCACGTGCCATCGTCGGCGACCCTATCCACCCGCTCGGGCGGCGTGCAGGGGGGACCCCATGACATTGCGTTCGAAATCGGGTCGCGACGGGACGCTCCGCGCTGGTACTCATGGCTCATGGCGACTGCGACTGAACTGCGGATGCTCCAGCGCGAGCAGTGGGACCGGTGGTACGGGAAACTGGAGCTCGCCTTCGGCGGCGTCCCGGAGAGCCGTGAGGAGCGCGAGCTCTGGAGCGCGCTGACCGAGTGCGATCGCTCGATGGGCGCGTGGGACGGCGACGACTGCGTCGGTACGGCCGGGGCGTTCGGCTTCCATGTGTCGGTGCCGGGCGGGGCGTTCGTGCCCGCGGCCGGGGTGACGATGGTGAGTGTGGCGGCCACGCACCGGCGGCGCGGGGTGCTCACGTCGATGATGCGGCGCCAGCTGGACGACGTCCGCGCGTGGGGCGAGCCGCTCGCGGTGCTGACGGCGTCCGAGCCGGACATCTACGGCCGGTTCGGCTACGGCATCGCGACACATCAGCTGAGTCTGGACATCGACACGACCCGGGCGCGGATCGCCGCGCCGCCGGGGACGGACGACGTGCGGCTGCGGTTCGCGCCGGTCGAGGAGTCTGCCGAGGCGTGCGAGGCGGTGTATCTGCGCACGATCGGTTCACGGCCCGGGATGTTCGCGCGGAAGCCGGGCTGGGAGCGGCTGCCGCTGCTCGATCCGCCGGCCGAGCGGGAGGGCGCCTCGGCGATGCAGTGCGTGCTCGCCGAGCGGGACGGTGAGGTCGTGGGCTATGTGCGGTTCCACAACAAGCCGGAGTGGGACGCGTTCGGGCCGGGCGGCTCGATCACGCTGCGGCAGATCGACGCGCTGGATCCGGCGGCGTACGCGGCGTTGTGGCGCTTCCTCTTCGACATCGACCTGACGTCGCGGGTCCGGGCCCGGAACCGGCCGGTGGACGATCCGCTGCTGGGGCTCGTGACGGACGTCCGGCGCTGCGGTGTCCGAGTGCGGGACTCGCTGCACGTACGGCTGGTGGACCTGGCCGCGGCGCTCGCGGCGCGGACGTACCAGGCGCCTGTGGAGGTCGTGTTCGAGGTCGAGGACGCGTTCTGTCCCTGGAACGAGGGGCGCTGGCGGCTCACGGGCGATGCCAAGGGCGCGTCGTGCGAGCGGACGACGGCCGCGGCGGATCTTGCGCTGTCCGCAAGGGAGTTGGGGGCGGCCTATCTGGGCGGGGTGTCGCTGTCGTCGCTGGCGGCGGCGGGACGCGTACGGGAACTGCGGGGCGGGGCGCTGGCGGAGGCGTCGGTGGCGTTCGGCTCCGACGTCGCGCCGTGGCTGCCGCACGGGTTCTAGAACGGGCCCCGGCGGCGCAGCTGCGCCGGCAAGACCCGCCGGACGCCCCCTAGGCGCGTTGGCAGGCCGGGCACCAGAAGAGATTGCGGGCGGCGAGATCGGCGGTGCGGATCTCGCCGCCACAGATGTGGCAGGGCTGGTGCGCCCTGCGGTAGACGTAGACCTCGCCGCCGTGGTCGTCGACGCGCGGCGGGCGGCCCATGGCCTCGGGGGTGTGCTCGGGGCGGACGGTGTCGATGCGGTTGTGGCGTACGCCTTCGCGCATGAGCGCGACCAGGTCCGCCCAGACGGCGTGCCACTCGCGCCGGGTGAGGTCCTTCCCCGCCCGGTACGGATCGATGCCGTGCCGGAAGAGGACTTCCGCGCGGTAGACGTTGCCGACGCCCGCGATGATCTTCTGGTTCATCAGCAGGGCCGCCACCGTCGTACGCGAGCGGGAGATCCTGGCCCAGGCCCGGTCCGGGCCGTCGGACGGGCGGAGCGGGTCGGGGCCGAGGCGGTCGTGTATCGCCTGCTTCTCGCCGTCCGTGATCAGCGCACAGGTGGTGGGGCCGCGCAGGTCGACGAAGGACTCGGGGTTCGCGAGCCGCAGCCGCACCGTGTCGGTGGGCGGCGCCAGGGGCGCGCCGCCGAAGTTCACCTTGCCGAAGAGGCCCAGGTGGATGTGGATCCACTCCTGGCCGCCGAAGCCGAGGAAGAGGTGCTTGCCGTGGGCGTCGGTGCGCTCCAGCACCGTGCCGTCGAGCAGCGCGGCGGAGTCGGCGAACTTGCCCTGCGGGCTGGTGACCCGCACGGACCGGCCGCCGAACCGTTCCCGGTAGTCGGCGGCCAGTCGGTGGATCGTGTGCCCTTCGGGCATCAGGTGGTCGGCTCCTGCGGGTGGTGGGCCGGGACCGGGGGCAGCTCGCCGGTGGTCTCGTACGTCGAGAGCATCTCGATGCGGCGGGTGTGACGCTCCTCACCCGAGTACGGGGTCTTGAGGAAGACCTCGACGAAGGTGGTCGCCTCGTCGGTGGTGTGCATCCGGGCGCCGACGGCCACGACGTTGGCGTCGTTGTGCTCACGGCCGAGGGTGGCGGTCTGCACGCTCCACGCCAGCGCGGCACGGACGCCCTTGACCTTGTTCGCGGCGATCTGCTCGCCGTTGCCGGAGCCGCCGATCACGATGCCGAGGGCGTCCGGGTCGGCGGCCGTCCGCTCGGCGGCACGCAGGCAGAACGGCGGGTAGTCGTCCTGGGCGTCGTAGATGTGGGGACCGCAGTCGACGGGCTCGTGGCCGTGAGCCGTGAGCCACTCGACGAGGTGGTTCTTGAGTTCGAAGCCGGCATGGTCGGAGCCGAGGTACACGCGCATGGTCCGAGTGTGGCACGCGACGGGCGGGGCAGGCGTCAGCGGGGTCGTACCGAGGGCCCTGTCGGAGGAGCCGCGCAGGGTCCGGAGCGCGCTGGGGGCGAGTGGCACACCTCACGAAACGGAGTGAGCTCTTCCATACCGACGGGTCACCGGTTTGAATGCGGGGGCTCGTCACCCGAGCGACTCGCACACGTAAGGAATCGTCCATGAGCTCGCAGCCGACCCTTACGAAGGCAGGCGTAACGCCCGGAGAACCCGGGAATTCGCAGCCTTCGGACGGTCTCAAGGCCGGCCTGAAGAATCGCCATCTGTCCATGATCGCCATCGGTGGTGTGATCGGCGCCGGACTCTTCGTCGGTTCCTCCGGCGGCATCGCCGCGGCCGGCCCCGCCATCCTGGTGTCGTACCTGCTCGTCGGCGCGCTGGTCGTGTTCGTGATGCGGATGCTCGGCGAGATGGCCGCCGCGAGCCCGAACTCGGGCTCCTTCTCGGCGTACGCCGACCGCGCGCTCGGCCGCTGGGCGGGCTTCTCCATCGGCTGGCTCTACTGGTTCTTCTGGGTCGTCGTGCTGGCGGTCGAGGCGACCGCGGGCGCGGTGATCCTCGAGAGCTGGATCCCGGCCGTGCCGCAGTGGGGATGGGCACTGATCGTGATGGTCGTGCTGACCGCGACCAACCTGGCCTCGGTCTCGTCGTACGGCGAGTTCGAGTTCTGGTTCGCGGGCATCAAGGTCGTCGCCATCGGCGGCTTCGTGATCATCGGTCTGCTGGCCGTGTTCGGCGTGCTGCCGGGCTCCGACAACCCGGGCGCGGGCTTCGCGCACCTGACCGACTCGGGCGGCTTCCTGCCCAACGGCGCGGGCGCCATCCTCACCGGTGTCCTGATGGTCGTCTTCTCCTTCATGGGCAGCGAGATCGTCACGCTGGCGGCGGGCGAGTCCGAGGACCCGCGCCGCGCGGTCACCAAGGCCACCAACAGCGTGATCTGGCGCATCGCCGTCTTCTACCTGGGCTCGATCTTCGTGGTCCTGACGCTGCTGCCGTGGAACGACAAGTCGATCATCGAGAAGGGCTCGTACGTCGCGGCCCTGGACTCGATCGGCATCCCGTACGCCGGCCAGATCATGAACGTCATCGTCCTGACGGCGGTCCTGTCCTGTCTGAACTCCGGCCTCTACACCGCCTCGCGCATGGCCTTCTCGCTGGGCCAGCGCGGTGACGCGCCGAAGGCCTTCGCCAAGGTCAACGCCAAGGGTGTGCCGACCGCGGCGATCCTGGGCTCCGTGGTCTTCGGCTTCGGCGCCGTGTACGCCAACTACGCGTACAAGGACTCGGTCTTCTCCTTCCTGCTGAACTCCTCGGGTGCCGTGGCGCTGTTCGTGTGGCTGGTCATCTGCTTCACCCAGCTGCGCATGCGCAAGATCCTGCTGCGCGAGGCGCCGGAGAAGCTGACGGTGAAGATGTGGCTCTTCCCGTACCTGACCTGGGCGACCGCCGCGATGATCACCTTCGTGCTGGTCTACATGCTCTTCGACGACGCGAACCGCGAGGTCGTGCTCTGGTCGGTGGCCGTCGCGGCCGTCGTGCTGGTCATCGGCTTCGTGCTCGACCGGGTGCGGCCGAAGCAGGCCGTGGACGCCGAGCCGGCGCAGCAGATCGAGGACGCCAGGGTCTGAGCGGATCGAACCCGGCGCAGGGCCTGACGGCTTGCGCCGGGCCCCGCCGGTAGACACGAAAGAGGCTCGCCCGGGTCGGTGACACGACCCGGGCGAGCCTCTTTCGTGCGATGACGGACTCAGCCGCGGCGGCCGATGAGCTTCCAGGCGGTGGGCAGCGCGCCCATCGCCAGCGCGGCCTTCAGCGCGTCACCGACCAGGAACGGGACGAGACCCGCCGACACGGCCTGGGCGAGCGTCATTCCGGTGGCGAGGGCCAGATACGGCACGCCGACCGCGTAGATGATCGCGGAGCCGAGGACCATCGAGCCCGCGGTGCGCAGGACGGAGCGGTCGGCGCCGCGGCGGGCGAGGGCGCCGACCACGGTGGCGGCGAGCAGCATGCCGAGGATGTAACCGAAGGACGGCATGGCGTAGCCGGAGGTGCCCTCGGCGAACCACGGCATGCCCGCCATCCCGGCGAGCGCGTACAGCGCGAGGGAGAGGAAGCCCCGGCGGGTGCCGAGCGCGGTGCCGACGAGCAGCGCGGCGAAGGTCTGGCCGGTGACCGGGACCGGGGAGCCCGGGACCGGGACCGAGATCTGTGCCGCGATGCCCGTGAGCACGGCGCCGCCGACGACGAGGGCGATGTCCTTCGTGCGGGAGGCGGGCAGCAGGTCGGCGAGGGTCCCCTGGCCTGCGGCATGGGGAACCCCACCGGATCGGACGGGGGCGGCAGCAGTGCTCATCGGATCTCCTGAAGTCAGTGTGGACATGGCGACGTTAGCCCAGGAGTGAACGACCGATCACCGTCAGCCGATGACAAAGGCCCGGTCCGCGGCTTGGTGGAGTTCACACAAAGCGGTTCCGGCACGCGCCGATGTCGAGTGATGCTCGTCACTGAGGTGACGGCACGAGGGAGCCCGTTTTGGCGATCGGAACGATGCTCGGGGAGACTGTAGGTTCCCCATAAATCCCCACAGTCTGCCGAGAGCCCCCAGCGCCATGCACGACGCACCGCCCCGCCTGCCGGCCACCGAGGCAGAACCTCTGTCGCACGGGCTGAAACAGCGGCACCTGACCATGCTCGGCCTCGGCGGGGTGATCGGTGCGGGGCTGTTCGTCGGCTCGGGCGCCGGGATCGCGCTCGCAGGCCCCGGCATCGTGATCTCGTATCTGCTCGCCGGCGCGCTGGCGATGCTCGTGATGCGCATGCTCGGCGAGATGTCGGCGGCGATGCCCGCGTCCGGCGCCTTCTCCGTGCACGCCGAGCGGGCGCTGGGCCGCTGGGCCGGTTTCAGCGTCGGCTGGCTGTACTGGTTCCTGCTGGTGGTCGTGCTCGCCGTGGAGGCGACGGGCGCGGCGACGATCGCCCACGGCTGGGTGCCCGGCGTTCCGCAGTGGACCTGGGTGCTGGTCTTCATGGTGGTCTTCACGGTCGCCAACCTCGCGGCCGTGAAGAACTTCGGCGAGTTCGAGTTCTGGTTCGCCGCGCTGAAGGTGGGCGCGATCGTCCTCTTCCTGCTGCTGGGCACGCTGGCGATCCTCGGTGTGCTTCCCGACACGGAGCCGGTCGGGCTGAGCAATCTGACCGGCCAGGGCGGATTCCTGCCGAGCGGCTGGGCGGGCGTCGTCTCCGGAGTCCTCGCCGTGGTCTTCGCCTTCGGCGGCCTGGAGGTCGTCACGATCGCGGCCGCCGAATCGAAGGACCCGGCCCGCGCGGTCGGGCGAGCCGTGCGCAGCGCCGTGTGGCGCATCCTCCTCTTCTACGTCGGCTCGATGCTGGTCATCGTGACCGTGCTGCCGTGGACCGCGATGAAGCCGGGCCAGAGCCCGTACGTCGCCGTCCTCGACGCGATCGGGGTGCCCGCGGCCGCGCAGATCATGAACATCGTGGTCTTCGTGGCGCTGCTGTCCGCCCTGAACGCCAACCTCTACGGCTCGTCCCGGATGGTGTTCTCGCTCGCCGAACGCGGCGAGGCGCCCGCGGGTCTGCTGAAGATCTCCGGGGGCGGGGTGCCGCGCCGGGCGGTGTTCGCGTCGGTCGCCTTCGGCTTCGTCTCCGTACTGCTCAACCTGAAGTGGCCGGACACCGTCTTCCTCTACATGCTCAACGCGGTCGGCGCGGTGCTGCTGTTCGTCTGGGGTCTGGTGGCCGTGTCACAGCTGCGGCTGCGGCGGCGGATCGAACGCGAGGCGCCGGAGAAGCTGACCCTGAAGATGTGGTGCTTCCCGTGGCTGACCTGGGTGGCGCTGGCCGGGATCGCGGCCGTGCTGCTGCTGATGCTGGGTGACGACGGCGCCCGGCCGCAGGTGCTGTGGTCGGCCGCGGCGACGGCGGCGGTGCTGCTGGTGGCGTGGTTGCGGGAGTTGCGCGACCTGCGGGCGAGCCGTGCCTGACCCTTCACATTGTGTGAGCATCTTGTCCGTATAGCGGTCCCGCGTGCTCCGTGAGCGGTACGACCCGCAGACTGTGGGCCACTCCCCCTTTCCCGCTCATGAACAGGGCATGCCCATGTCTCGGACCTCGGCGCCCGCGCCGGTCGACACCAAAGTCGACTCGTCGCTCGCGCACGGCCTCAAGCAGCGCCATCTGTCGATGATCGCCCTCGGCGGTGTGATCGGCGCAGGCCTCTTCGTCGGCTCCGGCGCCGGTATCGCCGCCGCCGGACCGTCGATCGTCATCGCCTATGCGATCTCCGGCCTGCTCGTCATGCTCGTGATGCGCATGCTCGGCGAGATGTCGGCGGCGAACCCGGCCTCCGGCTCCTTCTCGGTGCACGCCGAGCGGGCGATCGGTCCCTGGGCGGGCTTCACGGCGGGCTGGGCGTTCTGGTTCCTGCTCTGTGTGGCGGTCGGTCTCGAGGGCATCGGCGCCGCGAAGATCGTCACCGGCTGGCTGCCGGGCACGCCCGAATGGGCCTGGGTCGCGCTGTTCATGCTGGTCTTCTGCGTCACGAACCTCGCGGCCGTGAAGAACTTCGGCGAGTTCGAGTTCTGGTTCGCCGCGCTGAAGGTGGGCGCGATCGTCCTCTTCCTCGGTCTCGGTGTGCTCGCGATCGCGGGAGTGCTGCCCGGCAGCGACGCCCCCGGCGCCACGAACCTCACGGGTGACGGCGGCTTCCTGCCCAACGGCACCGAGGGGCTGGTCGTCGGACTCCTCGCGTCCGTCTTCGCATACGGCGGCCTGGAGACGGTCACCATCGCCGCGGCCGAGTCCGAGCACCCGGTGCAGGGTGTGGCCAAGGCCGTCCGTACCGCGATGTGGCGCATCGCGATCTTCTACATCGGCTCGATGGCCGTCATCGTCACGCTGGTCCCGTGGGACGACAAGACCGTCGTCGAGAAGGGCCCGTACGTCGCCACGCTCGACCACCTCGGCATTCCGGCCGCCGGCCAGATCATGAACGTGGTCGTGCTGGTCGCCCTGCTCTCCGCGATGAACGCCAACATCTACGGCGCCTCCCGGATGGCCGGTTCGCTGGTCGCCCGCGGCCAGGGCCCGAAGGTGCTCGGGAAGATCTCGGGCGGCGTACCGCGCGTGGCGGTGCTGACGTCCTGCGTCTTCGGCTTCGCCTGCGTACTGCTCAGCTACTGGCGGCCGAACGACGTCTTCATCTGGCTGCTCAACATGATCGGCGCGATCATCCTGGTCGTGTGGATCTTCATCGCCGTCTCGCAGCTGCTGCTGCGCCGCCGGACCGAGCGCGAGGCGCCGGAGCAGCTGGTCGTGCGGATGTGGGCCTACCCGTACCTCACCTGGGTGGCGCTGGCGGGCATGGCCGCGATCTTCGTCCTGATGGCCCGCGAGGAGGACACCCGTCTGCAGCTGTACTTCACGGGTGGGCTGACGGTGGCGCTGGCCGTCATCGGTGTCGTCCGTCAGGTGCTGGCCTCGAAGGCGGCGCCCAAGGCGAACGAGACCGAACCGGCCGATGCCGCCGCTTCCGCCGATGTGAAGGCGTAGCCGCCGGCCTCCCCCGGACGCCGGCACGCCGCCGCCCCGCACGTGCGCCGGTGATACGGCGCAGCGCACCGGACCCCCGGGCCGACTCGGCCCGGGGGTCCGGTGCGTCGTGGAACGGAGCGGACGCTCCGCCGGTTCGGGGCGGCGCCCGCCGCGGCTCCGCCTGACGCCCGCGACCCAGACGGCCGGCCCTCGTCGCCACGCCGCACGGCGTGGTGCACGGCAGGCGTACAGGTGGTGAAGCCGCGGCCCGGGGCACGGACACCCGCCTAGCCTCCGGAGGCGGAAGGGGAACGTCCACAGGAACGAGGGAGAGTCGTATGTCCGTGATGCCTGGGCGTCGTTCGGTACTCGTCGCGGCGGGTGCCGCCGCCGCGGTCGCGGCAGGTGCCGCCGGTACGGCGGAAGCCGTGGGGAGGACACCGCGAGGACCCGTGGTCATCGGCCACCGGGGTGCCGCGGGATGGCGGCCGGAGCACACGGCCGCGTCGTACACGTACGCGGTGCGGGCCGGGGCCGACTGGATCGAGCCGGATCTGGTGGTCACCGGGGACCAGCGGCTGGTGGTGCGGCACGAGAACGAGATATCGGGGACGACGGACGTCGCGGCGCATCCGGAGTTCGCGGACCGCCGGACGACGAAGACCATCGACGGCCGCGCCGTCACCGGCTGGTTCACCGAGGACTTCACGCTCGCGGAGCTCAGGACGCTGCGCGCGGTCGAGCGCCTCCCTGCCGTCCGCAACCGCAACACCGTCTTCGACGGGCGCGAACGGATCATGACGTTCGAGGAGGTCGTGGAGCTGGCCAGGGACCTGTCCCGGCGCCACCGCCGCACCGTCGCCGTCTTCCCCGAGACCAAGCACCCCACCTACTTCCGCTCCATCGGCCTCCCCCTGGAGCCCCTGCTCGCCCACGCCGTCCGCCGCGCCCGGCTGCGCGCCCACGAGTGCGTGGTGCAGTCCTTCGAGCCGGACAGTCTGCACCGGATCGCCGCCGAGCGGCTCGGCGTACCGCTGTGGCAGGCGCTCGGGACGACCGGCGGTCCGTACGGCCATCCGGTCACGTACAAGGAGATGATGACGCCGGCGGGGCTGCGTGAGATCGCCTCGTACGCCCGGTGGATCGGCCCGGACAAGTCGTCCGTCGTCCCGCCCTCGACGCTGGTCGCCGACGCGCACGCCGCGGGGCTGCGGGTCGGCGCGTACACGTTCCGCGCGGAGAACCAGTACCTGCCCGCGGACCTGCGCCGCGGCACCGACCCGAACGCGTTCGGCGACGCCTTCGCCGAGTACGAGCGGCACTTCGCTCTCGGCGTCGACGCCGTCGTCACCGACTTCCCCGACCTGGCCGCGACGGCCCGTGACGACCGGTCCGACGCACGGACCTAGGGCGAAAGGCTGATCAAGTTCCGGGCCCTCCTGCTGCTAGCCTGCAGTTGCACAAAGTTTGCAATAAGCAGTCGGAGGGCTCGGACATGGCCATGTACACGCTTCCTGAACTTCCGTACGACTACGCGGCGCTGGAGCCGGTGATCAACCCGGAGATCATCGAGCTGCACCACGACAAGCACCACGCCGCCTACGTCAAGGGCGCGAACGACACCCTCGATCAGCTCGACGAGGCGCGTGACAAGGAAGCCTGGGGCTCGATCAACGGTCTGGAGAAGAACCTCGCGTTCCATCTCTCCGGCCACATCCTGCACAGCATCTACTGGCACAACATGACGGCGCCGAAGGAGGGCGGCGGCGGCGAGCCGCTGGCCGCGGACGGTGTCGGCGAGCTGGCGGACGCGATCACGGAGTCCTTCGGCTCGTTCGCCAGGTTCCGCACCCAGCTGTCGAAGGCCGCCGCGACCACCCAGGGCTCCGGCTGGGGCGTCCTCGCCTACGAGCCGGTCAGCGGCCGGCTGATCGTCGAGCAGGTCTACGACCACCAGGGCAACGTCGGCCAGGGCTCGGTGCCGATCCTCGTCTTCGACGCCTGGGAGCACGCCTTCTACCTGCAGTACAAGAACCAGAAGGTGGACTTCATCGACGCCATGTGGGGCGTCGTCAACTGGCAGGACGTGGCGAAGCGTTACGCGCAGGCCAAGGGGCGCACGCCGCTCATCACCCCGTGACGCACGGCCCCCGGCCGGCCGCGAAGTCGTCCTGCTCGTGATCGTCTTCTCAACCTTCACCTGCAGGCGGAAAGAAGAAGGACCCCCGCGAGGACGTGACTCGCGGGGGTCCTTCCGTAGCACGGGGCGGCTACGGGACCGTGGCCTCAGGAGAAGTCGGGGCCCTTGGTCCGCGTGCGCTTGATCTCGTAGAAGCCGGGGATCGACGCCACCATCAGCGTGCCGTCCCACAGCTTCGCCGCCGCCTCGCCCTTGGGCGCGGGGGTGACGACCGGACCGAAGAAGGCGATCTGCTCGCCGTCCGACCCGGGCACGGCGATGACGGGCGTGCCGACCTCCTGGCCGACCTTGGAGATGCCCTCCTCGTGGGAGGCGCGCAGCTCGGTGTCGAACGTGTCCGACTCCGCGTGGTCCGCGAGCTCCGCCGGGAGGCCCACCGCGTCCAGGGCTTCCAGGATCACCTCGGGCGTCACGCCGCGCCCCTCGTTGTGGATGCGGGTGCCGAGAGCGGTGTAGAGCGGGCCGACGACCTCGTCCCCGTGCTTCTGCTGCGCGGCGATGACGACACGGACCGGGCCCCAGGCCTGCTTGAGCCCCTCGCGGTACTCCTCGGGGAGTTCGTCCATCCTGTTTTCGTTGAGCACGGCCAGGCTCATGACGTGCCAGCGCACCTCCACCGGGCGGACCTTCTCCACCTCCAGCATCCAGCGGGAGGTCATCCACGCCCAGGGGCAGAGCGGGTCGAACCAGAAGTCGGCGGGGGTCCTGTTCTCGGACATGTGTCTCCTCATACCTCGTGACCGGACGCTCCACGAGTGAACGTCACCGGTCGCCGCCCGCATTCCCCGATGTCCGCGGTCACGAGTGCATGCGAGGATCGGTCCTGACCGAACGAGACACGAAGGAGTGGACGTGCCCGGAGAGAATCTGTCCCGCGACGAGGCCCGCAGCCGGGCCGACCTGCTGTCGGTCGAGGGGTACGAGGTCTTCCTCGACCTGCGTTCCGCGACGGGTGAGAGCAGCGAGGTGGAGCCGCGGACGTTCCGTTCGGTGACCACGATCCGGTTCCGCCGTATCGCGCCGGGTGACACCACCTTCGTCGATCTTGTCGCCCCCTCCGTGACGTCGGTGTCGCTCAACGGCCGCGAGCTGGACCCGGCGGACGTGTTCGACGGCGCGCGGATCGCCCTGACCGGGCTCCAGGCGGAGAACGTGCTGGTGGTGGACGCGCAGTGCGCGTACAGCCGGACCGGTGAGGGCATGCACCGCTTCGTCGACCCGGAGGACGGCGAGGTGTATCTGTACACGCAGTACGAGCCGGCCGACGCCCGCCGGGTCTTCGCCAACTTCGAACAGCCCGATCTGAAGGCCCCCTTCCGCTTCGAGGTGGCCGCACCGGAGGGCTGGACCGTCTGGAGCAACGGCGCGGAGGAGTCCCGCGACGGACAGACCTGGCGCTTCGCGCAGACCAGGCCGATCTCCACGTACATCACGGCGGTCGTCGCCGGTCCGTACCACTACGAGACCGATCTCTACACGCGGACGTCCGACGACGGGACGACGCTGGAGATCCCGCTCGGCGCGATGTGCCGCAAGGGGCTGGCCAAGCACTTCGACGCGGACGACATCTTCCTGGTCACCAAGCAGGGCCTGGACTTCTTCCACGACCACTTCGACTACCCCTACCCGTTCGGGAAGTACGACCAGGCCTTCGTGCCCGAGTACAACATCGGCGCGATGGAGAACCCCGGATGCGTCACCTTCCGGGAGGAGTTCGTCTTCCGGGGCAAGGTGACGCAGGCGTCGTTCGAGCGGCGGGCGAACGTCATCCTGCACGAGATGGCGCACATGTGGTTCGGCGACCTGGTCACCATGCGGTGGTGGGACGACCTGTGGCTGAAGGAGTCCTTCGCGGACTTCATGGGCGCGTTCTCGCTGGTCGAGGCGACGCGTTTCCGTAACGGCTGGGTGACCTTCGCCAACAACCGCAAGTCGTGGGCGTACCGGGCGGACCAGCTGCCGTCCACGCATCCCGTCACGGCCGACATCCGTGACCTGGAGGACGCCAAGCTCAACTTCGACGGGATCACCTACGCCAAGGGCGCGTCGGTGCTGAAGCAGCTCGTCGCCTACGCGGGACGGGACGCGTTCCTGGAGGGCGCCCGCCGGTACTTCAAGCGGCACGCGTACGGCAACACCCGCCTCGACGATCTGCTGTCGGTGCTTCAGGAGACCTCAGGGCGCGACATGAAGGCGTGGTCGCGGTCCTGGCTGGAGACCTCGGGGGTCAACTCGCTGACGCCGCAGGTCACCTATGACGCGGGCGACCGGATCACCGAACTGGCGGTCGTGCAGGACGGCGACACGCTCCGGCCGCACCGGGCGGCCGTTGGCCTCTACCGGCACGAGGACACCAAGCTGGTGCGCTACGCCCGCGCCGAGGTGGACGTCACCGGGGTGCGGACCGTCGTGACGGAGCTGGCGGGCGAGGAACGCCCGGCGCTGGTGCTCGTCAACGACGACGACCTGACGTACTGCAAGATCCGCTTCGACGAGGGTTCGCTGGAGACTCTGCGCGGGCACCTCGGCTCGGTGACGGACCCGCTGGCCAGGGCCCTGTGCTGGTCCGCGCTGTGGAACCTGACACGGGACGCGCTCATGCCGGCGCGCGACTTCGTCGGGCTGGTCCTCGACTTCGCCGGGCGCGAGTCGGACATCGGCGTGCTGCAGATGGTGCACGCGTGGGCACGGGCGGCGCTCGTCCACTACGCGGCGCCCGAATGGCGCCAGGAGGGCGGGCGGCTGCTGGCCGAGGGTGCGCTGCGGGAGCTGCGGCTGGCCGGGCCGGGCAGTCAGCACCAGCTGACGTGGGCGCGGTTCTTCGCGACGGCGGCCACGACGGAGGCGGATCTGCAGCTGCTCCAGGGGCTGCTGGACGGCACCGCGAAGATCGACGGGCTCGATGTGGACCAGGAGCTGCGGTGGGCGTTCCTGGAGCCGCTCGCCTCGCACGGGCTCGCGGACGAGGCGGTCATCGGCGCGGAGCTGGCGCGGGACGACACCGCGTCCGGCAAGCGCCACCAGGTGCGCTGCCTGGCGGCACGGCCGTCGGCGGCGGTCAAGGACCAGGCGTGGGCGCAGGTCGTGGAGTCGGAGGCGCTGTCCAACGCGCTGGTGGAGGCCACGATCTCGGGCTTCACGCAGGCGTCGCAGCGGGAGCTGATCGCGCCGTACGCCGAGAAGTACTTCGCGGCGATCGAGCGGGTGTGGGCCGAGCGGTCGATCCAGATCGGCATGGACGTGGTGCGGGGTCTCTTCCCGGCCCTCCAGGACGACGAGGCCACTCTCACCGCGGCGGACGCCTGGCTCGACTCCCACGCCGGCGCTCCCCCGGCCCTGCGTCGTCTGGTCCTGGAGTCCCGTGACGATCTGGCCCGCGCCCTTCGCGCGCAGGCCTGCGACACGGCGGCGTCCCGCGGCTGACGGCCTTCTCCCGTCCGCGTCCCCGTGACCGTTCCCGTCCCTCGCGACGGGGGCGGTGACGGGGGCGGTGACGGGGATGCCCGCATTGTCGGGCAGAACTGATCGGCAATCGAACGTCCGCACTTTAGGACGGGGTTGTCCGGAATTGTCGACGAGCGTGTAACAGCGGTTAGGAGGCGGCCGCGGCGCGGGAATTGGCGAGTCATGAACCACAACACCCCTCTGTCTCCCCGTCCGTTGAGCGACCTCTCCGATGTGCGGCGGCGTGTGCTGTCCGCCGCTCAGCTGCGCGAGCAGGGCGTGACCGCCGCCCACGCCGCCGAGCAGTGCCGGCCCGAAGGGCCCTGGCAGCAACTGCTGCCGGGGGTGTTCCTGCTGCACCCGGGTCCGCCCACCAGTGAGGAGCGGCTGCACGGCGCGCTGAAGTACGCCGCCCGCCACGGTGAAGACGGCGCGTCCCGCAGCGGCGAGGCGATGGTCACCGGCCTCGCGGCGCTCGCGCTGTACCGGTTCGGCTCCGCCCCGACGCTGCCGGCGCTCGACCGGATCGACGTCCTCGTGCCGCGTGCCCGGCGGCTGCGGTCCGCCGGCTGCGCCCGGCTGATCCGTACGCAATCCATGCCGAAGCCGGAAGAGGTGACGGGCCTGCCCGTCGCCCCGGTGGCCCGCGCGCTGGCGGACGCCGTCGCCCGGCTCTCCGACGCGGGCGCGGTCCGCCGGCTGCTCACCGAGGCCGTGCGCGGCGGCCACTGCGAACCCTCCGCGATCGTCAGGGAGTTGAACGGCGCACGGCTGCTGTCCCGCCCCCACGTCGTGGAAGCCGTCGACTCCCTCCTCGCCGAGGGCCGGGCCGTCGCCGAGGACCGGCTGTACGACCTCGTCCGGATGTACGGACTGCCCGAACCGGTGTGGAACGTGGATCTGCGCCTCGCCGGCGGCCCCCACCTCGGCGGCGTCGACGCCTACTGGCCCGAGGAGGCCGTCGCCGTGGAACTCGCCACCCGTGCCCCGCGCCCGGCCCACGCCCGGGACCGGTCCGGGCCCCCGGACCTGGACACGGACCTGTCCGCAGGCACCACCCGGCGCGAGCACCTGGAACGGCTCGGGATCACCGTCGTCCGCATCTCCCCGAGGAAGCTGCGGGACACCCCCGTGCAGCAGGCCATGGTGATCCGGACGGCCCTGATGGCCGCCTCGGACCGGGATCCGGCGCCCTATGTCGTGGTTCTGCCCCGTTGAGGGGTCACCGCCGGCAGAACTCCGCCTCGACGACGGCCGCGCCGTCCCCCGCCCAGTCGCTGTTGAAGTTCAGCGCGAGCGCGTGACGGCCGTCCGGGGTGGTCACCGCCTCGGAGGAGGAGCCATGGATCCCTCCACTGTGCCCCCAGACCTCCTTGCCGCAGGAGAGCTTCTGCGCCATCAGGCCGAGCCCGTACCGCAGGCCCGGCGCGTCCTCGCCCATCGGAACCGTCGTGGTCATCTTCCTGACCTGGCCCTTCGGCAGCACCTTGCCGGTCAGCAGGGCGCGGTAGAAGCGGTTGAGGTCCCCGGTGGTGGAGATCATCTCGCCGGCGGACCACGCGGCTGACGCGTTCAGCTCCGTGACGTCATGGACCGCGGTGCCGGGCTCGGGTCCCACGAGGACCGAATACGCCCGCCCGCTCGGCCGCGGCATCCCCGGCCGGGTACCGGGCGACGACGTGGCGCGCAGCCCCAGCGGGCGCAGCACCCGGCGCTCCAGCTCCTGCCCGTACGGGCGGCTGGTCACCTTCTCGATGACCAGCCCGGCGAGGACGTAGTTGGTGTTGGAGTACCGCCAGTCCGTGCCGGGGGCGAAATACGGCTCGTGTCCCATGGCGGTCCGCACGAGATCGCGGGGCGCCCAGGTGTCGTAGCGGTGCTCGAAGAAGCCCTCGCCGAAGACCTTCCGCACGAACGCGTCGTCATCGGTGTAGTTGAAGATGCCGCTGGTGTGGTTGAGGAGCTGCCGGAGCGTGACGGAACGCCCGTCGTGGCCGTTCCCGCGGACCAGTCCCGGCAGCCACCGCTCCACGGTGTCGTCGAGGCTCAGTCTTCCCTCCGCCTCCAGCTGGAGGATCACCGTCGCGACGAAGGTCTTGGTGATGGAGCCGACCCGGAAGCGGTCCTCGGGCTTCCGCTCACTGCCGGTCGTGCGGTCGGCGACGCCGGCCTCGCCGTTCCAGGTCGGGTGCCCGGCCCGGGCGGCCTGTGCGAGGGCTCCGGGAGAGCCCGCCTCGACGGCCTGTTCGAGCGCCCGCTGGGTGCGCTCGTGCCCGGAGCCGGAGTGGTGGGTCCGCTGCCGGGGTTCCGCCGCCGTCGCCGGTGTCACGAGGGCGGTGGCGGCGACCGCTGCCGCCACCACCGCCACGGCGAGACGCGTCCGGACCGTTCGTACAGGACGTACTGTCATGCGAACTCTCCTGTCTGCGAGCTTCTGCGACTGGGCTCGGCGGACAGGACTCCGGCGGAACGCGAGGAGTTGAGCGGTACGCAGAGGGTTGGGCGGGTTTCAGCCGTGTGTGCCCTCGCCGGCGTCCACCCGCCCGGCAGCGGGCCGCTCGCGCCACAGCTCCAGCCCGATGTCGACCAGGGCGACCCGGTCGAGCCCGGCGACGGCGTCCAGGGGGTGCCAGGCGGCGAGGTCGGTGGAGCCGTCGGGCTCGGGCCTGAGCTCACCTCCCGTGATCCGGCCTTCGTAGACGACGCGCAGGCTCTGGAAGTCCCCTCCTGGGCCCAGCTTGCGCGGTTTCCGGGTCGTCATGGAGTCGAGGCCGAGCAGAGCGGTCACCTCGGCCGTGTAGCCGGTCTCCTCCCCGACCTCACGCACGACCGTGTCGACGGGGTGCTCCCCGTGGTCCATTCCGCCGCCGGGCAGGGTCCAGCGCTTCGTGCCGTCCCGCGCCACCCAGCGCGCGAGCAGGATCTGTCCGTCCCGTATGCACACGGCGTACGCCGCGACCCTCAACTGCTGCTTCATGCGGCGAGGTTAGCCGCCGGGAACGGGCGGAACCGGAGCCATGCGCGAGTACCTGGAACTGGTGCGCACCGCGCCGGACCGGATTCGCGTCTGCGCCCACGCCTCGTGCGTCCTGCGGTTCTTCGACACCTCACGGAACGGCACCCGGCGCTGGTGCTCCATGGCCGTCTGCGGGAACCGCGCGAAGGCGTCCCGGTACTACGCGAGAGCGCGCGAGGACTGATCACCCGCCACCGAAGTGATCCATTATTGAACGGCTTCGCGGGCCCGATCGGTGGTTATCCACCGCTATGCCCCCCATGAGACCGGTCCCGCCACTGGCGGATGTACGCCATGGCCGTATCCCGCCTCTGACAACTCTCCACAAACCCCTGTCACTTGCGAAAGGCTGAGCGGTCATCCGGTACCGATTTCCGGACCCCTCTTTCACAAAACAGGGATGCTGATGACCACCCTCGAGTCCCAGGGCTCCATATCCGGGCACAGACGCGTGGCCCGGATCGCCGCCGCCGCAGGCCTTGTCGCCGCACTGGTGGCCTCCGGCGCCGCCCCCGCCTTCGCCGCTGCGGCGGCAGATGACCCGGCCGGAGCCAACGGCCCGGTCAAGACCGCCGAGGCACCGGCCGACAAGCTCGGCCGGGCGGACGCCGAACTCCTCGCCGAGGCCGAGGCGAAGGGCCAGAAGACCATCACCGTGATGGTCGCCACCGCTCCCGGCCAGACCGAACAGGTCGCCGGGCAGCTCGACTCCGTACCCGGCGCCGTCGTCGGCCAGAAGGACGACAAGCTCGGCTACGTACGGGCCACTCTTCCCACCGGCAAGGCGAAGAGCGCGCTCAGCAGGGCCGGTGAACTCTCCACCGTTCAGGGCATGGACCTCCAGCGCGAGATCAAGCTGGACGACCCGAGGCCGGACGCGGGCGCCAGGGGTGCCGCTTCCGTCGGCCAGAAGTCGGGTTCGTACCCCGCGCCCGGCAAGAGGACCCCGGCGAAGAACCCGTACAACCCGTCCCACGAGACGGGCGCCGTGGAGTTCGTCGAGGACCACCCGAAGGCCGACGGCCGCGGGGTGACCATCGGCATCCTCGACTCCGGCGTCGACCTGGGCCACCCGGCCCTGCAGAAGACCTCCACCGGCGAGCGCAAGATCGTCGACTGGGTGACCGCGACCGACCCGGCCAAGGACGGCGACGGCACCTGGCGCCGGATGGACGCCGGCGTGAGCGGCCCGGTGTTCACCGTGGGCGACCGCAGCTGGAAGGCCCCCGCGGGCGAGCACAGGTTCAGCGTCTTCGAGGAGCGTGCGACGCTCGGCGGCGACATGGCCGGCGACCTGAACCGGGACGGCGACACCACCGACAAGTGGGGCGTCCTCTACGACCCCGCCGCCGGTACCGTCCGGGTCGACCTGAACGACGACGCGGACTTCACCAACGACGCCGCGATGAAGCCGTACAAGGACGGGTACCAGGTCGGGTACTTCGGTACGGACAACCCGGCCACGGAGATCGCCGAGCGCATCCCGTTCGTGGTCGAGGTCCGCAAGAACGTCGAGTACGAGGCCGGGAAGTTCTCCGACTACGTCAGCATCGGCGTCATCGAGGGCTCGCACGGCACGCACGTCGCCGGCATCACCGCCGCCAACGGCCTCTTCGGCGGCCGGATGAACGGCGCGGCGCCCGGCGCCAAGCTGGTCTCGTCCCGCGCCTGCACCTGGAGCGGCGGCTGCACCAACATCGCGCTGCTCGAAGGCATGCGGGACCTCGTCGTCAACCGCGGCGTGGACATCGTCAACATGTCCATCGGCGGTCTGCCCGCGCTGAACTACGACGACAGCGACCGCGGCGACGACGCCGACAACGCGCGCGCCCTGCTCTACAACCGCCTGATCGACACCTACGGCGTCCAGCTGGTCATCTCGGCCGGCAACGAGGGCCCCGGCGTGAACACGATCGGCGACCCGGGCCTGGCGAACAAGGTCCTCTCGGTCGGCGCGGCGATCTCCCGCAGCACCTGGGCCGCCAACTACGGCTCGCAGGTCGCCAAGCCGTACAACATGTTCAACTTCTCCTCCCGCGGCCCGACGGAGAACGGCGGCTTCACCCCGACCATCTCCGCGCCCGGCTCGGCGATCAACACGATCCCGACCTGGCAGGCGGGCGCCCCGGTGCCCGAGGCCGGCTACAGCCTGCCCGCGGGCTACGGCATGCTGAACGGCACCTCGATGTCCTCGCCGCAGGCCGCGGGCGCGAGCGCGCTGCTCATCTCCGCCGCCAAGCAGCGCCACATCAAGCTCTCGCCGCTGACCCTGCGCACCGCGCTGACCAGCACCGCCCAGCGCATCGACGGTGTGAAGGCGCACGAGCAGGGCGCCGGTCTGATCGACATCAACGAGGCGTGGGAGTCCATCGAGGACGGCGCCACCGCCCACTCGTACACGGTGAAGGCACCGGTCGACACCGCGCTCGACCAGTTCCTGAAGCCTGAGGCGGGCTTCGGTGCCGGCATCTACGACCGCGAGGGCGGTCTGAAGACCGGCCAGCGCAAGACGTACGACGTCACCATCACGCGCACGAGCGGCCCCAAGTGGCCGGTCGAGCACGAGCTGGACCTGCGCAACAACGACGGCACGTTCCGTATCGTCGGCGACGACGAGGTGGACCTGCCGCTGAACAAGCCGGTCACGGTGAAGGTGCAGGCCAAGGCCGCTTCCGCGGGCGTCCACAGCGCCATCCTGGAGGCGGACGACGAGCGCACCGAGGGCGTCGACAAGCAGATCCTCGCGACCGTGGTCGCCTCGAACGAGCTGGTGAAGCCGGGCTACACCTACACCGCCAAGGGTTCGGTGCAGCGCAACAGCTTCAAGAGCTACTTCGTGACGGTTCCGCAGGGCGCCAGGACGCTGGAGGTCGGGCTCGGCGGCCTCGCCGCCGGCAGCCAGACCCGGTTCATCTCGGTCCACCCCTACGGTGTGGCCTTCGAGGACACCGCGTCCACGGCCTGCTACCCGAACTACAACAACCCGGCCAACACCTGCCGCCCCGATGTGCGCTCGTACGCGAACCCGCAGCCGGGCGTCTGGGAGATCGAGGTCGAGTCGCGCCGTACGTCCCCGCTGCTGGACAACCCGTTCAAGCTGGACGTGACGCTGCTCGGCACCACCTTCGACCCGGCGGTGAAGACCCTGCCCGAGGCGAAGATCGGCACCCCGGCCACGGTCGACTGGAAGGT
Organism: Streptomyces sp. NPDC091376; assembly: GCF_044757085.1. Lineage (NCBI taxonomy): Bacteria > Bacillati > Actinomycetota > Actinomycetes > Kitasatosporales > Streptomycetaceae > Streptomyces > Streptomyces sp. NPDC091376. The sequence continues at coordinate 69,972 of NZ_JBIVUF010000020.1, read as the reverse complement.
CACCAATGACGCGGCCGCGCTGGAGGGCAAGCTGAAGGGCGGCTCTCTCGGCTCCGCGAAGACCGCGACGCCGACCATCGCCCAGGACGAGCGCCAGGTGTCCACGGTCACCGTCGGCGCGGGTGTCGAGCGGCTGGACGTCGTCATCGGCAACACCTCCGACAAGGGCGCCGACCTGGACCTGACGGTCATCAAGGACGGCAAGCTCGTCGGCCAGTCCGCGGACGGCGACTCCGAGGAGTCGGTCTCCGTGGCGAACCCGGCCGCCGGTACGTACACGATCCTCGTCGACGGCTACGCGGTGGCGCCCGGCGGCACCACGTACGACTACAAGGACGTGTACTTCTCCTCGGCGCTCGGCACCGTCAAGGTCGACGAGTCGAAGATCGTCTCGCTGGCCAACGGCGCGAGCGCCCAGGTCGGCGCCGAGGTGCTGGTGAGCGCCGCGGCACCGGAGGGCCGCCGGTTCTTCGGCGAGGTGCAGCTGCTGAACGCGCGCGGCACGACCGCGGGCACCGGCAGCGTGGTGATCGAGAAGGTCCTTCCGTAACGGTATGACCTGATCAGGAGGGCGGGCGTCCACAAGGGCGCCCGCCCTTCGTGTGTGACGAGGCCCATGCGTCCCGTCCCTCGGACAATGGATTGGACAAAACGGCCGGGGACATACGCATCATGGAAGGCACGCAGGCCACGCAGTCTGCACGAGCGTACGGAGGAGTCCCCGTGAAGGTCGGAATCGTCGGAGCCACCGGGCAGGTCGGCACGGTCATGCGCAACATCCTCGCCGAGCGCACGTTCCCGGCCGAGGAGCTGCGGCTGTTCGCATCGGCCCGGTCCGCGGGGTCCACGATCGACTGGCAGGGCCGGGAGATCACCGTCGAGGACGCCGCCACCGCCGACTACTCCGGCCTGGACATCGTGCTCTTCTCGGCCGGCGGCGCGACCTCCAGGGCGCTCGCCGAGAAGGTCGCCTCCCAGGGCGCCGTCGTGATCGACAACTCCTCCGCCTGGCGCCGCGACCCGGAGGTGCCGCTGGTGGTCTCCGAGGTCAACCCGCACGCGATCAAGGACCGCCCCAAGGGCATCATCGCCAACCCGAACTGCACGACCATGGCCGCGATGCCCGTCCTGAAGCCCCTCCACCAGGAGGCGGGCCTCATCGCCCTGGTCGCCACGACCTACCAGGCCGTGTCCGGCTCCGGCCTGGCGGGCGTCGCCGAGCTCGACAGCCAGGTGAAGGCCGTCGCCGACCGCGCCACCGCGCTCACCCACGACGGCGAGGCCGTCGTCTACCCGGAGCCCGGCGTCTACAAGCGCCCCATCGCCTTCAACGTCCTCCCGCTCGCCGGCTCGATCGTCGACGACGGCTCCCACGAGACGGACGAGGAGCAGAAGCTCCGCAACGAGTCCCGCAAGATCCTGGAGATCCCGGAGCTGAAGGTTTCCGGCACCTGCGTCCGCGTCCCGGTCTTCTCCGGCCACTCCCTCCAGGTCAACGCCCGCTTCGAGCGTCCGCTCGGTGTCGAGCGCGCCTACGAGCTGCTGAAGGACGCGGAGGGCGTGGAGCTCTCCGACATCCCGACCCCGCTGCAGGCCGCCGGCAAGGACGCCTCGTACGTGGGCCGCATCCGCGTCGACGAGACCGTCGACAACGGCCTCGCGCTCTTCCTCTCCAACGACAACCTCCGTAAGGGTGCCGCGCTGAACGCGGTGCAGATCGCGGAGCTGGTGGCGCAGGAGCTGCGCGGCTGACGCCGCCTTCCGGCTGTGGAGAGGGCGGGCGCCGCTGGGCGCCCGCCCTCTCGTCGCACCCGGGCCGCCGCGCGGCTCAGGGCCGTCGCACCTCGTAGTGGAAGCAGCCGAACTCGGCGGCCCTGATGTGGACGAGTTCGACCGAAGGGTCGGCGAACGCGTCGGCGAGGGCGGCCTCGATCACCGCCGTGGGGTCGTCGCCGAGATCGAGGACTCGTCCGCCGACGATACGGCCGCGGGCGTCGTAGCGGCGGGCCGTGCGCTGCGCACCGGGCCGGGCGAAGGGGTACCCCTGGTCGTCCCGTGGCCGCCCGCACGCCTCGGCGTGGACGAAGACGGGGCCCTGCTCGTCGTAGGCGCCCGGGTCGGCCCCCGTCGCGGCAGCCCAGCGGCGCAGCGGCGCGTACGAGACGAGCGCGATCCGCTCCCCCGGCTCGCTGGGGCGCAGACAGCAGCGCAGCGGGGCGCCGCCCTCCTCGTCCGTATAGGGCAGGCAGCGGCGGTCGGCGTCGTCGCGGTCGCGGAGCTCTTCGAGCACCGCCGTGTCGATGGATCTCGGCCGGTACGTGATGGTCATGCCCCCAGCGTCCCCGCCGCCGCGCCCCGCTTCCGGCGGCTTTCGGACGTCGCCCTCGGCGTTGCGCGGCAGTCCGGCCGACTGCGCACGGGCTCTCCGAGCATGCGGACCGGCCCCCATGGAAGGATGACCCGAAACGTCGCATACCGAGGACGAACTACCGAGGAGATGACCGGGTGCCTGGCACAAACCTGACCCGCGAAGAGGCACAGGCGCGGGCGCGCCTGCTCACCGTTGACTCGTACGAGATCGACCTCGATCTCACCGGGGCGCAGGAGGGCGGCACCTACCGGTCCGTGACCTCCGTGCGCTTCGACTCCGCAGAACACGGCGCGGAGACCTTCATCGACCTGGTCGCACCCGCGGTGCACGAGGTCGTGCTGAACGGCAAGTCGCTGGACGTGGCCGCGGTCTTCCGGGACTCGCGGATCGCGCTGCACCATCTGCACGAGGGCCCGAACGAGCTGAGGGTCGTCGCGGACTGCTCCTACACCAACACGGGCGAGGGACTGCACCGGTTCGTCGACCCCGTCGACCAGCAGACCTATCTGTACACCCAGTTCGAGGTGCCGGACGCGCGCCGGGTGTTCGCGAGCTTCGAGCAGCCCGACCTGAAGGCCACCTTCCAGTTCACCGTGAGGGCGCCCGAGGGCTGGTCCGTCGTCTCCAACTCGCCGACGCCGGAGCCCAAGGACAACGTGTGGGTCTTCGAGCCCACGCCGCGGATCTCCTCGTACATCACGGCGCTGATCGTCGGCCCGTACCACTCCGTCCACAGCTCGTACGAGAAGGACGGGCAGAGCGTCCCGCTGGGCATCTACTGCCGTCCGTCGCTCGCCGAGTACCTGGACGCGGACGCGATCTTCGCGGTCACCCGGCAGGGCTTCGACTGGTTCCAGGAGAAGTTCGACTACGCGTACCCGTTCGCGAAGTACGACCAGCTCTTCGTGCCGGAGTTCAACGCGGGCGCGATGGAGAACGCGGGCGCGGTGACGATCCGCGACCAGTACGTGTTCCGCTCGAAGGTGACGGACGCGGCGTACGAGACGCGCGCCGAGACCATCCTGCACGAGCTGGCGCACATGTGGTTCGGCGACCTGGTCACCATGGAGTGGTGGAACGACCTGTGGCTGAACGAGTCGTTCGCCACGTACACGTCGATCGCCTGCCAGGCGTACGCTCCGGGCTCGAAGTGGCCCCACTCGTGGACGACGTTCGCGAACTCGATGAAGACCTGGGCGTACCGGCAGGACCAGCTGCCCTCCACGCACCCGATCATGGCCGAGATCCGGGACCTGGACGACGTCCTGGTCAACTTCGACGGCATCACGTACGCCAAGGGCGCGTCGGTGCTGAAGCAGCTCGTCGCCTATGTCGGGACGGACGAGTTCTTCCAGGGCGTGCAGGCCTACTTCAAGGAGCACGCCTTCGGGAACACCCGGCTGTCGGATCTGCTGGGCGCGCTGGAGGAGACCAGCGGGCGCGATCTGAAGACCTGGTCGAAGGCCTGGCTGGAAACCGCCGGTATCAACATCCTGCGCCCGGTCATCGACACCGACGCGGCCGGCGTGATCACCTCCTTCGCGGTCAAGCAGGAGGCCCCGGCGCTGCCCGCAGGCGCGAAGGGCGAGCCGCTGCTGCGGCCGCACCGGATCGCGGTCGGCTTCTACGAGCTCCAGGGCGACGCTCTCGTACGGACCGAGCGGGTCGAGCTGGACGTCGACGGCGAACTCACCGCAGTACCGGAGCTGGTGGGCAAGCAGCGTCCGGCGGTCGTGCTGCTCAACGACGACGACCTGTCGTACGCGAAGGTCCGCCTGGACGACGACTCGCTGGCGGCGGTCACGGAGCACCTGGGCGACTTCGCCGAGTCGCTGCCGCGCGCGCTGTGCTGGGCCTCCGCCTGGGACATGACCCGCGACGGCGAGCTGGCGACGCGCGACTACCTGTCGCTGGTGCTCTCGGGCATCGGCAAGGAGTCGGACATCGGCGTCGTGCAGTCGCTGCAGCGGCAGGTCAAGCTGGCCATCGACCTGTACGCGGCGCCGGAGTGGCGCGAGACGGGGCTGACGCGGTGGACGGACGCCACACTGGCCCACCTGCGCGCGGCGGAGCCCGGCAGCGACCACCAGCTGGCGTGGGCGCGGGCGTTCGCGGCGACCGCGCGCACCCCGCAGCAGCTCGACCTGCTGCAGGCGCTGCTGGAGGGCCGCGACACGATCGAGGGCCTGGTCGTGGACACCGAGCTGCGCTGGGCGTTCGTGGAGCGGCTGGCGGCGACCGGGGTCCTCGACGAGGAGGACATCGCGGGCGAGCTGGAGCGGGACCGCACGGCCGCCGGTGAGCGCCATGCGGCGACGGCGCGGGCGGCCCGTCCGACGCCGGAGGCCAAGGCGGAGGCGTGGGCGTCGGTCGTCGAGTCCGACCAGCTGCCGAACGCGGTGCAGGAGGCCGTCATCGCCGGCTTCGTCCAGACCGACCAGCGTGAGCTGCTCGCCCCGTACACGGAGAAGTACTTCGCGGCGGTCAAGGGCGTCTGGGATTCCCGCAGCCATGAGATCGCCCAGCAGATCGCGATCGGTCTCTACCCGACGCTCCAGGTGTCCGCCGGGACGATCGACGCGACGGACACCTGGCTGGATTCCGCCGCTCCGAGCGCGCCGCTGCGCCGGCTGGTCTCGGAGTCGCGCGCCGGTGTCGAGCGGGCACTGAAGGCCCGGGAGGCGGACGCCGCCACGGCCTGATTCCCCGGTACGACCGGAACCTTTCCGCCCGCCCAATGCCCCGCATTGGGCGGGCGGACGGCTTTTGGGGTCGCTCACGCCGGTGAATGGAGTGACCTTGTGTCAACTCCCCTTGGCACAAGCCGTTATGCTCCCGGCCATCATCGTAAGATCGTCTTTCAATGTTTTGAGGGTGCTGATGATCCGAGAGGAATCGCCGCCCGGAACGGCCCGGCCCACGTCGTCGTACCTGTGGCTGGTGCCTGCCCTTGCGACCGCTGCGGCCACCGTCCTGGTCGTGGCCCTGGTCTCCTCGTCGGCGCGTGTCCCGGTGGCCTGGATCGGCGGAGCGGCCGTCGTCGCCGTCGCCGTGGCCTGCGGTGAGGCCGCACGACGGGGCCGGCTCGTCGAGGAACTGCGCCACAAGGTGGCGGAGCAGCGGGACGCGCTGGTCCGCCAGGAAACCGAGACCGTACGGCTGGCCCAGGTGGCCCTGCCGGAGATGATGGAGCGCCTGCGCCGGGGCGACTTCCCCGAGGACGTCCTCGCCTGGCTCGGCTCGGCGGAGCAGGCCGGCGGACACCAGGAGGGGCTGACCCCCGAGTTCCGTGCGGCGCACCGGGCGGTGCTGAGTTCCGTGCTCGACGCGGTATCCGCCGAGGAGGACCTGCGCGAGTCGGCGCAGCGCGCCTTCGTGAACATCGCCCGGCGCGTGCAGGCGATCGTCCACCAGCAGGCGCAGGAACTGCGGGAGATGGAGGACCGGCACGGCCGGACCCCGGACGTCTTCGGCGATCTGCTGCGGCTCGACCACGGCACGGCGCTGATCGGCCGGCTCGCCGACTCCATCGCCGTGCTCGGCGGGGCGCGTCCCGGCCGTACGTGGAGCCGGGCCGTCCCCCTGTACAGCGTGCTCCGTGGCGCGATGTCGCGGATCATCGACTACCAGCGCGTGGAACTCCACTCGGTCTCCGAGGTCGCCGTCGTCGGCCTGGCCGTGGAGCCGCTCATCCACGCGCTGGCCGAGCTGCTGGACAACGCCACCCGCTACTCGCCGCCGCACACGCGGGTCCATCTGACCGCGGTGGAGGTGCAGTCGGGCATCGCCGTCGAGATCGAGGACGGTGGCGTCAACATGAGCGAGGAGGCCCGCAAGCGGGCCGAGCGCATGCTCCGCCAGGCACAGCAGGGCATCGACCTGAACGACCTGGGCGAGACCCCGCGACTGGGCCTGGCCGTGGTCGGCCGGCTGGCCCAGGCGTACAACTTCCAGGTGTCGCTGCGCTCCTCGGCCTACGGCGGCGTACGGGCCGTGCTCATCGTCCCGCAGGACCTGATCACGAGCACCTCTGCCGCCACCGGCCTGGCGCACGGCATCGGGACCGCCTCGGGGCCCCGCGCGGCCACTCAGCTGCCGCGGCAGCAGCCCGCCCGTCCCGTCACGGGACCGCAGCCCGCGGACCCGCAGGAGGAAGAGCTGCCCGTGGTGACCGAGCGCACCGAGAACGGACTGCCGCAGCGGCGCCGCAAGAACCGGGTCACTGCGCCACCCACCCCCGCTCCGACCGCAGCCGAACCGGAGACGGCGCCGCAGGTGGAGCCCGGCATCTGGCTGGCTGCCTTCCAGAGCGGCCTGTCCGGTGAGACGACACAGGACGGCGACGCCTCCTCGGCATCGGCAAACAAGGGGAACCAGCAGTGATTCAGCAGCGGGCCAACATGGACTGGATGCTCAAGGACCTCGCGGAGGGAGTTCCGCAGACCCGGAACGTGGTCGTGCTGTCCTCGGACGGGCTGCGCATGGCCCAGTACGGCGCGGACAACGACACCGCGGACCGGCTGGCCGCCGCCTGTGCGGGACTGCAGAGCCTCGCGGGCGCCGTGGGCGCCGAACTGCCGCACAGCGAGGGCAGGATGCGCCTGGTCGTCATCGAGATGGACGGCGGCTTCTTCTATCTCATGGCGGCCGGTGCCGGGGCCTTCCTCGCGGTGCTCGCCGACGAGGGAGTGGACGCCGGGCTGATGGGGCAGCGGATGCGGGACCTGGTGATCCGGATCGGAGCACATCTCAGCAGTCCGCCGCGCCATGACGAGCAGGCCAGGTGAGCAACGGGGACCGGGGCTGGGAGGACGCCAGCCCCGAACGCCTCTACGTCATCACGGGCGGGCGCAGTGGCTCTTCCGCCCCCACCCGACTCGACCTGGTCACGCTGATCGTGGCCAGGTCCGCGCCCAGACCCGGCATCCAGCCGGAGAAGGCCGCGATCATCCGGATGTGTGACGCACCGCTCTCGGTGGCGGAGATCTCCGCGTACACCGGGCTGCCGGTGAGCGTCGTCACCGTACTGCTCAGCGACCTGCTGGCCGAGAAGCAGGTGCTGGCACGCGCGCCCGTGGCGCCTTCCCAACTCCCCGACCGCGCTTTGATTGAGGCAGTGATCGATGGACTTCAAAAGCTCTGAGCAGCCTGCGGGGCCCCGGCGCGAGGACGTACTGCCGGACACCGCAACCGCCGCCGTCAAAGTGGTGATCGTGGGCGGGTTCGGAGTCGGCAAGACGACCCTGGTCGGCTCGGTGAGCGAGATCCGTCCGCTGACCACCGAGGAGACGATGACCCAGGCCGGGGTCGGCGTCGACGACACGGTGGGCGTGGAGCGCAAGACCGCGACCACGGTGGCGATGGACTTCGGCCGGATCAGCATCAACAAGGAACTGGTGCTCTATCTCTTCGGGACACCGGGGCAGGAACGGTTCTGGTTCCTGTGGCGCGGCCTGTTCGAGGGGGCGCTGGGTGCCGTGGTGCTGGTCGACACCCGTCGGCTCGAGGTCAGCTTCGACGTGATCGGCCGGCTGGAGGAACGCGGCGTTCCCTTCGTGGTGGCCATCAACTCCTTCCCCGGCGCGCCCGACCACCCCGTCGAGGAGCTGCGCGGAGCCCTCGATCTGCCCGCGTCGGTACCGATACTCGTCTGCGACGCGCGGCGCCGCGACTCCAGCAGAGACGTCCTGATGGCGCTGATGCGCTATCTGCACTCCCTAGCCGTAACTCCGGAGGCATCGTGAGCACTCCCCCTCCCCGCCGCCGGGCTGCCCGGCGGCGGGGAGGGGGACCACCTCATCCGTTACTCCGTCAAACCCGCGTACATACTGCGCAGTTCACCAAGGCCTCGCGCGGTGAGTTCCCCGTGCACCCGCATCCGTGCCACGCCGCCGTCCGGAAACGCATCCAGCCGTACATGCGTCGCGACCGCGGGCGCCGCGAGCGGGAAGCGGTGCGGGGTGTCCGGCTGGAGGCGGGTGCGCGGGAGGAGCTCGAACCAGTCACCGGTCTCGCCGTCGCGGCCGCTGAGGGCGATCCAGCCGGCCGCGTTGCCCTTGAGATACGCCGTGTCGATCTCGACGGCCCGGACGACGCCCTGAGCGGCGAGCCGGAACCGTACCCAGTCGTTGGTGTCGCGGACCCGCCGGCGGCGGTTCTCCCAGCCGTCGTCCATCTTGCGGGAGGTACCGGGCAGGATGATCTGCGTCGGTGACGAGTAGAACCTGTCCGAAGCGTCCTCGCACACCCCGCCGTTGAGTACGGAGGCGAGGTCGACGGTCCCGAGCAGTTCCAGCCACGCGGGGTCCGGCACGACCTCGCCGTGCACGCGGAGCCGGGCGATGCCGCCGTCGGGGTGCTGGCAGAGCCGGACGTGGGTCCAGCGGCGCTCGGAGGTGATCCCGAAGCCGTTGGCCGCGTGGCCGCGGACGGGAGTGGGCGGGAGGAGCTCCTCCCACTTCACGTCGTCCGCGAGGAGATCCTGGGGGCCCGGGGCCCCTTCGACGACGGTGGCCTGGAGGGACACCTTCTGCGGGTAGTTGCCACGGAAGTGCGCCGTGTCGACCACGACGCCGCGGATCACGCCGGGTGCGCCGAGGCGCACGATGGCCCAGTCGTGGTCGTCGGCGGACGGGAACGGCGATCCGGGGCCCGTGCCACGGCGCCGCCGGGTCTCCCAGCCGTCCATGATCTTGCCCTTGTGCCCGAACCGCTCCGGGTCGAAGGCGGCGGGCTCTCGCACGAGCAGGTTCTCGCGCTCGGCGAAGAACTCGTCGTTCGCGGCGACGACTCCCGCGCCCAGTCGGCGGTCGGCGAGGTCGACGAGCGTGGTGAAGGGGAAGTCTCCGGAGCGGTAGTCGGCGTAGGGGTCGCCGCCCGGGTACGGGGCGGCGTCGTTGGCGTGCGGGTCGGTTGTCATGCAACCGACTGTGGCCCCGCACGACCTCCCGGGTCCATCGAATGTTTTCGCACAATCACTTCAGCAGATCTGAAAGGTCTCTGGTCCGGCCTGCCACGACCGCCCGCAGCGCCTCCAGTACGTGCGCCACCCCGGCGCCCTCCTCCGCGCCCCGGCGCACCGCCGCCACGACGTGCCTGCGCGGCTGGTCGGCGCTGAGCACCCGCATCACGACGCCGCTTCGGCGCTCCGCCGCCGCCATCCGCGGCACGAGCGCGACCCCCATCCCCGCCTCCACCATCGCGAGGATCGCGGTCCACCCGGACGCGGAGTGCGCCTGCTCGGGCACGAACCCGGCCGCCTCGCACGCGGTGAGCGTGATCTCGGACCAGGGCCCGCTGCCGCCGAAGATCCACGGTTCCCCCGACAGGTCGGCGAGCCGCAGGCCGGGCTCGCTGGCCCTCGGATGCCCGGCCGGCAGGACCACGTCCAGCGGATCGGCGAGCAGGGGTACCCGGGTGAACCTCGGGTCCCGCGCGGTCGGCGCGTGCGCGGCAAGCGACAGCGCGAGGTCCACCTCGCCGGCGGACAGCAGCTCGTACGCCTCGGCCGCCTCGGCCTCCCGTACCCGTACCTCCAGCGCCGGACGGTCGTTCCGCAGCCGCTGCACCGCGGGCACGACGAGCGCGGGCACGGCGGTCGAGAAGGCGCCGACGCGCACCTCCCCCGCCTCGCCCTGCAGATACCCGGCCAGTTCGGCGTCGGCCCGCTCCAACTGCGCGAACACCGCCTCCGCATGCCGCAGCACCAGATGCGCCGCGTCCGTGAGCCGCACCCGCCGCCCATGCGCCTCCAGCAGTTGTACGCCGAGCTGCCTGGCGAGGTTCGTCAGCTGCTGCGACACGGCCGAGGGCGTCATCCGCAGCGTCTGCGCGGTCGCGGTCACCGTGCCGCGGTCCCGCAGCGTGCGCAGGATCTGCAGCTTCTTGACGTCCCACCTGTCCCACTCGGCCATGAGCCGCAACCTACCGGCCCGCGGGGCGATGAGTTCCGGCGCCGGCCCCGGTCTTCTCTGCTGTCACCGCGACCCGACCCCGCGTGGAAGGACCACCGACCATGACAACCACCCACACCCTCGCCGTAGCGGGCGGACGACTGCACTACGAGGTCCGCGGCGAGGGGCCGCTGCTCCTGGTCATGGGGGCGCCGATGGACGCCGGCGCCTTCGCGCCGCTGGCGGACGCGCTGGCGGGCGACCACACCGTCGTCACGCACGACCCCCGGGGCATCTCCGGAAGCCTCCTCGACGATCCCGGGCAGGACTCCACCCCCGAGCTGCGGGCCGACGACGTCGCCGCGCTGCTGGACGCACTCGGGGCCGAGTCCGCCGACGTCTTCGGAAGCAGCGGTGGCGCCGTGACGGGCCTGGCACTCGTCGCGCGGCACCCGACGCGGGTGCGCACCCTCGTCGCGCACGAGCCCCCCGTGCTGGAGCTGCTCCCCGACGCCGTCGCACAGCGTGCCGCGACCGACGACATCATCGAGACCTTCCACCGGGACGGGCCGGGGCCCGCGTGGATGAAGTTCATGACCAACGCCGGATTCGATCTCGGTGGCGACGACGCCCCCACACCGCCGCCGGGAGAACCCTCCGAGCAGGACATCGCCAACAGCGCCCGCTTCTTCGCCCACGAGCTGCGCGGCACGGCCCGCTACCTCCCCGACGTCACCGCGCTGAGGACCGGCCCGGCCCGCGTGGTCGTCGGCGTCGGCGCCACCTCGGGCGGCCTCGTCACGTACCGCACCTCCACGGCGCTGGCCGAGCTGCTCGGCACACCACCGGTCCGGTTCCCCGGCGACCACGGCGGCTTCCTCGGGCAGCCCGAGGAGTTCGCGGACGTGCTGCGCAAGGTGCTCGCGGGAGGGTGAGCCCCCTGCCCCGTCGTCCGGGAACGGCGGGGCAGGGGGCCTGGTCGCACCCCGGTGAGCCGTGGGGCAACAGGCGGTGGAGCCGCCGAGCGGCACAGCGGCCCAGCGGCGCTCCGGCCTGACGGCACAGCAGCCCAGCGGCGCTCCGGCCCGAGCGGTGCATCAGCCCGAGCGGTGCATCAGCGGTGCTGGACGAAGGTCCTGCCCGCATGGGCCCCGGCGGAGCAGGACTTCTTCTCCGCCGGGGTCATCGTGCGGCTCTTGACGACCACCGCGTTGCTCTTGCCGTCCGTGCCGTTCGCGGCCGGGCCGGTGATGGTGTCGTCGAAGAACCAGTAGTAGTGGTCCCACTTGGGGCTGTCGTAGTGGGTCTGCCATGTGCCGGAGACCTGCTGCATCACCTGTGCGCGGGAGATCCAGCCCACCTCACCGGGCTTCACCGTCATGTTGAGCGAGCTGCTCTCCGCATGCGTGCTGGTCCAGCTGTGGCTGTAGGTCGCGGTCACGCTCAGGTCGACGATGCCCGCGATCTTGCCGCCCGCGGTGACCGAGACGCCGAGCGAATCCGTGGAACCCACGGTGTCGCTCCAGGTCATCGACTGAGTGGCGTCCGAGCTGCTGCAGTTGTAGAGCGAGTCGGAGACCTGACGGAACCCGCCGAGATAGGCCTCGCCGAGCTGGGGCGAGTTGAAGGTGCACTTGCCCAGGCCCGATTCGCAGTCCGCCCTGAGCAGCTCACGGGTCGGCTGCTCGTCGGCCGTCGCGGCGGAGGTGGCCGTCGCCACGATTCCGCACGCTGCCACCGTCGCGGTCAGTAACCGGGTGCCCCGGCGCAGGAGGCCGTTCATCCTCATTCTGGTGCCTTTCGTACTGTGTGGGGAGTCGGTGAACCGAGCCGGGAGGTACGTGACTTGAGCGTCACGACCGAGCAACGGACACCGCCTGTGCCCGCGAGATTGTCCTAACGATCGACGCAACCCCACCAAGGGAAAGCAAAGTTGTCATTGACGAATCAACGACCCTGGTCTGCGTCCATTCGGGTGACCGCGGGATCGGGGAGATCTGTCACCGGGTCGGGCGATCGGCTGACAAGGGCTCAAGCAGCGGCGCGGCCCGGTCGAAAAGAGCGGTGACATGATCATCATCGATCCGATGGGAGTACCCATGCGACTGTTCGCGCGCTGCGCGGCCGCCGCTCTGCTGCTCGCCGTGTCCGTGGCCGCGCCCGGGGCCGCCGCGGAGAGTGGCACGGACGGTCCGACGCCCGCCCCGCTGCACCGGTCGGCGGAGCCGGTCAAGGGCCGGTACATCGTCTCGCTGAAGACGGGCACCGAGCCGGCCGCCGTCGCCCGGGAGGCCGGCGTGAAGCCCCGGTACACGTACAACCGGGCCATGCACGGGTTCTCCGCGACGCTGAACCCGACCCAGCTGGAGGCGATGCGGCTCATGCCCGGGGTCGCGGCGGTGGAGGAGGACGCCAGGGTCTCCGCGCACGACATCCGGGACGACCTCCGGAGCCCGGACGGGCGATACGGCGTCCAGGACGACGACCTCCGGTCCCGCGGGGTGGTCCCGGCCGCCAGCTGGGGGCTGGACCGTGCGGACCAGCGCGCCCTGCCGCTGGACGGGCAGTACACGACGGTCGGCAAGGGCAAGGGCGCCACGATCTACATCGTCGACACCGGAATCGACTACGCGCACAGCGAGTTCGGCGGGCGCGCCGTGTTCGGGTTCGACGCGATCGGCGACGGCCGCCAGGGACGGGACTGCGAAGGCCACGGCACCCATGTGGCGGGCACGGCTGCCGGGGCGACGTACGGAGTGGCGCCCGAAGCCACCCTCGTCAGCGTCCGGGTGCTGAACTGTGAGGGCGAAGGTGCCTGGTCCGGGATCATCGCGGGCCTCGACTGGGTCGCGAAGAACGCCCATCAGCCCGCTGTTCTGAACGCCTCGCTCGGCGGCTCCACGTCCGTCGCCGCCAACGAAGCCGCCGACACCGTCTTCGCCAGCGGTGTCCTGCCGGTCATCGCGGCCGGCAACTCCGCGGAGGACGCCTGCGGCATCTCGCCCGCGAGCGCGTCGGACGTCATGACGGTCGGCGCGACCGACTCGGCGGACTCGGAGACCGACTACAGCAACTACGGCGAGTGCCTCGCGCTCTACGCACCCGGCAGTGACATCGTCTCGGCACTGATGGGCGGCGGCACCACGACGAAGAACGGTACGTCGATGGCCGCCCCGCACGTGGCGGGCGTCGCCGCGCTCTACAAGGCGGCCCATCCCACGGCAGGTGCCCGCGCGGTCTCGGACTGGATCATCGCGCAGTCGACGAAGAGCGCGGTGCGGAGCATCTCCAGAGGTTCCCCGAACCGGTTGCTGTTCACCGGCGGGCTGTGACCCCGTCCGCACGGATCGCTCCCTGGCTGCGGGGCGGACGGGTTCCGGACCCGTCCGCCCCGCACTCGGGGAGGTGGAGCCATCCCGCGCCGGTCAGCGGCAGGCCACCGCCCACGCCTCGCCGTCGTGGTCATCGGTCATCGGTCATCGGTCATCGGTCATCGGTCATCGGGATCTACCGTCGCACCGCCCGAACGGTCAGGTCCATCGAATCTCTCCGTGCATTCTCTTCAGTGAGGCTGAACGATCTGGAGGGCGCGGCCTGTCCGGCGACCGTGGCGGCGACCGCGATCGCCATGCCGAGCAGTTGCACCGCCGTCAGCCCCTGACCGAGCGCCGCCCAGCCGATGACCGCCGCGGTGACCGGGGAGAGCGGACCGAGAAGCGTGACGGAGGTGGCGGTGAGCCGCCCGATACCGCGGAACCAGAGCCAGTAGCCGACGGCGGTGTTGGCGAGCGCGAGATAGACGTAGCCGGCGACGGCACGGCCGTCGAGCGCGGGCGGGGGGCCCTCGACCAGGAACGCGACGGGCGCGATCAGCAGCCCGCCCGCGGTGAGCTGCCAGCCGGTCATGACGAGCGGCCCCGCCCCCTCGGGGCGGCCCCAGCGCTTGGTGAGCACCGTCCCGGCGGACATCGAGACGGAGGATGCGAGTCCGGCGAGGACGCCTACCAGGTCCAGTGCGGCGCCGGCCTTGAGGACGACGAGACTCACGCCGAAGGCCGCCGCGACGGCGGCCGTCAGTCCCCGTAGGCCCGGCCGGTCGCCCAGCAGCAGCGCCGCGAGACCGATGACGAAGAGCGGCCCGACCGAGCCGACGACCGCGGCGACCCCACCGGGCAGCCGGTACGCGGCGAGGAACAGCAGCGGGAAGAAGGCTCCGATGTTGAGCGCGCCGAGGACCGCCGACCTCCACCACCACGTACCGCGCGGCAGCGTACGGGTGAGCGCGAGCAGAGCGAGTCCGGCGGGCAGGGCGCGCATCAGCCCGGTGAAGAGGGGACGGTCGGGCGGCAGGAACTCGGTGGTGACGGCGTAGGTGGAACCCCAGGAGATCGGGGCGAGCGCGGTGACGGCGACGACGGCGGCATTGCGCGACGGCATGACGGTTCCCCCATGGACGGATGCGAGTCCCTCACGGCGGCCGCGAAGGAGTAGCCCGGCAGCAAGCAGCTTGACAGTAAGCAGCTCAGCCATAAGTAGCTTAGCAATAAGCTACTTATTGGCAAGCCACTTGCTTGTCAGTAACCGGAACGGCGAGACTGCTCCCATGACCTCGACCCCGGACCCCGTGGACGCCATCACCGCGCAGTGGGCCGCCGTGCGCCCCGAACTGGACACGGTTCCGATGGCCGTCTTCGGGCGGATCTACCGACTGTCGAGCGCGATGGCGCTGCGCATCGACAAGGCCTACAAGCCCTTCGGCATCGCACGCGGCGAGTTCGACGTACTCGCGACACTGCGGCGCTCGGGAGAGCCGTACACGCTCTCACCGCGCCAGCTGTCGGCGACGCTGATGCTGACGACGGGCGGCATGACCGGGCGCCTGGACCGCCTGGAGCGGGCCGGACTGCTCAGCCGCAGCCCCGACCCGCACGACCGGCGCGGACTTCGGGTGACCCTCAGCGACCGGGGCCGGGCGCTGGTGGACGAGGCCGTGGAGGCGGGACTCGCGGCGCAGCGCGACGCGCTGGAATCGGCGCTCGACGAGGAGGAGGCGGAGCAACTGGCAGGACTGCTGCGGAAGCTGCTGACCTCGATCGGGGCCTGAGGGCCCCTGGATGTATCGACCTGGAACGCGGCCCGTCGGGAAACCGGGCCGGGGAAGCCGGGCCGGGAACGCACGAAGGCGCCGCGCGGTGCGTACCGCGCGGCGCCCTCACGAAAGGTGCGAAGGAGCGGGTGCTCAGGCCTGCTTCTTGGGCCTGTCGGACTTGTCGAGGACCATCACCAGGCCCGCGATCACCAGGAACAGGACGATCGGCGCCGCGACGAACAGGCCGAGGGTCTCGGCCACGCTCAGGCCGGGACCCGGGTCGTCACCGTCGTCGGAGATCAGCGCGAGCGCCGGGGACGACATGAGCAGCATCATCAGCGTCGTACCGGCCGCGACGGTGCCGGCGCGCAGGGCGTTCTTCTTGTCCACGGTGCAAACGTAGCGAACGGCTAGGAGAGGCGCGCGCCCGGGGTGCCCGTACGGGGTGTGGGCGCCGTCCGGAAGATCTCCATCAGGGCGTGCAGCCGCGGCGAGGTGGCCAGTTCCTCCAGGGTCAGGGGGCGGCCTTCGGCATCCGCGACGGGCAGCCGCCAGTTCGGGTACTGGTCCCAGGTGCCCGGCATGTTCTGCGGCCGCCGGTCCCCCACCGCGTCCGGCAGCCAGACGCCGACCATCCGGGCGGGGGTGCTCAGCAGGAACCGGTACACGGCCCGGATCTCGCCCTCCTCGTCGTGCGTGCCCTCGGGCAGCAGGCCGAGCCGGGTCAGGCAGGCGCGCCACTCCGCGACCTCCGCGGAGTCCTCCGTACGCTCCTGGTCCAGCGGCCGGGTGAGCAGCCCCAGCCGGTGGCGCAGCGCCACGTGCTCGCCGGTGAGACGTGCCGCGGTGGACGGCAGATCGTGGGTGGTCGCGGTGGCCACACAGCCCTCGCGCCAGCGCCCCGGGGGCAGCGGCCGGCGGGTGCCGGTCCAGTCGCGCTCGAACCAGAGCACGGACGTGCCGAGCACGCCCCGGCGCGAGAGGCTCTCGCGCACGCCGGGCTCGACCGTGCCGAGGTCCTCCCCTATGACGACGGCGCCGGCGCGGTGTGCCTCCAGGACGAGGACGGCGAGCATCGCCTCGGCGTCGTAGCGCACGTACGTGCCCTCGGTCGGCTCGGCGCCGATGGGCACCCACCACAGCCGGAACAGGCCCATGACATGGTCGAGCCGCAGCGCACCCGCGTGCCGGAGGAGCTCGCGCAGGAGTCCGCGGTACGGGGCGTAGCCGGACGCGGCGAGGACGTCGGGCCGCCACGGCGGCAGACCCCAGTCCTGGCCGCGCGCGTTGAAGGCGTCCGGCGGCGCCCCCACCGACATCCCCGCGGCGAACGCGTCCTGCTGCGCCCAGGCGTCGGCGCCGCCCGGGTGCACGCCGACGGCGAGGTCGTGGACGATGCCGACGGACATTCCCGCGTCGCGCGCCGCCGTGGACGCCGCGGCCAGCTGCTCGTCGGTGAGCCAGGCGAGCCGGCAGTGGAAGTCGACCCGGTCCATCAGCTCATCGCGGGCGCGGGCGGTCTCCGCGGAGCGCGGGTCGCGCAGCCCGGCGGGCCAGGCGTGCCAGTCGGAGCCGTGGACCTCCGCGAGGGCGCACCAGGTGGCATGGTCGTCCAGCGCCTCGCCCCGGTCGGCCAGGAAGTCGCAGTACGCGGCCCACCGGCCGGGGCCGAGCGGAACGCGCAGCACCAGCTCCAGTGCCTGGAGCTTGAGCTCCCACACGGCGTCGCGGTCGATCAGCGCGCCCTTGCGCAGAACGGACCCGCGCAGCCCGGCCGCCTTCTCCACGAGCACGTCGAGGCGGACCCGGTCCTGGCCGGTGACGTACGCGTACTCGGGGACGTCCTCGATCCGCAGATGCACGGGATCGGGGAAGCGGCGCGAGGACGGCCGGTACGGGGACGGGTCGGTCGGCGCGCCGGGCACCGCCGCGTGCAGCGGGTTGACCTGCACGAACCCGGCTCCGAGCGCCCGGCCGGCCCAGGCCGCGAGCTCCGCGAGGTCTCCGAGATCGCCCATCCCCCACGACCGCGCGGACAGCAGCGAGTAGAGCTGCACCAGGAAGCCGTGCGCCCGCCCCGGCGGCGGTGCGACCGCCTCGGGCGCGACGACGAGCGTGGCGCGCGCCGTGCGGCCGTCGGGTGTGCGCACGGTCAATCCGTGCAAGCCGGTGGGCAGTTCGGCCCAGCCGGCGGGCGCGGCCGGCTGCTCGTCGGCGCCTCCCGCGCGCGGTGCGCGTTCGCGCCATTCCCGCTTGCCGCCGCCCTCCAGGTGCACCCGTACGCGGGCGCCCGGAGGAACGGCGACGGGTGGCCCGGTCACCGGGAGCCAGGCCACCACCGTCGGAGGGAGGAGGCGCTCCTCGGCGGCGCTGCCGGCCGCGGCGAGGGCCGTGCGGACCGCGTCCGGGGTGGCGGCGTCCACGCCGAGGGCGGCGAGCACCGCGACGACCGTGGAGTCGGGCACGGGGACGGTGACGCCCGCCGAGGGCGAGTACGTGGTGGCGACACCGTGCAGCGCGGCCAGCCGGGCCAGGCCCATTCAGACTCCTGGGGACTCCGTGCCGCCGGCTGCGCCGGGGGCGGTCGGTTCGCTGGTGAGGGGGGTGGCGTCGGCGAGCGGCGGCTCGCTGGTCAGGGGGGTGGCGTCGGCGAGCGGCGGCTCGCTGGTCAGCGGCAGGGCGGCGGTGAACGGCGGCTCGCTGGTCAGCGGCAGGACGTCGGCGAGCGGCGGCTCGCTGGTGAGCGGGCCGGGCACCGGTTTGGACAGGGCGGAGAGCAGCAGCTGCGCGGAAGCGGCCACGGGGGCCTCCTAAAGGTGGGCAACGGGACATTGCAGCCCTACCCAGCGGGCACGGCCGCAGACGTACACCTGTCGTCAACGTGTTCCGTGTCACATTCTGCTCCACGCACGGGAGTTGAGCCGCCCGTCCGCGTCCCTCGCGCGTCGCCGGGCAAATACGACACAACAGTCAGCCACATTGACACGTTCACCGCACCGGTGGTGGGCTCGAACCCGTTTCGCTGGGGCACGGGGAGTCGAGGGGAGCCTGATGTGCGGTTCGGGCGCAGAAAGCAGACGGCTACGGCCGTCGCCGTCGCGGTCATCGGCGGACTGCTCGGCACGGCTCCCGGAGCCGCCGCCGCCCCGGACGTACCGGGTCCCCCCGCCACCACCGTGCCCGACCGGGAGGGCGAGGGGACACCGCCCGCGGTCTGGCCGCGTCCGCAGACGCTGAAGTCCACCGGAGCGGCCGTGCGGCTCGGTGAGGACGTGACCCTCCTCGCCGCCCCGGACGCCGATCCGTACGCCGTGGAAGCGGTCCGCGAGACGCTGCGTGCCGCCGGGGTGCGGACCGTCCACACCTCGCTGCCCGGCCGTGGCCCCGTGCTCCATCTCGGCGGCAGCGGCGCACTCGAAGCCCTGCGCGCCCTGCGCGCCTCCGAACGCGCCGATCTGCCCTCCGGCGGCTACCGCATCGCCACCGGCCGTGTCTTGGGCCGGGACACCGTCGCCCTTGACGGTGTCGGTGCCGACGGGCTGTTCCACGGCGCCCAGACGCTGCGGCAGCTCGTCGAGGAGGGCTCGGTCGCCGGCGTCGCCGTGCGGGACTGGCCCGGCACGGCGGTGCGCGGAGTGACGGAGGGGTTCTACGGACAGCCCTGGACCCACGAACAGCGGCTGGCTCAGCTCGACTTCATGGGCCGGACCAAGCAGAACCGGTACCTCTACGCGCCGGGCGACGACGCCTTCAGGCAGACCCGCTGGCGCGATCCGTATCCCGCCGACCAGCGCGCCGCGTTCCGCGAACTCGCCGAGCGGGCCGCCCGCAACCATGTGACGCTCGCCTGGGCCGTCGCCCCCGCCCAGTCCATGTGCCTGGCCTCCGACGACGACGCCAAGGCCCTCAAGCGCAAGGTCGACGCGATGTGGGCGCTCGGCGTCCGCGCCTTCCAACTGCAGTTCCAGGACGTCAGCTACAGCGAGTGGCACTGCGACCGGGACGCCGACACCTTCGGCTCGGGGCCCGCCGCCGCGGCGAAGGCGCAGGCGCGGCTCGCCGGGGAGCTGGCGGACCATCTCGCGCAACGCCACCCCGAGGCGGCGCCGCTCACGGTGATGCCGACGGAGTTCTACCAGGACGGCGCGACCGAGTACCGCACGGCCCTCGCCTCGGCACTCGACGCCCGGGTGCAGGTCGCCTGGACCGGCGTCGGGGTCGTACCGCGCACCATCACCGGGCGGGAACTGGCCGGGGCGCGCGAGGTGTTCCGCCACCCGGTGGTCACGATGGACAACTATCCGGTCAACGACTACGCCCAGGACCGGCTCTTCCTCGGCCCCTACACCGGCCGCGAGCCGGCCGTCGCGACGGGCTCGGCGGCGTTGCTCGCCAACGCCATGGAGCAGCCGGCCGCCTCCCGCATCCCCCTGTTCACCGCCGCCGACTACGCCTGGAACCCCAAGGGTTACCGGCCGCAGGAGTCCTGGCGGGCGGCGATAGACGACCTCGCGGGCGGCGATCCGAAGACCCGGGAGGCGCTCGGCGTGCTCGCCGGGAACCACGCGTCGTCCCTGCTCGACCCCACCGAGTCCGCCTATCTGAGCCCGCTGCTGGCGGAGTTCTGGCGCTCCCGTACCAGCACGGACGCGGACGCCAGGGACGCGGCGGCCGGACGACTGCGGGCCGCGTTCACCGTGATGCGGGAGGCGCCGCGGCGACTGGCCTCGCTCGATGCCGAAGTGGGGCCGTGGGTCGACCAGCTGGCGCGCTACGGCACGGCGGGCGAGGTCGCCGTCGACATGCTCCAGGCCCAGGCGCGCGGCGACGGCGAGACGGCGTGGCGGTCCTCGCTGGCCCTCGCGCCGCTGCGCACGGCGATCGGCGCACGGCAGGTCACGGTCGGCAACGGCGTCCTCGGCCCGTTCCTGACCCGCGTGGCGAAGGAGTCCGCGGCGTGGACGGGCGCGGACCGCAGGCCAGGACCGGTGACCCGGACCGCCGACGCGTACACGGTGCGGCTGGACCGCGCCCGGCCCGTCGAAGTGGTGACCGCGATGACCGAGCCCGCCGCGGAGGGCGCGGCCGGCGTCGCGGGCACGCTGGAGGCGCATGTGCCGGGCGAGGGCTGGCGCCGGCTCGGCGCGCTCACCCCGTCCGGCTGGACGCAGCACCGCACCCAGGGACTGCGGGTGGACGCGCTGCGGATCACCGGGGCGGCCGGTGTCCACGCGCTCGTCCCGTGGTTCGCCGACGAACCCCGGGCGCGGCTCGCGCTCGTACGGGGCGAACTGGACGCGCCCATCGGCGGCGGCCCGCAGCGGACCGAGGCGTACGTGGCCGCCCGGCGGCCGGACGAGGTGCGGGGTCCGCTGACCGCGAAGGCCCCGAAGGGCATCACGGTGGCCGTGCCGAAGGAGGTGCGGGTGCCGCGGGGCAGGCGGACGGCCGTGCCGGTCGAGGTGACCGTGCCGCCGGGGACTCCGGCGGGCGAGTACCAGGTGCCGTTCACCTTCGACGGCGAGGAGCGCACCCTGACCGTGCGGGCCTACCCGCGCACCGGCGGCCCCGATGTGCTGCGTACCGCCAGGGTCTCGTCCTCAGGCGACGAGACGCCCGACTTCCCGGCCTCCGCGGCCACGGACGGCGACCCGGCCACGCGCTGGTCCTCCCCCGCGGAGGACGGCGCCTGGTGGCAGGCGGAGCTGCCCGGGCAGACCCGGCTGGGCCAGGTCGTGCTGCACTGGCAGGACGCCCACGCCACGCGATACCGCATCCAGGTCTCGGCGGACGGCCGCAACTGGCGCACGGCGGCGACGGTCCGCGACGGCAGGGGCGGACGCGAGTCGATCCGCATGGACGCGCCGGGCATCCGCTTCGTCCGGGTGCAGGGCGAGACTCGCGCGACCCGCTTCGGCTACTCACTGTGGTCGGTGGAGGCGTACGCGGTGTCGGAGCAGGGGGCCGGCGCTCCCTGACCGAGGGCCGGCGCCCCCTGACCCGAGGGCCGGCGGGGGCACCCGCACACAACAGTGGCCCGGATCCTCAGGCGGATATGCCGTCGATCCGGGCCATCGCGTCGTCCGCGCCGAACGGCTGCAGATATGGCAGCCAGCGCGGGTCCCTATGCCCTGTGCCGATGATGCGCCAGGCCAGGCCGCTCGGCGGGGCTGGTTGGTGCCGCAGCCGCCAGCCCAGCTCGCGCAGGTGCCGGTCGGCCTTGACGTGGTTGCAGCGGCGGCACGCGGCCACCACGTTGTCCCAGACGTGCTGACCGCCGCGACTGCGCGGAACGACGTGGTCGACGCTGGTTGCGACGCCACCGCAGTACATGCAGCGGCCCCCGTCGCGGGCGAACAGCGCGCGGCGGGTCAGAGGAACGGGCCCCCGGTAGGGGACCCGGACGAAGCGCTTGAGCCTGACCACGCTGGGCGCGGGCATCACTCGGGTCTCGCTGTGCATGAAGGCGCCGGACTCCTCGAGACAGATGGCTTTGTTCTCGAGGACGAGGACGAGCGCGCGGCGGAGCGGTACGACGCCGAGCGGCTCGTACGACGCGTTGAGGACCAGGACATGCGGCACGGATGCCTCCTTGTACGCCGGCGGCGCGTGGCTCGCGCCGGGACGATCTGCTCTCAGTCTCTCCTCATGCCTGGTCGAAGCGCCACTACGTCCCCGTAACGGGCCGGAAGGATTTTGTGTGCGCTCGGCCACACCGGAAGGATGCCCGGGTGAGCCTCGTCTCTCCCCCCGGTGAAGGACCGGGGCATCCCCGATGCCCCGTTAGTGTGGATGGTCCGCCGACCGCACAACCGGAGGTCCCCGCCGTGTTCCTGGCCGCCGATCCGTCTGCCCCGCCCGTCACGCTCGACGAGGCCGCGGAGAGGGCCAACAACGCCGCCGGCTGGGTGGAGCAGAACTGGTCCACCTGGCTCAGCGTCGGTCTGCGCATCCTGCTGATCGTGGTTATCGCGGTCCTGCTGCGGATCGCGATCCGCCGCGCGCTCACCAAGCTCATCGAACGGATGAACCGCAGCGCCCAGGCCGTGGAGGGCACGGCCCTCGGCGGTCTGCTGGTGAACGCCGAACGGCGCCGTCAGCGTTCCGAGGCGATCGGTTCCGTCCTGCGGTCCGTCGCCTCGTTCGTGATCCTCGGCACGGCCGGCCTGATGGTCCTCGGCGCGCTCAACATCGATCTGGCGCCGCTGCTCGCCTCGGCGGGCGTGGCCGGTGTGGCGCTCGGCTTCGGTGCCCGCAATCTCGTCACCGACTTCCTGTCCGGCGTCTTCATGATCCTGGAGGACCAGTACGGCGTCGGCGACTCGATCGACGCGGGTGTCGCCTCGGGCGAGGTGATCGAGGTCGGTCTGCGGGTGACGAAGCTGCGCGGTGACAACGGCGAGATCTGGTACGTCCGCAACGGCGAGGTCAAGCGGATCGGCAACCTCAGCCAGGGCTGGGCGACGGCGTCCGTCGCCGTCGCGGTGCGCCCGTCGGAGGATCTGGACCAGGTCCGCAAGGTCATCGAGGAGGCCGCCGGGACCATGACCAAGGACGAGCCGTGGAACGAGCGGCTGTGGGGTCCCGTCGAGGTACTGGGCCTGACCGAGGTGCTGCTGGACCAGATGACGGTCTCGGTCGCCGCGAAGACCATGCCGGGCAAGGCGCTGGGCGTGGAGCGCGAGCTGCGCTGGCGCATCAAGCGGGCGTTCGACGAGGCGGGCATCCGGATCGTCGGCGGTCTGCCGCTGCAGGCGGACGGCGAGCAGCCCGTGAAGGACCCGACGGCCGGCGTCGCGGCCCCGTCGGCCTACTCCTCGACGACGTCGCCCCAGTCTCTGGCGGCGTCCCCCATCTCCCCGCCCGCCAGCCTGTCGAAGTAGCCGCAGGAGGGCTCAGGACGGGCCCGGGACGCCGCAGGAAGTCGTACGAGCCCGGAAAGGGCGCCCCCGCCGTGACGGCGGGGGCGCCCTTTTCACGTCACGGGGCATTCGCGGGTCGCGGGGTATTGACGGAGCGACGGCGGGGCACTTACCTTCTCGTCGTCAATTAGGAAACTTTCCTAACAATGCTCGAAGGGCAGGTGCGTCGTCGTGGCCGGTACTACCCCGGGGACACCGCGCGTACTCCGTGCCATGAACGACCGCGCGGCGCTCGATCTGCTGCTGGAGCACGGGCCGCTCTCGCGCACCCGGATCGGCAAGCTGACCGGTCTGTCCAAGCCCACCGCCTCCCAGCTGCTGGCCCGGCTGGAGGCCGCGGGTCTGGTCGTCGCCACCGGCACCACCGAAGGCCGGCCGGGGCCGAACGCGCAGCTGTACACGATCAACGCCCGCAGCGCCTTCGCCGCCGGCCTCGACGTGACCCCGCAGCGCATCCGCGCCGCCGTCGCCGACATCACCGGAGCGACCGTCGGCGAGTTCGTCCTGCCGACCCCGGCACGGCGCGGCGAGGGTGTCGTGCGGCAGGTCACCGACGCCCTCGACGGGGCCGTGAAGGCCGCCGGGATCACCCGGGCCGATGTGCACCGCCTGGTCATCGGCACCCCGGGCGCCTTCGACCCGTCGACCGGGCGGCTCCGGTACGCGTCCCATCTGCCCGGCTGGCACTCCCCCACCCTGCTCGACGAACTGGCGGCCGTGCTGCCGATGCCCGTCGAGTACGAGAACGACGTCAACCTGGTCGCCGTGGCCGAGCAGCGGCTCGGCGCCGCCCGCGGCCATGACGACTTCGTTCTGCTGTGGAACGAGGAGGGACTCGGCGCCGCCCTCGTCATCGGCGGACGGCTGCACCGCGGCTTCACCGGCGGCGCGGGCGAGGTCGGCTTCCTGCCGGTGCCCGGTACGCCCCTGGTGCGACAGGTCTCCAAGGCGGGCAGCGGCGGCTTCCAGGAACTGGCCGGCGCGCAGACGGTGCCCCGGCTGGCGAGGGAACTCGGCATCGAGGACATCGGGCAGGGGTCGCACCCCGAGGTCGCGGCCGGGCTGCTGGAGCGGGCCGCGGAGGCCGAGTCGGGTCCGTACCGCATGCTGCTCGACGCCTTCGGGACCGGCCTCGCCACCGGTCTCGCCTCCATGGTCGCCGTACTCGACCCGGAACTCGTCGTTCTCTCCGGACCGCTGACCGTCGCCGGCGGGGAACCGCTGCGGACACGGGTCCAGTCGGAGCTGGCCGAACTGGCCCCGTCCCGGCCGCGTCTCGTCATCGGCGACGTGCAGGAGCATCCCGTGCTGCGCGGGGCGCTGGAGAGCGCCCTGGCGGCCACCCGCGACGAGGTCTTCGACACCTCGCGCTGAAGTCCACACCACCGCCCCCGACCCGGTCCTCAGCCCCGTCCAGGTCCACTGCTCCACCTCGGTCCACTGC
Organism: Streptomyces sp. NPDC091376; assembly: GCF_044757085.1. NCBI lineage: Bacteria > Bacillati > Actinomycetota > Actinomycetes > Kitasatosporales > Streptomycetaceae > Streptomyces > Streptomyces sp. NPDC091376. The sequence continues at coordinate 45,254 of NZ_JBIVUF010000020.1, read as the reverse complement.
TCCATCTCGGTCCGCTGGTCCGCCTCCGGTCCACTGCCCCGTCCCGGTCCACTGCTCCGCTCCGTCCGACCCCGTCCCGTCCATGCCCCGCCCCCAGGGAGACAGCGTCATGCCCGGAAGCCGCCGCACCACGGCCGTCGCACTGGCCGCGACCGCCTCGATAGCCCTGCTCGCCACCGCCTGTACGGGGTCCAACGACGCCGGCGCGAAGGACGACCCGAACGCGCGGACCACCCTCACCTTCTGGCACGGCTGGAGCGCGCCCAGCGAGGTCGAGGCGATCGCGGCGAACATCGAGGCGTTCGAGGCGAAGCACCCCAACATCAAGGTCAAGGTCGTCAAGGGCATCACGGACGACAAGCTCAACCAGGCGCTGCGGGCGGGCGGCTCGAACGCTCCGGACGTCGTCTCCTCCTTCACCACCGACAACGTGGGCCGCTTCTGCTCCACCAACGCACTCGCCGACCTCAAGCCCTTCCTGGACAAGGCGAAGATCGACCCGGCGAAGACCTTCCTGCCGCAGATGGCCAAGTACACCGAGCACGAGGGCAAGCGCTGCACGGTGCCGCTGCTGGGTGACGCGTACGGCCTCTACTACAACAAGAAGGCGTTCGCCGAGGCCGGCGTCACCGCCCCGCCGAAGACGCTCTCCGAGTTCGACGAGGTCGCCAAGAAGCTCACCAAGGCCAAGGGCGACAGCTACGAGCAGCTCGGCTTCATGCCCAACTTCCAGGGCTACGAGACCACCTTCGAGCACTACGCCGCCCAGTTCGGCATCCAGTACCTCGACGGCGAGGGCAAGTCCAGCCTGGCCTCGGACCCCAACACCAAGGCACTGCTGACCTGGCAGAAGGGACTCGTCCAGAAGCTGGGCGGCTACCAGAAGCTGGAGAAGTTCCGCACCGGGCTCGGCGACGAGTGGGGCCCCAAGCACCCGCTGCACACCGGCCAGGTCGCCATGCAGCTCGACGGCGAATGGCGCGGCAAGATGGCGAAGGACGCGAAGCTGCCGTTCGAGATCGGCGCGGCGCCCTTCCCCGTGCCGGACGACCAGGCCGCCGACTACGGCAAGGGCTATCTGTCCGGGACCATCCTCGGCATCGCCAGCACCAGTGAGAAGCAGAACGCCGCCTGGGAACTGGTGAAGTACCTGTCGACCGACACCGACGCGGTCGTCTCCTTCGCCAACGCGATCCACAACGTGCCGTCCACCCTGGCCGCCCTGAAGTCGCCGAAGCTCAACAACGACCCCGTGTACCGCACGTTCGTCGACATCGCGCAGCACCCGAAGAGCGCACACGCTCCGTCCTCGGTGAACGGCGGCGCCTTCCTGCTGACCGCCCAGGACTTCGGCGTCGCCTACGAGGCCGGGCGGGAGAAGGACCTCGACGCCGGGCTGAAGAAGACCGACGCCCAGGTCGACAAGGACAACGAGCAGGCGGGCTGATGACCGCGGCACTCCCCGTCCCGGCGGGGCTGAGGGCGAAGCGCAGGAGAGCTGCGCTTCGCACCCTCGGTTTCCTGTCGCCCTGGCTGATCGGGTTCGGCGTCTTCTTCGCCTACCCCCTGGTCTCGGCCGTCTACTTCTCCTTCATGAAGTACGACGGTTTCACCGCGCCCACCTGGGTGGGCCTGAAGAACTGGGCGTACGTCTTCGGCGACTACCCGTTCTTCTGGCCGGCCCTGCGCAACACGCTCTGGCTGATCGTGGTCATGGTGTCGCTCCGGGTCGTGTTCGGCCTCGGCGTCGGGCTGCTGGTGACGAGGATCAGGACGGGCGCGGGACTGTTCCGGACGCTGTTCTATCTGCCGTACCTGGCCCCGCCGGTCGCGGCGACCATGTCGTTCGTCTTCCTGCTGAACCCGGGTACGGGACCGGCGAACACCGTCCTGGCGGCGCTGGGGCTGCCGGAGCCCGGCTGGTTCAACGACCCGTTCTGGTCGAAGCCCTCACTGACGATCCTGGCCCTGTGGGGCATCGGCGACCTCATGGTGATCTTCATGGCGGCGCTGCTCGACGTGCCGAAGGAGCAGTACGAGGCGGCCGAACTGGACGGGGCCGGGTCCTGGCAGCGGTTCCGGTACGTCACGCTGCCGAACATCTCCCCGATCGTGCTGTTCTCCGTGATCACCGGAGTGATCGCGACGATGCAGTACTACACGGAACCGATCGTCGCGGCGAAGGTCGCCAGCGGGGTGATCGGCGGCTCCGGGCAGCAGTTCGAGCCCGGCTATCCGGACAAGACCACGCTCACCGTTCCGCAGATCGTCTACAACCTCGGCTTCCAGCGGTTCGACACGGGTGCCGCGTGTGTCGTGGCCCTGGTGCTGTTCGCGCTGGCCATGGTGTTCACAGCGTTTCTGATGAGACGGCGCTCCGGCTTCCTGTCGGCGGAGGACTGAACGATGACCCCCACCACGACACTCACCCCGGCGGCACCCGCCGTGCGTAGCCCGGCCGGCGGCGGCTCCGCCCTGCGCAGCGCGCGGCGCAGGGCCGCCCTGGAGTGGATCGCTGTCCACTCACTGGCGATCGCCGCCGCCCTGTTCTTCCTCCTCCCCTTCGTGTTCGTGTTCCTGACCGCGGTGATGAGCGACGACCAGGCGCTCACCCGCGAGCTGTGGCCGCACACCTGGGAGTGGGGCAACTTCGCCACCGTGTGGAACACACCCGGGTTCCTGACCTGGTGGCGCAACACCCTGCTGTACGCGGGACTCGGCACGGTGCTCGCGGTCGGGTCAAGCATCCCGGTGGCCTACGCGCTGGCGAAGTTCCGCTTCCGCGGCAGAAGTCTGGCGATGATGCTGGTCATCGCGATGATGATGCTGCCGCCCCAGGTCGTCGTCATCCCGATGTACCTGTTCTGGGCGAAGCAGCTGGACCTGGCGGGCACCCTGTGGCCGCTGATCATTCCGTTCGCCTTCGGCAACGCGTTCACGATCTTCCTGCTGCGGCAGTTCCTGCTGACCATCCCGAAGGAGTACACCGAGGCGGCCAGGATCGACGGCTGCGGCGAGTTCCGGACGATGGTGCGGATCGTGCTGCCGATGGCGAAGCCGGCGATCGCGGCCGTGGCGCTGTTCCACTTCTTCTACTGCTGGAACGACTACTTCGGCCCGCAGATCTACGCCTCGGAGAATCCCGCCGCCTGGACGCTCTCCTACGGCCTGGAGTCCTTCAAGGGCGCGCACCAGACGGACTGGAACCTGACGATGGCCGCGACCGTGATGATCATGGCGCCGGTGATCGTCGTGTTCTTCTTCGCACAAAAGGCCTTCATCGAGGGCGTCACACTGACCGGAGTGAAGGGCTGACACACATGCTGCATTCCCACGGGGAACCACCCCTCGCCCCCCGGCCGGCCAAGATCGCGGTGGTGGGTGGCGGATCCACCTACACCCCTGAACTAATCGACGGTTTCGCCCGGTTGAGGGACACCCTGCCGATCGGCGAGCTGGTCCTCATCGACCCGGCCGCCGGCCGGCTGGACCTGGTCGGCGGGCTCGCCCGGCGGATCTTCGCCAAGCAGGGCCATCCCGGGACCATCACGACCACCGCCGACCTCGACGCGGGTGTCGCCGGAGCGGACGCCGTGCTCCTGCAGCTCCGTGTCGGCGGGCAGGCCGCGCGGGAGAAGGACGAGACCTGGCCGCTGGAGTGCGGCTGCGTGGGTCAGGAGACGACCGGCGCCGGCGGGCTCGCCAAGGCCCTGCGCACGGTGCCCGTGGTGCTGGACATCGCCGAACGGGTCCGGCGCGCCGCACCGGAGGCCTGGATCATCGACTTCACCAACCCGGTGGGCATCGTCACCCGTGCCCTGCTCCAGGCCGGTCACAGGGCCGTCGGGCTGTGCAACGTGGCGATCGGGCTGGAGCGGAAGTTCGCCGCGCTGCTGAACACGGCCCCCGGCGAGGTGCATCTGGACCATGTGGGCCTCAACCACCTCACCTGGGAGACGGGTGTACGACTCGGTGGGCCCGAGGGCGAGAACGTCCTGCCGGCCCTGCTCGCCGAGCACGGCGACACCATCGCGGGCGACCTCCGGCTGCCTCGGGAGGTCCTGGACCGGCTCGGCGTCGTCCCCTCGTACTACCTGCGCTACTTCTACGCGCACGACGCGGTCGTACGGGAACTGAGGACCAAACCGTCGCGGGCCGCCGAGGTCGCCGCGATGGAGAGGCAGCTGCTGGAGATGTACGGCGACCCGGCACTCGACGAGAAGCCGGCTCTGCTCGCCAAGCGGGGCGGCGCGTTCTACTCGGAGGCGGCGGTCGATCTGGCCTCCTCGCTCCTGGGCGCGGGAGGCAGCCCGTACCAGGTGGTCAACACGTACAACAACGGGACGCTGCCCTTCCTGCCCGACGACGCCGTCATCGAGGTGCAGGCCGCCGTCGGCACCAAGGGCGCCTCGCCGCTGGCGGTGCCGGAGCTCGACCCGCTGTACGCCGGGCTGATCGCCAACGTCACGGCGTACGAGGACCTGGCGCTGCAGGCCGCGCTGCGCGGCGGCCGCGACCGGGTCTTCAAGGCACTGCTGTCCCACCCCCTGATCGGCCAGTACGAGTACGCCGAGGCGCTCACCGACCAGCTGATCGCGCACAACCGGGAGCACCTTTCGTGGGCGGAGTGACCCCTTCGGTGTCGGTGCTCGCCGTCGACGCCGGCAACAGCAAGACCGACGTGGCCGTGATCGGGCCCGACGGTTCCGTGATCGGGGCGGCGCGCGGTGGCGGCTTCCAGCCGCCCGCGGTGGGCGTCCGGGCGGCTCTGGACGGCCTTGCCGAGCCGGTGGAACGGGCCCTCGGACAGGCCGGGATCCGGGCCGTCACGCATGTCTCCGCCTGCCTCGCCAACGCCGATCTCCCGGTCGAGGAGGAGGAGTTGACGGCCGCCGTGCACGCCCGTGGCTGGGGCGGGACGACCGTCGTGCGCAACGACACCTTCGCGATCCTGCGCGCCGGGGTCGACGAACCACGGGGCGTGGCCGTCGTCTGCGGCGCGGGCATCAACTGCGTGGGCATGCTCCCGGACGGCCGCACCGCCCGCTTCCCGGCGATCGGCAGGATCTCCGGCGACTGGGGCGGGGGCGCCGGACTCGCCGAGGAGGCACTGTGGTTCGCCGCGCGGGCCGAGGACGGGCGCGGCGAGGCGACGGAGCTCGCGCGGACGCTTCCGGCGCACTTCGGTCTGGAGTCGATGTACGCGCTGATCGAGGCGCTGCATCTGGGCCGTATCGCCGGGGCGCGCAGGCACGAGCTGACGCCTGTCCTCTTCGCCACGGGCGCCGCGGGCGATCCGGTGGCCCGCGCGCTCGTCGACCGGCTCGCGGACGAGGTCGTCGCCCTGTCGACGGTGGCGCTCGGCCGGCTCGGTCTGCTGGACGAGGAGGTGCCCGTGGTGCTGGGCGGCAGTGTGCTGGCCGCCCGTCATCCGCAGCTGAGCGACAGGATCGACGAACTGCTGGCGGCCCGGGCGCCGAAGGCGGCCGTGTCCGTGGTCACCTCGCCACCGGTGCTGGGTGCGGCGCTGCTGGGACTCGACCATGTCGGAGCGCCGGCGCGGGCGCGGGCGCGACTGCGGGAGGGATACGCGCAGTGGGGCGGGTCTCGTTCGCGCCGTCAGGATCACACGCACGGGTGACGCGTTGCGGACGGTGCGCCGGGAGTGGTCCACGGCCCCGGGCCCTTCGTGCGCGCCGCCCGGCGGCGCCACGCGCGCGGGCTCCGTTTCACGTCGCGACGCCGCTGAACCCGGCGTGAGGGGAACCGATCCGGGTCCGGGGACGTATTGATGGTGGGGGCGCGGGAAGCAGGGGGCGGCATTGACGCAAAGGGCGGAATAGCACAAGATCCAGTGAATCCCGGGTGTGGATGTCCGCCCCTGCGGCCATACTGCTGGCCGGAAGCCGTCCCCCGACCCGCCGGGAGGCGGGACGTCGTCAGTGACCAAGGGGGAGGTCAAGGTGACACACACGCCGCATCAGGGAGGTCCGCCGGCGCCACCCGTGCCTCAGGTCCCGGCGCAGCCGGGGCCGTTGCCCGGAGCGATGCCGCCGTCACTGCCGGCGCCGTTGCCCGCACCCGGCTCACGGCCGTCCGCCGACGAGTCGGCGTCGCCCCCGGGGGCGCTCGCGCGGCGCAGTGCCTGGGCGGAGACGACGGCGCAGCTGCGCGCCGCCGCGACGACGGAGCCCGGCCGACTGCGGATCATCGGCGCCGTACTGGCCGCGCTGGTCGTGGCGTTCGGTGTGGTGACCGCCTTGGAGATCGCCGACCGCGCCACCGCGGCCGATGACGTGGTGAGCCGCAGCCAGCCACTGAGCGCGGACGCGGCGAGCATCTACCGGTCCCTCGCCGATGCCGACACGGCCGCGGCGAGCGGGTTCCTGGCCGGAGCGCAGGAACCCGCCGCGACCCGGAACCGGTATCACCAGGACATCGCCAGTGCGTCCCGGCTGCTGGTGAAGGCCGCGGCGAACACGGACAGTTCCACCGAGTCGGGCCACTGGATCGCCACGCTCAACGAGCAGCTCCCCCGCTACACGGGCCTGATAGAGCGGGCCCGAGCGAACAACCGACAGGGACTCCCCCTCGGCGGCGCCTATCTGCGGTACGCGAACCAGCAGATGACCACGGAGCTGCTCCCGGCGGCCCAGAAGCTGTACGACGCGGAGACGGCCCGGCTCTACGACGACCACGGCGACGCGCGGCTGTGGCCGTTCCTGTCGCTGGCCATCGGCGTGGCGGCGCTCGGAGGTCTGGTCTGGGTGCAGCGCCGCAACTACCACCACACGAACCGGGTGTTCAACCACGGACTGCTCGCGGCCACGGCGGCGTCCGCGGTGATCCTGCTCTGGCTCGGGGTGGGGCACGCGGTCGCCAGAGCCGAGCTGAACGACGCGCGGGCGCACGGCCAGGAGTCCCTGAAGGTCCTCAACGACGCCCGGATCAGCAGTCTGAAGGCCCGGGCCAATGAGAATCTGACCCTGGTCGCGCGTGGCGCCGTGCTCACGGCGGACGGCAAGAGCGACAAGTACGAGACGGACTACACGGCGGGCATGAGCAGACTCCGTGACTCGCTCGTCCGGGCGGAGAGCCTCGCCGACGACGGCGAGGGCCGCACACCGGTCGCGACCGCCGTCACCGCGGTGTCCGAGTGGAAGACCCGGCACAAGTCCGCCAGCGACACCGACAAGGCCGGGGACTACGACGGGGCCCTGGCCAAGGTGATCGGCAGCAAGGGCTCCACGGGGCAGTGCTTCGACCAGGTCGACGCCGCGCTGGACCGGGCCCTGGCCCATGAGCAGGCCGAGTTCACGCAGTCGGCTCAGGACGGCAGGGGCGCGCTGGCGGGCCTGCCGATCGGGGCGGCGGCGCTCGCGGTGCTCGGTGCGCTGGGCGCGATCCTCGGCATCGGCCGCAGGCTTTCGGAGTACCGGTGAGAGGGGGAGAGATGGGAAACGGGATGCCGGACGCGACGTCGGCCACGGCACCGGGCCCGGACGGGACGTCGGCCGTGGCACCGGGCGTGACACCGGATGTCACACCGGACGCCGGTAGGGCGAGGCCGCGCCTCACGGTTCGGCCGGGGAGCCGGCTCCGCGGCTGGGGCGGTGTCGCCGCGATGGCGGCGGCCTGTGCGCTGACCGCGGTGCTCACCCTGGTTCCGCTCTCGCACGGTGGCCCGCCTGCCGGTGCGCCGGCAGGCGCGGGCGCGGGCGCGGCCGCCGCGCAGCCCGCGAAGGCCGACGACTGCGAGAGCCCGGAGTCCTCGCTGCGGCCGTCGTCCGAGGACGGACCGGCGATCGAGGAGATCAAGCAACGCGGCATGCTCATCGTCGGCGTCGACCAGAACAGCTACCGCTGGGGCTACCGCCGCGCCGACGGCAAGCTGGAGGGCTTCGACATCGATCTGGCCCGGGTGATCGCGCAGGACATCCTCGGCGACCCCGAGAAGGTCATCTTCCGGGCCGTACCCACCAACCAGCGGATCGCCGCGCTCAACAACGGCACGGTGGACCTCGTCGTACGGACGATGACCATCAACTGCGCCCGGATCAAGCAGGTCGCCTTCTCCACGGCCTACTTCCAGACCGGCCAGCAGGTGCTCGCGCCCCGGCAGTCCACGATCACCGGCTTCGACGCGTCGCTCGCGGGGAAGAAGGTCTGCTCGGCCGAGGGCTCCACGGCCTACGAGGCGCTGGCGAAGGGCCCGCACGGCGCCGAGTTCAAGGACAAGGACGACGAAGGCCCCGGCGACAAGGACCGGTTGACGGTCTCCAACCAGCTGGACTGCCTGGTCCGGCTGCAGCTCGGCGAGGTCGACGCGGTCGTGACGGACGCGGCGCTCGCGGCGGGCCAGGCGGCGCAGGACCCCTCCGTCGAACTGAAAGGCGACAAGCCTTTCACCACCGAGTACTACGGCGTGGCGGCCAAACTGGGCAGGGACGACCTCGTCCGCCGGGTCAACAAGGTCCTCGACGAGTACCGCGCCGGCCCCTGGATGCAGGCGTACGCCAAGTGGCTGAAGAAGGACCTGCCCGGCATATCCGGTCCGCCGGTGCCCAAGTACCGGGACAATTGATCCGGTTGGGACGCTGAGTCCGACGGGTTCGACTCTGCCGGGAGGTCCGGCAGCACATCGCAGAGCACAAGCGGAGAGGTGATCGATGGGCGTCGCGGGACCCCCCGGGCCGGTAATGGACCGGGACGAGGTGGACCGTGCGCTGGCGCGGCTCGGGGAGGAGCACGAGGCGATCGAGACCTCGCTCCTCGCCCTGCAGGACCACGCGGGCCGCAGGCTCCTGGAGGGCGCGGAGCTGACGGGCGTCACCAAGGACCGCTGGGCCTCCACCGAGCAGGCCATCACCCTGCTGTGGGGCTACTTCGACGCGTACGCGGCGGCGTTGCGCTCGGCGCGTGAGCTGCGCGCCCGGCGCCGCTGGCCCAACCGGGACGACCTCGTCGAGCTGACCGACCGGCTGCGCGGCCCCAGCGTCACCGTCGCCGGCTCCGCCGCCCATCCGGCCCCGTCCGTGACGGGCCCGGCCAGGCTCTCCGAACGCTTCACGCTGGAGGGCCTGGTCAGCAGGATGAACACGCTGTACGCACGCTCGCTGGACCTGGTGGTCGCCGCCGACTCGGTGTGGTCGGCACTGCCCGCCCGGATCGATCTGCTCTCCGCGGAGCTGCAGCGCACCCGTTCGCTGGCCCACTCGGTGGGTGTGCGGCCGGGAGAGCACCCGGCGGGCGATGATCTGGAATCGATCACCCACGAGCTGTCCACGCTGCGTGCGCAGGTCGTTTCCGACCCGCTGGCGTTCTGGTCGCCCGCGCCGGTCAGTTCGGCGCCCGGAGGCGGCCGCCCCGACACGGACCGCTACGACCGGGCGGCGCGCGCTCTGGAGGACGTACGCCGTGAGATCGAGGCGGTCCTCGCGGTCCGCCAGGATTCGGAGGAGCGGCTGCTGCGGCTGCGCGACGTGCTCTCGCGCGCGGACCGCACGCTCACCGAGGCACGTTCCGCGCGGGGTGAAGTGCTCGCGAAGATCGCCGCGTCCGAGGTGCCCGCGGTCAGCGGCCCGCCGACGGTCCTGCAGGAGCGGCTCGCCACGGCAGCCGAGTACCGCAGGCACGCCCAGTGGCACCGGCTCTCGCCGCTGCTGGAGTCCCTTGAGCGGGAGGCGGAGGAGGAACTGCTGCGCGCGCGTGAGTCGTTGACGGCGGTGACGGCACCGCTCGCGGTCCGCGCGGAGCTGCGCGGGCGCCTCGACGCGTACAAGGCGAAGGTCGCCCGGCACGGCATGGCGGAGGACCCGCTGCTGATCGAGCGGTACGACGCGGCCCGCCGGATGCTGTGGAGCGCGCCCTGCGATCTGCGCGCCGCCGAGCAGGCGGTCCTGCGCTACCAGCGGGCCGCGGGGGAGGTCCTGGTGCCCCGGCAGGCGGGACCCAGGGACAGCACTGGTCACCAGGGGGAATCATGAGTGACATGGCGAAGTGCAGCCGCCCGGACTGTGAGGGCTCGTACGAGGACGTCGGCGGCGGCGAGCTGTACTGCGACACCTGCGGGCTGGCGCCCGAGTCCGGGCGCAAGGAGCCGGCCGCGGCGGCCTCCCCCGGCGCGGTCTCCTGTCAACGGCCCGGCTGCGAGGGCTCGTACGAGGACGTGGGAGGCGGCGAGCTGTACTGCGACACCTGCGGGCTCGCCCCCGTCGTGTCGCCGACCGGCTCGCTGTCGTCACCGCCGACCGGGCTGACGGCGGGCGGCAAGGGAAGCAACAGCTCGTCCGCGCGGAGCGGTTCCCGGTCCGCGCGGTCCTCCCGGTCGTCGCGTTCCTCGACGTCGCGGCGGTCCGTGTCGGGGCGGCTGTCCCGTTCGTTGTCCGGCCGCAGTTCAGGCCGCTCGGTCTCGGTCCGCAGCTCGGGCGCGTCGGCGTCCTCGTCGGGGCGGAACCGGCTGGGCGCGGGCCTGGTCACCGTCCCGGACGTGCCGCGCCCCGATCCGCGGTCCGCGGTCATGGCGAACCCCGAGGTCCCCGAGCGCAAGCGGTTCTGCAGCCGCAGCGACTGCGGAGCGCCCGTGGGACGTGCCCGCGGCGACCGGTCCGGGCGCACCGAGGGGTTCTGCACCAAGTGCGGCCACCCGTACTCCTTCGTGCCGAAGCTGCGCGAGGGCGACATCGTCCACGGGCAGTACGAGGTGATCGGCTGTCTGGCGCACGGCGGCCTCGGCTGGATCTACCTCGCCATAGACCGGGCGGTGTCCGACCGCTGGGTGGTCCTCAAGGGCCTCCTCGACACGGGTGACCAGGACGCGATGGCCGCGGCCATCTCCGAGCGCCGCTTCCTCGCGGAGATCGAGCACTCCAACATCGTCCGCATCTACAACTTCGTCGAGCACCTCGACCAGCGGACCGGCTCCATGGACGGCTACATCGTCATGGAGTACGTGGGCGGCAAGGCCCTCAAGGAGATCGCCAACGAACGGCGCGCTCCCGACGGCAAGCGGGACCCGCTGCCGGTCGAGCAGGCCTGTGCGTACGGGATCGAGGCGCTGGAGGCGCTCGGGCATCTGCACAGCCGGAATCTGCTGTACTGCGACTTCAAGGTCGACAACGCGATCCAGACCGAGGACCAGCTCAAGCTCATCGACATGGGCGCGGTGCGGAGGATGGACGACGACGAGTCGGCGATCTACGGCACCGTCGGGTACCAGGCACCGGAGGTCGCGGAGGTCGGCCCCTCGGTCGCCTCCGACCTCTACACGGTGGCGCGCACGCTGGCGGTGCTCACGTTCGACTTCCAGGGGTACACGAACGTGTTCGTGGACTCCCTGCCCGACCCGGACCACATCGAGGTGTTCCGGACCTACGAGTCGTTCTACCGGCTCCTCGTCCGCGCGACCGACCCGGACCCGGCGCGCCGCTTCGCCTCCGCGCAGGAGATGGCCGACCAGCTGACGGGCGTCCTCAGGGAGGTCGTCGCCCTCCAGTCCGGCCGCCCGCGCCCGTCGCTTTCGACACTCTTCGGCCCGGAGCTGCGCGTCACGGACACGGAGCTGTTCGCCGAACTGCGGGGCGAGGTCTCGGCCCTGGGCACCCGCCGGCCCGCGCGCCGCGTCCGCGGCGGCGCCGCCGGGCAGGCGGGCGGCGCCCCGCTCACCGGCACGGCGACCGGAATCCCCGGCGGGACAGACGGCGCGGCCCACGGCGCCGCTTCCGGCGCGTCGCCGGGGTACGCGTACGCGTACGCGCCGACGCCGGCCTCACTGCCCTCGCCGCGCGGGGAGCTGACGGCGGCGCAGCTGCCGCCCGGCGGGGAGCCGCGGCTCGCGGCGCTGGACGTGCGGGCGACCGCGCTGGCGCTCCCGGTGCCGCGGGTCGACCCGAACGACCCGAACGCGGGCTTCCTCGCCGGTGTGCTGGCCTCCGCGCCGGCCGAGCTGATCGCCGCGCTGCACGGCGCCCCCGCCGCCTCCGTGGAGCTGCGGCTGCGCGAGCTGCGCGCCCGGCTGGAGATGGGCGAGCTCACGTCCGCGACGACCTCTCTGGCGGATCTGGAGGCGCGTCACCCCGACGACTGGCGGATCGTCTGGTACCGCGGCATCGCCTCGCTCGCGACCGGCGACGACGAGACGGCAGCGCTGTCCTTCGACGCGATCTACGACGCCTTCCCGGGCGAGGCCGCCCCGAAGCTGGCGCTCGCCGTGTGCGCCGAGGTGCTGGGCCAGTTGGACAACGCCGCGGAGTACTACCGCCTGGTGTGGGCAACCGACCCGAGCTATGTGAGCGCCGCGTTCGGCCTGGCCCGGGTCCAGCTGGCCGCGGGCGACCGCGTCAAAGCCGTGCGTACGCTGGAGTCCGTGCCGGAGGCGTCCATCCACTACACGGCCGCGCGGGTCGCCGCGGTCCGTGCGCGGCTGCGCCGACGCGCCGCGCACGATCCGCTGATCGACGATCTGACGGCCGCGGCGGCCCAGGTCACCGCCCTGGACGCACTCGGCCTGGACGCCGTGCGCCGCGAGCGGTTGTCCACGGAGGTTCTGGGTACGGCCCTGGACTGGGTACTCTCCGGCAGTGCCGGCGCCCGGCCGGGGAGCACTGCCCTGCTCGGCAGCGAACTGGACGAGCGCGGACTGCGGTTCGGTCTTGAGCGTTCGTTCCGGGTGCTCGCCCGCCTCGCCCGGCACGGTGAGGAACGGATCGAACTGGTGGAGCGGGCCAACCGCTACCGCCCCCGGACGTGGGTGTGATGCTGTGCTGTCCCGGGGACCAAGCCCCGGACCTCCGGCGGAAGGACCGAGGCGCGCCCGGCATGTCAAGGCGAGGTGAAAGCGAATGACGCCACAGATGCCCCAGTTGTCGGCCTGCCCCGGTTGCAAGGAACCGCTCGAGTCCGGCGACCTGTTCTGCGGTGCGTGCGGGTACGACCTGTCCGCCGTACCGGCGCCGCCGAAGGACCACCCCACGATCGCGATGGGCGCGCCGGTCGACTGGCCCGAGGCCCCCGAGGCGGGTGGCTCGGGCCTGCCGGCGCCGGCGCAGCGGCCGGGCGAGGTGCCGGGCACCGACTCGGGTGGCCGTCAACTGCCCGCGACCGCGGTCCGCTTCGACGGCCCGGACGCACAGACCGGCCCGGACGCGCAGCCCGGCCCTGCCGCGGTCCCGGGCCGGGCGGCACCCGCCGGCTCGGGGGACTTCGAGCTGGCCGCGCCCGATCCCCGTGCCTCCGGGCACGCGGGAGGGCACGCCGCCACACCACCGGCAGGCACGAAACTCTGTGTCGCCTGTCGCGCGGGCCATGTCGATCCCGACGGCTACTGCGAGAACTGCGGACACGCCCAGCCGCGCGAGCGCGACCACATGGAGCAGGAGCTGGGCTCGGTCGCCGCGGTCAGTGACCGGGGTCTGCGGCACCACCGCAACGAGGACTCGTTCGCCGTGTCGTCGACGGCGCTGCCCGACGGCTCACCGGCGGTCATCGCCATCGTCTGTGACGGCGTGTCCTCGGCCACCCGTCCCGACGACGCCTCCTCGGCCGCGGCGAGTTCGGCCAACGAGTCGCTCCTGGCGGCGCTGCCCGGCGGTACGCATCCGCAGCAGGCGATGCACGAGGCGATCCTCGCCGCGGCCTCCGCGGTCAACTCGCTGGCGGCCGAGCCGGGCCAGGCCATGGAGCACGATCCGCACCGCCATCAGAACGCCCCGGCGTGCACGCTGGTGGGTGCGATCGTGGCCGCCGGTCTGCTGGTGGTGGGCTGGGTCGGCGACAGCCGGGCGTACTGGGTCCCCGACGACCGCAGCGGCCCGCCCGCCCGGCTCACCGAGGACGACTCGTGGGCGGCGCAGATGGTCGCCGCGGGCCTGATGAGCGAGGCCGAGGCCTACGCGGACGAGCGGGCCCACGCCATCACCGGCTGGCTCGGCGCCGACGCGTACGAACTGGAGCCGCACACCGCTTCCTTCAAACCGGACCGTCCCGGTGTGGTCGTGGTCTGCACGGACGGCCTGTGGAACTACGCGGAGGCGCCGGAGGACATGGCGCAGGTCCTGCCGCAGGACGCGGCCGGACGGCCGCTGCACGGGGCGCAGGTCCTGGTCGGTCATGCGCTCGACGGCGGCGGCCACGACAACGTAACAGTGGCCGTGCTCCCGTTCGCCGTGCCGCAGCAGGGGGCAGGATCGGCCTGAAGAAGGCCTCGCCTCCAGCCCCGCGCGTCCGTTCGGCACCCTTTTCGTCACGTCTGCCTGTCAAGCGGAGCCTCAAGGAGCCAGTCCAGATGGCCAATTTCTCGAAGTCGAACGTGCCGCAGTTCTCCGTCGAGGTGTACCAGAACGAGTTCCTGCCGGAAGGCGGGCGCGAAGTGAACGCGATCGTCACCGTCACCTCCACCGGCGGAGGCACCAACGGCCGCACCCCCGCAACCGGAACCGCTACCTCCGCTCCGTCGATACCGGGGCAGCGCACCGACGCCGCTGTAGTGATCATGGTCGACTGCTCGGGCTCGATGGACTATCCGCCGACGAAGATGCGCAACGCGCGCGATGCCACGGCCGCCGCCATCGACACCCTGCGCGACGGCACGGCCTTCGCGGTGGTCGCGGGTACGCATGTGGCCGCTGAGGTCTATCCGGGCGGCGGCCGGCTGGCGACCGCCGATCCCTCGACGCGAGGGCAGGCCAAGGAGGCACTGCGCCGGCTGAGCGCGGGCGGCGGGACCGCGATCGGCACCTGGTTGCGCCTGGCGGACCGGCTGCTGGGCTCAGCCGAAGTCACCATCCGGCACGGCATTCTGCTCACCGACGGCCGCAACGAGCACGAGTCGCCGGAGGATCTGCGGGCCGCCCTCGACGCGTGCGCGGGCCGTTTCACCTGCGACGCCCGCGGTGTGGGCACCGACTGGGAGGTCAAGGAGGTCACGGGCATCGCCTCCGCGCTGCTGGGCACGGCCGACATCGTCGCCGATCCGTCCGGCCTCGCCGCGGACTTCACGCGGATGATGGAGAACGCGATGGGCAAGGAGATCGCGGATGTCGCGTTGCGGCTGTGGACGCCCGTCGGCGTGGAGATCAAGTTCGTGAAGCAGGTGGCGCCGACGGTCGAGGAACTGACCGGTCGGCGCACGGAGGCGAGCCCGCGCGCCGGGGACTATCCGACCGGTTCATGGGGCGACGAGTCCCGCGACTACCACGTGAGTGTGCAGGTGCCCCAGGCCGCCATCGGTCAGGAGATGCTGGCGGCCCGGGTCTCGCTGATCCTTCCCGACCCGGCGGGCGGCACCCCGCAGACGCTCTCCCAGGGTCTGGTCCGGGCGGTGTGGACGGATGACATGGCTGCGTCGACGTCCATCAACCCCCAGGTCGCCCACTACACGGGTCAGGCCGAACTGGCGCATGTCATCCAACAGGGGCTTGATGCGCGCAAGTCGGGAGATTTCGACGGCGCCACGGCGAAGCTGGGCCGGGCCGTGCAACTGGCGGCGGCCTCCGGAAACGAGGACACTGCGAAGCTGCTGGCGAAGGTGGTGGACGTCGTCGATGCGGCGACAGGTACTGTGCGGCTGAAGGCAAGGGTCGCGGAAGCGGACGAGATGACGCTCGAAACGCGCTCCACCAAGACAGTTCGCGTGAAGAAGTAAGTCACGCGGCGGTCACAAGCAGTCAGGAAAGCACAACGTGTCCGGCTCGCCCGCCGGACGAAGGAGAGGGGGAAGCGCCGACATGCCGACCTGCCCGAACGGACACCAGTCGGGTTCCGACGACTGGTGCGAGGTCTGCGGCCATCGCATGGCCGGGGCGGGGGCTCCGGCGGGCGCGGTTCCGCCGCCTCCTCCCCCGCCGCCCGGATACGGCTACCCGGGCCCGGGCGGCCCCGACGCCACGGCCCAGGCGGAGCTGTGCCCGCAGTGCCGTACGCCGCGCGAGCCGATGGCGCCGTTCTGCGAAGAGTGCCGCTGGAACTTCCTCACCAACACGGCGACGTCGTACACCCCCCTCGCCCCGCCCGGACGACCGGGCCCCGGGGGTCCCGGCGGCCAGGTGCCCGGGCTGAATCTGCCGCCCGGATTCCAGGCCCAGCAGCCTCCGCGCCCGCCGGACCCGTACGAGTACCAGGGCTCACGGCCCTCGCAGATGAACCGGCCCGCCGAGCCGCTGACCGGCGAAGCGTCCGCGCCGCGTCCTGCGCAGCCCGGCCCGCCGGCACCGCCCGCGTTCCCGCAGCCGGGCCCGCCCGGCCCGCCGGAGTTCCCGCAGCAGCACGGGCAGCACGGGCAGCCCGGACAGCCCGGCCCTCCAGAGTTCAGCCGGCCCGGTCCGCCCGCGCAGCAGCAGGGGTTCCCGCCCGGGCCGCCCGCGCCGCCCGGATTCCCCCAGGCCGTGCCGGCACCGTCGCAGCGGCAGCAACAGCCCCCGCAGCCGCAGGGAGGCGGGGACGACTGGATGCTGCCGCCGCCCTCGCAGCAGCAGTCCCCGCAGCGACCCACGCCGCCGCAGCCACAGGCGCCGTACCAGCCACCCGCCGGCTGGACGGCGGTCATCGCGCCCGACCGCGAGTACTTCATGGCGATGATGCAGCGCAGCGGCCCCGAGGCGGCAGGGCTGAACCTGCCCGCGTACTCCCCGGAGCAGCAGCTCCAGCTCTCCGGCAACCAGGTCACCATCGGCCGTCGCCGGCACTCCACCGGCGAGTCGCCCGACATCGACCTGTCGGTTCCGCCGGAGGACCCGGGCGTCTCGCACCAGCACGCGGTCCTGGTCCAGCAGCCGGACGGCTCCTGGGCCGTGGTCGACCAGAACTCCACGAACGGCACGACGGTGAACGGCGGGGAGGAGCCGATCCAGCCCTACGTCCCCGTCCCGCTGATGGACGGCGACCGGGTGCATGTGGGCGCCTGGACGACGATCACCATCCGTCGCGGCTGACGATCACCGTCGACGGTGGCCGACACTCGTCATCCGCCGCCGACGGTCACCGCCCGGCGTGGCCGGGCACGTCGAGGGGCCAGGCGTACGGCCCTTCGGGATCGTCCAGCCAGGCCCACTGGCGGCCGCCGCTGACCGTGGCACCGAAGCGCTCCCGTTCCGGCCGCTGCTCACGCTGCCAGAGCGAGAGCGCTTCGTGCGGATCCAGGCTCCCCGCGGTCAGCGTGAGCAGGAAGCGGAACAACTCACTCCCGGCCACGCGCCGCGGCAGCCCGCCGACATGCGGTATCGCCGTCCGCACGGGCCCGCCTCCGCGCAGAGGGACGAAGAACGCGGGGGTGTGCAGGAAATGACCCTCCGCATGGTCCGCGTCACGTACCCGCAGCAGGACGAGACCGTTGGCGAGCGGGGCGAGGACCAGCCCTCCGGGCCGGCACTGCGGCAGCCATGACTGCGGTACGGACGGCAGGGCGCAGGTCGCGATGACCCGGTCGAAGGGGGCGCGCCCGGGACAGCCGCGGGCGCCGTCGCCGGTGATCACGGTGGGGTGGTACCCGGCCGCCTCGAGATGGCTTCGCGCGGACTCGGTGATCTCCGGATCGAGATCGACGGTGGTCACGTGCGAGTCGCCGAGGCGGTGCGCCAGCAGGGCCGCGTTGTAGCCGGTGCCGGCGCCGATCTCCAGCACGTTGTGCCCGTCCCGCACCTCCAGCGCGTCCAGCATCCGGGCCATCAGGGACGGCTGGCTGCTGGAGGAGACCAGTTCACCGTCGCGTACCCGGGTGGCGAGCGGCCCGTCGGCGTAGGCGCCCCTCAGCCAGCGCTCCCGGCGGTCCGGATCGCAGTCGCCGGACCACAGCCGCTCGTACCCGGCGAAGGTCGACACGTAGTAGTACGGCACGAACAGATGCCGGGGCACCTCGGCGAAGGCCGCCCGCCAGGCCGGATCCCCCAGGGCCCCGGTAGCGGTGATCCGGCGCAGCAGCGCCGCGCGCACTTCGGCAGCGGGACCCGCGAAGGGATCCCGCATGCGCGCGTCCTGGTCTGCACCCATACCTCCACTTTCCTGCGCCCCCGCGCGGGAGGCGAGGACCCGGCGGCTGCTTTTCGCCGAGGTCCGGCAGAAGTCCTAGGGCCCAGGTCCTCGTCCGGTCCGTCTGAGACCATGGACCGGTGAACGAGATTCCGCGGGGCACGCTTCAGGAGCAGACCTTCTACGAGCAGGTCGGCGGCGAGGAGACCTTCCGCCGTCTGGTGCGACGTTTCTACGAAGGTGTCGCCGAGGACCCCCTGCTGCGCCCGATGTACCCCGAGGAGGACCTGGGCCCGGCCGAGGAGCGCCTGAGGCTCTTCCTGATGCAGTACTGGGGCGGCCCCCGCATCTACAGCGAGAACCGTGGCCACCCCCGGCTCCGGATGCGCCACGCGCCGTTCACCGTCGACAAGGCCGCGCACGACGCCTGGCTGAAGCACATGCGGGCCGCCGTCGACGAACTGGGGCTCTCGGAGGAGCACGAGCGGCAGCTCTGGAACTACCTCACGTACGCGGCCGCCTCCATGCTGAACACGGCGGGCTGACCGGCCCACCCACGGGGCGGGCCGCAGGGCGGCCACCCCGCTCGAAACGCGTCACCAGCGCAAGCGACGGGTCCCGGGTGCGTCGCACGTCACAGCGGCCTGCCTGGAGCGAACAGGTCGATGGGGTGGGCGGTGACGCCGGTCAGCGCGAGATCGGCGAGGATCTCGCCCACCACGGTGACGAACTTGAAGCCGTGACCGGAGAATCCGCAGGCGACGGTCACGGACTCCGGGTGCGCGGGGTGCCGGGCGATCACGAAGTGCTCGTCGGGTGTGTTGGAGTACATGCAGGTGGCGGCCTTGAGGAAGGTGCCGGGAAGACCGGGGAGACGGGGAGCGACCTGGTCCGCCATGGCACGGATCTCGTCGTCGTGGACCGTGCGGTCGATGGTCTCCGGTGTACAGACCGTGCCCTTGCGGAAGAAGGCGACCTTGACGCCCCCTTCGGGGCCGTCGATGGCGGGGAAGCCGTAGAAGTGGACGCCCGCCGCGTCCTTCCAGACGTAGATGGGGTGCCGGTCCGCGGTGTAGGGGCCGGTGCCGCCGGTGGGCTGGAACCAGTACATGACCTGGCGCTCGATCGTGATCGGCACGCCGAGATCGGCGAGCAGCGCGGGCGCCCACGCTCCGGGGCAGACGACGAGCTGTCCCGCCGTGTACACGCCGGTGGCGGTGTGCACCCGTACGCCGTCGCCGTACGCCTCCCAGCGGGTCACCGGCTCCTCGAAGCGCAGCTCGGCCCCGCCACGGGCGGCGAGCCGGAGCTGGGCGGACACCGTGCTCTCCGGCCGCAGAAACCCCGCCTTGGCCTCGTACAGGGCGACCTCGTCGTCCTGCGGGGCGAACGTCGGGAAGCGGCGCCGGAGTTCGCGCGCGTCGAGCAGCTCGTGCGGCAGGTCCCACTGGCGGGCCGAGCGCAGGGCCCCGGCGACGGGAAGGGACTCCGGGCGGCCGACCATGACGCCGCCGCACAGGGTGGCGATGTCCTGAGCGCTGTCGCGCTCCAGCCGCTCGTACAGCTCGTACGCGCGCAGCAGCAACGGCACATAGGCCGGGTCCTCGAAGTACGACTGGCGGGTGATGCGGGAACCGCCGTGGCTGGAGCCCTTGTTGTGCGCCGGGCCGAACCTCTCCAGGCCGAGCACACGGGCACCGCGCTCCGCGAGATGGTGCGCGGCGGCGCTGCCCATACCGCCGAGTCCGAGGACGATCACGTCGTACGTCGTCTGTGCCATCTGCCGCTCCTCAGCATCGGATACGGTCCGTCCGCGGTCGGCCTCAGGCCGGTGTGACGGTCAACGCGCCGAGCCCGGCCCTGCGTATCGCGATCGAGCCGAACGGCGTCCGCAGCCGGAGCCAGCCGCCCGAGGCGAGCAGCGCCGCACCGGTGACGTCATCAGGGGTCGGGCGCAGGAAGCCCAGCGCCTGGGCGGCGTGCACGGCCCGCAGCGGCAGTTCCGTGTCGCCGAGGGTCCGGGACCAGATCTCCCGGCCGATCCTGTCGCGCTCGGCGCGGGTGCGCCGCTCCGCGGGCAACACCTCGTCACGGGCGCGGAATTCGGCGACCGCGGCGGCCACCGCGCCTCGCATCTGTACGACTCCGGGCAGCCCCGGCAGCTCCCGCCAGCCTCCCCGGGGAGGCAGCACACCGGCCCACGGCGGACCCGTGACGGCGGCGGGCACGGCGAGCGCCGAGCCCTCGACGGACTCCAGCAGCTCTCCCGCCGAGACGGTGACATCCAGCTCGACCGGCTCCGCCAGCCGCGCCGTACGGATCGCGAGGACCTCGAACGAGGGCGGTCGGCCGAACACGGCGAGTGCGCCCCCGCCCGCCTGCAACCGGACCGCGGCGGCCCGGTCGTAGTGGATCAGCCGACCGAGGAAGGCGGCGAGATCCGCCGCCTCCCTCGCGTCGGCCAACCACAGGGTCTGCACGGGCGCAGTCATGCCGCGAGCGCGTCCTTCACCGCGTCGTCCAGGTACTCCTGGAGGAAGGACTTCTCCTCGGCGCTGATCCGGCGCGGACGCGCCGCCGCCAGGTCGTAGGGGACGACGACGGTCGAGGCCCGGACGTACACCTGGTCCGGATCCTTGATCTCGTACGCGATCGTCAGCGACGCCGCGCCGATCTTCGTCACCCAGGACTCGACGGTCACCGGCTCGTGCCGGTGCACCAGCGGGCGTACGTAGTCGATCTCGTGGCGGGCCACGACGGACCCGCCGGAGAACGACGGCGAGCCGTCCCCCGGCGCCAGCCGGAACATGAAGTCGATGCGGGCCTCCTCCAGATAACGGAGGAAGACCACGTTGTTGACGTGCCCGAAGGCATCCATGTCCGACCAGCGCAGGGGGCAACGGTAGATATGACGTGCCAAGAGATCAGCCCCGGGTGAGCTTCTTGTAGGTGGCGCGGTGCGGACGTGCGGCGTCCGCGCCGAGCCGCTCGACCTTGTTCTTCTCGTACGACTCGAAGTTGCCCTCGAACCAGAACCACTTCGATTCGCCCTCGTACGCCAGGATGTGCGTCGCGACCCGGTCCAGGAACCAGCGGTCGTGGGAGACGACCACGGCGCAGCCCGGGAAGTCGAGCAGGGCGTTCTCCAGCGAGGAGAGCGTCTCGACGTCGAGGTCGTTGGTCGGCTCGTCGAGGAGCAGCAGGTTGCCGCCCTGCTTCAGGGTGAGCGCCAGGTTGAGGCGGTTGCGCTCACCACCGGAGAGGACCCCGGCCGGCTTCTGCTGGTCCGGCCCCTTGAAGCCGAACGCCGACACATAGGCGCGCGACGGCATCTCGACCTGGCCGACGTTGATGTAGTCCAGCTCGTCGGAGACGACGGCCCACAGCGTCTTCTTGGGGTCGATGTTCTCGCGGCTCTGGTCGACGTACGAGATCCTGACGGTCTCGCCGATCTTGATGTTGCCCGAGTCGGGCTTCTCCAGACCCTGGAGCATCTTGAACAGCGTGGTCTTGCCGGCGCCGTTCGGGCCGATGATGCCGACGATGCCGTTGCGGGGCAGGGTGAAGGAGAGGTCGTCGATGAGGACCTTGTCGCCGAAGGCCTTGTTCAGGTTCTCGACCTCGACAACGACGCTGCCCAGACGCGGGCCCGGCGGGATCTGGATCTCCTCGAAGTCCAGCTTCCGCATCTTGTCGGCCTCGGCCGCCATCTCCTCGTAGCGGGCCAGGCGGGCCTTGGACTTGGCCTGGCGGCCCTTGGCGTTGGAGCGGACCCACTCGAGCTCTTCCTTGAGCCGCTTCTGGCGCTTGGCGTCCTTCTGGCCCTCGACCTTGAGGCGGGACGCCTTGTTCTCCAGGTACGTGGAGTAGTTGCCCTCGTACGGGTGGGCGCGGCCGCGGTCGAGCTCCAGGATCCACTGGGCGACGTTGTCGAGGAAGTACCGGTCGTGGGTCACGGCGACGACGGTGCCGGGGTACTTGGCGAGGTGCTGCTCCAGCCACTGCACCGATTCGGCGTCCAGGTGGTTGGTGGGCTCGTCGAGCAGCAGCAGATCGGGGGCTTCGAGCAGCAGCTTGCACAGGGCGACACGGCGGCGCTCACCACCGGAGAGGGTGGTGACCGGCCAGTCGCCGGGCGGGCAGCCCAGCGCGTCCATGGCCTGCTCCAGCTGCGTGTCCAGGTCCCAGGCGTTCGCGTGGTCGAGGTCCTCCTGGAGCTTGCCCATCTCCTCCATCAGCGCGTCGGAGTAGTCGGTCGCCATCAGCTCGGCGACCTCGTTGAAGCGGTGGAGCTTCCCCATGATCTCGGCGGCGCCGTCCTGGACGTTCTGCAGAACGGTCTTGGACTCGTCGAGCGGGGGCTCCTGGAGGAGCATGCCGACGCTGTACCCGGGTGAGAGGAAGGCGTCACCGTTGGACGGCTGCTCAAGACCGGCCATGATCTTCAGCACGGTGGACTTACCGGCGCCGTTCGGGCCGACCACACCGATCTTCGCACCGGGCAGGAAGCTCAGCGTGACGTCGTCAAGGATCACCTTGTCGCCGTGCGCCTTGCGCGTCTTGCGCATGGTGTAGATGTACTCAGCCAAGAGAAACCGTCCGGCAATCAGTGAGTGGGCAGATACACCCCATCTTGCCTGACCGCCACCCCTGGAACGAAACCCGTATCTGGCGGGCCTCCTGAGCTGCCGGTTCCCCGGCCCCCCCTGTAGTGGATCTGTCACCGCTCGTCGCCGTCGGCCGCCGACGGCCGCGCTCCGGAAGGCAGGATGGAGCCCCCCGCCGACTGTGGCCGAGCCCGGCGGGGGCAGGTCGTTGCGTCGCTCACTCCTCGGTGGAGGGAGCCTTCTTCTTGCGTACGAAGAGGACGGCGGCGCCGCCGATGACGACGAGGCCGATCGCCGTGCCGGCGATGATCGGGGTGGCGTTGGACGCGCCGGTCGCGGCGAGGTTCTCGTCACCGCCGAAGGTGCCGCCCGCCGAGGCCGCGCTGGGCTGGGGAGCCGGCTCGGCCGGGGCCGGGCCGCTGCTGCCGGTGGTCTTGCAGTCCAGCACGCCCTTGAAGTTCTTCGAGAACCCGCCGGGCCCGGTGATCGTGAAGTCGTACGCCTGGTCCTCGGGGACCGGGACGGTGACGGTACGGGACTCACCGGGGGCTATCGAGTGCTTGAAGCCCATCAGGCTGAAGATGAACGCCTCGTCGCCCTTGTTGGTGCCGGTGATGTCGACGCTGCCCGCGGCGCAGTTCTTCTCCGCGGTGAGCGCGGGGATCGGACCGGCCTTGGCCCACGTGGCGGTCGCCGTCGAGGAGACCGTGGACTGGCTGGACCCGGCGAGGATCTGGGTCTGGCTCTTGGTCACCCCGGCGAACGCCCGCCCGACGGGCACGTTGGTGGTGGCCTGCACGCTCAGCGCGGCGGTGCCGTCAGGGGTGCCGGACGGTATGCCGAAGTAGAGCCGGCTGCCGTCTGCCGCGGTCGTGACGGGCTTGCCGGCCTCGTCCGTCACAGTGACACCGCTGGCGGCGGAGTCGGCGGGCGGGGTGACGGTGACGCGGTCGGCGTCCGTGCGGACCGTGACCGGTCCGAGCCGCCCGCCCGCCTTCCCGGAGACCGCCCTGGGCTCCAGGCTCAGCGAGGCGCGGGGCTCCGCCACGTTCTTCGCCTTCTTCTC
Source organism: Streptomyces sp. NPDC091376 (assembly GCF_044757085.1). Lineage (NCBI taxonomy): Bacteria > Bacillati > Actinomycetota > Actinomycetes > Kitasatosporales > Streptomycetaceae > Streptomyces > Streptomyces sp. NPDC091376. The sequence continues at coordinate 21,623 of NZ_JBIVUF010000020.1, read as the reverse complement.
CAGCCAGTCGGCGAGCTTCTCGGCCGCAGGGTCGATCGCCTCGACATCGGCGCCGTCCGAGTACCGCCAGATCGCGACCTGGGTGCCGGCAGCGGCGGTCCGCTCGGTGAGCGCACCCGTCCCGGCTCGCTCGGCCAGCCCCATGAGGTCGTCGACCTGGGGGTAGGAGTGCTGCAGAATCCAGCGGATCCGGCCGGCGTCCTTGTTCGCACCGAGCGAGGTCTGGTCCCAGGGGGTCTCCAGGTACTTCGCCTGCTCCTGGGTGGGGTTGTGGATGTCGATGCAGTACGTCTTGAGCCTGCCACCGCCGTCGACGGTCATCTCGAACAGCCCGGCGGGCAGCTCGTGCTCCTGCCCGCCGTCGCGCAGCACGGCGCGGTCGAACGTGGTCAGGCCGTCGAGCGTGGCGGAGGCGCCACCCTGGTGCTGGGGAGTCTCCTCGGCGGCGGCCGGTCCCGCGCCGGCCATGGCACCCGTCGCGAACAGACCGGACACCAGGGCCACCGCGGCGCGCCGGGCGGCTCCCCGCCCACGTACAGAGAACGCAGAGAACGCAGAGAACGCAGAAAACACAGAATTCCCCTCCGGGCGAGGCCCTTTCGCTCGGGGTGCGTGGGGGGAGTGCCTCGCCAGCAGACTCAAGTGCCCCGTGAGTACTGAGAAATCCTAGGGACGCGACGCGACCCGATCTCCCGTCATGCCGTCAGATAACCATTCCGAATCAGAATCGTTATCGCCGACTGCACATCCCCCCGATTGACTATCGACAAATCTCCACAACCGCAGGTCAGCGCGGTCAGGGCACGGCCGCGGGAGCCCGGGCTTCAGCAGCTACGACGTCCGGGCCGCCTCCCGGCCCCCGGCCGGCCGCGTGGTCCTGACCGTCCGGGCCCGGCGGTCGCGGCGGGCCGCCTCCCGGGCTCGACAGCTCCGTACGCACGGGGAATTCGGGCGAGTCGAAGGGGCTCGCGAACCCGGAAGGATCGACAGGACGGCCCGTCAGATGCGGTTCGCCTTTCATCGTTCGCCGGAATGCCGATGTCCCCCGGGTCATGTCGTGTCCGACGGCGACCGCGTCGACGTCGACGGACGTCCGGCGCTGCCCCTCCTTCTCCTCCTCCCGCACCTTCAACCGGCCGTGCACCACCAGTGGTTCACCGACGGCCACCGAGGCCGCGAGATTCACGCCCAACGTCCGCCGGGCCCACACCGTGTAGAAGCTCGTCGGCCCGTCGGTCCACTGCTCCCGCTGCCGGTCCCAGTGGCGCGACGTCACGGCGAACCGGAACCGCGCCCATCCCCCGGTCGCCGACTCCCGGTACTCCACGGCGGTCGCGACATTGCCCACCAGCGTCACCATCGCCTCGTTCATGACGATCCCCTCCCGCTTTCCTGCTTCCGGCCGGTCCGGCCGTTGCGCTGACGGATCTCATGCTCGACCGGCCGGCGGATTCCCGCTCACGCCTGTGGAAACCGGAGCAGCTGTGGAAAACCCCGCCACCCTCCCGGGTGACGGGGCCGCCGTGTCCCGGCGTCCGCAGGACCGCTCAGGGCCCGAACGACGTCTCAGGGCCCGAACCGACCGCTCAGTAGCCCGTACGACGTCCGTAAGGCCCGAACCGACGTCTCATGGCCTGAGGGGCCTCCTCAGGGCCCGGTGAGGTCTCTCGGAGAGCCACCGAGAGACCTCAGGACGCCGCAGGGCATCTCAGCGCTTGAGAGACACCGTCACGTACTGCTCGCGCACCTCCTGGTACCGCAGCAGCTCGGCCGCGATCGGATCCAGGACCTTCGCCCGCCCGCAGGCCGCGGCGGCCTCCCGCAGGCGCCGCTCCGCGTCCTGCCCGTAGCGCCGTGCGGGCCCCTTCGCGGCGGTCGCGCACGCCCACTCCACCAACGGCCCGCCGATGATCCCGCCGAGCATCACCAGCACCGGCGGAACCAGTCCCGGCTCCAGGACCCCGATGATCTGGCCCAGCAGCCACAGCCCTCCGAAGATCTGCAGCAGCGTCATGACGGCCTGCGCCAGCACCGCGGCCGGCCACCACGCGGGCCGCGGCGGGCGTTCGTTCGGCGTGCCGAGCGTGACGGCCAGCTCGTCGAGCTCCTCGGGCAGCCCCTTCGACCCGCGCACCGCCGCCTCGCGCACGGCCTGTGCCCACGGCACCGGAAGCCCGTGGGCCGCGTCGTCCGCGACGGTGCGTACCGCCTGTTCGACCCGCTGCCGCGCCGTCAGCTCCTCCTCCGCGGGCTCCGGGGGCTGCGGCAGCCCGCCGCCGGGGGTGCGGACGCGCTCGTACCAGCGCCAGAGCCGCAGCCACGGCGTCCCGCAGGCGCGCCCTGCGTTCCTGCGCCACTGGCGTTCGGCCTCCTCGCCGACCGCGGTAGCCCCGACCGCGTTCGCCAGCCGGGCCGTGAAGTCGTCGCGGGCGCGCTCGCCGAGCCCCGGGCGCCCGTCGGCGACGTACACGGGCCGCAGTCGTTCCGCGGCCGCGTCGATGTCGGCGGAGATCCGCCGGGCCGCGGCGCTCTTCTCCTGGACGAGCCGACCGATCAGTTCGCGCAGGTCACCGACGCCCTCGCCGGTGAGCGCGGAAAGGGCGAGGACAGTGGCGCCGGGATCACCGTGCTCGCCGACGGCGATGCCGTCCTCGTCGAGGAGGCGGCGCAGATCGTCGAGCACCTGGTCGGCGGCCTCGCCGGGCAGCCGGTCGATCTGGTTGAGGACGACGAAGGTGACTTCGGCGTGCCCGGCGAGCGGACGCAGATAGCGCTCGTGGAGGGCTGCGTCGGCGTACTTCTCCGGATCGACGACCCACACGACCGCGTCGACGAGCGCCAGGACCCGGTCCACCTGTTCCCGGTGCACGGTCATCGCCGAGTCGTGGTCGGGCAGATCCACCAGGACGAGCCCCTGCAGCGCCTCGTCGCCGCTGCCGCCCGCGAGGGGCCTGCGGCGCAGCCTGGGCGGGATGGCGAGCCGGTCGAGCAGCCCGGCGGCCCCTTCCGACCAGGTGAGGGAGATCGGCGCGGAGGTGGTCGGACGGCGCAGTCCCGTCTCCGAAATCGGCACCCCGGCCAGGGCGTTGAACAGCGTCGACTTGCCGCTGCCGGTCGCGCCCGCGATGGCGACGACGGTGTGCCGCGCCGACAGCTGCTGCCGTGCCGCCGCTTCGTCGAGCACCCGGCCCGCTTCGGCGAGGGCCTTCTCGTCGAGCCGGGCACGGGACAGGCCGACGAGCTCGCGGAGCGAGTCCAGGCGGGTGCGCAGCGGGGCGGCGTAGGGGCCGCCGATGGGGACGTGCGCCTCGTCGCCGACGAGGGACCCGTCGTCCCCGGCGAGGGCGGAGGGGTCGACCGCGCGGCGGGCGATGAGACCGTCGGCCCACTGTTCCCCGTCGGCGTCGACGTCACCATCGCCATCACCCTCGCGATGGGCGGCGTCGCTGCCGTCGGCTCCGTCACCGCCCTCGGCGAGAGCGGGCTGCTCGCCCTGCTCGTCCGGCCCCTGGGGCTCCTGCCCCCCGGCCGGCCCGGCGACCGGCGTGCCCTCCGCGTCCTCCCCGCGCGCGCCCTCGGGGCCGATGTCGGGACGGGCGTCCGGACGGGCGTCGGGACCGTCGGGGCCCGCGACCGTTCCGGCCGCGGGCCCGTCCTCCGTCCCCGCCTCGGGGCCGGGCCCCGAGCGACGGCCCTCGGTCTCCCCAGTGACAGCAGTCACCGCGGTCACCTCTCCTTCTGCAGTACGGACAGCGCGGCGATCAGCTCGGCCTGCGGCTCCGGGCACAGCTCGAGAGCGTCGAGCGGGGCGAGCCGCCGGTCGCGCTCCTCGTTCAGTACGCGTTCGATGTACGTCATCACCAGCTCCCCGCCCTTGTCGCGGAGCCGCAGCGCGCCCTGCGCCCCCATCCGCTCCGCCAGCCGCTCCCCCGCGGCCCGGGCCCGCCGGCCGCCGAGCAGTGTGGTGGCGAGCAGCGCGGCGACGGTCTCGGGGTCGGGCGCGGCGGAGCGTTCCAGGTCCCGTACCTCCTCCTCCGCCAGTTCCTCGAGGACGCGCCGCCAGCGCCGCACGGCCATCCCGATGCGCTCGGGGGCCTCCAGGTCGGCTCGCGCGTTCCCGACGCCGGCCGCACCGGCGGCCGGTTCGCGCCGCCACGCTTCCTGGAGCCGCTCGTCGGCGGCGGCCACGGCGCACTGCAGCAGCGCGGTCAGGCTCTCCGCGAGCGCGTCGAGGAGCTCCACGGCCGAGCTGTCGCGCGGATAGCCGCGCCAGCGGGTGCGTGCGTCCCCGGCGAGGACCGCGCCCCGGCGCACCAGCTTGCGTACCCGCTCGGCCTCCTGCGCGTACGCCTCCTCGACGGCGCCGGAGAGCCGCACGGCGGCGGCGTACTGCGCGGCGACGGCACCCGCGAGCTCAGGCATCCGGGCATTCAGGGAGTCGATGACGCCGGCGGCGGTACGGACGACGGTCTGCTGGCGCGCGGCGGGGTCCAGGGCGCGGTGGGCGAGCCAGTCACGGAGCGCGGCGACGGCGGTGTCCGGCAGCAGCCCCCTGCCACCGCCCGCGGACTCGGGCAGCTCCGGGATCGTGAAGCGCGGTACGTGTCCGAGGCCGGCCTTGGTCAGCAGCGCCGCGTACTGCCGGGACACCTCCGTGATCACCTGGTGCGGCACCCGGTCGAGCACGGTCACGAGCGTGGCGTCGTACTCCTTCGCCGTGCGCAGCAGGTGCCAGGGGACGGCGTCCGCGTACCGCGAGGCGGTGGTGACCATCACCCACACGTCGGCGGCGCAGATCAGCTCGGCGGCCATGATCCGGTTCTCGACGACGAGAGAGTCGATGTCGGGCGCGTCGAGCAGGGCGAGTCCGGGCGGCAGCGACGCGGAGGTCTCGATCCGCAGCGCACGTTCCTCGGGCTTCCCTCGTGCCCCGGCAGGCGAAGACGCCTCGGTCTCCTCCTGCTGCGGCAGCCATACGCGGGTGAAGTTCGGCAGGACGCGCATGTCGGCGAACCAATGGTGATCGTCCGGGTGGCATACGAGCACGGGGGTACGCGTCGTGGGCCGAAGAACCCCGGCCTCGGTCACGCGTCGCCCCACAAGAGAGTTGACCAGCGTGGACTTGCCGGCTCCCGTGGACCCTCCGACGACCGCGAGCAGCGGTGCTTCGGGGTCTTTCAGCCGGGGCACCAGATAGTCGTCGAGCTGCGCGAGGAGCTCGGCCCTCGTCTGCCGCGCCCGCGGAGCACCTGGAAGGGGGAGTGGAAGACGCACGGCAGCGACCCGGTCGCGCAGGGCGGAGAGTGCGTCGATCAGCTGAGGCCGTACTTCCATGGTCACCACATGCGAAGAATGCCCAATTTTGGCTGCTTTTTGAAGCGTATGGACCCTCCTGCGCGCCGATCAGGCAGACGGGACAGACGGGACGAGTGGGGCGCAGGCATAACGAGTGCACAACACCCGAGGTGTCAGGCGAAAAAAGCGCTGCGAGAATCGCACCTGCCTGCGATTATCGGTTCGCTTCACCGAACCTCCACATCGTGCCACGGAGGTGAAGCAACCGGGTCAAGGCGATCGGAGCCCTATCCTTGTCCCGGCAAGGTCACGGACGACCCATTTGGGGCTCCAGGCCACCGAGGCCACATCCGGGCCCCCGTAGCTCAGTGGATAGAGCAGGCGCCTTCTAAGCGCTTGGCCGCAGGTTCGAGTCCTGCCGGGGGCGCACAGTCTGGACGACGGTTCGGCCCTCCCACCGGGAGGGCCTTTTTGCTGGTCAGACGCAATCTAGCGGGGCTAGCGTAGCGAGGACGTAAACGACGGACCACTCCCCGGTGATCATGAGAGCGACCCTGCGCCGTCCGGCTGCGACCGGGCTCCGCTCCGGCTTCGGCCGTGCTCGGGATCCGCTTCCGGTGGGCCCTGAGCCGGTCCGCGAGGCAGCGGGCCGGCGCGGCGAGCAGAGCCCGTACGCAGCCGCCCGCGCGTCCGGCGGCCCGCACCGGCGGCATCCGGGCGCGAGCCACGCCGCCGGCGGCGGCTCCCGGCCACCGTCGCTACCGCGGCCTTGCTCGCCCCCCAGAAGGGGGTCTCCTGCGGCGCGCCCCCTTTGCCGTACAACAGGGCGCGGCACTCCTGTGCGCCCATGAAGCCGTCCCACTTGTCGTACGACCGGCCCGACACCGGCAGCCCTCGCCAACGGCCCGCTGTTGCGCGACGCATGGCGGTCAGTCGCAGGGCGACTTCACGGCCCAGTGCTCGGCAACCGCCATAGTCAGCATGTGACTTGAGTCGTGAGGCTTCAGCAACTTTGATCTTCCTCCGTCCGCGGACGCAACTTCTGGTATGAAGCAGCCATGGAAGCTGCACTGGTCGGACTTGCAGGTACAACGGTGGGGGCTGTGACCGGCTTTGCGGGCGCATGGCTTGCACAGCGCGGGCAGGTACGCATCCAGCAGGAACAACGGACGCACGCGGAACAGGTCCGCTGGCTGGACGACAAGAAGGGCCTGTACAGGGACCTGTTGATCACTCTGTACGGATGGCACGACTCTCTTGCCTCCATCCTGAGGGGCGAGGACGACGGCAAGATGTCCGTCCATCGGTCGGCCGCCTACAAGTGGATCGTCGAAGCGTCCCTGATAGCCGACGACGAGGTTCGCTCCGCTGTGAGTGAGGTGCACCGCGCTCTGCTGCGGGTCGAGCCCGTGGCCCTCGAGGGCACTTCGGCGACGGACGAATGGCCGCTTCAGGGAGTGGAGGGCGGCCTTTCAGCACTGGAGGACGCGCTTCGGGCCGAACTGGCCATGCCGGGGCGCGTGGGTGCGCGTCCCAGGCTCGGTCGCCGGTGGCGACGGACGCCGTTGACGACGGACGCCGTTGACGAAGGAGGCCGTTGACGAACGGTGCTGCGCCGAAACGCGGGGCAATACCTCACCTGACGCTGCCGCGCGCTGACATATCGGGATGAATGGCCATCCAGGTTGAAGGGCCGGTGAATATCGCACCATCCTTTCCGCCATGCCTCTCGCATCCGCCGCTCTCGATGTGTCCGGCCCGCGTGACTACGCCTTCGACTGGGCGCTGGTGGACGTGGAAACCTCGGGGCTGGTCGCGCGCCGGGACCGGGTGCTGTCCGTGGCCGTGGTCACGCTCGGCCCGGACGGTGAGCAGACCGGGGAGTTCTCCACCCTGCTCGAACCCGGCTGCGACCCCGGACCGGTGCATGTGCACGGTCTGACGGCCGAGCGGCTGAGTGGTTCACCGACCTTCGACCAGGTCGCCGGGCGGATCGGGGCGATGCTGCAGGACAGGGTGCTGGTCGCGCACAACGCGCAGTTCGACTACGACTTCCTCGCACACGAGTTCGCTCGGGCGCGGATGTGGCTGCCCGTCTCCCAGCGGCTGTGCACCCTCGCGCTGAACCGCCGCGTCGACCCGCCGACCGGCGATCTGAAACTGGGCACGCTCGCCGCCCACTACGGCGTCCGGCAGCTCAGGGCGCACGACGCACTGGACGACACCCGCGTGCTGGCCGGAGTGCTGCGCGCCTCGCTGCGGGAGGCCGCGCGGCTGGATCTGCCGTTGCCGCTGGTGGCCTGCCCACCGCGACAGGACCCGCAGTTCGCGCCCAAGCCGCCCAAGACCGCGTGCTCCTTCCGCAACCCGGGGCGACTGTCACCGGGCGGCCCACTGGTGCAGGGCATGAAGATCGCCATGACCGGGGAGACCGCGACGTCGCGGGCCGAACTGGTGGGGCGCTCGGTCGCCGCCGGGCTGAACATGATGGCCTCGGTCAGCCGGCACACCAGCGCGCTGGTCACCAACGACTCCTCGTCGGGGTCGGCGAAGGCGCGGCGGGCCGCGGCCGAGGGCGTTCCCATCGTCGACGAGTACACCTTTCTGCGGCTGCTGCGCGACGTGCGGCCGGGGACGCCGCACACTCCAACCACCGCCACGGTCACCACCGCCGCCGCCGCCGCCGCCACACCCGTACCGGCCTCCATTCCGCCGGCGCGCACACCGCAGGATGCCGTCGATACGCCCGCCGCCGCGCCCCTGCCCATGTCCGCAGCCGCACCGGCACCGGCACCCGCACCGGCACCCGCACCCGCACTCGCACCCACGGCGGCCGCACCCACGTCCCCCGCGGAACCGACTGCTCCGGTCAGAACGCTGGCCGGGCGTCGCGTGCTCGTCCTCGGCGGCACCCACCCGGACGCCGCTGCCGCCCGCGCCCGCGTCGTCGAGCTCGGCGGAGCCGCCGCGATCAACCTCTCCGCGAGCGTCACCGACGTCGTGCTCCTCACCGGCGGCGATGCGGACCGCCGTATGCGCCGGATCTCCTCCCTCGCCCTTCCCACATACGGCGTCGGCTGGCTCGACGCACCGGTCACCGCCCCGCTGCCCGGGCGCAACGACCGAAACGACCGACGGAAGGCAACACACGTCATGCCCCGCGGCGGTGTCATCGATCTGCCCGACGGGAAGACCATGGCCGCCCGTTGGACCGTCACGGCGTCCTGGGCCCAGCAGACCGCCTGCGAGATCGACGTGGTCGCGCTCGTGGTCGACGAGGACGAGCAGGTCTCCTTCGACGAGGACTTCGTCTTCTACGGAGCACCGGAGAACCCGGGCGGCACCGTCCGCCTCCTCGGCGACGGGCCGACCGAGCAGACCGTCAGCATCGATCTCGCCACCCTGCCGCCCGCCGCCCACAAGGTCGTCGTCGCCGCGTCCATCGACGGCCCGCCCACCTTCGGCGACGTCGGCGCCATCCAGATCAGCGCCGGCCCCGGAACCAGCGCGGCACCACTCGTCCAGGCCACGCTCGACGCCGCGACCACCGAACGCACCATGCTGCTCGCCGAGATCTACCGCCGTGGCCCGCGCTGGCGTCTGCGCGCGGTCGGTCAGGGTTACGACGACGGCCTCGGCGCCCTCGCCCGCAGCTACGGGGTCGACGTCGCCGACTGACGACGGGCGGGCCATGGTCAAGGCCGGGCGAGCGCGTACAGCTGAGTCGGCGGCGCGCCGAGTTCGACGGGCCGACCGGGGTGTTGGCGGCGCCCGCCCGATGCGCGGAATGCCGTGATCGTTTGTTGTGCCGCAAGTCTCACTTACATCAACTCCAGGCACTACTTTGTGCATTGCCATCACGACAGGCCGACTGGAGACGACCCATGACCGATGCCCCGGCAGCTTCCGATGACCTGCGCGACAGAATCAACACCACGCAGCCGCACACCGCCCGCATCTGGAACTACTGGCTGGGCGGGAAGGACAACTACGAAGTCGACCGCGTGACCGGGGACCAGATCCGCAAGCTGCACCCGGGCATCGGCGACTACGCCCTCGCTGACCGGAAGTTCCTCGGACGTGCCGTGAGCCACCTCGTGAACGAGTGCGGCATACGCCAGTTCCTCGACGTCGGCACGGGCCTGCCGAGTGCGGACAACACTCATGAAGTCGCCCAGCGGCTGGCTCCGGAGTCCCGCATCGTCTACGTCGACAACGACCCGTTGGTGCTCGCCCATGCACGTGCCCTGCTGACCAGTACGCCCGAGGGCAGCACGGACTACCTGGACGAGGACCTGCGCAACGTCGACGCCATCCTCGAACAGGCGGCGAAGACGCTGGACTTCAGCCGTCCGGTGGCGCTCATGCTCCTCGGCGTGGTCATCTTCATCGGGGACGACGAGGAGGCCTCCGGGATCGTCCGGCGCCTCCTGGACGCGCTCCCCTCCGGCAGCCACCTGGTGCTGACCCACACCATCACCAGCCCCGCCATGCCCGATGTCGACGCCGCGGTGGCGTTCTGGAACGAGCACGGCACCCCGAAGCTGACCCAGCGCACGCCCGAGGCCATCGCTCAGTACTTCGACGGTCTGGAACTCCTCGAGCCCGGAGTCGTGTCCTGCAACCACTGGCGTCCGGACGCGGACGGTGAGCCGCTGCCCGACGAGGTGGCCATGTTCGGCGGGGTCGGGCGCAAGAACTGACCCACGAGGCGGGCCGGGCATCCGACGTCGCGACGGCGACTCCGCGGCGTCGGGCCGGCGGCAGGGCCACCCCGCCCCGGTCAAACCCACCCCGTCCGACCACCCCGCCCCCGTCGGCTCAGAGCGCTGCCCCTCATGCCCCCAGCACCTGCGCGGCCCGTCCGTGATCGCCGTCTAGGGTGAGCGGACCGGGCGCGGTCTCCCGTGCCTGTGGCTCCACGCTCTTCTCAGGAGGATCACATGCTCTGGACGCTCTGTGCGGAGCCACGGGCCTTCGCGCCGCTCCGGCTGGTCTGCTTCCCGCACGCCGGCGGCTGGCCCTTCTTCTTCCAGAGCTGGAGCAAGGAACTGACCGATTTCGAGCTCCGTTCCGTGTGCTACCCGGGACGCGCCGACCGCGTTGTTGAGGAACCGGTCCGGGAACTCGTCCCGATGGCCCGTCTGATCGCGGAGGAGATCGCAGCGTCGGCCGACGACCGGCGCCTCGTCCTCTTCGGGCACAGCATGGGGGCGATCGTCGCCTACGAGACCGCACGAGCCCTTGAGGCCCGCGACCGTCCGGTGGACCGTCTCATCGTGTCGGGCGCGCGCGCACCGCAGTTGATGGCGGCCGGGTCGCCGAAGGTCCCGCGCGGCGAGCAGGCCGTCATCGAGACCGTGACCGAACTCGGGGGCACGGACCCGGAACTGCTGCGCGACCCCGACTTCCGTGAGCTGCTGCTTCCCGCGATCACCGCCGACTTCGAGATGCTGGGCGCGTACGTGCAGACGGACCGCACTCCCCTGGAATGCGCTGTCACCGCGCTCGTCGCGGACGCCGATCCCCGGGTGACGGTCGCGGAAGCCGCGGCCTGGCGGGAGTCGACCCGCGGCCCGTTCCGGTTGCGGACCGTGCCCGGCGGCCACTTCTATCTGGCCTCGGATCCGCCGTTCGATGCCGTACGCGAGGACTGCGGGCTGTGAGGAGGCGCGTCACCCGGGGTGACGGCCCAGGTCCGGCCACAGGGGAATGGCCGCTTTGGCCCACGCCCCGGGATCACGACGCGGAGTAGCATGCGTGGCTTTGGGGTCCGGCGTGGATCTGGTGGGGGTCGAGCGCAGGAGGAGTAAGTAATGGCGCCGTCTTCCCGGCCGGGCGTGCTCGCGCGGCTGACGGAGCTGACCAGTGGCGTACCCGCGGGACAGGGTGGAGCGCTGTGGCGGCTGGCGGAGGAGGGGAGGCAGCTCGATGCGAATGTGGTGCGGCTCCCCCCGCACGGCCGGGTGGCCGAGCATGTGGAACCCGACCTGGATGTGCTGCTGTACGTGACCGCGGGGAGCGGCTTCCTCGAGCTGGAGGGAATCCGGCAGAACGTGGTCGCGGGTTCGGTGGTGTGGCTGCCGCGTGGCAGCGTTCGCCGGCTGCACGCGGGCCCCGACGGTCTGGTGCAGCTGAGCGTGCACCGTCGGCGTCCGGGACTGACCATCAAGGCCAGTGCGGAGAGGGCGGCGGGCGGTGAGCCCGCGTGCCTGCTGGACCGGGTGTGCGCGGAATGCGGGCGCCTCGCGACGGAGTCGGACGCGCGGTTCTGCGGCCGTTGCGGTGCGAGCCTGCCAGGCCGCTGAACCGGTCCCGAAGGGGGGCTGCCTGTCCGGAAGGGGGACGGGCTGCCCCGGGTGGGGGAAGTCGACCCCCGTCGGCGTGGGGGAACGACCGGGACAGCCCGCCCCCGGCCTCGTCCGGCGGTCGGTCGTGCGTCGTGCGTCGTGCCGGAAGTTCGGTCGGCCGAGTCGGCCGCGGTGCTGATTCGGCTGAGTCAACCGCGTCTGCTGAGTCTGCCGAGAACGACAACGTTGTCCGCGTGTGCCGCTACGAACCGTACCGGGACACCCGCCCTTTGGAGAGTCGGTTGTGCGCCACTGTCGGGTTTCCGTCACGCCAGCGAGGCGCCGACGAGGAGGGCGAACGAGACGACGATGAGGGCCGTACGGATGCGATGGAATTGGTTCCACCTGCCCTCGAAGGCGGCGCGGACCTCCGAGTCGGGCGCCGACTCGGACGACGCCAACGCGTTGTTCAGCGGAATGTTCCCGGCGATCGTGATCAGGTGGTTGAGCACGGCGCACACAAGGCCCGCCACGATCAGCCACATCCGGGTGTCCGAGCGGCCCTCGCCCGGGACGGCGAGGGCGGCCGCCGGAAACGCCACGACGGCCAGAAAGACCGCCAGGAACACGGCGCGCGGCACCTCTTCGTTGATGCGCCGCATGGCCGGTACGAACTGGTCGTCGGAGAGCCTGGCCAGCGCGGGCATGATCCCGATCTGGAAGATCAGCATGAAACCCGCGTACAGGCCGGTGGAGATGACGGCAAGGGCGAGCAGCAAGGAAGCCATGGCGGACATCATGTCGCGGACAACCTCCGTGCGCAGCAGACCTGGTAGGCCGAGGGCCCGGGCGGAGGTCCGGGGCCGGACGGAGAGGCCGGGGCCGGGCGGAGAGGCTGGGCCCCATGCCCGCTCCCTCCGTCAGGCCCGCTCCCTCCGTCCGGCTCGCCCGTCCGTCCGCCCTGGCTCGTAGTGCTGGCCCGCCCGTCCCCCTGGCTCGCCCGGCCGCCCTGGCTCGCCCTCGCCGCCTCCGCCCGTTCAGTCGAGCAACGCGTCGGCGCTGCGTATCGACTCGGCCAGCTGGCGTACGGAAGCATCCTCCGTGCTCCGCGCGAGGCTCCCGGCCCGTTCCGCGAGGTCGCCCAGCCGGGGCGCGCCCGGGGTCTCGGCGCCCCGGAGCCGCTGGGCGAAGTACGCGGCGACGGCGCTGACCTGCAGTCGCGGCGCGGTGCGCGGCGCCCACAGGTCCCCGTCGAGGGCGCCGGCCTCCACGGTGCCCGTCGCCTCGTGCGGCGCCCGGGTCCGCGGGTCGAGCCAGCGCACGGTCGCCGTGGCGACATGTCCGCTCGCCCCTTCCTTCAGCCGTACCGCGTACAGCGCCGTCACGGTGTGGCCGGGGCCGACCTCGCCGCCGTCCACCCGGTCGTCGCGGAAGTCCTCGTCGGCGACCGCCCTGTTCTCGTACCCGATCAGCCGGAACTCCCTCACCGTCTGCGGGTCGAACGCGACCTGTGCCTTGGCGTCCCGGGCACGCAGCTCCACGTGGGCGGGCAGCTGGTCGACGAAGACCTTCCTGGCCTGCGCCGACGTGGACACGTACGTGGTGTGGCCGTCGCCCCGGTTCGTGAGCCGTTCCATCAGACTGTCGCCGTACTCGCTGCCGACTCCGACGCCGAAGAGCGTGATGCCGAACTCCCGGCGGGAGCTGTCGATCCGCTCCAGGATCGCGTCGGCCTCGGTCTCGCCGGTGTTGGCGAGCGCGTCGGAGAGGAGCACCACCCGGTTGTTGGCGCCGCGCCTGCGGCCCTCCACGGCGACGTCGTAGCCGGTGCGGACACCCGCCTCCACATTGGTGGAATCGGACGGCTCCAGCGAGTCGACGATGTCGTGGATCCGTGACCTGTTGCCGTCGATCCGGGTCATCGGCAGACGTGTCTCGGCCTCGCCGCTGAAAGTGACCAGGGCGAGGGAGTCGTCGTCGCGGAGCTGGTCCGTGAGGATGCCGAGCGACTCCTTGACGAGGTCGAGCCGGCCCGGCTCGGCCATCGACCCGGAGATGTCGACCACGAAGGTCAGTGCGGCCGGCGGCCGTTCGGCGGTCCTGGTCGACGCACGGGTGGCCAGGCCCACGCGCATCAGCGACCAGCCGTCACCGCCTCCGTTGCCCGCCCGGGCACCGTCCACGGTCACCGAGAAGCCGTCGCCCCCGGGGCGTGGATAGTCCTGGCGGAAGCTGTTGACGAACTCCTCGGGCCGTACGGAGTCCGGGGCCGGCAGCCTGCCCTCGGAGAGGCTGCGCCGGGCGTAACCGTACGAGGCAGTGTCCACGTCCAGAGCGAAGGTGGAGAGGTAGTTGGGCACCTGTGCCAAGTCCCGTCGCGCATCGTCTTTCTGCTCGCCCTCGCGCCCTTCGCCGCGGTCGCCCTCGGCGGGCCGGCCACCGCCATCGGGTGGCATCGGCGCCTGTCGGCCGTCGTCGGCGCGCTGCGCGCCGCCCTCGGTCGCGCGGTCCGTGTGCCCTCCCGCGCCGCAGCCGGTCAGCAGCACGGCCCCGGCGAGCAGCGCCACGAGTGCTCCCCTGTACGTCCTTGCGGACGCCTTTCCGCGGATCTTCATCCCCGCCCCCTCCATCGTCAGCACTTGTGAATGTGACGTGCGAGACGGCCGGAAGGAGCAGTCGAACGAGTTGCGGATGAATCTCAATGCGGCAACGGCCGACGGAGGCGGGAACCTCCATCAGCCGTTCCGGAGGGGGAAGTTGCCACGGCAATCGCAGCCGCTGCCGGCCGGTGTCAGGACACGATGTCCTTACGGGCGAACCCGCGGAAGGCCAGGGCGAACAGCACGAGGGCATAGGTCACGGACACCGCCGCGCCCTTCAGCATCCCGCCCCACTCCAGTTGGGGCTGCAGCGCGTCCGCCCATGCGAACTGCCAATGCGCCGGCAGGAAGTCGCGCCAGGACCCCAGCGCCGTCACGGCGTCCAGGACGTTCCCGACGATCGTCAGCCCGACCGCACCGCCGACGGCGCCCAGCGGGGCGTCCGTCTTGGTCGACAGCCAGAACGCCAGCCCGGCGGTGACCAGCTGGGAGACGAAGATGAACGCGACGACGAGCGCGAGCCGCGGCAAGGTGTCCGCGGTCGCCAGGGATCCGCCGGTGGGCAGCTGCAGCGGCCCCCAGCCGTACGCCACGGTGCCGGCCGCGAGCGCGACCAGTGGCAGCAGCAGCATCGCCGCCGCGCTGAAGCCCAGCGCGACCGCCAGCTTCGAACACAGCAGCCGGGACCGCGGCACCGGTGCGGCGAGCAGATACCGCAGCGAGGACCAGCTCGCCTCGGACGCCACCGTGTCTCCGCAGAACAGCGCGACGGGCACCACCAGCAGGAACCCGGCCGACACGAAGAGGCAGGTGGCCGCGAAGTTCGCGCCGGACGCGGTCGCCGTGTCCATGAGCGTGATCCGGCCCCCGCCCCCGCCCCGCTCGTCCGGTGTGCCTCCGATCGCGAAGGCGACGATCAGCACGAACGGCAGCGCCGCCAGGATCGCGCCCATCACGAGCGTCCGCCGTCGCTTGAGCTGCCGCACCGCCTCGACGCGCAGCGGGAGCGTGTGCCGAGCCCGGTAGCCGGGCGCGGTCGCCACGGCCGCGCCGCCGCTCGCCGTCCTCGTGTCACCACCGGTACCACCGATGCCTGCAGTGCTGCCGGTGCCGGCGCCGGTGTCGGTACTGCTGCTGGTGCTGGTGCTCATGCGGATGCTCCTCCGATCAAGGTGAGGAACGCGTCCTCCAGGCGCCGGTGCGGTCCCGCACCGGTCACCGGCACGTCCAGCCGTACGAGTTCGGCGATCAGCCCTGCCGCGCTCGCACCGTCCAGCCGGACCAGCAGCCCGGCCCCGTCGTCCGTCGCGACCGCGGAGCCGACCCCGGGCAGGGCCGCGATCTTCTCCACGAGCGGTGCGGACAGCTCTTCCGCCGTCGTCACCAGCAGCGTGTCGCCCGCGCCGGTGATCTCCGCGACCGGTCCCGCCTGCACCAGCCGGCCGCGGTCCATCACGACGAGATCCGTGCAGGACTGCTCGACCTCCGCGAGGAGGTGGCTGGAGACGATGACGGTCCGGCCCCCGGCCGCGTACCGGATCATCACGTCCCGCATCTCGCGGATCTGCGGCGGATCGAGCCCGTTCGTCGGCTCGTCGAGGATCAGCAGGTCCGGCAGGCCGAGCATGGCCTGTGCGATGGCCAGACGCTGCCGCATGCCCTGCGAGTACGTGCGTACCGCGCGGGCGAGGGCGTCGCCGAGGCCGGCGATCTCGAGGGCGTCCTCGATGTGGGAGTCCTCGGCGGGACGGCCGGTGGCACGCCAGTAGAGCTCGAGGTTCTCCCGGCCGGACAGATGGGGCAGGAAACCGGCGCCCTCGACGAACGCGCCGACCCGGGAAAGGACGGGTGCGCCCGGCTTGATGGCGTGTCCGAAGACGCGGATCTCGCCGTCGTCAGGGGTGATGAGGCCCATCAGCATGCGCAGGGTGGTGGTCTTGCCCGCGCCGTTCGGCCCGAGGAGTCCGAGCACCTGGCCCTTCTCGACGCGGAAGGAGAGGTCCCGTACGGCGTACCGGTCGGCGGACTTGGCGTACCGCTTGGTGAGTCCGGTGATCTGCAGCGGAACGTCGGCGAGGCCGGGGTCGGGCGCGGGCGCCGACGTCCGGCGGCGCGCGGTGAGCAGCAGTGCGGCGGCGACGACCGCACCCGCGGCGGGCAGGCCCCACACCCACCAGGGCAGCCCCGTGGCCTGGGTGGTGACTCCGGGTGCGGTGGGCACCGTGAGCGGCCCGGCGAGGGAGACGCGGTAGGTGGCGGGGGCGGCGGGCGAGGCGTAACCGAGGTCGGTGGCCGCGAGGACGAGGCGCAGCCGGTGCCCGGCCTCGACCTCGTGGTCCACGGCGGGCAGGGTCAGCTCGACGGCCTTGCCCGCGGTGGCGCCCTCGACCCGGACCGGGGCCACGAGCTGCGCGGGGAGCACCTGCTGGCGTCCGTCGGGTCCGACGTCGTACACCTTGCCGAAGAGGACCGCCTCACCGCTGTCCGAGGCGACCTCGACCCGGACGGTGGGTGAGCCGGTGATCCGGGTGCCGCGGCCCAGGGGCGCGGAGTCGAAGCGTGCGTACTGCCCGGGGAAGTCGAGGGAGAGTCCGACACCGAAGGAGGACAGCTGGGAGAGCCCGCCGCCCACGCCGGGTACGGCGGAGATCCCCGGCGGAGTCGCGCCCGCCGGGTTGCGGAAGGACTGCGGACGACCGGTGAGTTCGACCTCGCGTCCGCCCGCGCGCAGGCCCGGGTACGCGGCGGCGGTGGCGCCGCGCAGGGTGGCCTGGCCGTCCGTGGAGTCGACGCCGCCGGTCCTGCTGACCCGGAAGCCGGGGCCGGTCCCGGCGGCCTCGTCCCCGTTCAGATACCGGTCGAACCAGGAGGAGACCCGCCCTCGGATCCGCTCGCCCTCCAGATCACCGCCGTCGTGCCCGCCGGCGATCCAGTCGACGGCGACGGGCGCGCCGTTCCCCGAGATCGCCTTGGCCATCGCGTCGGCGTGCGACAGCGGGAAGAGCGAGTCGGACTGTCCCTGCACGATCAGTGCGGGCACCTTGATGCGGTCGGCGACGGCGGACGGGCTGCGCGCCTCCAGCAGGGTGCGGGCCTCGGCGTCGGGCTTGCCGCTGGTGGCGACGCGTTCGTACATGGCACAGAGAGTGGGCTGGAAGCGTCCGCATGCGGCGGCCGCGGGCGCGGTGGGGGCGGTGGCCGCCTCGGCCCCGCCTCCCGTCCGGGCCTGTGCGTCGGCCGGGGCCTGTGCGTCCGCCGGAGCCTGTGCGTCCGCCGGGGCCTGCGTGCCTGCCGGGGCCTCGGGGGTGTCCGGCGCCTCGCGGTTGTTCGGGGCCTCGCGGCTGTCCGGCGTGAGTCCGGACGCGCTTGCCGAGCCGGTGGTGAAGAAGATCCCCGCCCAGAGTTTCTTGAAGACTCCGTCCGGGAACAGCGCGTCCGCGAGGTTCCAGTACGTGATCTCCGGGGCGATCGCGTCGACCCGCTGGTCGTACCCCGCCCCGAGGAGCGAGATCGCCCCGCCGTACGAGGCGCCGGTCAGCCCGACGCGCGGATCGCCCTTCTTGTCCAGCCGTACCTCGGGGCGCTCGGCGAGCCAGTCGATGAGCCGGGAGACGTCCTTGACCTCGTGGTCCGGGTCGTTCAGCCCGATCTGGCCGGTGGACGCGCCGAAGCCGCGCGCGGACCACGTCAGCACGGCGAACCCGTCCCGGGCCAGCGCCTCCGCCTGCTCGCGCACGGAGTCCTTGCTGCCGCCGAATCCGTGCCCCAGCAGCACGGCGGCCCGGCGGCCGCCGTCGCCGTCGCCGTCGCCAGAGGTGAAGTAGGAGGTGTCGATCCTCGCCCCGGGCATGCTCAGCACCTGGTCCTCGCGGTGCACGGAGGGCTGTTCCTCCGATGCCGCGGCCGTCCATGTGCCCGCGCCGGCGAGCACGGCGAAGGCGGCGACGGCCGCGAGCCACCGCCCACGGCGACGGGGCGCGGCGGCCGGCCGGGGAAGTCGGATCTTCATGCTTGAAACCTTAGGCGGACGGCGCCCCTGGTACGGCTGCCGCCGGGCGGAACTCTCCGACCTCCTCGG
The DNA here is from genome assembly GCF_044757085.1 of Streptomyces sp. NPDC091376. NCBI lineage: Bacteria > Bacillati > Actinomycetota > Actinomycetes > Kitasatosporales > Streptomycetaceae > Streptomyces > Streptomyces sp. NPDC091376. Next base: position 3,360 of record NZ_JBIVUF010000020.1, on the reverse strand, counting down.
GTAGTACCGGGTACCGTCCCCGTACACCAGACGCGGTACGCGACGCCGGGACGCGGACCCTGAATGCCGGGGCCTGCCGAGACGCGGAGCCTGGATGACGGGGCCTGCCGGGACAGGGAGCCGGAGACGGACCCGGGACGCGGAGTGGAGACGGACGGGAGTCGGGAGAAGGGGAGGGCCCTGCCATGGTGATCCGCCGTGCGACGACCGTCGCCGAGCTCATCGCCGCCGAGCATCTGTACGACAGCCCCGCGCGCACGGAGTGGGCGGAGCGCTTCCTCGCCGCCCCCGGCCATCTGATGTTGATCGCGTATGTCGACGGCGCCCCGGCCGGGATGGTCTCCGGCATCGAGATGCTCCATCCGGACAAAGGCGTGGAAATGTGCCTGTACGAGCTGTCGGTGGCGGAGAACCACCGGCGTCGCGGTATCGGCCGGGCGCTGACCGAGGCTCTCGCCGCGGCCGCCCGGGAGCGCGGCTGCTACGACATGTGGGTCGGCGTCGACACGGACAACGACCCGGCGCTGGCGACGTACGGCTCTGCCGGTGCCGCGAACGAGGGTGAATTCACCATGCTGACCTGGGACTTCACGACAGGTGGCGGTTCGGGCGATTCGCGCTGACACCTCACCGGGGGCGCGGCACCCCCACGCGCCATACCGATGTCGGTGATGTCCGCCAAATTCCGCAGAACGCGCGGGCATTGAGTTGAACCCTTCAGTAACAACCCCTTGTGTACTCGATCACCGCACGAGACGCTGTGCCGCACATCCACTCCGCCACGTGGATGTTTGTCGTGTTCCGATCAAAGAGAGAGGTCAGGTGCACGAGATGAGATTCACTGCCCGCCGCTCCATACGTGTGGGCGCGCTGCTTCCCGCAGTCGCCCTCGCGGCCGGTCTCCAGTTCGCCGTCACCCCCACCGCGCAGAGCGCGTCGCTCGGCGATCTCCGTCTCGCCCCCACTGCAACCGCCGTACAGAACAGCTGGATCGTCGTCCTGAAGGACGGCGGCACTCGTGTCTCCGATCTCGCCGCCGACGAGGGTGTGACCCCCAAGCACACCTACCGCTCGGTCCTGAACGGCTTCTCCGCCTCGATGTCCAAGGCCAAGGCCGCGCGGCTCGCCGCCGACCCGCGCGTGGCGTACGTCGAGCAGAACAGCGTCATCCGCCTCAACGAGACCCAGTCGAACGCGACCTGGGGCCTCGACCGCGTCGACCAGCGCAACCTTCCGCTGTCGACCACGTACACGTACAACGCGACCGCGTCGAACGTGAACGCGTACATCATCGACACCGGCATCCGCACCTCGCACAGCGAGTTCGGCGGCCGCGCGCGTGTCGGCACCGACACCGTCGGCGACGGCCAGAACGGTCAGGACTGCCAGGGCCACGGCACCCATGTCGCGGGCACGGTCGGCGGCAAGACCTACGGCGTCGCCAAGTCCGTGAAGCTGGTCGCGGTGCGCGTACTGGGCTGTGACGGCTCCGGTACGACCGAGGGTGTCATCGCGGGCGTCGACTGGGTGACGGCGAACGCCGCCAAGCCGGCCGTCGCCAACATGAGCCTGGGTGGCGGAGCCAGCGCCGCCCTGGACAACGCGGTGAAGAAGTCGATCGCGTCGGGTGTCAGCTACTCGATCGCGGCCGGCAACGGCATCCTCATCGGCATCCCCGTGAACGCCTGCAACTACTCGCCGGCGCGGGTCCCCGAGGCGATCACGGTCGGCGCGACGGACAGGACCGACCGGCGGGCGTCGTTCTCCAACTACGGCAGCTGCCTGGACCTGTTCGCACCGGGTGTCGACATCACCTCCGCGTGGATGGACAACGACGGCGCCACGAACACCATCTCGGGTACGTCGATGGCCACCCCGCACACGGCGGGCGTCGCCGCGCTCTACCTGGGTGAGCACCCCACGGCGACGCCGGCCCAGGTCCGCGACGCCCTGGTGAACAACGCGACCGACGGCAAGGTCGTGGACCCGCGCACGGGCTCCCCGAACAAGCTGCTGCACTCGCTGTTCTGACCCCGTCACCACCCCGGATGCCCGAGGAGCCCCTCCCCCACCAGGCAGGGCCGCTCCTCGGGCATCTGCCTTCCGCACCCTCCAGGCCTGGGCCGTCACGCGGTCGGCGGGCCGCTTCTCGTGTCGCCCTTCGTCGGCCCGGCGACCGTCCGTTAGGCTCGCGTCGCTCACCACGGTGCTGATCTTCACGGAGGGCAGGACGACGGGGATCAATCGAGAACGCCTCGTCAGAACACTGACGTTCTGGCTGCGGCCCGCCTTCACGTTGCGGGTCATCAACCGCTTCCAGAAGATCGTGGGTTTCGACCGCTCGATGGCCCTGGCATCCAGCGCCTTGACGGCACTGATCCCGTTCTCCATCCTCCTCGGCGCCGTCTTCGTGCACTACGACGCCGCGGAACAGATCATCGGGCGCTACCACCTCACGGGAGCAGGTGCCACGGCCGTCAGCTCGCTGTTCTCCGCCACGGACGGGACCAGTGTCAGCTTCGGCATCTTCGGGGGCGTGTTCCTGACGATCTCGGTGCTGAGTTTCGCGCGAGCCGCGCAGCGACTCTTCGAACAGACCTGGGAACTCAAGCCCCTGAGCGTGCGCAACACGCGCAACGGCTTGTGGTGGATTCTCACCCTGGGTGGCTACGCAGTGGTCACCACGCTGCTCTCCGCGCTCCTCGGCGGTTACGCCCTGGGGCTTGCCGCCGTGGTGTGCGAGGTACCGGTGACCGCCGCGTTCCTCGTCTGGAGCGGCTGGATCCTGTCGGCGAAGCGGATCAGCCGGTCGGCCCTGCTTCCCTTCGGCGTGGTCGGCGCCGTTCTGACGGCGGCCTATTCGGTCGGCGCGACCATCTACATGCCGCGTCTCTTCACCTCCTCCGCAGCACGCTACGGAGTGGTCGGCGCGGTCTTCGCGATGATCTCCGCGCTCTTCGCGGCCATGCTCGTCCTGGTCGCGTCGGCGGCACTGGGACGAGAAGTACGGGACGAACTCACCCGGATCCGTCGGGGCCACCGCCCTTCCGACCGCGAAGTCCGCCGGCAGTGGGACAAGGTGGTCGAGCAGACTCGGTCACAGTGGCGCACGGTGCGGAAACAGATCTCTCATCGTCAGAACAAGAACTCGGACCCCTGATGGCGGCACCGGCCACCGCCGGCATCCACGCTCCGGCGTCATCGGCGTCATCGGTCAGGGAACGAAACGCGGCGCGGGGGGCCCCCGGGGGGGGGGGGGGGGGGGGGGGCGCCGCCGCGCCCGGGGGGGGGGGGGGGGGGCAAGGTTTTGGGGGGGTCCCACGGGGCGCACCCGGTGGGCCCGGGGGGGGGGGGGGCCGC
>NZ_JBIVUF010000019.1:18098-126003 GCF_044757085.1 Streptomyces sp. NPDC091376 | reverse complement strand
CGTTGACGACCTCACGCAGGTCGGTGGTGGGTTCCCGGCCCTCGGCGCGGGCTGCCCGCCACTCCAGCAGTAACGGCTCGATCAACTCCCACTGGTCATCCTTCAAGTCCGAGGGATACGCGCGTCGTTCAGCCACGACATAGTCAATACAACCCCGCCGCGACGCCCGCTACGAGATCATGAAGAAGCGTTCGTCTGGCCTCAAAACAGATCGGATGGATAGGGGGATACCACTACCGAACACCCCCTTAGGCGGTGGACCTGTCGTGGGCGGTGGAGGACTCCTCCAGCACGACCGCAGTGTGCTCCGCGGAAGCCTGGGCCCACTTACCGGTCGCCAGCACGCCAAGCAGCAGCACCCCGAGTCCGCAGCACGCCACGGTCCACCAGCCTGCGCGGGCCGCGTCGATGAAGACGGGTATGGGCTCCGTGGTGTGCCATCCCCCCGCGGCCAGGAGAGTTCCCATGACCGCCACTCCGAGGGTGAAGCCCACACGGCGGAATGTGAGCAGTAGAGCGGAGGCGACTCCTGCCCGGTCGCGCGGCATCCCCGCCACCACGGTCATCGTCGTGGGGGTGTTGGACAGCCCGATATTCGCGCCGAACAAGGCGTAACCGACCAGAAGCAGAACGTCGTGATTCTCGGCGTCGGCGAGAGCGAAGAGCAAGCCACCTGTCGCGGTCGCCGCCCCGGCAAGCAGGAACGACGGCCGTGTCCCGTAGCGGCCCGTGAGGCGGCCGGACAAGGGCCCGCACACACCGGCCATGACCGCCAGAGGCAGCATCCATATCCCGGCGGTCAGAGCCGAGAATCCCCGCGCGTACTGGAGATAGAGGGTGCTGAGGAACAGTACGCCGGAGAACGCGGCGAAGCAGACGAAGCCAATGGACACGGCGCAGCTGAACGGGACACTCCGGAAGTAGCGCAGGTCGATCAGCGGCTCACGGCACCGACGCTCATAGACAAGGAAGGCGACGAATGCGGCTATGGCCGCCCCGACACAAATCTGGACCGGTACCGAGGTCCATCCCAACTGGGGTGCCTCGATGATCGCGTAGACCAACGGACCGAGGAAGACAATCACCAGCAGCTGCCCCACGAGGTCCAGATGACGGAAACGGGTGGAACGGAACTCGGGCGTGTAGCGCGCGGTGAGAGCCAGAACAACGATCCCGATGGGAACATTGATCAAAAAGATGGAGCGCCAGCCGACGCTGTCCACCAGGGCGCCCCCCGCCACCGGACCTAGGGCCATCCCGAGCGCGTACGCGGCAGTGAACATGCCCATCGCATGCGGTCGTTCATCCCTTCCGGGAAAGACATGCGCTATCACCGACATGCCCATGGGGACGATCAGGGAGGCCCCGACTGCCTGCAGCACCCGGAAGACGATCAGTAGCTGATGGGTGGACGCGGTGGCGCACAGGGCCGACGCGACGATGAACACCCCGACCCCGACACAGAGCGCCCGTCGATACCCCAACCGGTCACCGATGGTCCCAGCGGCCAACAAGAGGGCGGCCCCCACAAGGGTGTAGGAGGCGACAACCCATTGCATCCCGTTTATCGCGACATGCAATTCCTTCGCCATACTGGGAAGGGCCAGATTCACCGCGGTGACGTCCAAACCAACCAGCAGGACGCTGATACAGCATGCCGTGAGGATGGTGCGCTTCCGCATGAGGAAACCCCTAAACGGTCCCATCAACTATGCCATGACCCGCCCCATTCGGCGCGCTAAGGAGAGGCTTCACCGAGGTCCGAAGTCTGAGGGCGCAGCGGCCAGACGCCCATGCCATCCGTGCTGATCGGCGTCGGACGCGGTCGAAGCACGCCCCCTCGTCAGGCTCGATGGCCAGGTACGCAGGTCGATCGCACGGGAGCCGGGTGTCGAGGCCGCCGGCGATGGCATCGAAGACGCCCTGGCGGGCGTCCGCCGCACCCTTCCGAGAGGGGACCGCCGAGACAATCGCCTGTGCTCCCGAGGCTGGCCGCCCGGAATACCGGCCTCCTCGGTCGGCCAGGGGGCACCTCCCAGGGCCCGGTCCCACGGCGATGCCCGCCAACCACCGATCGGGCCGCACGACCCACCCGTGCGCCATCGCGGGCCCGCTCGCATACCGTTGAACAGGGCAGACGTGTAGCCACGCGCCCCACAGGTCAGCCGGAAGCGCTCCTCCCAGACCCTTCTCAGCGATGGCCACGCAGCCGGATCAGATGCCCATGAGCGGCGTGGGGTCCGTCACCGTCCGGCATGCCGGGACGCACCCGATCGTGTCCTCTCGACCGCGAAGGACGCCTCCGCGACCGGTGCGAGCAGCGTGAGCGCATCGCGGATCGGAAGGTCCGACGCGGTCGGCCTCCCGGTGGCTGAGGCGTCGACCTCGTAGAGCCCGTCCCCAGAAGCCGGGCGCCGAGCAGACGCCAGGGATGGCCCGGCGCCTGACAAGCCCGCCCCAGATGAGGCGGCAGGTGTACGTCAACCTGCTTGCCATAGCGAGAGCGGTGGCGCTGATGCCGCCGGACCGCACCGGGGTGTCGCCCGCTGCGGTGTCGCGGCCTGGGCGCCCGCACCGGCGCGGAGGCCTTCGGCCTCCCTCATCTGGCAGGCTGATTGGGGGATGAGATTTGGGGAGGGCACTGGCAGCGTGAAGACCGTGAGCTGCTGGCAACCTTCCCCGGATCCTGTTGGCGCTCCAACTGGCCACCCCGGACAGGTCACGACTTCGGGGTGGCCGGTGCTTCCGGGGACCGGTTGTCATTGGCCCGCGTGCGTGATCTTGCCTGCGGAATCGTCGAACTGGCATTGCGCGGAGTGGTAAACCGGTGGGGCGGTTGGGAGCGGAATCGGTGTTCTACCACGTGTTGAAGTACGTCGTCCTGGGACCGCTGCTGCGGCTGCTGTTCCGGCCCAGGATCGAGGGCCTCGAGCACGTCCCGGCGGACGGCGCGGCGATCGTCGCCGGCAATCATCTGTCGTTCTCCGACCACTTCCTGATGCCGGCCATCCTGAAGCAGCGCATCACGTTCCTCGCCAAGGCCGAGTACTTCACCGGGCCGGGTCTCAAAGGCCGGCTGACGGCCGCCTTCTTCCGCAGCGCCGGACAGATCCCGGTGGACCGCTCCGGCAAGGAAGCGGGCCAGGCGGCGATCCGCGAGGGCCTCGGCATGCTGAGCAAGGGCGAGTTGCTCGGCATCTACCCGGAGGGCACGCGGTCGCACGACGGCCGGCTGTACAAGGGCAAGGTCGGCGTCGCGGTCATGGCGCTGACCGCGCGGGTGCCCGTCGTGCCCTGCGCGATGGTCGGGACCTTCGAGATCCAGCCGCCGGGGGCAGGTCCTGCCGAAGATCAAATGGGTGACGATCCGCTTCGGCGAGCCTCTGGACTTCTCCCGCTACGAAGGGATGGAGCACGAGAAGGCGGTACTGCGTGCCGTGACGGACGAGATCATGTACGAGATCCTCGCCCTGTCCGGACAGCAGTACGTCGACGAGTACGCGGTCAAGGTGAAAGCCGCCCAGGGTGGTCAGGACCGCACACCTTGACGCGAAGGTACGGGTCAAGCGGACGCCCGGAGGGCGTGGTCGCCGCCCGGGCGGCGAACCGGGGCGCGGCCCGGTCCTGGCCCGGCAGCAGTCCAGGTACACCCGCGTCGGTCCAGGAACGGGCCGCGGTGTCCACGACTTGACCCGCTGGGGCGCCTGCCGAGGCAGGGTGGTGAACGCCTCATCCTGAAGGCCTCACGGGGCCAGTCGCCGAATGGTAGGGGGATTGGCGTGCATGCGCGTCGCGTCGTTAGTGGATGAGTGCTGCCGATGGTCAAGCCAGGAGAACGGTTCCACCACAGGAAGTTGGGACGCTGCCGCACGGCACGGTGCCGTCTTGGCCTCGCCCAAAGACGTGGACACGAAGCCACACCGCGGCCAGCGCGTCCACACGGACCGCGTCACGGACCCGCAGTGCCACCCGGCGTGACTACCCGGTCAGCACGGCCGTGCGTCCGGGCCGGAGGGCGACGACCGAGACCAGCGCACCGAGCAGGAGCAGGCCGGCCATGACCAGCAGGGTTGTTCCAAAGCCGACAACGAAGGCGCGGTTGACGCTGTCCGCGACCAACCCTTCGACGTCCGCCGGAAGCGAGTTCAGGAAGTCCTGCCCCTCGCTACTGTCCGTCAGAACCGCGTCCATTTTATCCTGGGGAGCAGTCACACCCTGACTACCCAGGCGCGCGTTTCGCTCGCTGTTCTGCGTGGCCGTGAACAGCGCGTACGTCAATGAGAAGCCAATCGTGGCTCCGACCTGACGCGCTTCCACCGTGAGTCCAGCGGCAACCCCGCGTTCTTCGCCGCTGATCGCGGAGAGAGTCATCACACTGGACGTGGTGTAGACGAACCCCGGCGCGAATCCGAAGACGAGGAGCCCCGGGATCATCCAGAGATCCTCATTTCGCGACACTGCAAGGAACAGGGAGAGAAGCCCGAGCGCGCCGGCGACCATCCCACCAGTCACTGCCCAGTGACCCCTGCCGCGGTCGACGATCCGACCACTGTAGGGAGCGCCAACAATGGGCCCGGCACTCGCCGCGAGCAGAATCAAGGCGGCGATGAAGGCTTCGTTGCCCACGACATGCTGCAGGAATAGTTGAGCATTGACCGAAACGGATAGGGAGCAGCACTGCACCAGCGCGAGGGCGGCGAGCGCGGCCATGACTCGTCTGTTCTTCAAGGCCCTGAGATCCAGAAGCGGATCAGGATGCCGGTTCTCCACGTACACGAAAAGGCAGAGCGCGGCAATCGCCACACCAATGGGCAGCGCTGTCGAGTAGCTCGCGATACCCCAGTCGGACCAGCGCTCAAATGCGAAAGCGAGAAGAAAGAGAGCGGAGCCGAGCAGGGCGCACCCCCAGATATCAAGTCGTTTGTTCTCGCGAGGCGCGTCCGGCACCACACGCCTCACTGCGACCGTCACCAAGAGTGCAAGCGGCACATTGATGAAGAACACCAAACGCCAGCCGAAGTGATCGACCATCAAAGCGGTCAACAAGGGGAACACGGTTGTGCCGATCGTCGTGGCCGTGGTCACCAAACCGACCGCCCAGCCCAGGGCTGTCTTGGGGAACGCCTGCGCGAGGTTGCTCAGTGTCAAGGGCACGGCCAACGCGCAGCCGATCCCTTGGAACGCCCGTCCCGCGATCAGCACGACTCCATCCGGAGCCAGTCCGCACACCGCTGAAGCGACACCGAACAGCAGCATGCCGAATATGAGAACCCGTCGACCGCCGATAACGTCGCCGAGTCTGCCGCTGATAATGGACAGCGCGGCCATGGGCAGAAGAGCGGCGGTAACAACCCAATGCAGTTCTGAGTTGCCTATCGCGAGACTCCGCCCAATGGCGGGCAAAGCCACAGTGATGCTGGTGAGGCCGGAAAATAGCAACACGTTGGCCGTTGCGATGGCGACGATGATGGTCCGCCTGTCGACGCCAGAGATACTCATTACTCCGCCGATCCAATCTTCATGGGCTCCCGCGTCATTTTTCCGATGATCCTCCCGATTGGGGACACGGACAACCGGATTGGTAACCGAAAGAATTTTTGCGGGTGCTCTGAGTCAACAAGGGGAGGGGGATCGAAGGACTGCTCCGCGGTGCCGGGACCGTCTGAACCGCTCGCTTGCCAGCCGGACATGCTGAGCAGGGCGTAAGCCAGGCAGAAAAGGTGACCGCCGGCGGCCAAGGCCGGCAGCGGCGCGCGCCCATCGCCCGAACCGACAGCGGGGCGGACATCGCGCGTAGGCCGGCCGCGCCCGGCAGCGCGCCTTGGCACTGCGGCAAGGACCGCGAAGGAAGCCCTGCTAGAGATCCGTCCCCTTCAGGTGCCCGTTCAGGATGGCGTCGTCAGACCGGCCGGCGACAGGCTGAAAGGCCCGTCCTCTCACCGGAAGCCAGGGATTCCATGACCTTCAGAACCGCTCCCCGCCGCACACGGCTCCGCACCACGGCACTGGCCACCGCGCTGATCTCCCTGCCCATGGCTCCGGCCATGTCGGCAGCCAACGCGTACGCCGCCGAAGTCCCGGCCCCGGCGTTCACGCAAAAACTCGACACGGCGCCAAGCGGCAAGGCCCGGTTCACCTTCATCCCCTCAGACCGGGACGGGGTCACCCTCGTCGACGTGCACTACACGGTCAAGGGCGCGCCGGAAGGTCGGCAGAGTCTGCGCATGCAGCGCCAGCCCGATGGCAGCTGGGTCCTGGAAGGGCCTCCGGCAGGCTCCGACTTCGTCTACCACTACACGTTCGGCGACAACCGCCTCGTCAAAGACACCGGCGAGTTCGACCGGGCCGGCAAACCGAAGGACGGCACCCCCACCGACCCCGGCACCCCCACTGACCCGCCCGCCGGCGCCACCTTCCCGCTGAACCTGGTCAACCACTCCGGCAGGCCGGACTCCGAGGTCTATGTCACCGTCGTCGGACAGGCCAGCCCCGGCCACTACTCCTACCTCAGGCCGGACGGGAAGCTCACCCCCGTGGACAAGGCGGACGGCGTGTACCGCAAGGGGGACCGGACCTTCCCCAAGCTGTCCTTCCCTCTGTCCGAGACCACCGAGCAGCGACTGACCGTGCCCGCGCATCTTCAAGGCGCGCGTGTCTATGTCTCGTTCGGCAACCCCATGTACATGGGCGTACCTAACGGCGATAGCGGCTACCAGCAGCCGGACCTCAACAATCCGAGCGACCCGAACAAGGGGACTCGATTCGACTTCTATGAGTTCACCTACGAGCACGGCAAGGTCGCCTTCGGAGGAAACACCACCCAGGTCGACGGGTTCTCCATCCCGCTGACCGCGGAACTCAAGCAGGACCAGCGGAAATACAACCGGACAGTGGGCATCACGCAGCCTGCCGCTCAGGTGATCAACGGATACCAAAAGCAGGTCGGCGCCGCTTTCAAGGGGCTCGCTGCGAACGACCGCATCACCGCACCTCGCTCCTCGGCGGACTTCCGGGCCGGCGGCAAGTACAGCACGTACTTCAACAAGGTAGTCGACGAAGCCTGGAACCAGTGGAAGAAGGGATTCCACATCAAGCCCGCCGCGGGCATCGAGTTCAAGGGAAAGGTCCAAAGCGACGGTAAGCTCCACTTCTCCAAGAACAACGGTGCCCCGTCTGTCCTGAACAAGCCCTCCACCGCCGACATCGTGGCATGCGACGGCGCACTCGCGAACTCGGCAATGACCCAGGACGCGAAGGATCTCGGGGCCCACATCTGCGCCGCCTTCAACCGTGGAGTAGCTCTTCGCACCATCGACGGCGGCAAGACCTACAACTGGTCCGAACCCGCCACGTACTACCCCAAGGGCGGAACCTTCAACGATTACGCCGCCTACTTCCACAAGGTCAACCATGATCACCTGGCCTACGGCTTCGCGTACGACGACGTCCACGACCAGAGCTCGGTAACGATCCTTCCCAACTTCGACGCACCCACCAGCCTGACCCTCACCATCGGCAAATAGCAGCCCGAACACACCGGTGACACGTCGTGACGACCTCACCCCGGGGGCGAGGGCTCCTCGCCCGCAGGGCCCTCACCTCGGGGGGTGAAGCCGCCCGACAGGGCCGCGCCGAGTCCAGGCCAAGCGCCGAGACAGCCCCGCATGACAGCCGCATCCGCCGACCGGCACACGATGCCGGATGGCCGGGTCACGGAGAGCCCGCGTCGCCGGGCCGGCATGGGCAGCGGGCCTCGACCATGCATCGGATGGACCCACCCCCGGCGTACGCCAAAAACATGAACTTGCGAGGCCCCACTGCTCAGTCAATACTGAAAGACGGCCGAATACCCACCAGGTAGATCCTCCTGGACGGAAATCATGACAGCCCATACAGATCCGACGGGAATTCTGGCGCGCCTCGACCGTATTCCGGTATGGCCGTACCGCGGGTGGCTGCTATGGGCCGTAGGGGGCGGTACTTTTTTTCCTTCTACGACGCAGTAGCGATCGGTGTCACACTACCCACCATCAAAGAGCAATTCGGGGTGTCGACGAACGCGGTCTCCTGGGCGGTTACGAGCGGACTGATCGGTTACGCTTTCGGTGCCATTGCCGGCAGCCTCTACGGCGACCGGTACGGAAGACGCAGAGCTCTGCTCGCATCTTCTCTCGCATTCTCGACAGGAACCCTTCTCTCGGCAGCCAGCCCGGATCTTACCTGGCTTATCATATCAAGATTCATCGCCGGACTTGGACTTGGGGCCGAGATAGCGGGTGTCGCAACATACATTGCCGAGATATCACCCGCCCCTCTCCGGGGCCGTTACTCGGCACGCGCGACTGTACTGGCGTTCGCCGGTTTTTCGGTGGTTCCTGTCATGGCCCGCCTTCTCGTCCCTGAATCGCCCTATGGATGGCGTCTGCTCTTCTTGATAGGTGCGACTGGCGGTCTCATCGTGTGCTATGTCCGGAGAAAACTCCCAGAATCCGCTCGATGGCTCCTCGCGCATCATCGATTGGAAGCGGCGAGAGCGGAGGTTTCAGCCGCGGAAAGCGAAGCCCTCAGAAGGACTGGAATCCCCCTTCCGAACGTAACGACCTCTCGCCCGGAATGGTTGCCGGAGCAGCATTTTGCAATGGCGTCGATCACCAAACGACACCTTCGCCGCCGACTCGCGCTCTTCACCACCATGTGGTTCGTCTACTACATAGGCAACTACAGCTGGCTGACCCTCGCTCCCACCCTTTTCGTCGAACGCGGATTCAGTGTCGAATCCAGTCTGGAATTTTCGGCGATCACGGGACCAGGGTTCCTTGTCGGAGCTATAATCGCTGTAGCTTTGTCCGATCGATTCGAGCGGCGTACTCTATCGATCATCATTGCCGCAATTTGGTCCTGTAGCCTCGGGCTGATAGGCTATATAGGTTCGCCTGGCGTTATTCTCGTATTCGGGTTTGTGGCCTCGGTAACGGTAGGCTGCCTGGTTTCCATTCTGTACGCCTACACGGCAGAGCAATTTCCCACAGTCGTGCGGGCCACGTGCGTGGCAGTATCCGACGGATTGGGGCACACCGGCGGTGCAGTCGCTCCCCTCATTCTGCTCCCGGTCAATTCAGCCTTGCTATTCAGCGGTCCATTTTACGTGATGGCAGCAACCGGATTGGGAACAGCGATTCTTCTGTCCTGTGGAAGGAAAACCAAGCACACCACTCTCCATTGAGCCTCTTTCATCCCGAATAGTCATAGGTCAGGAGGGTGTGGACGGCTTGGACGACGGTACCGATCCGGCGGGTGGAGCATCTGGCTCGCCGAAGCAGTCGCCAGGACTTCAGCTGCGCGAAGGCGCGTTCCCCTGGCGCTCTCAGCCTGGCGTGGTCGCAGTTGAACTGCTGGCAGTGCTCGGGCTGTTCGCTGTGGTGGTAGCAGGGGGTGCGGAAGGTGGCGCCGGCGCCCTGGTAGGCATGGTCCGCGAGGACGAGGATCTGCCGGGTGAGGCAGGGTTGGACGATGCCGTGGGCGCGGGCGGCGGTCAGGTCGTGGGTGCGGCCCGGTATGGCGCGGGAGAACCAGAGCGGTGTGCGCGCAGATGGACCAGCGTGAGCAGTGCCTGCTTGAAGCAACCGAGCTTGCGCCATCGGGTGTTGCGGTTCCGGCGGTGCTCGTACAGCTGCCGGGCAACATGCTCGAAGAGCTCGTGCGGGACTTCGAGCATGGCAGTATACGGAACCAACAGGGCCCCTTCGGTCGCCGGTGTGTTGAGTGGAATCACCATGCCAACGACGAGGGGCCCTGCCTCGTCACCATGCCCACTGACCAGCCTGCTTCACCCTCCAGCACAGGATGAAAGAGGCTCACTAAACCCTTTTCATCCCTCATGGCTGCAAGCTAGGGGTGCAGGGGGTGAGGGCGGTTTGCATGAGGCTGGTGTTGCGGGGTGGTGGAGCGTCGTAGCCTGCGCAGGAGCCGTCAGGATTCGAGGGTGGCCATGGTCCACTCAACGAGCGCGTGAATCTTCGAGAGTGGGCGGCTGGCAGCCTGCTCTCTCAGGGAAGGCCGCTCCCAACGCCCCAACAGGACAGCCGTTCTGGCCTAGCGGAGGCACAGCAGCTGATGCACAGGGTCGGTGCTCACCTGCACGCGCCGTCCTTCTTACGCTTCCCGGAACAGAAGGGCCGGGTGGCTGCAATCTGGTCGATCGGCATTAGCGTGGTTCCCACACATGACCGTTCACCTGCTCTTTTTGAACGAGGCGGGCGCTACACCACCGACCAAGGCAGGCGCCCGCCTCCCACGAGCCACGCCAGACTCCCGTGCCGTCACCTGGCAGGCTCATGGACGGAGTACCGGCATGCCCCGCAGATAGACCGCCAGCTGTCCGTGCGCTCACAGTGCCCTTGCCAGTAGCGATCTTCCATCGTCTCATCGGCTGAGAACAACGGCCCTTCTCCGCCCACCAGTTGTACGAGGACAAGAGGACCGCGGTCCGCCTCGATGGAGTGGAGGCGGATGTGGGTGAGGAGCTCGGTGTGCCCTTCATCGAGGTGGACCCGGCCTGCACCTCGCAGCGCTGCCCGCGCTGTGGCCACACAGGGCGCGCCAACCGGCGCATTCGGGGCCACTTCGGCTGCGTCGGTGCGGCCTCGCTGGGCCTGCCGACCATGTCGCCGGGGCCATCGTTACGCGAGGGGTCGCGGCGTGGACATTCGTCAACTTGTCGGCCCCGGCCCCGCCGGAGCGGGGATCGGTAGATGTCCCCGTGACCGCCCTGACGTAGGTCAGTCGAGATCATAAACAAGGCCGCATCGAACCGGTTCAACAAGCTCGGTCGTTGGCGGCCGGCTGGTTGACGACCCGGCTCAGCAGCCGGTGCGCCCACAGCAGCATGTCCGGCTTCCTCCGACAGCCGAGCTGATGTTCGCGGTTCTTGATGGGGGGAGTACGTGCGGCTTCTTCGACCCCTTGGCGGTGGTGTGGACGCGGACCGCAGGGTCGTCGATGAGCACGGTGTCCTTGGCGTACCGCTTACGGGCTTGGGGAGCGGGCATCGGCCCGAGGCGGTCGAGGGTCCCGGTCGGCTGCCGACTGCGACACCCTGAACAGTGGGGCAAGCTGCCGCATGGTCAGGCTCGTGCGCCAGGCACGTCGCGTGTGGCCGGGCCCGGTCGTCCAGCGGAAGGCTTCTGGGCCAGCCCCGTGCGGACGCACTCCGCACGCACGCGGGCTCAGCACGGTGAATGGGGCTGTGGAGGACGGTACGGCGCCGTGATCACGCCACAAAAAGATCATCTCACTGTCCAGCAAGTCCCTTTCGGGTGGCCTCGGTTTCTCGGGAGGTCTCAGACGCGATTTCGTGAACTCGCTCGTCGCCCAGCGAGAGGAGCGCGATCGGCCACCGTGCCCGCCGGATTGGTGAACTTTTGTCCGCCCGAATCTCCGCCCTTTGGGGAGCGATCACCAGGTGTTGCGGATATAGCCTCGGGATGGAATTTACAGCACTCATGCGAGGCGAACGTGATACCCGATACGATGCCGGAAAATCTCTGCACAGCGAGCGAGTGGGCTGACCTCTACACGGAGGAATCCCATAATCTCCTGACGGCCGCAAATAGCGGAGGAGTGACAGCCCTCAATGGCCATCTGCTCAATCATTTTCTGCACTATTGTGTCGCAGTGCTGAACTGGAGGGAGGATCAGAGTTTTAATGTGGAGACCTTCTGTGAGGAGAGTGCGTCAAATGTAGCGGGAGACGATTCTCCTGCGAGGATCATGCTCGAAGCCCACAACCTGGACCTCAATGAAGTCTTCCACGCTTACGCGCATCAATTCCGCGTTCACCGCCGCACCCTTCTCACCTGGGAGGCCGTGCAGCTCGTGCCCAGTTCCGGCCAAGCGCATCTTGCGAAAGGCTTCTTCACACAACCCAATTTTGACGGGACGCTGATCAAGGAAATCGTGGAGCAGATGAGAACCATCTGTAAGGGAAATCAGGTCACGACTGTAGATGCGGCCTCCGCCTGGGCGTGGCATTTCGCGAACGAACTGGGTGAGGGTGCGCTGGAATTCGCGGACTGGCTGGATCGCGTATCGATCAACGATAAAGAGATCCGTCGTGTGCGCGCGACAATCCGGGCGCTTGCGTAAGAAGGCAAAGGAAAGCGATCGCACAAATTCATGCGGCTTCGCTCTGGGGCCGTGAGGAACTCGCGCATTTTCGGCTGCGAGGAGACTTCCTCAGTGACGCCTTCTAGTCTCGCTGGGGGGCGGGGCCAGAGAGCTTTCCTCGGAGCCTGCACAGGTCGCCGATCCGATTTCAGCCCCGCTCTCGAACTCTTGGGAGAATCGGGCGAGAACCCCAACGTGCGGGCAAGGCGGGGCTTCCTCATGAGACGGCCAACCGGAGTGATCACAGCATGCCCCGATCTCGCTCCCGGTGATTACTCGATCCCATGGTGGTCTCGCGGTCACCGATGGCCGGGCGTCTCGTGTCACACATACGGCTTGCGTTCGATAAGTTAGGTATGTGCTGCGTGGGCCATGAGGGCGCGCCGCTGACTTGGTTCGGCCTGCCTGCTCCACGCTGTCGACGCCAGACGCCAAGGGCGGATCAGCATGACGCCGTACAGTCCCATTTCCCCCGACATTGATGACCTGTGGGAGCACCGTGGAGCGCTCACACGGGCCGACCGGGGCGCTCGCGCCGTGGTCGTCGCGGCGGTGGACCTGCTGGACAGCGGGGATGCTCGCGTCGCGGTGGTGGACGAGCAATCCGACGAGGTGGTGGTCGATGAGCGGGCGAGACGGGCCATTCTGCTCTCCTTCCAGGTGATGGAGATGACCGAGGGCACCGCCGGATTCCGTCGTCGCGGCTGGATCCCGTTGAAGGAGCGTTTGGAGGGAGTGCGTGTAGTTCCGGGCGCGATCGCCGTATGGGGCAGTTACCTGGCCCCGGGAGTGATGCTCCTTCCGTCGTTCGTGAGTATCGGCAGTTACGTGGGCTCCCGGTCGCTGGTGGACACCTGGGCCACGGTCGGGTCCGGTGCACAGGTGGGCCGTGACGTTCATGTGGCCGGCGGGGTGGGGATTGGCGGCATCGTGGAGCCGCCGAGCGCCTTCCCCGTGGTCATCGAGGATGACGTGTTCATCGGGTCCCGATCGGTGATCGTCGAGGGTGCCCGCGTTCGCCGGGGAGCCAAACTCGGTGCTGGCGTGATTCTCACAAGGTCAACCCACGTTTTCGATGCAGAGACCGGTGACGAACTACCACGTGGTGAGGCTCCGGCCTGGTCGGTATGCGTCAGTTCGACCAGGATGAAGAAATTCCCCGGCGGAGAGTTCGGGATGCCATGCCTGTTGGTCCTCAGACACCTTCCCGAGGGGAGCATCCACGACAAGTTGGCGCTGAACGAAATCATCCGGGACTACGGCGTCGCCCGATGAGATGAGGCTTCGTCGGTGGAGCGCGCTGTTGCCTCGCGCCCGGCACCGCTAGGCCACGGAAACCGGCATAGCGGCGTCCAGGGGCGAGGAACTCACTGACCAGACGTCAGGTCGCCTGCCCTGTCGACACACGCGAGGACAGCTGCCCACGACATGCGATGAGTGTGACGCGTTGTCGAGGACCCCACGGCGGGTACCGGAGATGCTCCAGCGCCGCGTTCTGCTGCGCAGACCGTGCCAGCGCCCCAATGCCAGGGCTTCGCGGTCCCCCAGCCGGGCAGGCGGATCGGTGGATGGTCGGCCGCCTCATCCCTGCGATGATCACTGACGGGCATGAGCCGAAGCCCTGATGTGCCGTGGAGTCCTTGAGGCCAGGAGGTCCGCCGTGCGAAGCGCAGTACGCGTGAGCATCACTGCCCGTCAATGTCCAGCCCCGGTCTCGCACGCCACCGCGTGAGGGCTGAGCGGGTACGCCGAGGAAGCGACCTGTATCGCATTTACCCACCCGCGCGAGCGCTCCCTCGGCTCGTCCGCAAGTCCCTTGTCGGTGTGCGCCGGCCTCCTCGCCTCCCGACTCCGACGGCACGGTCGAGCTGCGGCACACCTCGGTGTCCTGGCGTTCTTGAGCACGCCCCTGAAGGACTGTCCGGGGTTGCGGCGCTCGAGCGTCCGGAGGCGACGGCTCCGCGCGTCCGGTGGCACCACGGGGCGAGGGCAAAGACGATCCGCTTACCTGACCTCTGTCCTCGGTCAGCGCTGCCGCGCTGGGTTGGCTCGGTCTACCAGTCGCCTTGGGGGTGCAGAAACGGACAACGCGGACGGCATCAGCGCGTGGGTGAGAGAGCTTGTGAGGTGGGCCCCACCGCTGCATATCCGTGTATGCACACGGACGCGCAGCGAAAGCGCGCGATGGCACGGCGCGGCCGGGTCGGTGAAGGCCGTCCCCTCGGCCTGAGACATCCCGGAAGCGCTCGACACGCTTGCCCCAGGCAGCAAACAGCCGGTCGTGGACACTGCGCCGGTCCGTTAGATGCGGATCGGCCTCGGAGCTCTCCCACGACCAGACAGCGCAGGAGCCGCCAGTGGATCCCCGCGTACCTTTCCGGCCCGCGACGCGCGTTCCTCAGTGATGGGGACGGTCCGTAGCGCCCGCCCCAACACCGCTCGGTGTCGCATCAGCCGGCGCACAAAGACCTCGTGGCTCGTCAGCCACAAGCCATCGCCGCCTGCGACACCTGCAGAACTGTGACCGACCTCAGAACGGAGCACCCAGAGAAAATGGAACAATTCGCCGTATCGATATCAATAGAGGAAATCTTGGAGAAGGAAACTGAGGGGAGATATACCCGTGAGTTTCGCTGGAAACTCGATGACTCATGCATGACCGGGTGGATCATTCAGGAGACCCAATTCAGGCGCTGGGATTACTACTCCATCTGGGAAGCATGGAAAGTCCTGGAGGGAACTGTTGTCGACGTCCATGGAAGCCCGGCAGAAGCCCCGCACTGCATCTGGTCGACCTTATGGACCATGCCCTGGCAGATGCGCGGAGCAGTTTACTGGGCAAACAGCCAAATCTTCAATCCCGAATCCTTCGGATTCGAAGCTAGGTTCCCTCAAGGGCAAATATCCCACTGGTCCTCAGGTTCGACAACGGCAATTCCGTTGGAATTCTTGACCATTGTTCCCGTCTCCAATGAAAGAGCGGGAGGAATCACCCTCGACGAGATTCAGTGGCGCAGGCGGTCTGCCTTCGAGGGTGATACTCGCTCACTCCCCGCGCTGCGCTGTGAGCCCTACGAATCACTGAACGCCCTCGCTCGCGAGGTCGAGATCAAAGGGTCGTCCGTCATGGGGGAAGCGCCTGTCGCGATGGCCCTCCAATGCGTGCACGGTTTCCTATGGGAAATCGAGGCTTCCGCAAGGGAGGGGTGCGGGATCAGATGGAATCACCTTGCAAATCTCCGAGGATGCATCCTGTATCAGATAGTCCGAATCGGTAAGATGCAGAGGAGGTTGATGTCTGCCAGTCCTACGGGGGGTAGTGTCGCTGCCGCGCTCGAAGAGACCAATCAGCTCCTGCGCCAAGCCTCGTGGCAAATGGAAGAGTTCCTGTCGCTGGGCAAGGGGGGCGCTAAGACCGTTCTGCTCTGACTCGTGCGCGGAGTGGGGGATGAGGCCCGGACTGCTCGCTCGTGGACTGTCCGGGCCACGGTCCCTCTTTGATAACCGCGTGCCGTGGCGCCGGGACATCGCCGCCCGCCGCGGCGTTCCACGAGATCACCAATCCTCCCCGCTGGCCGAGTACGTGACAGGCGCCCTGCACCATGGACACACGTCATCGACCATACGGACAACGCATCGCATGCAAACCAGCTTGAAATCATCTTTTGTCGTGCAATCGAGAACCAGAAAAGTGTTCTCCCCCTCCAGACAGATCGGGCACTGCCGTACGTTCCAGTCGACACTGCGCACGTGTGCTACCGCGTTCACCCACATGTCTCCTATCGGTCGATGATCCCCTGAAGACAAAATGCCCCTTCTTTCCCTAGCGTCGGGAAAATTCGCGAAAACCAAGCTTTCAGAACTCCCGTCACCGGTCGTGACAGGGACACCAGATAAAAGCTGGAAAAACTATTCGCCAACCATTGCTGTTCTGGATGAGTCCTGCTGACCGACCACCCCCGTTCGGCGAAGCAATCGGTGCCGTGCCGGCAGGATCGCCGCGCTACCTGGATGTACTCGCGCCTGACCGCAGCTCGGACCGTCTCATCTCGATGAGGAGAGACACGTCGCAGGGAACGGACAGGGGATCTTGTCCCCGATCGTGGTCAGAGGTGGCAGGCTGAAAGAGGCAGCGTTCGACGTTGCCGTCGCCCGGTCGTCTTCGTCTCCCGGAGCTCTCGCGAGATCGGTTTCCGGCGATGCTGCCTTGCCCAGCAGTTCAGCGTGAACGGGGCGAGCGAGCGGTGAACGCCCAAGCCACCTGTCAAAGACGGTGGCGATCAGGTTCCTCGAACCGAAGGCGCGGAGGTGATCGACGAGCGTCTCGCGCGGTGTGGTCACGCTCGGCCGGTCGGTGTCACATATCCGCTGACCTTGCACAACCGCGTGCCCACGTAGGGCACCTGCGCCAGGCAGGGGAGGGGCCCACGCTGTACCGGCGACGTAGTAGCCGATCACCTCCCGAGCTGGGTTCAGGATGGTCACGAGGATCTGCACAGCGCCTGACCAATGACCTACCAGCGTGGCGACTTCACGCCCGCATGAACGCGAGGCCTTCTCGCTGTGGCGGACGGCACGGCTCCACGAGACGCTCTGTTCGTATCTCGATGCAGTCGCAGAAATGAAGGAAAGCGATTCTTGCGAATGGTTGGTCCAACTCGATCCGAGAAAAGGTCGGGAGGGGATGTCAGAAAGCCGGAATCCCGGCCGAGTTGTTATGCAACGCGGCCTCAGGTGGCGGTCGGCGCGATGCGGCTAAGGTGGATCCCTCGCGGCCCCCTCCAACACCCGTTCCCTGCGCCGCACAGGCAGAGTCGACGTGCTCAGGCGGCTACTTCGCCTGCCGCGAGGATGGCTGGCTGGGAAGTAGCCTCCCAGATGCTTCCCTCGGTTCACGATCCGCCTTCACCGTCACAGGGCGCAGAAGCTGACAGGTGGAACGATGTTGGAAACCGGACACGCGGGGGAACCGCGTGTCCGGTATGAGTGGAAGACCGGACACGGAAGCTCCAGGCGCCGGGCCGGCCTCCCGAGCGAGCGCAGAGCCCGGGGGGCGGCTTCGCCAGGAGCGCTACGAGCTTTGCTGACGGGCGACCGGACCGGTTAGCGGTGGGGTGCCTCAGTAACTTCCGACTCGCGCCACCACTCGGGCGTTGGAGGGGTCGTCAATATTCCCGTGTCGCACCTCCAGCGGGAACTCATGCGGGTAGAACTTCGCGAACCCCACGTATTCTTCCTTCTGCGGAAAGGTACCAATGCCGCTGTTGAAGTGATAATCGGTGTTACCGGTTTGGGGATTGTAAAGAAAGTAGTCGCCCTCGGTCGTATTTTCCAGCGGGTCGCCAACTACCTCGAGTACCCATGCCTGCTGCATGTGATGGCCGGTCACCACCGTGGTCCATTGAAGATTCTCCAGGACCAGCTGCATGTTCTGAGGATCAGTTATCTCCATGACTCGAAACCTTAGGGGCGCCCATGTAAAGATCATATAAGAAAAGCGTGTTGAGAGCCCGTCAGAGATCTCTATGTACTTTCGGTTGCCTAAAAGGGAAGCGGCGGGACCCGTGAAGTGATGATTCGGGATAGAGAGTCCATGTCGAAAACAGGTCCTACCGTCGACGTCACGGGTGCAGACGCGGGTTCGGGTCCCGATCGTCGTCGAGTTGGACAGTCGTCTCCGAGGCCGTGCGTCGCCGTGTTGCTCCGCCAAGTCCTGACCGATACCGAAAGGACTGCATTGGTGACACCCTGCCAGTTCCGGAGCGGACGAACGCAGCGGGCTGAGGACTCCTGCGGCCGCAGCGTTGGTCCGCCTCGCGAACACGGCCCCGGAGCCCCCGGCTTGAACAAGTGCACCGGGAGTTCGGCTGTGTACCGGGTAGGCGGGCAGGCACCGGTCCACTCGACACTGACGTTCGCGGAGGAGAGCCAGGCTTCACCACGTGCTTGCTTCAGCCCGATCGCAGCTCATGGTTGTTGCGGAGGTACGACGGCCTGACGTCTGCCTCGCGGGTGACGGCGGGCCGGGCAAGCAGATGTACGCGCCGCGCTCGTTCAGATGTTGCAGTCAGCCGTTCTGGCGGTGCCGATACCGGGCGGATACCGCGCCGCTTCACTCGCGGCACGCCAACCTGCGCCGCGCTCGATGAGCGGCCTGCGCGCGTGGTTCACAAGGGCATGCCGTCGCTCCTCCCAGCGCGAACCCGCGGGCCGGTTGGCCATCTGCGGCTGTCTTCCCGGGCCGAGCCCCGCTGGGAGGGGCGAGGGTGCTCAGAACATGGTGTTGTCGTTCTTCGAGGTGGGAGGTATGACCTGGAGGACGTCCCAGTGTTCGACGATCCGTCCGTCCGTGTCGAAGCGGAAGATGTCCATACCCGCGTACTCCTCAGCGGGCCAGGTCTGGTGGCAGTGCAGGATGACGTAGTCACCCTCGGCGAAGACGCGTTGGAACTCCACCCGCTTTCCCGGGTACTCGGAGGCCATGCGCTCGAAGTAGTCGATGAATGCCTCCTTGCCGTCGCCGACGTGCGGATTGTGTTGGATGTAGGTGTCGCCGACGTACTTGTCGATGGCCTCGGCCGGCCGGCACTCGTTGAACATCAGCTCGTAGAACGCGGTGGCCGTCGCCTTGTTCCGCTCAAGATCGCTCATGCTGGTCACCGTAGTCGCCATGCCGGTCCAGTCGGCGCTCGACCGTGCCTTGGTCGGCTGACTGCCCTGGAGGGGGACAGGCGCGGAAGACCTCTTGTGATATCGCTGATCTGACATCCGACGCGATGGGTGTGTCGAAGGAGCTCCGTACCGAGGGACGAGGCGCTCGCTTCCTGGCGGAGCCGCTTCCGCCCCTCTGTGGACGCTCCCTCGCACTCCTCATCCCGGAAGGTCGACGGATCGGGCTTCACACTCGCGTGGGCCGCTACGTGTGGTCGCTGGTCCTGTGGCGAACATTGACCCTGCCGACATGGGCCGGACAGGGCGATACCTGTGTGTTGGTTTGACATACTTTGCGGCATGCAGTCGGGTATGGGTTTGGACAGTTCGATTTCATTGCTTGGTGGGTGAGGTGTTCCGCCATGGCGGGTGACAGCTCGCTCAGACGGCTTCTGGAGGGTCCCGGCATTGTGCTGGCGCCGGGAGCAGCTGATTCGATCACCGCTCGAATCGTGGAGTCGGTGGGCTTTCCCGCCGTGTATATGACGGGGTTTGGGGCCACGGCCAGTCGGCTGGGCATGCCGGACATCGGCCTGCTCAGTCAGACGGAGATGACCGAGCACGCGCGGAATATGACGCGCGCGGTGTCGATCCCCGTCGTCGCGGACGCGGATACGGGGTATGGGGGGCCGAGCAACATCGACCGCACGGTTCGCGAGTACCTGCAGGCGGGTGTGGCGGCGATCCATCTGGAGGACCAGGTCTCACCGAAGCGGTGCGGTCAGATGAGCGGGGTGCGGCTGATGGACGCCGACAGCAGTGTCAAGCGCCTGCGGTGTGCCATGCAGGCACGGGGCACAGCCGACCTATTGATCATCGGGCGGACGGATGCCCTGCCCGCGGCAGGGATGGCCGAGGCGATTCGCAGGGCTCGGCTGTACCAGGACGCCGGCGTCGACATGGTCTTCGTCGACGGAGTCAAGAAGGTCGAAGAGGTCGAGGCGGTGGCTCGCGCGATCGACGGCCCCAAGGTGGTGTCCGTGGTGGACGGCAACGAGACGACCAGGCTGACCGCCACCGACCTTCAAGACCTGGGGTTCGGCCTGGCCCTCTATGCCGTGACAGCGCTTTTCACCGCGACCCGCGCGATCACCGGGGCGCTGACCCATCTGAAGGCCGCCGGAACCCCAGCCGGCGGCCCGGCCCGGCACACCTACGAGGAATTCTCCCGACTGGCCGGGGTCGATGTGCACAACGACCTCGACGACAGGTTCGGAGGCTGAAGGACGACCGACCCTCCGGGCGGGAATGGGGCTGCCATCGACCGGACAGTAGGGGCGAACGGAACGAATGATCACGCCGAGGCCCCGCGCACGCGATGTCACGGCCGCCCTTACCCCCGGCCGAACGTCAGGGGCTACACGAAGTCCACGGTGAATCGAAATCGGCGCTGTCCGTGAAACTCATCTTCCTCGTCGTCCGATCCGTACCCCGAGGCACTTTCCTCCGACTCGACCGAATAGGCGATCGTGTGTCGGGTGATACTGGACGGCGCCCCGAGAGCATCGTTCAGCCCTGTCGCGATCAGCTGTCCCAGGGAGAGCGAATCGTACGATCCGTCCACGACCATGCGCTCCCCGTCGAAATCGATCCAGAACAGCGACGACTTCTCCGCGATGTTCACCCGGAGCATCTCATGGACGGCCTCGATCTCGTCCTCGCACACATCGACGAGACCGCCGTTCTCGTCGATCGACGTGTGAATGACGGAATGGCCACCCCCGGGGAGAAATTCCGGAATCAGGTAGCCGTACAGCCGGGTGTTCAGCTCCCCGTCGAACATGCTGGATATGCTGCTGGCACTCATCCATCTGATGGCCGACCAGTCGATGTCCCGTGCGTCGAGGGAGGGCGACGCGGATTCGGCGATCGGTGGGTCCATGGTGTGAATGCCGTAGCTGTGCAGCCACCCCTTGGATGCCTCATTCATCAGCATTCCGCGTCTCTCGCTCTCGGGAAGCCCGTAGTAGGTCGACGCGACCTCCTCCGCGTTGGAGCAGTGCGCGAACTGCATGAGGGTCCCGGCGTATGCGGCGATGTTGCCGTAGTGAGGGAACGCAGCCCTGTTCACAGCCTTCACTTCGTGCAGACGTGCGATTCCGTCCTCGTCGGCGTGGGGGATGGCCGTGGAGTACTGAGGCGTTGTGGACTCGTCGAGGCTGTGACCGAGGTTGGGCTGAACATTGTTCACTCCGACCCAGCGGCCCCCTGTGTTTTTGAGTTCAACAGCCACGCAAGCTGCCCAATGAATTATGGAGTCCGGGAATTTCTGGAAAACCCAGTCGAGGAAAATTTCGTCGGGAACTCCGTTCTCTCCGGGGATGATTTGGAGATAGAGGTTTCCGTTGTCGCCTTTAATGCCGTCTGGGGGGAGTCGATGAATCGCCAGTTTGAGAGGTGTAGTGAGCTTCAGGTTCGGGTATTTGCGACCTGGATGGATCTCCCGCCGATCCACGCTGGCAAGGACTTCGTCAAAGCTCTCGATGAGCCTACCGTTGCTGTCTGCGGTGGTTTTTCCGAAGGAAGTATAGATATGCAAAAGCGATCCCTCGGGGACGATCTTATCGAATCCAGACTTTTTGGAGAAGGATCCGTGTCCCGAGCAGACAATGTGAGTAGTCATCGTTTTTCCCCGTCATTCTTTATCTGCTGTGTCCATGGATGAGCTCAGCTTCGAAGCGCGGGCAGTTTCGCGTTGACACCTGTCGGCTGGATCTTGAGTCTAGATTCGAGACTCCTCCCGACCGCGAGGGAACGGGTAAACCTGCGGGTAGATCGCCGTCTATCCCGCTTGCCTGAAAGACCGCGCTTCCCGACCACCATGTGCGCAGCCCGGACACGCATCGGTAATGGCACGAGCCCCAGTAAAAGATCAACAGTCCGCGGGTCATGAACAGCGAGACACGAGCCGAGTGTCACGGACACCGCTCACGTAACCGATTCCGGCTCGCCAACCAATCAAAGCCATCGACCATGTCCGCCACGGGCCGTCCGCCAGCCGAGAAGCGACGCCAAGCATGAATCCCGACCCGGTCCCGTTCGCCGGGGACGGCCACAAGCGCCCCCTACCTCGGAGGTGACGTCATTCGAGGCCACGCCCGCGGATCGGGATCCACCAGGCGAGCGCCGGCCTCCCGCTGCGTGCGGCGAACACGCGCGGTGCCCCTCTACCCCGGATGCGCGTGTCTGCGTGCGCCAACCATGACGGACGCCGAGGATGATCTGGGCTGGCGTCCCGTCAGCCTCAGACACGCCATCGAATTCGGCCGCGACCTGAGACCGACCGGGGTTCGGCCAGAGGGCTTTTCCGGGCACGACTGCCGGAGACCGTCCGGCACCGCTGAACCACGCATGTCGAGATGCTTGGAGGCTCCCCGTGACCACATCCGAAGTCCAGCCGCCCAAGGGGCTGGTGACAGAGACCTCCACGACAACCAGCCGACGGAACTCCCGGCGTTGGACACTGAAGGTCACCGCCGCACTATGTGTCGCGTTCGCCCTCCCAGCCCCAGGCTTCCCATCCGCGCACGCCGACCAGGGCAGGAAAACGAACAACGCCTACGTCACCAACTCCGAGGACGACACGGTCTCGGTCATCAGCACGCGTACCAACAGCGTCACCGCCACCATCCCCGTCGGCGACGGCCCGTTCGCAGTCTCCGTCACCCCCGACGGGCGCACCGCCTACGTCACCAACTTCGTCGACGACACGGTCTCGGTCATCAGCACGCGTACCAACAGCGTCACCGCCACCGTCCCTGTCGGCGACGGCCCGTCCGCGGTGGCGGTCGCACCCGACGGCCGCACCGCCTACGTCGTCGACAACGGCGACGGCAGCGTGTCGGTCATCAGCACGCGTACCAACAGCGTCACCGCCACCATCCCCGTCGCATTCGCCCCCCAGGGGGTGGCGGTCTCACCCGACAGTCGCACCGTCTACGTCCCCGCTTCAGGCAACGACACCCTGTCGGTCATCAGCGCGCGCACCAACAGCGTCACCGCCACCATCCCCGTAGGTAACACCCCTCTGGGAGGCGTGGCGGTCACGCCCGACGGCCGCACCGTCTACGTCACCAACTTCGGCGACGAGACCGTGTCGGTCATCAGCACGCGTACCAACACCGTCACCGACACCATCCCTGTCGGCGCCCCCCAGAGCGTGGCCGTCTCACCCGACGGCCGCACCGCATACGTCACCAGCGACTTCGCCCAAGGAGAGGTCTCGGTCGTCAGCACGCGTACCAACACCGTCACCGACACCATCCCCGTCGGAAACGCCCCCCTCGCGGTAACGTTCGCGCCCAACGGGCGCACCGCCTACGTCACAAACGCCAACGACAACACGGTGTCCGTGATCGACACGCGTACCAACACCGTCACCGACACCATCCCCGTCGGAAACGCCCCACGGGGGGTAGCAGTCGCGTCGAAGCACACCAAGTCCTCCCATGACGTCCGACCCGACACGCGTCGACCCCGGCAACGTCTCTGAAACCTGCGTAGGCCCACGATGCGGCAGGCCGGCAGGCCCTCACAAGGCCCGGACCCGACCAACCGGGTCCGGCCTCACGTACACGGCCCTCAACCCGACCCGAGGAACCTTGCGAGACGGGCTCTCCACTGTCCGAACGGCGACCCCGCCCCGACCACCAGCGGGGGAAAGGGGTACGTACCCGGACCCACAGACCTGCCCCGCGAGCCCACGACTGTGAGCACGGCCCCGAGCCGACGGAACTGAAACCCCCAGTACCGCGGCCGTACCCTGACATGTGCCGAGCGGCGGACTCACCGGAGGAGGCAGCGGCGACCGCCACCAGGTCGGCTGTTCCATGCTGGCCGTAGCGTGGCCCGCCGGAGGGACTGCCCCGGAGCCCGCTGCACGAGCCGCCGACACCGTCACCCAGACAGACGGCGCGCCGACCCTCGCGCAAGGGCCGTGGCCGGGGCATCATTTGTGCCAGAGCCATGGTTCCGCTCCCGTTGCCCAGGCCCCCGTCACGGCCTCCTCTCGAGACGGGGGGCGCCTGTGCGCGTCCCAGCCCCAGTTCCTTCTCCCGGCTTGCTCAACCTGGCCAAATAGACGGTGTTCCCGCTCTGCGTACCCGGCGCGCAGCTCACCGAGAACCACTGTCCGTCCCCGTCGAGAGCCACCGTCAGCTGCCCGTATGGGGTTTCGCAAACGACCTGTTTTCGCCCGGGGGCGCGGCTGAGACGGTGAATGCGACCTGGCGTGCGACAGCCTCTGGTCCACCCGCGACTTAGAAGAATCCGGTGCCGTCGGGGAGTCTGGCCACCGGTGCGAGCCTCCCCGGAAGACGCATGTGCCTGATTGCAGCTCCGGCTTCGACATCCCAGACATGCAAGTCAGGCCGCTCCTGGCCACGGCTGGAGGGTTGGAAGGACAGGAGCCGGCCGGACCACGACGGTCTCCACACCTCCAGGACCGTCGACCCGAAGAAGCAGAACGTGACCGGATCGAGCAGAACCCGCCCGGGGCTGGGCTCCGTCGGCGACCATCACCAGAGGCAGCTCCTGCCCGGCCTTCCTGCTCAGAAAGAGCCGACGGTCGCCCGCGGAACACCCGAGGGTGAGGTCACCGGTGACATCACACCGCCCACGTCCACCAGTTCTGTCAGAAATGACGAAAGCACAAACACGTAGACCATTGCCTTCCGCGAAGGCGGACAACGTCTCCAGGCCCGCCAGTCACTCCTTGACCAGCGGCCCCTCCCTCCAGCCACCGGAACGGATTCGCGACCTCGACACCGTCAGCGAGCACATCCACCGGATCCTCCCGACCGGCCGCCGGGGTACACCATCACCGAACACCCATCCACAACGGAAAGCGGTCCTCTCCTACTAGGAAAGGACCGCTTAACCGGTACCGCCACCCGGCACAGACCGGAGACGACTTACTGACTTACTTGCCGTCTCCCTCGGAAAGGGTGGCCTGTCAGTCAGTGACGGCGACGATCTCGTCGGACATGAAACCGAAGTATCCACCAGCGAACTCAAACATGACTTCTTCCTTTCAGGAAAGGTGACGGGCCAACTGCGTCAACCATCCCTCCGTGCCCCCAAAGCGCCAAGCCCCCCATCGGCATAGAAGCCGGACGAACAAGGCTCCCCCGATCAGGCCTCCGCCTCATGTTTCCACGGATGTCAAGGGATGAAGGCGGGGGAGGCATCGATCCATCGGTGGGCCAGGCGACGGTGAGACGAACCATGGCCGATGGTCTGCGTCAAGAGGACATCGTGGAGGCGCAGCCGCCGCCTACCCTTCCTTACAGTGATCGGAAACCGGTCACTGCAAGGGAGCGGGCATATGCCGAGAACCTTCGAGGAATACTTTCCCGAATACGACCGTCACGACTTGTTCGTCGGATTCGAGCAGTTGGTGATCGCCGTCTGCTGTAGCGGACTCCCCGCTCCCGAGGCCGTCGAGGTCTTGGAGAGTTGGTGTGACGACCTACCCCCGTACACGCGTGACGGCAGGTTCGTTGTCGAGCTGCGGAGTGTCTCCGCTGTGATGGGCCACGACGCACACTCCACGGCTGAACTCCGTAAGGCTTTGCTGGCGGAGTGGTCAGCGATCGAGGAGCGGTTCAAGGCCGTACCGTTCGAGACCGCCCTGGCCGACCTTTACGGACTCGCTCTCGTCCAAGACTTGCCGACCGAACCCTCTCGCATGTGGGACGACTGGGTCGCCGAGATCGTCGCCACCGAACAGGGATGGGGCCCTTACCTTGACCGCGTCGGGCTGTTCAGAGGCGGACTGTACCGGCTCGAGAACTTCGATGAATGGCTGCACGCAGCCTGGGCCGGCGCACGTCAGGACAGGGCGCCGGCGAACGCGCGGGCTGTCGCATGGCACGGTGCCGGGCAGACATGCGAGCTCGCACCCGAGTCGTTCGACGGGCATGGCGGGGGCGAGTCCACTAGCGAACTGGACGCGGCCGTGGAGGCCCAGGTCGAGGCAGGGGTCGCGGAGTTCGTAGCGGCGGTCGGTTCCCAACTGGGCACGCTGTTCACAGACGAGTACCTGCTGCCGATCATCGAGGACAATCCCGCTCTCGCGGACGCCGTCCGGAGCCTGCTCCGACAGGAACCCGACTGGCTCGGATCCGCGTTCGAAGAAGTGCTTCGGAAGCAACTCGAGCTCGAGAGTGCCGGGTTCACCGTTACCGGAAACCTTCGATGAATCCCGGATCACCAGGGGAGTGAGGCAGAGACATGGAAACCTCGGAACTGGATCAGGAACTGGCACGGGCACTTGCCCGGAAGCGGACCCTCGACGCCGTCCATGCGTACGTGGAAAGGGTTCGGCAGGAGGGGAATTTCTGGGGACACCTGATGCCGATTCAATCCGGCGGGACATCCTGGCTCATCGCCAGCAAACTCAAGGGCGCCCCAGTCACAGGGATACGCAACTATCTGCACGGCGGTGTGCAGACGGCCGGCGACCGCCTGCGCTACTACAAGTCCACTATCGCGCCAGTTGCCGTCGACTTCGGTTCTGGAAAGACGCTCACAGTCACCGATACAGGCACAGTGATGCGATACCTGAACTGCTGGCCGGACAAGCACGTCTTCGGAACCCACATCCAACTCGTGGAACGCCTGGAAACGGCAGCCCAAGGAAACAGCTGCTTCGTTCTCTACGGCGAACTCGAGAAACACGAGCGCGGGACGACGGGCCTCCCGACCGACGTGGACGAGTTCGACCTCCCGCTCCAGGTCTCCCTGTCCGTCAGCCGCTTCAGCGATGACCACAGATCCGCCTACGCGGATCTGGGCGGCGGTCTTGCCGACATGCTCCTAGCGGGCGCCAAGCAGGCCACACTCTCCTTCGGCTGGATCCCGGGCAGCGGCTACGAGACCGTGGACGGGGCACTCATCGCCTGGGAGCGAGTGCTCAACACCGAGGCCTATCAGGTGGTCAAGAGCACCGTGCTGGACGCCTTGGAAGGCCAGCGGATCCGTACAGGGAGCCGCCTTCTCTGGGACCGGAGCCTGGCCGAGCGGTTCATCCCCCTGGAGATCACGATTGGCTCGAGCAGCCCTGGACGTGGAAACAACTGGCAGAGGGAGGTCCCATGCACCACGGCGGTCACCCTGAACCGTCCGAACGGCCAACGAAAGGCCAGGTGCCCGGTACTCCCCGCAGCCACGCTCCTCACCGTCGTACAGGAGCTGAGCGCGGCCATGTTCGAAGACATGGCTCACGGCCGTGCATGAAGTGAGCCGCGAAGCATGCGGCGAGTTCGAGTGGCCGCCTCATGCACCGCGACACGCAGGTGCCCCGCCCGGGCTGCCTCGGGACAACGCCCCCGCCTGCGGAGGAGGCGCGATTCACCCCGAAACGGCCCATCAGACGGTGCCGAGCTCAACACGCGCACCAGCAGGGCCCGTGATCACGTACTGCACGGGACCCGAAACACCAGCGTTGGAGGGGTAGGGCCTGCAGCGCACTCCGGGCAAAGAGGCGGGGCGACTGGAGACCTGACCGTGCGGACAACCCGGGGTGTCCGCATGGCCGGTGTGGAGGGCTGAGAAGCTCCATGACCGGCCCCAGGCAAATCGAGGCGGACTGTAGTGGTCCCGATCCGGCTCGACCAGGTCCGAAGCACACGGAGGGGAGACGTTCTCCCACGTGGGTGTGCGGCGAGAGCACCAGCGGACCTGGAGACGTGGGGACAACGGGCGGACTGGCGCGCGGAGTACCGGTCGGACGGATACCTCCCGGCGAAACCCACCCCGGGCCCACACGCCTCTCGTGTCCGATTCGCCGGCCCATCGTGTGGGCGGGGCACGGGGCAAGGCTGCGGCGCCATCGCTTTCCCGTGGCTCACTGCGGGGCAATTGTCGATACGGGACGAGCGTCATACTGCTGCGCCGGCTCGCCGGCCAGCCGGGCGGGAGTATCCCAGGTGACGCTTGGGAATTTCGTGCGTGAGATCGCCCAGATGCGCCTGAGGGCGGCCGGACCGGTTGATGAAACCTCATCCGCCGTGCCATCGACCGGCGGATACCCGAAGGCCAGGGCGGTCCGCACGATGAGCGGAGCCACGGGCCAGCGGCAGAGGGGTGGACCGCACCTCCGACTCCGCGAACACCATCTCCGGAAGGGTTCCATGAGCACTGACTTTCGCGGTTTCCGCCGTATTGTTGTCGGCATCGATGGCGCGCCGAGCAGCCTTGCCGCGTTGCGATTCGCGCTGGAGGAGGCATCGCGCGGCGAAGCGGACGTTCTCGCTGTGCTCGCCTGGCAGAGCACAGTGCACGTCCCTGAGGCACTCGCCGCGGAGCGGGAGAAGGCGAAGGAACGTCTGGATGCGATCCTTGCCGAGGCCGCTCCGGGTCCTGCGGTAAGGCTCGACAGCACGACGCCTCTGGGGCCCGCCGGGCCCGTGCTCGTTCGGACCGCCGACCGAGAAGACGACCTGCTGGTGATCGGCACTCCCACGTCACGCCGCCGGATCTTTCCCCGTCGCTCCGTGAGCCGATTCTGCCTCTCGCACGCCGCTTGCCCCGTACTCGCCGTGCCCCCTCGCGCGGCCACGCTCCCTGGCAACGGGACACAACCGGTCAGGCCTTGAGCCGGAGCCTCTGATCCGAGCGTGACCAGAGGTTCTCGCCGCGCCACAGCCACACCGGCCGCATCCGCCGTGTCGGCTTCCTCCATGGCAACCCGCTTGGCCGAGGCCGACAGGCCACGTTTGTTGCGTTGGCGTCGATCTCAGCAATGAATGACTGTGCCGACCATCGCAGTCACGCTCGTTGGCGCGGATCGGGCGACGGCGGCGCCCTCCGGCATGGCCGGGGGTGGACTGTCATCAGTCTCTATGGCCCCTCGTATTCGGGAGTTGCGTTCCCCGTCCCGAAACGGCGCGTTGCTCACCGGACTCCTCATGCCCGTGAGGTGCGGGGTCATGCGTCAAAGGCCGCCTGATGATGCACGTGTCAAATAGGACGCGGCATAAAATTGAATCCAAATGTGATGGAAAAGGGTGACTTGATGGAAACTTCGGAAGCCAGGGCAAGCATGCACCTGTCGGATTTCAACTTAATTGAATCATCGATGGGCTGTCAATTGAACCACAACGGTTCGGCCTTGGTGGTGGACGTCGAGCCGCAGGGTCCCGCTCTTGAGGTTTTGGCTGGAAATGGTGCGGACGGCACGTTCTGCCTGCAGGTTTCCCGTTCGGGACGTGTGTATGACATATGGAGTGGAGGTGCTCCTGTGTCTTTTGGGTGCGAGCTTGTTGTCGCCTTCGTCGAAGGCTCGAATCCTCGCCTCGTCGAGGTGGCGAACGGAGGGATGCTCGAATTCAGGGATTGCGAGGAAGATTGCGTCTCGATGTATGGCGACTATGGAAACTCCGACGTGTATGTCGGTGGCGGTGACATATTTACGGATTCCGACAGTGATGCTGAAGGAGTCATGTGGCCGGCGGTGTTCTCTTGCGAACAATTTGGGCGTGGATTGCTCCACGACGGTCAGCAGGTCGTGGTACGTGTCGATGCCGGGTCGCCTGTAGTCGCGCCCGTGTGGGTGACTCCTTCGCGTGAACAGAACCTACGTTTCCATCATGGCGGAAATGAGTACGAAATTCTTGCCGACGGCGCCCCTCTGACCCTGGCCAGCCGGGCGCTCGTCACCTTTGAAGACGGTGGTGATCCGAGGCCGCGCCTCGTCCGAGTGAACGGAGTCGGCGAATCCATTCCCATCCACGTCAATCTCGTATCGGTATCGGTTGATTCGGGTGATGATAGCGGTCAAACGGAATCGGACGATGAGGGCGGCGATATGAAGTGCCCCATCTGTTTTGAAGGGCTGCCCGTTCTTTACAGTAGTGGAGGATTCAAAAACAAAGTCTACCTTTGTTCCGCCCCGCAGGGTGAATGCGACCAGTCGGCACCCATGGACGAAGAGTGCGCGAGCGCGACGAAGTTCCAGTGCATGGCATGCAGGCAGTACTACATGCAGCCGATCAAGGCTCCCAGCCTACGTCCCGAAGAGAGTCATCCCATTCCTTACGCTATGAACGGGGAGGCGAGCGGATTCAATAGAGAACTTGCCGTGCCACAGGAATCCATGACCTGCTACGCGGCGGCTACCGCGACGGCTTGCGCGTGGGCGACCCAGGGGCAAGTGACGCCGACGCTCCTTGAATGCATGGACCTCTATCTCTTCAGCAAGGGATGCGAGCACCGGTCGAACGAGGATTTGATCGAATATGCGAAGGCATATCAGAAGGCGGCCGTGAGTGGGGTCCCCAAGGCTGATGTTCATGAACAGATTCCGTTTGATTTGCTTCATGGCGTGAAAAGTCTCTTCGGTCGTCCGAAATTTCCGAAGGGAGTCTCTCGTGAATATGTCAAGAATCCTGATGTGCGTAGCGTCGTGCGTTGGGTCGACGAGGGTAAGATTCTGATGATTGGCGGGTCCGATCTCCACTGGCGAGTTATCTATGGATATCTTGGGGGCGAAACGGTTGAATTGCTGAAGTTCTATAATCCGGGGGATGGTGGCGGAAGATTCGAGATCGAAACCGTCGAGAAAATCCTCGACGGTGACCCCGACGTCTACGTCGTCGGGTGAGGCGTCTTCCCACCTGATTATCCGGCGGAGGCGATCCACCAACGAGTACCGCGGCCGGGAGACCTCACGAGCGAGGTCTCCCGGCCGCGGCCAAGGGAGAGTTGGCCGGCTCCGCACCTCGCGGCGCGGCCTGGGGCAGCCCGCCGGTTTCGCGACGGTCACATCCGCGCGGACGCGCCGTCCGCACCCGCTGCCGGTTTGTCAGACGTACCTGGGGTGAGGAGAGACGACGGGGCGGGGGAAGAGGCTGTCCACCGGCGGATCCACTGAACAGCACATGCCCGATAGGGCAGGTATCGGGCACGTTGGTTCGCAGGGTTTCAACGTCTCAAGGATCAGGAGCGGAAATGTCGGCCGTTACGGAGATCGCTCCCTCCGACCCGCGAGGCGTGCCCGAGATCGAAGCGGTGATCGAGCGCCACGGCTGGGGATCACTGATACGCGGCGGCCTCGTGGCTTTCCCAGGCCGTAACGAGAACTGGGACGGGATCACCTCGGGGGGCGTGGGAGTCTTCATCAAGAAGATCGACGGGCCCGATGCGCCAGCGCGGTTCGACCGGGCCCTGTCCTTCACACGGTTGGCACGCAGGGCAACCGATGTCCTCGGCATGGCCCACGGCATCACCGGCCCCCTCGCGGCGCTCTGCTCGGCGCTGAACCACCGCCGCGAAGTCGAAGGCCAGCGCAACGCCATCGAACACATCACGCGATGGCTGCTGGACTGGCTCCTTCACGACGACGCGGGCCCCTACTGGCCCGCCCCGGTCAGCCTGGCCCAGCAGACCGCCCGCCAACGCGATACGTCCGCCTACACACGCAACGCCTGGTGCTATGGCTCCCCCGGCGTCGCAGCCGCCGTCCACCACGTCGGCGTCGCCCTTCGCCTGCCGGACTGGTGCCGGACCGCCATCACCGTCCTCAACGCGGCCCTGGCCCGTGACCAAGACCAGTGGGAACTCGAAGGCCCCACCCCCTACGCCGACAGCCAAGCGGACTTCACCTTCCGCCGCCTCATCACCACCACACCGGCGGGAACACCGACAGAGGGCCCACCCCTCGCCCTCAACGCGCCCGGAATGCTCGAAGGAGCGGCCGGAATCGCGTGCGCGCTCCTCTCCACGACCCGAGCAAGAGACGACCACAGGGCAACCGCCCCTGGGACAGATCCCTCGACTTGGCATAGCGATCGCCTCACCCCATGCCAAAGCCGAGAGACCACCCGCAGCCCTTCACAGCCAACCTGAACCGGAAGAAATGGCGATGACCAGAAACATCATCGAACGCATCCGCTCCATCCTCTCGTGGTATACCCGCGAAGCCGCCGCTCACTGCAGGCGGGGAGAGGACACCCCCCAGTGGGTGCACCAACTGGCCAACGCCAGACTGACAAGAAGTCAATGAACGGGACCACGACGGAGCCGTCAACGACATCCGCGCAGCGCGCGATCACGGCATCGTTGATGCACTCCCTGATGTCGTCTGTCAAGCCGCGAGGGCTGTTGGCGGCGTGAGCTCGTGGCACCGTCCGTCGCGGAGGAGGGCCCAGAGGACGTTGACGTGGCGGCGGGCGAGGGCGAGGAGGGCTTGGGTATGGTGCTGGCCCTCGGCACATTTGCGGTCGTAGAAGCGGCGGGACTCCTCGGACCGTCGGATGCTGAACAATGCGGAGGTATAGAGGACACGCTGGAGCCGTCGGTTGTATCGCTGCGGGCGTCGCAGGTTGCCGCTGATCTTTCCGGAGTCGCGCGGGACCGGGGCGACGTCGCCGAAGCCGGCGAGGCGGTGACGGGTGGCGAAGACGGCCTTGTCGCCTCCGGTGGCGGCCAATCAGTGCGAGCCACAGACGGCAGAGCCTTTTGAACCACCCCCCGGGCACCCCTGGGGGTCAACCAAACGAAGGGCTCACCCGGTCCCACAGCACAACGTAGGGAGCCTTTCCACCCTGGCGTGTGGGCTTGGGGCGAGGGTGATGTCGGCGAGGTCGAGGCGGGACGGCGTTGCCATTTCCACTCGGTTGCCTGAAGCCGCAAGCCGGTCCGCCCACGGCCGCCGTGGCGGTCGTAGCGTATGGCTGTGCAGATCTCTCGACGCCGCCTCACCCGGAAAACCACGGCCCATCCAGTTAAGGCGTCTAGATCGTACAAGCATCTCGCGGGGCGGCTCCTTGGCCTGTTCGGGCTATTGGTGCTGATCGCTTTGGCGCACGATCCGCAGGAGACGATGGCGGATGCCAGAACATGCCGTATTGGCGCCTACGTCACGGATCTATATGATTTCGAAGTATCTCCTCGAACAGTTAACGCCGACTTCTGGCTTTGGGCTGTATGCCCGCACGATGAAATGGATGCCACGCGACGCCTGGATTTCGTCAATGCCACCCAGGTGAGTCAGAGTTCTGCTTCTCTCGAAAAAGTCGGCGACAAATACTGGTCGCAGGTCAAGATCTCGGGAACATTTCGACAGGAATTCGACCTGAGCGAGTACCCTTTCGACAAGCAAAACATCAGAATTCTGGTGGAAGACTCCGAACTCAGTGATTCGGAATTTTCGTACGTCGCAGATGCCGTCAACTCCGGCTACGATCCGGCCGCCATCCAACTCGGCGGATTCGAAATTACAAAATTCCAAGTCAAAGTGGACAGGCATACATACAAGACTTCATTCGGAGATCCTCGGATCACCCAAGGGAAGAGTAGTCGCTATAGTCAATTCGTGATCGAAATCGGCATCGCGCGAGTCGACGTCGCCGGATTCATCAGACAGGCGTGGCCTGTGTATGTCGCATTCCTCATCGCCCTCATTTCCTATTTCATCTGGTCGCCCGAGTTCATGAAGGTCGCGGCTCCGCGGTTCGGAATCCTCGGAGCCGCCTTGTTCGCTGTCGTGGTCAACCTTCGGACATCCGTCTCGGGCGCAGCCCCGTTCGGTGTGACATTGATCGATCAGATCCACCTGATCACCCTCCTCTACTTGTTGATCGGCGTTGCTGTCACGACCTACCTTGTGTGGACCGCCAACGACGAAGCGCGCGCCCGTACCGCTCGGCATGTCAATTACGTTGCTGTTACGGTGACGACAGCTCTCTATCTTGCCGGTAACGCCGTTACCCTGGCCCTCGCCTTTACGTGACGCGAATCGAATTCCGCAGCACAATCAGTTGGGATCCGATCCCTAGGCGACTGAAGGCTGAATTCGAGTCTGCCAGGGCAAGGGGAAGCAGGGTGGGTTGATCTCGAGAAGAGCTCGTTCCGTCTTTGTGCCTAGTGGACGAGTCCCTGGATCCGGACGACTGACACTGCTGTAGATCAATTGCTCTCGCCATCGATGTGGCAATCGAGCTGCAGGTCATCGCTGCGGTGGCTCAATGTGCAGCGAGAGATTCGGATTTGTAAAATATCATGGATGCTCTGCGCTCGTTTGCCGAGAACAAGCTCACCATAGAGGTCTGTAGCAACGCTGAAATCCTGGCACGCTAGCAGGGCTACTGACCATCATTCGGTAGCATCCGGCTCCATTACCGTTGTGGTGTCTGCACCCTCCGGCACAATGGTGCGAAGGGCGATCGGGCGTATGGGGGAGTAGCCTGAAGTCTCGCTGGCGTTGGATCGTCGCTCCGGGGGTGCGATGGCACCTCTCCGCTGGGAAGCGGTAGCCCCGGCCGGGGGCGGCCCTGTACCGCCGATCTTCGACGCGCACCTGCACATCATCGACGAGCGGTTTCCCCTCGTCCCGAATGCTGGCTACCTTCCCCTCCCGTTCACCGTGGAGGATTACTTCGCCTGGGCACGTGATCTAGGCGCCACAGCGGGCGCCGTGGTCTCCGGCTCCTTTCAGGCCTTCGACCAGTCGTACCTCATCGACGCGCTGAACCGACTTGGAGCGGGCTTCGTCGACGTCACGCAACTGCCCTCCACAGCCGCAGACCACGAAATCCGCACCCTTGACGATGCCGGCGTGAGAGCGGTCCGGTTCAATCTCTACCGAGGCGGCTCGGAAACCGTGGAACACCTGGAGAAGACAGCCCTCCGCGTGCACGATCTCGCGGGCTGGCACGTAGAGCTATACGTCGACCTGGCCGACGCGCCCAACTTGCGGGCACGCTCGAAAGGCTCCCCAGAGTCAGCATCGATCACCTTGGGATGTCAACGCGCGGCCTCCCACGCTTGCTGAGCCTGGTGGAGCACGGTGTCCGCGTCAAAGCGACTGGCTTCTCGCGGGGCGACCTCGACGTCCCGCGAGCCCTGCAGGCGATCTGCGACGTCGACCCTCACGCGCTCATGTTCGGCACGGATCTTCCCTCTACCCGAGCCGAACGACCCTTCACCCAGGCTGGCCTCGACCTTGTGAATGCATGCCTTCCAGCAAGCCAAGCACGCCGCGTCCTGTACACCAATGCGGTCCATTGGTACCGGCCGGCGGGCTTTTGATCTGCTCTCCCGGACCGCCGTCCCTCCGGGGCGGTGAGGGACCTGGGAGGTTCCGGGCTGAACCGGTTGGCCACCGTGCGCCCCGTAGCGAAGTCGTCTCGGCGGTACACGTGGTGCGGCTGTCAGCCGCACCACGTCTCCGTTCGCCTGGGACGCTACTTTGCTACGGCCTCATACCATCCGTCCGACTCTCGCGTGGACGCTCAAGCCGTAAGCCACGGTCGTACTCCCCGGAGCGGTTGCCTTATCGCTGAGGATTCTGACGCCGATTCTCCGCTATCCAAGCCAGCTCCTCGGGGGTGAGTGAGGCCTGCTGAGACAGGGCTGGTCCGGGCTCGCCGGTGTAAAGATCTGCCCGGCAGGTCGGGCACCTGGGGTCCGTTTCCAAGAGGTGCAGAACGCAGTCTTGGCAGATCTGCATGTCGATGTCATGCGCGATGACGTCTCCTGTGCCGTCCTTGTTCCCGAACGTCCAGACGCCGGGCCGGACGCAGCATGTGAAGCAGTCTTTCGGGGATTCTTCGGTGCTCAGCGCCCGGATATGGGCGTAACCCGACTGGGGTGCGTCTCTCTCGGCGAGTTCGGAGAGGTAAGCCGCCAAGTGATTCACTTGCACGCGGAGGGCATCGAAATGTGCCATCATGTCGCCCTGGCCGTCAAAGTGCAAGGCATATGTCCCACTCAGCATGTCGTCAAATTCTGCGGCGGTCCCGTTCTCGATGAATTCGCGAGCCGTCTGGATGTGTTCCGCGGTGATCTCGGACTGATCGCCATCGGCCAGAGCCTCAACGGAATCACAAATAGCCTGTGCGCCTTCAAGCAGGAATGTTACGTCAACTGCGTCCTGCTGGTCCATGTCTCTTGTGGCGTCGGCGATGGCGGCGAGCGCCGCTCTGGCCTCGGGTGAAATGAACATGTTTCGCGGATCTTTCGGCGTGATGGGAAGTTTGTCGCCAAGGGTAAGCGTGCCGCGTTCTGGCAGAACGGTGCGGAGAGGCAGTCAAAGCTGTCAAGGGGAAAGCTCCATGGGGCAATCGAAAAATGCCCCTGTGGGAAGATCGCTCAATGCGCCAGTGGTGGCAGGTAACCGAGCTGATGCTCCGGGCACGAGGGGCAACCGAGGGTGAGCGGATATAGGAGCGAAGCATGGTGTGAAGCCCGAGCGGTCCGTAGGCGAGAGACCTCTGGAAGGGCCGAACGCCTCCCGCTGTGCAAGGTCGGCTGGCTACGTCAAATTCGTGACCAATCGACCGTCCTCCCGGCTGGAAACCGATGCCGGGATCGACCTAGGCCCGGTCCACTGTCGCCGACCCGACAGCTGGAGCAGCGGCAGCTCCCGTTCGACGGCGGAAGTTCGACTCGCCCTCACCCACGGCATGGGGGAAGGCCCCGGCCGCACCAGCGCGGTGGCATAGGCGACTTTGAGGCCCCGGCGGCGCTGACGCCAGGGACCGCCCTGTCCTGCCGGAGAGCTCTACGCAGGGTCGTCCGCCACGTCACGTTCGGGCAGCGAGATGAGAACCGTTGCGAGGCACCCGCCCTGGAAGCAGTCGGCGAAGGCGAAGCCTCGCCGGCCGCCGAAACCGCGCAGAGACCGAGACCGTTTCCTCCGCAGCGCTCGGGCGGCGAAGGAAACGGATGACCTTGTGGGAAAGGGCCGCAGTGTCCTCGACAGACGGAGGTGAGGTCACCGGATGTGCGGCGGCCCGGCGGTTGCGCCGTCGCCAGCGGCTCCGACGCCGCCTTCACTGAACAGTGGGGACTTCGGGCGGCCTGGCTTGCCGTGGCTGTCCCTACCGCAGAGGGTGGCGGTGGACGGCTCGAAGGTGTCGTCGCCTAGGAAGTCGGCGGTGTAGCAGATGTGCTCGTTCCGCCTTTCGCGGATCGTGCAGGAGGCTTGGCCTTGCGCGTCGGTCGTCTCGGTGCACAGGGTGACCGGAGGGGTGCGGTCGATGGTGAAGGTGATGTCCTCGCCTTCCAAGGGCGTGCCTTCGGCGGTCAGCCGGGCGGTCAGCGTCAGGGTGTGGCCGGCCCGCGCGTCGTGCTTGCCGTGCCCCTTCTTTGTCTTCTTCGCCGTGAGCGTCAGCGTGGTCGGTGTCCGTACGGGCACCGGTGTGGTGACTCTCGCGACTGCCACCGCCCTGGGTCCTTGGCCGACGGGGACGGTGGCGGTGACGGTGTTGTTGGTGGTGTCGATGACCGAGACGTTGTCCGAACCGGTGTTGGCGACGTAGACGCTGCCGCCGTCGAGAGCGGCGGCAGCTGCGAAGGGCTCACTGCCGACGGGGACGGTGGCGATGACACTGTGGTTGAAGGTATTGATGACCGAGACGTTGTTCGAGAGGGCGTTGGTGACGTAGACGCGGGGGTCGGGAAGGGTCGGGGAGCCCGGGGTCACCGTTACACCTGTCGGGCGGGAGCCGACGCCGACCACGCCGATGACGGTGTTCGCGCCGGTAAGGATTACAGAGACGCTGTTCGACTGTTGGTTGGTGACGTAGACATGCTCGCCGTCCGGGGTCGCCGCGGCGCCCATGGGGTCACTGCCGACGGGGACGGTGGCGATGACGCTATTGTCGCTGGTACGGATGACCGAGACCGAGTCGGAGTCTGCATTGACGACGTAGACGACGGCACCCCCCGCGGTGGCCGCTACTGCCACCGCACTGGGTCCTTGGCCGACGGGGACGGTGGCAGTGACAGTGTTGTTGGTGGTGTCGATGACCGAGACGTTGTCCGAGTCAGCGTTGCTGACGTAGACGAACGGGCCGTTCGGGGTGGCCGCCACAGCGACGCCGATAGGGAGGACGCCGACGTCAATCGTGGCGACGACGGTGTTGTTGGCGGTGTCGATGACCGAGACCGTGTCCGCTTCGCTGTTGGTGACGTAAGCGAAGCGGCCGTCCGGGGTGACCGCGACGCCTCTCGGCGTGTCGCCGACGTCAATCGTGTCGACGACGGTGTTGTTGGCGGTGTCGATGACCGAGACGTTGTCCGAGTTGCCATTGGCGACGTAGGCGAAGGTACCCGGCCCGGGGGGCTGCGCAGTGGCCGGGGCGGCCAGCGCGACCGGGACGGCCAATCCGGCCAGCACAGTCAGGGCAGCGAGCCAGGCCCGCAGCGTCACCCACCACGGACATCCGCCTTTCCTGCGTGGCCCTCTGCTTCCCTGCGCTGTGCCCGGGCGGACCGCGATAGCCGACATGAAGACCTCCTGCAGCGCGTGTACGCGAGCGTCTGGAACGAATCCGGTAATTGATGGCACGTCACAGGCTGTCGTGATCGCGGATCACCAACGACTGCCGCGGTCGACGCTAAGGCTCTGCGATCGGCTCGGCATGGCCAGAGGACGGAGGCAGGGCCGTATGGTCCGCCCTTCCCCCTACCGGAGTCGTTCGCGCTGCGCTTTGCAGGGCCCGGTCCCCCTCCGGCGTTCACCAGACTGGTGCTTCACAGAGGCAGTGGCGTGGGGCGGCCGCGAGATCGAGATCCACCGTCCACACGCGGCAACGCCGCGCGGGGGTCCTGCTTTCCGGGACGCAGAGGTCTCACGCGCCGCGCGACAGGCGTATCGATCAGCGGCGGACGTTCGACATCCAAGGCCACCGCTTCACAGCGGTCTCAATCGAGCTTGGGGTGGTGTCGACCGCGGGGCGGCTGGTCGGGCCACGCTTGACGGTCGTGGGCCGCGATGCGGATCGCTGTTGCACGCCCCGATGCGGAGGGTGTGCCGTTCGCGACCTCGGACCGTGTGAGCCGCTCGCTCGAAATGATCCTGTGGGCTTTGCACGCTGCCGGGCAGCACATGGCGCGCTTTTCCGCTCGGCCTCGAAGGTCGGTCAAGGATTCGGACGTGACGGTAGCGCGTTCGTCATGCGCGAAAGCGCCACGCGTTTAGTACGCGCGGCGACTGGCTGGAAGGGAATCAGTCCGGGAGCGAACCGCTGCACCGTGAGGCCATACGTTCATCGTGCGATTTGTCATCCTAGGAGAAAGACTCGAGAATGCGCGCGAACAGCCCTCATGGAGTGAAAACATGGAAATGCAGTACCCTCGGATTCCCGGCGGCCCCGATGCAATGTGGGCGGGCAGCCTCCGCGAAATGATCATGAATGACTACTACTCGCTCCTGGGCTGCCCTGTTCCTCCGAACCCGCATAAACATTTTGCGAACCGTCTGCGTGAATTCTACTCCGACCTCGAAATCAACACGCATACTCCTTCTGACATTTCTGAGGAGTATCGAGCGGTCTACTGGGCTTTCGTCAATGAAGTATTCCCGGATGACGTGCAGCAAGTCCTTCTCAGCGAAAGCAGCTCCGAAGATCGATCCGCAGAGCAGACCGTCGTCCAGCTACTGAACTTCATCGGTCCCTGGCATCAGGAGCTCACAGGGCAATGGCCGCCTTCCGTGAACTGAGACGATCTCGTGGTGGCTCAGGGATGACCGAGTCGACATCGTAGTCGCCGAGGAACGACACCTGAGCCCACCACCCCGAACAGCCGAGCTTCGGCACGCTTCGCAACGCGTACCCCTCGACCGCTCGCGTCCAGGACTTCGATCGCGACGCATCCCACGGAAGCCCGCACACGAACGAGCAGCGGGCCCGCTGCTCGTTCTCGCGGTGGCCTTTGACGGTGCAGTCGCTTCCAAGAAGGTCCCGACGAGGAGAGGACCGCCCGCCCGGACCGGCGAGGTGTCCGACGGGCGTGGTTCGCGGGTGGTTACGCCGGCGAGCCGGAAAGGGCTGCTAGGCGCCGACTCGCTGAGGCGAGGCAACAGACCGTGCCCCGAGGGGATCGCTCCCAGTACTGCGCCGGTGCTCCATCGCGTCCGGTGCGAGCGGCCCCCTCGGTGGGGCCGGCCACGCTGGTGGGGGTGGAGGGAATCGAACCCTCACGTCCATCGGACACCGGGACTTGAATCCGGCGCGTCTGCCAGTTCCGCCACACCCCCACGGTTTCACTGTACCGCCGTGTGCCGGAGTCCACGCCGGCACACGGGAGCGCTGTGCCCGAAGGGCCCGGACCCTGCCCGAAACGCTCACCAGCGACCTCCCTCGCCGACCGAGTCCATTCGCGCAGGCGAGCTCAAACTTCTCTTCGATCACACGTCGGCCCCGGTTCCACCGTGGGAAATTATCCGGGACTTCGCCGGATCCCGGGCCAAAGCGTCGGAGGGCGTCAAGTGGCCCAAGCCGAGGTCGGAGCCGACGCAGTAACCCCAGCCTGCTGCGGTGGTCGAACGCCTGGCCGAGCTCATGTTCTCGCCCCGTACCGGGAACGGGAAGTGACGCGTTTGGCGTCGCCGCGCAATGAGTCCCGCGTTGCGGGAGGGCGCGGATGGCCGTAATGGTCCGGTGAGCCGCCATCCGCGGGGGCACGCCTTGCCACACACGCCTACGACCGGCGGGTTTCCGCCATCCTGAAAGCGGCAGGTTCGACGCCTTCGAGCTGGAATGCGGGGTTCGCGTGCCGGG
Organism: Streptomyces sp. NPDC091376; assembly: GCF_044757085.1. Lineage (NCBI taxonomy): Bacteria > Bacillati > Actinomycetota > Actinomycetes > Kitasatosporales > Streptomycetaceae > Streptomyces > Streptomyces sp. NPDC091376. Next base: position 85,615 of record NZ_JBIVUF010000019.1, on the reverse strand, counting down.
CGGGGGCGACGGGATTGCACGCTGGCCCGGGAGCGGTTTCCTCCGGTGTGGGCTGCAGCCAGCCCGCGGTGAATGGGGTTGTCAGTGACGGTGAGGGAAGGACGAATCATGCCTCAGGACATCACGTTTGCGATCCCCTTCAGCTCTCCGGTGAACCCGCATCAGCGGTATGCGCAGGTACGTCATCTCGTTTGGATGAGCGGAGTGGCTTGGTGCGCACTGAGGCTGGCATGCGGGATTACGTGTCCTGGGATCTGCCGCAGGCGGCCGCTCGGACGTACCCGTACGCGTCCGCGGACGATCTCTACTGGTTGACTGACCCTCCCCGAAGGCGACCAGGTGATCCCGGTCATCAACCCGATCGCCCCGGCGTTCCCCAGCACCGTCGTCACACAGGGACTGGCATACCAAGCGCCACTTCATTCGCGTCGGCCCTCAGTCTCGCGACGGACTTCTGCGTGACGTGGTACGCACTCGACGCCCTGCGCGCAGGTTTCCAGGCAGCCGGCATCGAGGATGCGACCCGGGGACCGACGTCGACTGCTCGTTCGCGAAGGCATGGGCCGACATGGCCCGCGCCGGGCAGGATGAATTCGTCCGGCATCGCGACCTGATCGAGCGGCTCATTGCAGTCGCCCGTCGCGACAACTACCTCACCGGCTTCCGACGTTGACGGGGTCGCTTCCTGTCCCCGTTATGTTTTTCGCGGTCCTGCAATGGGGCCGCTGGCCTCCGGGCCCGGTATGACTGTGTCCCTAAGAATGTGAGGCGGTCCGGGAGGACCGGGTGTGGCTGATGACTGTGTGCCGTTGATGGCTCAAGGGGAATGGCCGCCCGGTCCTTCAGGACGCTCCGACCGCCGGCTCGGCACCCATCACCAGAGCCTCCGGCAAGAGCCTGATCGTCCACCACCGCAAGGTGAAGAACCAGCGACTGGCCGCAGTCGGCTACGTCTGGTCCTTCGCCGCTCTGTCCGGATCCCGCGGAGCTCGCGGCCACTACGACCGCCGTCGAAATGTCGGGGACCGGCACACAGCCGCCCCGCGCAACCTCTTCAACCGGCTCCTCGGCCAACTTCACCACTGTCTCATCACACGCCAGAACTACGACGAGAACACCGCCTTCCCCGCCCCGCTACCGGCCGCGGCTTGACGCCATAGACCGATCGGATGTCTCGATGCCGGGAGTCGGGGTCAGGACCGCCGCCGTCCTGCTGGTCACCGTCGGCGACGGAAGCGGCTTCCCCAGCGCCGCCCACCTCGCCTCCTACGCCGGCCTCGCCCCCGCGACAAAGTCATCGGGGACCTCGATCCACGGCGAGCACGCACCGCGCGGCGGAAACCGGCAGCTCAAACGCGCGATGTTCCTCTCCGCCTTCGCCTGCATGAACGCCGACCCCGCCTCCCGCGCCTACTACGACCGGCAACGAGTCCGCGGCAAACGACTCGCCCGCCAACGCATCAGCGTCCTGTTCGCCATGCTCCGCGACGGCACTTCTACGAGTCCCGGACCCCCACCGTCACCCTCGCGGCATGACCATCCCCAACAGCCCCATACCTAGCGCCACGTCCTTGACGAAGGACATAGAGACACCCCCCGGATCTCCGGTCGCCCATGCTCCGTCGGCGGTGAGTCTGCGTTCACTGTTTTTCAGGCTCTTCGCGATGTTCTTGGGCAGCCTTGCAGGCAGTGAACCAGGTCCACCGTCTGCCTCGATGCTTCTGCCTCTTTACTTGAAGGCGAAGTTCACTTCTGCAGTCAGTCACAGTGAGACACCTGCCCAGGGTGTCTCATGCGGCGAGACGTTGTTCGATACCTGGAGAGGCCAAGAATCGCATGGAAACGTCGTACGCAGAAATCAAGGCGGAGATCACGGAAGTTTCTCCAAACCCGTCGACTGGGGACTGTTGGCTCGCCGCCAACTGGCTGGTATACGGGGAGGTAACCGGCTGCGTGGTTCAGTGCACCCGTACGACCGAGCGAGTTTGGAACTCGGACGCACAAGATTGGAACGTCACTGAAAATGAATACTGGCGGGCCTGGCGGGTGGAAGGGGACCAGGTCATGTCGAATGTAAACCCACATGATTACTGGTGGCGTGCTAGCGATGATTCCGCGGCGGGGTCATTCGAGGTCTCGGCTGATGTCTACTGGGTGGACAGTGCCACGCCGGAAGCGATTGGTTTCGTCAACGAGGGAGAGGAATGGGTGTCGCTCCAAGTGCCCAACTCCGGCCTTCTGGGAGAGCCAGTACTCAAGCGGGCGTACGAATGGTGCTGGGGGAGTGGCGAAGGGTTCAAGAGGAAGAGCCATGACGCGAATCGCTACGATGTTACCTCTGGCCAGAGTCGCCGAGCCCGGCAATGGGCGGTTTCCGAAAATCTACGTCACACCACTTTTTACCATGGAACGAACCTCGCGGCTGCGAAGGCGATCGAAGAGCAGGGATTTAAGCTCGGCGTCAAGGAGGGTATCAACGCCCAGGGTGAGGGTATTTACTTGACAAAGAATCTGCAAGATGCGTGGAGCTGGTCAGCCGGTGCAGTTGTGGTCGCGAAATATATAGGCCAGAAGGATATCGTGAAGATGGCGGTCCAGTCGGAATACGGATGCGATGACATCTACGTCGTGACATCCAGCAAGACCACGCATGACACCCTGCCTGCAGACGCGAACCAAAAGCAACTCACCGACTTTGCCGCAGAGAATGGATTTGGTGGAGTCTACATGCTTCGAGCCGAGCGGCAGTGGCTTGTGGTAGTGGACCCCGAGGATGTTCAAGTGGTGGAGGTACTGAAGAAGGAAGAGACTTCTTCCCGGGAGCGCCACGCCAATCTCGAGGACGACGACCTAGCGGCACTGGTGGCTGAATTTAAGGCGCGAGAAAAGGCGAAGATGGAAGCAAAGGCGCGGGAGAAGGAAAGGAAGAGGAACGAGCAGTATTGTAGTGACTCCGACTCCGACAATGGAGGCGGAATCTTCTTCTGATAAGATTGCCGTAGCCCTCGAACGTCGATGCACTGACGTTGGTTATGCCCCGGAAGCACAGTCCGTCTGTGCTTCCGGGCCATTTCGACCAGTGCGGCCTTATGCGCTGTTGTCGCTGAACTGCACGCGGCGCGGATTCCGCCGCAAGGACGGCTGTCTGCACCTGGCGGACGGCATCGTGCTGACCGTGGTTGTGGTTCCGCGAAGCCGTCGGGCCACACATCCTGGGAGAAATCAGCTGAACTCCAGGTCCTGAGGGCCGATGTGTCGATCCCTTGCCTGCAACAGGTCCCTCAGTGGCAGTAGCCCGCCTCGTGCTCGGCATGGGCGCTGGGCTCCAGCTGGAACGTGCAGTGCTCGACGTCGAAGTGCGAGCCGAGGCAGCTCTGCAGATCGTGGAGCATCTTCTCGTGGCCCACCACGTCCAGGAAGTCGGGCGCCACCACCACGTGCGCGGACAGGACCGGCATTCCGGAGGTGATCGTCCAGGCGTGCAGATCGTGGACGTCCACGACGCCCGGCAGGGCCTGGATGTGCTCACGTACCTGGGCCATGTCGACGTTCTTCGGCGCCGCCTCCAGCAGCACGTTCAGTGTCTCCCGCAGCAGCTTGAGCGTCCGTGGCACGATCATCAGGCCGATCACCAGCGAGGCGATCGGGTCGGCCGCCTGCCAGCCGGTGGTCAGGATCACGGCCGAGGAGATCAGCACCGCCACCGAACCGAGTGCGTCGGCGAGGACCTCCAGATACGCGCCGCGCACGTTGAGGCTCTCCTTCTGCCCCCGCTTCAGCAGGAACAGCGACACCGCGTTGGCGGCCAGACCGACGAGGGCGAAGGCGATGGCGACCCCGCCCTTGGTCTCGGCTGGGGTGATGAAGCGCTGGATCGCCTCGTACAGCAGGAAGCCGCCGACGCCGAGGAGCAGTACGCAGTTCGCGAGCGCGGCGAGGATCTCGGCCCTGGCGAGGCCGAAGGTGCGCTTGGCGTCGGCCGGGCGGCCGGCGAAGTGGATCGCGAGCAGCGCCATCGCGAGACCGAGGCCGTCCGTGGCCATGTGCGCGGCGTCGGCGATCAGGGCGAGCGAGTGGGCCAGCACACCGCCGGCGATCTCCAGGAACATCACGCCGAGCGTGATCGCCAGGGTGACGCGCAGCCGTCCCCGGTAGGCGGCGGCCGCGGTCCCCGTCGGCGGGCGGCCGCCGTGCGTGTGTCCGTGGTCGTGCCCTGCTCCCATGCGACAAGCCTCCTGGAACGCGTAGTGGATGGTCCGTCCGGGTCGGTCCGTGTGCACAGGCGGGGAGTGGCCCCACACGCGCGGGTCGGTGTCGTCGTGTGCCTCAGGCCCGTGGTGGCGTCGGCTGGGCAGCGACTCAGCGCATCGTCGTCGCTACGGGCCCCGGAGGCCCATAGCGACGCCCGAGTGTCAGTTGGTGCCTCTGAACCGGGCGACCTGCCAGTCGGGCGGGAGGATGACGTCATCGGCCAGGTGGACGACGGGCGTACAAGCGGAGACCTTCGCCCATGGACCATCCCTCGAGGGCGTTGTGACTTATGCAGGACAATTGTGGTTTCCCGTCGCGAGAAGAACCCTCATCCGACCGGCCTCACGCATGGCTGACGCACTTCCCCGCCGATCAGCCCCGGCCCGTATGCCCGTTGGTTCGGACAGGAAGGTGTTGTCAGGCCGGGACCGAACGGTCCGACTCGGGCGAAGGGCCGGGGGACCGTCCCTCGTACCCGCGGATCAGCCAGGGGTGCCGGCCTCCAGAAGGGGCTTGATCGAGGGATCCTCGGCAAGGATCACCGCGGGATCCTGAGCCCGCGAGGTCACCGCGCCCGGCTTCCAGTCAGGGTGCCCCGGCATCTCCGGCGTGATGGTGCCGTAGAGCCAGTCCTTCAAGAAGGTGCCGGTATCGTCGCCCGCGACCTGCTCGGCCACCCGGATATAGTCGTCCGTGCTTGCGGATTTGTCCTTGTAGTCCTTGATGAATGTCGTCTCGATCTGATGGAACTTCTCCTCGCCCACCTTCTGCTGGAGTGCGTAGAGGGCCAGGGGACCGCCGAGATAGGCCTGGTTGCTGTAGATCGCGGACTCGTCCTTAGGCCGGGCCACAGGCCCATACATCTCACGGTAGGAGTTGCCTGCCTGATAGGCGAGCTTCATGGCCTCCTCCATGGTTTTGGCACCGTTTGCGGACTGCCAGCCCTTCTCGTAGCGGTAGCTCAGCCCGTAGTAGTTGGCGTGACCCTCGCTGAGCCAGTTGTCGGACCATGTCTTCGGCGTGATGCTGTCCCCGAACCAGGCGTGCGCCAGTTCGTGCATCATGTGCGGCGCGATCAACTTTTCGTCGGTCGCGTTGGCCAGGTAGGCGGGGTTGTAAAGAGTGAGGGTCTGGGTCTCCAGCCCCGTGAAATTGAAGGGCTGACTCGCCGAGGTGTCGGCAGCCAGGATGCCGTACGTCTCAAGCGGGAACGGACCCAAGGCGGTCGGGAGCGGAAATCCACTTGAGCTGGCCGGGGGTGAGACCGAGCGCGTAGACGAACTTGCTCCCCGCGTCCCGCGGGACGACGTCCCGGATGGGCACACCATCGACGGCGGGCTGATCGACGATCTTGTAATTGCCGGCGGCGATCTGAACAAGCTCCGTGGGAATGGGATGCTCGCTTTTGTACCGGTACGTTGTGAAGCCGTCCTCGGTCGTCTGTCCTGTCTTCAGGCCGCTCGCCACGCCGATGTCATCACTATTGCTGGGCACCGAGACGCTGAAGGTGAAGTCCGCCTTGTTGCTGGGAACGTCGTTGCAAGGGAAGACGGTGTGCGCACCGTCCGGCTGCGCGGCGACGGCGAAGCCCGCCTTGCTACCCGTCTTGATCCAACCTCGGCCCCCGGCTTGAGGGTCCACGCTGTAGTCGACCTTGACTTCCATGGCGTGGCCCGCTTCGAGTGGTGTCTTGGGGGTCACCGCAAGCTTTTCCTTTGCGGCGTCGAGACTGAAGGCTGCCTCCTGGCCGTCCACGCTCACCGACGTGACGTGAAGGCTCGCCGCGTCGAGGGTGAAGGAACTCAACGCCTCGGATGTCTTGGCCTTGATGACCGTCGTGGCTGAGACCGGAGCCTGCTTGTCCTGCGGCTGATAGCGCATTGCCAGGTCGTAGCTGTCCACCCTGTATCCCTTGTTCCCCAGATTCGGGTAGAGGGGGGAGGGCTCGGCACCGGATGGCTTCTTCCCAGTCTGGTGCGCCAACGCCAACGCACCGGTGGCGGGGGCTATGAGAACGGAAGCGGTTGCGGCAACGGAGACAGCGATACGGAATAGACGGTGCACGGCACTCCTCTGCTCAGGGCCTCGACCCAGAACGAGGCCGTTCCCGCTCCGTGGGAGGCTGTCCACACGAGACTGCCTCCCATGGTCGATATCTCCGGCGGACGAGGTACCCACTGATCGGTGGACGCGCCGGATGACTGAGGGAACGAGAGCGCCGCAGCCTGCCACGCCACTCGACACCGATAGCCGCCCACTCCGCGCCTCCCGTGGTCTCACCTCTTCGCAAGGACGGCCCCGTTTCCCACGCCCTCGTCGCCCCCGGCCAGGAAGCACCTGTCACACCGTCAGGTGGGCCGCGGTGGATCGACCCTTGGCCGTACAGCAACTCCGCGAAGCCGCCCGCGCGACTACCCCAGAACTGCCGCCCCACGCCACCGCCGCTGCCTGGAGCGGGCGCTGCGCGGAACCACCCGCCCTGGGAACGCGCCGGCGTCCTGTACGGACTCGGCTGTTCGGCACTGCTCACCGAACCCGCCACCGCCTACGAGCCGCACTGGACGAGTCCGTCCTCGACTGGGTCCTTTGCGAAGTCATCACCTACCGCCCGGCACAGGCATGCGGCCACTCGGACCGCATGGCCGAGATCACCGAATCAACCGCCCTTTCCCGCGGCCCGACTGACAGCCCGCGGCACCGCGGAACGGTACATCCCTCGGACTCCGCGCCTGGGGCGCCATGGTGCGAGGCGAACCCGCACCCACCGCACGCCACTGGGCCGAAGGAGCGCTCGGCAAGGCCCTCACCCGGAACGGCAAGAACTGAGCTTCGTAGTCCGTCCTGGCCGCCATGTCTTGCGATCAGTCCGGCTGCGCTGAACGACTCTTCGCCGAAGGCATCGCCGAATGCGAGACCAAGGGATCGCATGGCGCCCCCCGTTCTTCGGCTACCTGCTCCTGGCTGCATTCGCTACCGTCGCGGACGCCTAGACGAAGTCGAGACCCTCGTACGCGGCGGACTGCCGGTGGCCGACGGGGTCGGCCACCGGGTGCCGGGCCAGTACTTCGCCATCGGCATCCTCATCGAGATCCTCCTCCCCGCGGTCGCGCCCACGAGGCCGGAGAACTTGCCATCACCTACCGGCAACATCGTGCCCAACGCCGTGGTGTATCCCGACTTCCATACCGTCCACAGCGAACTGCTCCTCGCTCTCGGCCAACACCGCGCCTGAGCCGGGCCGGCCGAGGAAGGCACTGTCCGCGGCGTTGGACGTCAAGGACTGTGCCGCCCACCGCGACGCCATACCGGGCACGAGCGAGGCCCGGGCGGCCACCGCCCGGCACACCCCGCGCAAACAGCGCCTTCAGCCGCTCCGGATTCAACCGTCGGAGTGCCTTGCCGATCGCGGCCGTTGTCGGAACCCGCCAGGGCCTTTCCCGCTGCCGCCCATTCCGGGACCCGCGTCAGCGGCCCGGCCGCCTCGCGAACCTCTCGTTCTTCCGTGTCACCGCACCAACGACGAGGGCTGTCACTTCTCCCCTTGCGAACGGCAGCGACGCATATGTACGGCCCGGATGCCCGTCAAAGGGGCGCGACCTGACGGCGATCTGGGTCTGTCGAGTGTCTGGTGAGCGCCACACACGAGCGGGCCGGTACGAGGTCACAACAAACTCTCAGGATGCTCTCCATGCATCGAATTCTGCTGTGGCAGCGTTCAGCAAGTCCAGTGAATTTTGGAGGGATTCGAAGGTTTTATCGACCACTTGGATCCCCTTGGCCAGATCCTCCAAAATGCTCGCGGGTATGAGATACGTGTCCGAATGGCTTGCTTCAAGCTGTTGCGCATACGCCTGAGAAAGAGTCCAGTCCCCCTCGACGATTCCGGCACTCATGAGAGTGTCCCGGAGGCTCCATAGAATGTGGGAGCATCGACCGAGCATCCCCACGGTAGCGGATCCCTGGTGAAGCCAGTCGGTGGCCCAATTGACGTCGAGTTTGGGTGCCTCCGAAGGTTCTACTTTCTTCCAAGCTGTTGTGCAAGCCAGGATCGAGTCGCGATGACCCAAACCGCCTGCGTTGAATTCTATATTAACCGAGGAGAGGCTGGTTAATGCGCGGGCGGTCCCATCGTGCGCTCGCGTCATCAACCTTGCGAGTTCGTCCAATCGATCATTCCCCCCTTCCTCTGTGAACCCCAGTGCCTTGAGTTCCACCTCGCTCTCTTGTATCTCACCTATTCGCTGCATGGCGAGCTGGAGAGTCGCCGTGAGGGATTTGAGCGCGTCCTCCTCATCGGAAAGCGTCACCCAAGAAAGGCAAAGAGCACTGTCAACCTTTTTCAACAACCCCGGACCCTTCGCCGCCGCCGCCGCCGCGGCAGCTGCATTCTCTCGATTCAGCTCCTTGAGTTGAAACTCGAGTCCGCCTATTATGTCGACGAGTGAACCGTATTCGCTCATGAATTCCTGGGTTCTTGTTGCGTAGGCCCTGAGGTCGGCGATTCGGCGTTCGCCCACGTGGAACAATGCGTAAAGCTGTTTCATGGAATTGCCGGCAACTCGCCCATCGCGCACCGGTGCCACCACGGGATCGATACGAGAAAGTCGATCCCTTGCGGAGTCCAGTAAGGAGTCGAGCGCCTCGGAAGCGTCGGCGAGCATCCTTAGATTCACCTTGTTGAAGAATTCAAAGTCCGGTGCGGTGGTGACGCCGAATTCAAGCTTTCCTCTGATCGGCTCTATTAGCCCCTGCGCATCCTTGAGGACTTTATCTGCGATCTCGGAAGCCTTTCTGAAATCGCCCACGATCCCTTTCGCGTCATTGACGGTTTTCTCCTCGAAGGAGATCAGGAAGGATTTGGTGTCCAGTTTGCCCTTGATTTCCTTTGCTATTTTTTGCATGCCTGGCAGGATGGATTCCTCCATCGCCTTGACGTGCTTGATGAAGTCTGTCAGGGCCTTGTCCGACTGCGCGAAGATCTCGACCTTCTTCGGCTGGCGGCGGGGATTCGCTTCCATTGTTCTCTCCTCGATGTTTGGCGAATACGCGCTCCTGGCTGATTTCAGATGGGTGCGCATGGTTGGCCATGCTGAAATGGGCGGTGTGAAGGAGGGTGAAGTCGGTCAGCTGTTCGTGCACGGTTTCACCGACTTGCTCAGTCTTGCCGCGGATCGGGTAATGGAGCACAGGCCTCGTGTCAGTCAGAGGCTCGGGTGTTGAGCGATGTCTGAAGTCCCCTGTTCGTTACCACGAGGGTCTCGTCTCGTTGGTTCCTTAGGGATACGGAACTTCCTACCGATCGGCGGCGCCTGTGCCGCAGTTAGCACCCGGTTTTCCATCCAGCCGCGCACAGTCGCTGTCCGAGGTACCCGGCCAGCTCATCCAAGCAGCGCGGGAACAGAGGGCACCTCGCCGCCTCTGCCCTAACCGGGGATGTCCCGCGTCGCGGAACGTCCCCGGGGAAGCAGGAGCAACCCCGTTAAGCCGAAGCCGGTTGACGAACAGACAGGAGCCTCTCCCGTCGGGGACTGATGTCCTCTGGCCTACGGGCGGTTCTGGGGCCATCGGTGGCTCCGCAGATCAGCGCGTGTCGCCGCCGCTCTCAATGACATAGTCGTCATTGGCATCGATGTCGATGTCGATTACTCGGTCGTGCTCGTCGTCGCTCTCGTTGATCCAGCGGTCCTGGACCTGCCCGTGGGTGTACTGGGCACCGTTGTCATTCTCAAGAAGAACATCATTCTCCTGGTACCACGCGACGACCTGAGGGTTGACCTGCTGGTCAAGCGCGATCGCCTCCAACTCCTCGGCAGTGAGCGCTTCCTGGTGGTGGAGAGGCGGGGCGGCATCGCCGGTGTGGAGGTCTGCCCGACAGATAGGGCATTTGGGATTCGTCTGCAAGAGGTGTGTAATGCAGTCCTCGCAGATTTGCAGTTCCTCGTGGTCGCCAATACTCCAATATCCGCTATCGTCTCCAAATTTCCAGGACCCGTACAGAGTGCAGCATGTGAAACAGAGTTTTGGGTGATCTATGTGAGCGAGCTTCCTTAGGTGGACGCACTCGCTTGGTAGTGGCATGGTCATGCTTGATTCCTCATCTCGGAGTTCGCGCCGTCGGCCGAGCGTGTTATCGGGCGCCTTGGGTGCGAGAAGTTCCCCTGCCGGGGACAGGTCCGGTGTCGGCGCGGAAAACCACTGCCGAAGTCACTCTCGACCATAAGGGAGAAAAAGTTCCGGTGGCGAGGAGCGGAGGTAGACGGTCGTGCTGATCGTATTGCCCAAAGAGTCCGGTCGGTGAGGGCTTATCGGCTTCGCGATGGTCGGTGGATTCGAGTGCGAGGCTGTCGTGCCCATGCTTGCGGAACAAGCGTCGCTTCCGTTCTCGGGGGTGTGGCCATAGAAAGAACCCAAGTGGGTCGAGCGATCCTGATGGGGCAATTTTGGGAGTTGCCCCGCGTCCGGACCAACACCGGCCCCACCGCTCCCGCCCCGGCGGACGCCGGTTTGGTCAAGCTTTGGGGCGGGGCAGGGCGGAGCCGTAGAAGGCGCCGGCTCGAAGCACCAGTGGCCGAGTCGTCGCGGGATGTCGAGCGGCCAGGTGTCCCTGCCAACGAGAGCGGCGGTCCTAAAGCCACACTCCGCCCCCTGGGCGAGCCAACCCTATGAATCTCGCTCAACCCGACCAAGAAGGTAGGACGGTCTTAGCCGGTTGGCCGCTCGGGGCAGGAGTCCTGGCGCTCGGCGGCGATCCGCCGGACCCGGTTGCGGACCGTGAACCAGCCGCCGACGAGGGCGAGCGCGATCAGGGGCAGGCAGTCAATGGTGGTGCGGCTGATGCCGCCGTCCATCCACATCAGGACGAGGACGGAGGCGAGGAAGACCAGCGTGACGATCTGCGTCCAGGGGGCCCAGGGCAGCCGGTATGCCGGGCGGGTGAGGCGGCCTTCCTTGGCGCGTTTCACGAACAGCAGCGAGCAGACCATGATCATGCCCCAGGTGCCGATGACACCGATGGAGGCGAAGTTTAGGACCAGTTCGAAGGCCTTACCGGGCATCACGTAGTTCAGGACGACGCCGACGATGCCGAAGCCCGCGGTGAGCAGGATGCCGCCGTAGGGGACGCCGCCCTTGTTCATCACGCCGGTGAACTTGGGCGCGGAGCCCGAGATCGACATCGAGCGCAGGATCCGGCCGGTGGAGTAGAGGCCGGAGTTGAGGCTGGAGAGGGCGGCGGTGAGCACGACGAGGTTCATGATGCTCGCGGCGCCGGGGATGCCTAGTTTGTTGAAGACGGTGACGAAGGGGCTCTGGTCGCCGGTGTAGGCCGTGTACGGCAGTAGCAGGGCGAGCAGCACCACGGAGCCGACGTAGAACAGGGCGACGCGCCACATGATCGAGTTGATCGCTTTCGGCATGATCTTCTCGGGGTTCTCGGTCTCACCGGCGGCGACACCGCACAGCTCGACTGCGGCGTAGGCGAAGACGACGCCCTGGATGAGCAGCAGCATCGGCATGACGCCGTTCGGGAAGATGCCGCCGTGGTGAGCGATGGTGGACAGGCCCGGGGTGTGGCCGCCGACGTCGTGCTGGGTGACGACGAGGAAGATGCCGATCAACATGAAGAGCAGCAGCGCGCCGACCTTGATGATCGCGAACCAGAACTCCATCTCGCCGAAGTACTTCACCGAGATCAGGTTGGCGGTGAGGACCACAGCGAGGGCGATCAGCGCGAGGACCCACTGCGGGATATTGCTGAACATGGCCCAGAAATGGGCGTAGGTTGCGGCGGCGGTGATGTCCGCGATGGCGGTGGTCGACCAGTTCAGGAAGTACAGCCAGCCCGCGGTGAAGGCGCCCTTCTCGCCCATGAACTCGCGGGCGTAGGAGACGAAGGCGCCGGAGGAGGGCCGGTGGAGGACCAGCTCGCCGAGCGCGCGGACGACGAAGAAGGCGAAGATGCCGCAGAGGGCGTACGCGATGAAGAGCGAGGGGCCGGCGTTGGCCATCCGGCCGCCCGCTCCGAGGAAGAGGCCCGTACCGATGGCGCCGCCGATGGCGATCATGTTGATGTGCCGCGACTTGAGGTCCTTGCGGTACCCGGCGTCTCCGGCATCGACGTGGGGGGTGCCGGCGACAGGCGTATCGGCCGCAGTCATGGTGCGGTCACTCATAAGGTGTTCGCCTTCGTGAGGGGGCGTGCGGTACCGGGTCTACGTCTGGCAGGCCCGTGCCGGGGGAGAGGAAGCCTCGCGGCTCGGGACTCAATGGAGCGGGCGCTTCCCGCACAGGCAGACAGTCGGCTCCTGACGGATGCTCGGTGTGCTGCACATTGCGGTTCGAGCCAGCGCTTCCAGAGTGCCGAGCGGACGCCCCCAGTACTGTCAGCCGATCGGCCCCTGGCGGGGGGGAACGGCTCTAGCCAGAGAGGCTGACGGGCCCGATAGCCGTGCCGGCAGTGCGTCGGGGGATGGGGACCCAAGGCGCACAGCTGTGGGGCAGAACAGGAACGGAGAGCCTGTGTAGAGGGGCGGGGTATCGAGCTGGCCGCCGTCACGTGGTTTCACACCCGGGCGAGTCATACGAGGCTGCCCTGCGGCGTCGTACTCCAACACACGCTCTGTGTTGGGAGGGCGGCGCGACGAGTGTCACCGTCAGTGTTGAGGGTCGAACCGCTTCTTCCAGTGGATGATTCTCCAGGTCCCGATGAGGATCATGGGAATGACGGGGAGGAAGGCGAGGTGCGGACCGGCGAGGCCGAGCGTGAGCCCGATGGCGAAGAGGGAGACGGCACAGGCTCCGCAGCCTCCGAGGACGACAAGGCCAGCGGTACCGACGCGTTCGAGGGACCACCGCCCTGCGTCTGGGCATCGCCCGAGGCCGAGCAGGTCCTACAGCGCTTCACCCGCGGCGGTCCCAAGCACCCCACCTACCAAGCGATCGGGGAAATGGGCCGGGCGGTGCGCACGGCGTTCGTATCAGTTACGTGGAATCTGGCCGCAGCGGAGATTGTCTCCCTGCGGTACGACCACGGACTGAGGAGATGTGTTGGGCACGGTGGTGCTGGAGGAGAAGTGGCCAGTGCTCGCCCCGTCGGCCGACGTGAAGTCGGGCGATGCCGTTCCGGTGAAAGTGGTGGTCCAACCGAAGGCATGGAGCGCCGACGACAGAGGCACCGTGCCGAGGATGCTTCCAGCCATACCGAGGGTGCCGGTCAGCTGTCTGAGCATGGGCACGCGGGCAGGCGACTGCCAGGCCACGATCAGTCGAATGGCGCTGATGAAGACGATGCTGTCTCGCCTTCCGCGCCAGACAGAGCCGCGACCGAGCGGCCCTGGGGCGATTCCCGATGAAGTGCCCGCCCCGGACAGTCAACAGCCCTCCGTATACCTCAGCCGGCGAAGGAAAGCACGGATTCCCTCACGTACCTGTACGGGAGGGGAGGGATGGAGAGGGGGTTCTTCTGAAGGAGAAGCGACTCTGCGTGCCTGCGTCGAAACGCGTCGACACCTCCCTCGCCCTCTGCCTTCACGATCAAGGTGTCCACTCCTGCCAGGTCCACGCTGTGCCCGACTTCGAACCCCAAATCGGCATACCGAGGAGCCAGCCGCTTGTGCACACCTTGCAACGTCCCCGCGAAAAGGTCGGGATGAAACCGCTCACAGGTTTCGACGATTACCGCCGAGAGAAGCTGCTCCGTTATCTGTCGACCACGGAATTCCCTGTCTTCGGCTCTCCTGCCAAGGTGTACCGCGAGACGACTTCCATTAAATCCAAGTCGGGAAATCCAAGGGTTACCCTGGGGATATATGTACGCAGAGATCGCAGCTACAGGGCGCTCCCCGTAGTAGGCGAGCAAGTGCAGTCCGGAGATATCTCTGTGATCCTCGATTATCTGCTCCGGGAAGTTCTGCTCTCGTACGAAGATCTTGCGCCGCAACTCCTTTATGTCACGCCCGCAGTATTTCCAATCGGCCCACCTGGCATGCAGGGCTTCGTTCTTGGCGGAATGTGAGCGCATGATCCCTCCGAAGTGACATCTTCGATACCGGCGTCAACAGAGAAAGCGGTAGATCAACCGTAATGGAGTGCCCCCTCTGCCTGATCGGCCAGGCGACTGCTTCACTGGCCCACACCCAGAGCGCCAAAAGGGGCATCCGTTCGTCCAAGCGTCCTGAATTCCATCCCCCCGATGAACCACCGATCGACCTACGCCAACCTCTTGCCTTCCGGCCTCCGCCAGGGGAACGAGCACGTCCTCGGCCCGGAGCCGTTAAGCGCGGTGGCGTGTCGGCGCGGTTCGATCGCCGCGGCGTTCAGGCTCAAGGCCTCCCCGGCCCGGGGAGCTGGCGCTGAGTGTGACGGCATGTCCCCAGAGTTGAGAACCAGCGGGCAGCGGCCCGCCAGTGCGCGTTCGTGCCGCTGCCCGCCCAGCGGCCAGCACATGTGCCATGGGTGCCGGTAGGACCGCCGACCCCAGTCCCCCGCCGTGCCCGTGGCCCGCGCCATTCAACGTCGGCCAGCAGCAGGGTGAACCCGGCACCGTGAGCGAGCGCTCCGGCCGGCGTTGCCGTGACCGAACGGCATGGGTTGCCGAGCGCCGGGGCGAGGAGCACTTACGGTACGGGTGGGCGCATACAGGACGCCTCCTGAGGCGGCCCGTGTCAGTTGTTCACGGGGCCGCCGCCCAAGCCCGGAACCCGTCGAGGGCCGTTGATCCGTCGCCAGCGGGTGATCGCCGGGCGAGGAGCTCAGGTGGGTGCAGACGACGATGATGTCGACGGGCTGCGGTCAGGTTGTGGATGCGTCCGGGCAGACTCGGAGATCCCTACGAAGCTTGCCTATGAGACCGATGATGAGGTGCATCATGTTCGCTCTGTGATGGCGGTGTTCGTTGTTGTAGTCGGCCCGGCCCGCCCGACTCGGTCGCGCTCGGCGAGGGTGCCGCTGAGCAGCGTGCACTCGCCCACTTGCTTTGCGGGTGCTCTGCAGGCGAGCAGGGCGGTGATCGTAGGGATGAAGGCGTGAGGGGGCGCTCGCACTGATGCCGAAGCCAGAGGTGATCCGGGTCAGCGCAGTGTGATGGTGCACGTAGATCAGTGCGACGATCACGCGCCGGGACGGGCGGAGATCGTATCTGCGGTCACCCTCCCGGTGGCGATCGGTGGCGCCATTCCGCGAGTGCGCGCGGCAGGTCCAGTACTGCAGGATGGATAATCAACGGGGCGCTCTGGGCGAGGAGTTGGCGTATGAAGCGCCGCTCTCAAACACCCCGAAGGTCATTGGGGATTCCTCGTGTCCTCTGACGAAGCGCCCACAGTTTCTATTCAAGTAGATCCCTGAAAAGGATCGTTGTTCCTCACGGTCACCCAACTCGTCGCTTGCGTCGGCGGCTTGACACGGCATGGGTATATGGGAGTGGTGTGATCGTGGCTGCTCGCGGCAGGCGGAGCGTAGCCGGGAAGCGTAGAGTGGGGATTCGGTCCTCACGGAAGGAAAAGATCATGCGCAAGCATGTTACCGAGGGTGATCCTGACAAGCGGAAGGGGCAGCGTTCCCGGAAGGACGCGGCACTGGATTCCGGAGACCTTGGTCGGCCGGCGGAGAGGGCCGCGTCGAACAGAGAAGAGAAGAAGGACTCGACCGAACGCAGCGAGGGAGGATCCGAGTAACGGGACATTCGAGAGCGCAGGATACTCACTCTTCTCGGAGCGTGTTTCACCTGCGGTGAGAGCGTCGAGGGGGAGACACCGAACAGTTCACCGGATAGGTGATTCTGATGAAAGTGCTTCTTGCCAACATGCCATGGGCCCCTGTTGACCTGCCCTCTCTGGCGCTCGGTATTCTGAAGACGTCCGTCAATGAGTATGGTCCAGGCAGTGAGGCCCAGGTGTTGCATGCCAATCTGGACTATATCGACTGGATCTGCTCGAAAACGGACTTCGATTCAAATGACTACGAGTATTACTCCTTCTACTCCTACTTCCTCGGGATTGGTGACTGGGTATTCTCCTCCGCGCTCTATGGGGATCCGGGATGGCGAGTTGAAGAATTCAAGAAGGAGATGGCGGGCGAGCTCGAGGCCGGCCTGGTCGAGAAGACTCTGCAGCTGCACGCCCTCGCACCCGAATTTGTTCGGCACATTTCCGAGAAGATAGTTGCCTCTCAGCCTGACGTGGTGGGGCTGACGGCGATGTTTCAGCAGGTCACCGCGGCACTGGCGGTCGCCAGGTATGTCAAGGAAATCGATCCTCGTATCCGAACGGTGCTGGGCGGTCCCAGTTTTGATGCCGAGCAGGGCGCGGCGACGCACCGGAACTTCCCGTTCGTGGACTATGTAGTTCGCGGGGAAGGTGAGGTGGCCTTTCCGCAGCTCCTCGACGTGGTAGCCGGAAATCGTTCACCAGAAGTCATAGGATCTCTCTGCTGGAGAGACTCGTCCGGCCGTTCCATAGCGAACAGCATACCTGTGGGTCCGTTGCCGCCGAGCGCTCTCCTGCCGCCCGATTTCGATGGCTATACGGATCGCCTCGATGCGTCCGCTGCGCGATCCTGGGGATCACCCTGCCTTGTTCTGGAGGGATCACGCGGGTGTTGGTGGGGCGAGAAGCATCAGTGCACCTTCTGCGGCCTGAACGGGTCGTTCATGCAATTCCGCAGCAAGGCCGGTGAAACCTTCTATACGCAGATCGTGGACCAGTTGAGGCGCCATCGGATCCTCGACGTGTCAATTGTCGACAACATCCTGGATATGCAGTACTTCGGTTCCCTCCTCCCGTTGATAATCGATAGTGAATATGATGTTCGATTCCATGTTGAAGTGAAATCGAATCTGCGCAGTCACCAGCTTCGCCTTTTGTCGGATGCAGGGATGACTTTTGTGCAGCCCGGGATCGAGAGTCTCAGCAGCCGTGTTTTGCGTCTGATGGACAAGGGGGTGACCGGATGTCAGAACGTCAGGACACTCCGCGATGGGCAGACGGCGGGACTCTCCATAGCGTGGAACTACCTGCACGGTTTCGCGGGTGAGGAATCTCTGGACTATGACAGCGTCGTAGACCAGCTCCCGGTCCTGCATCATCTCGAGCCGCCTATGGGCCAGTCGGGGCGGATCACTATCGAGCGGTTCAGCCCTTATTTCGAGAAGCCTGAACTTGGGTTCTTCCCGCTGAGGCCCGCCAAGTCCTATCGAGCCACCTACGACTTGCCGGAGAATGAGCTCTTCGATCTCGCCTATGTATTCGACGCGCCGAATCGAGGAATCGGATCCGACGTGGTGGACAGGCTCAATGCCGGACTCCAGGAATGGATAGACGCCTATCCTTCGAGTCGCCTCGTGTCCGTGGACTTCGGAGACCGTATTGTTCTGATAAACGGCCGTCGGTCATTCCCGTGGAGTGAATACGAAGTCAAAGATCCACTGGAACTTGCCGTATTCCGACTGCTTGAGCAGCCGCGGACCATCGAAGTGCTGAAAAGGAAAGCCAGGGAAGAGCTTCCCTCGATGGAACTCGTAGACGCACGAGTGCGGTCTTGTATAGCCCGATGGCAGGAACTCGGGATCATCTTCGAAGACGATGGAATGTACATACATGTGGTTCCCGAGGCCAACAACCAAGAACTGCTCAAGCTGAACTGCCTGGAGCGGGAGAGCGCCGCTAGTGAAACGAGTCGTACAGAAAGCAGAAACCATCGTCCGACCCGGAACGCGGCCAAGCCTGTGAAGGAGAGAACCGGCGCAGGCTCGCCCATGACCGTCAGCTGCTGGAGAGACTACTCCGTAGTGAGCCGTTCTCTGAAGGGAATGAGCCTGGGCGATGTCGAGATCTCCGGGCCCTCGGCGGCAAGTGCGGTGTTCCTGTGGGAGAAGGGTGCCCGATGTGTTCGGATGCCGGAGCCGATCTCGTTCACCCCGGAAGAAGGTGCACCTGACTCCGTCTATGCACTGGACCTCGTAAGGGACTTCACGTCTTTGGGTATGTGCGTCGAATGGGAAGTGAGCCTAGGTGAAGAGGCGCCGCCATGGCAGACTCTGAGCCATCTTTACCCGCCCGGCGCAATGGAAGGAATCGAAAACGCTGAAGAAACGCTTGAGGTGTGGCGATCTGAATACTACCTCGGTAGATGTGCCTGGATGAAAGGCCCCGGGTTCATTCAGATACGGGACCGAAGGTGGGGCGGTCTCAACCGCTTCATTCTCACTGATCCGCATGAGGTAGGGGCGATCGAAACGTTCGACGTACAGGACACCGCGGTAGAAGTCCCGCAGTCCTTCACCGAATCCCTCACTGCGGAACACCTGGTGATCAAGATCGCGGACCGGGCGTGGTTCGCCCCCTACAGAATGCGCAGACGGCCGCAACACGCTTGGTAGCGACGTCACGGGCCGTTGACGCCACGAACAATGGCGTAGCCGCGGCTACGGCACGGTGCCGTCGACAGGCGAGCCAGTGCGGGACGTGGTCGCGATCCGGCTACGGGGGATCGACAAACCAGGGCCTTGACCTCGCCTACTGCTCGCCCCTGCGGCACGCTCTCGGTCGTCCTCCGCCACCTGGCCGGCACAGAGGAAACCACGCCCATCCGGCCGGTCGACCCACCGCTCGTTCAGGGACCTGACGGGATGGTGCGGTTGCCTCAAGTGCCTCTTGCCACCAGGCGTCGTTCGGCAGGCCGTGGAGCGCCGGCGTCGACGCTCAGTTCGTGTCGCGGGAGGAAGAACGTGCGTGAATCGAGCGGTCGTTGCCCACGCCGACCGCACCCTTACCGTGGACCGCTGGTGAGGGCGAGGTGGGGTGGCCCGCGGGGTATGCGTCACGCGTCCTGCCCGGGCGTGAGAGCGTCTGGACGCAGTGCGGCCCACACGCTGTAGTGGGCCGGTGCCCCTTCCCGGTTGGGCAAGTGGACACCGGCCCTGTGGACCGTGCCGTTAGGGCACGGTCATGTCTTGTCGGGGCGTTCGGTCACCCGAAGGGTGTTGAGCAACGGTTTTCCGAAGCCCGTGTGGCTGACGAATCTGACGTTGAGTGTTCCGTCGGTGACGGTGACGGTGTAGGTGCGGTTCAAGGCCGTGTAGGTTCCGGCCTCCAGCGCGATGTCCAGGGCCGGGAGCACTTCGGTGCCCTCAGCGAGAACGTCGAATACGCGCTTGTTTGGTTTGGTGGAGGACAGCTCCGCGAAGCCGAGCTCTACGGTGTATGTACCGTTGGGCACGTTGTCGAACCGGTACTCGTACATGCCCTGGCGGGCATCGCGGAACAGTCGTTGGTCCTGTGTGCCCGCAATGGCGCGGCTGGTGGACTTCACCGAGGTGCTGCCTTGGTATCCGTACGAGCCCGGAGTGTACTTGCGGTCCGGGGACCAGGCGTCGGAGAGGGAATCGACGCCGGCCTTGTCGGATCCGGCGTCCAGGGCGACCTGGTAGCGCGGAACGACGACCTTGATGGGAACGGCCAGCTCCGGGCTTCGGCCACTCGCGGAGGTGATGCGCAGGCCGGTGGTCAGGACGGTGCCGGGGGCGACACCGGTGGTGTCGACGGCGAGGGTGAGGGCGCTGCGGCCGTCGGTGGGCAGGTCACCGGCGGCGGGGGTGACAGTCAGCCAGGGAGCCTCTTCGGTGGCGGTGTAGCTCGTGTCGAGGCCGGGATTGGTGAGGTCGACGGTACGCGTACGTTTCTGGTTCGGGGGCACCACCAACTCGACAGTGGACCTGGCCGCCGTCACCTTGCCGGTGCGCAGGGAACTGGTGAAGGCGGTGACGCCACCGGGCCGGATGTCCAGGGCGTTCTGCGCGGTCTGATAGGCGGGGGCGGTGACGCTCACGGTCGACGGGCCGGAGGGGGCCTGAACGACGTATCCACCATCGACGGCGCTGGTGGCGGTGACCGCTGTGTCGCCGGTCTTGACCGTGACGGTCGCTCCGGCGACGCCGTTGCCGTCGTTGGCGTCGAGGACCCGGCCGGAAAGAACACCGCTACGGGTGGTGCGGAAGGCCACAGACAGGCCGTCGGTGATCACCGGTGTGTTGAAGGAGTAGGCGAAAGCGTCGGTGCCGGTGGCGTTCTCGACACCGATCGTGGCGGAAGAGCCGCCCTTCAGGCCGGTTCCGCCGGTTCCGCGGTAGTGGTAGGAGACGGTTCCGTCCTCTCCGATGGCAGCGGAGAACGAGAACGTGTCGGCCTGAGCGGACCAGTGCGCGACATCGCGCCACTCAACCACCCAGGTGCGGTGCGGGGCATTCCCGGTGACCGACGTGAAGACGCCGGAGCTGGTGTCGGCGTCACCGACGATCAGATCGTCCCAGAACGCGTACAGTGCGGCGTTCGGGGTCGCTGTGCTGGGCAGGCCGCTGTTGATGTCGCCGCCGTGAGCACCACCGAAGCTGATCGTGCCGTTCGTGGAGATCCACGCCTGCTCGAATGTCTTGCCGTACAACGGCAGCGGGAAGGGAAGGGCCACCCGTTCGGTGGAGTTGTCACCTGTCAGGCCGATGCGCTGGTCGCCGCCCCGGTAGGGGCGGTCACTGGCCATGGCACAGGCGTATCCATAGGCGTCTGTGCGATCCGGCAGGGTGATCGCCGCGTGAGTGTCATCGGCGACGGTGACCCTGCTGGAGCCACTGGTCAGGCACCGGGACGGGTGCGCGGCCCGGACCTCGTACTCGCCGTGCGGGAGGGGCACCTCGAAGCGACCCTCGGCATCGGTGGTGGCGGTGACCGGCGTACCGACAACGGTCACTGCCGCGCCGGCAGCCGGCCCCGCAGAAGAGGACACGACACCGGTCAACCGGCCGGAAGGCGCCTGGGTAAGGGTGAAGTCGGCCGTCGCGGCCGCCCCTTCGACGACATCGACGGTGCCCGTTTCGCGGCTGTACCCGAACTTGGCTGCGGACAGGGCGTACGTGCCCACGGAGAGAGCGGGGAAACGGTAACTGCCGTCATCCTCCGTGGTCGTCGTACGGTCGATGGGACCGTCGGCGGTAACCGTTGCGCCGGCCACCGGCTCGCCACCGGAGCGAACGACACCAGTGGCCGACCCGACGGCGCCGCGCGGACTGGCCAGAACGGCCGCGAGAGCGTCCAGACGGCCCTCCCCGAAAACATTGTTGTCGGCGGCGGTTCCGCCACACGTGGTGTCATCGGTGTCGACGGCACTGCTGTCGAGCAGAGCCTCGGTCTGGGCGACGTCCCCCTCCAGGACGGGCGCTGCGGACCACATCAGGGCGACAGTGGCCGCGGTGTGCGGGGAGGCCATGGAGGTGCCGGAGAAGGATTCGTAACCGCCAGGAACGGAGGAGCGGACGTTCACCCCAGGAGCGGCGATGTTGGGCTTGATACCGCCCTGAGCCGCGCCGCGCGAGGAGAACGAGGCGATGGCGTTGTTGATGTCGAAGGCGCCGGAGCTGTAAGAAACCGGGTAGTCGCCGGGCGATCCACTGGTGGCGCAGCTCGGGCCGGCGTTGCCATTGGAGAACGCAGGGAAAATGCCGGCGGCACGCCAGGTGTCGACGACCTCGCGGTACCAGCCATTGCCTCCAGCACTGCCCCAGGAGTTGTTCACGATATGGGGAGCGAGGTCGGGACGCGGGTTCTGGCCGCCGGCATCGGTGGGAGCCACGATCCACTGACCGGAGGCGAGCAGGGACGCCTCGGAGCAGGAGTTTGACTCACAGCCCTTGGCAGCGATCCACCTTGCGCCAGGCGCCACACCGATCTTGTTGGTGCCTCCGTCGTCGCCGACCATCGTCCCCATGGTGTGCGTGCCATGGTCGTTGTTGTCACATGGGGTAGCGCCCGGACAAATCCCGGCGGGATCGAACCAGTTGTAGCCGTGACTGTAGGAGCCGTCGGCACTACGACCTCGGTAGGAGCCCACGAGGGCGGGGTGCTGGAAGTCGACGCCACTGTCGATATTGGCGATGGTGATGCCCTCACCGCGCACCCCCACGTCCTGCCAGACCCGGTCAGCCTTCACACGGTCGATGTTCCATTCGACGGCGTCGGTAGCCGGTTCCCGCTTCCCCTCCGCCGGCTCGGGGAGAAGGAGCCGATCGTCGGCATCGATCCGGGCGACGTCGGAGCGCTCGGCGAGACTACCGGCGAGCTTCTCGCCACCGGTGACACGCACCGCGTTAACGATCCAGAAGGAGGTGTACTCGGCGCCCGCAGCGTCCAGGACCTTCAACAAGGCCGCCTGATCGCGCTCGGCGTGATCCTTCTTGGCCCGGTAGACCGCTTCGGCCCTGGCCGCCCGAGTCTTCTGGCGCGCAGCCGCGCCCAGATCAGCGGTTTCATCGAGATAGACCCAGAACACGGCCTTGCCGGAGTCGTCGAACTGCGCCCGAAGTTCGGGCTCGATCTTGCGCTCGGCGGCAGTGACGGTCGATTCGGAGGGCTCCGCCGCCGACGCGACGCCGATGCCGGCCGGGAAGAGGAGGAGCGAGGTCAGCGCCGCGAGCGTTGCGCGTAACGGTCTGTTGCGTAAAGCCATGCAAGAAACTCCTTGTGAGGTTCTCGTGCACAAAGCGTGTGTGACAGGTGCGCGTCATCGTGATCGATGAGTGCGCCATGTACAAGAGGGCCTCCCTCGCGGCATCGACCTCACCGGCACACCGCCCCCCACGAGACGGGCACGAACAAGGCCCGCTCACGACACTCACCCGGCCCCACAAAAGCGGAACGGGAACAGCCCACGCTGCGATCGGCCATACTTTGGACCTAGTCCTACGCGATACCGCCCACGCGGCGGGCACGCGGAGTCGGACGATTCCGCAGGACCAGGCGCCGAACGGTCACGGAACGCAGAACGCGCTGATGAGCCCGCGGTTCGCGGCAAGCAGCCACGCACCAGGCAGCCGCTACGACAACGCGATGGCTGAGGCCCTGAACGGCACCTTCAAGGCCGAGCTGATCGAGATGCAGGGCCCCTGGAAGGACGCCGATCAGGTCGAGCGGGCGATCTTCCAGTGGGTCACGTGGCACAACGAAGAGCGCCTGCACTCCGCGCTCGACTACGTACCGCCCGCCGAGTACGAGGAAGCCTTCTGGCGGAGCCAGGAGCAAACCCCGCAGTCCGCCTGAAACAAGATCGCCGGACTCTACGAAACTCGGGGCAGCTCACGCCTCTCGATTCGGCCCCACGAGGCCTCGACAGGCTTCGTCGAGCGGTGGAGCGAGTCACCTGATCCTGACAGCGCCGTATCTGAGCATGGCGAAGCGCACCTCGAATACACCGACGGACGAGAGCACGCCGCGGCATGAAGCTCCCCTCACGGAGCTTCACGTCGTCGCAGCTCCGTGACTCTTGTCGTGAGAGCGAGGCGATCCGAGGCGTAGAAAAGCCAGATCGAGCCGGCCTATCGCATCGCATGAGCTCCTACCCCTGGAGCGCAACCGGTCCCCGTGCCAACCCAGAGGTCTACACCGGAGCCGGCGGGAGGCTCGTCGTTCCCACCTGGGCGCACCATAGGTTGCCCAATTAGGCATTGCGGCCACCGCGGGAGTGGGCGATAAATTGGTAATTGACCGTCACTACCCCTCTCAATGCGACGGTCGGCCGGCTCGTGTGAAGCTTGAAGAGCAGAGCACTGGCTGGTTCGGGGGTCAGTAGCAGTCTGGAGTATTACATGTCGGAACAGAATGTCGAGCGGGACGTGCTCGGCGCGGTGAAGTGGTTCAACGCCGAGAAGGGCTTCGGGTTTATCGCGCGTCAGGAGAAGAGTGCACCTGACGTGTTTGTGCACTACTCCGCGATTGCTGCGCAGGGCTTTCGATCACTGGAAGAGGGCGAGGAAGTTCTTTTCAACGTGATGCAGGGTCCGAAGGGCCCCCAGGCTGACAACGTTCGCCGGCAAGCCCCCAGCCGGTAATCGCTCAGCCGCATCGCTGCTGAACCGCCCCATAGTGTGCGGGCGGTGACGGGCGACGACGCCGCTTGCGAACAGCAGTGCCGTGTGGGTCAAGGGTCCGCACGCCGGCATGGGCCACCACCCGCAAACCACAGGTGACACGGGCGGAAACACGTCGAGCGAGGCCCTCGGAACGCCGAGCTGGAAAGGGTATGTCCCATCCCAGCTCGCCAGTCCGAGGGCCTCTTCGCCTGTCTGTCATCGGACAGTGAGCGAGGAGACCCGACACACACCGTGCCATCGCTCAGACAGGGCCGAATCAGACACACGTGACGATCGTGGGCAGTCATGTGATCCCGGAAGACTCACCCGACGAAATCGGAACGGTCTTTGCCTCCTGGCTTCGGGATCTTCCGCCAACTGGACTCAGGTCAGACTCAGTTTCCAGTGAGGCTTCGAATGCTTGCACGGCTCGTTCACCCCGGGTCAAGGGCTCAAGTCTGTCATCACCCCTCATTAGTCAAAGCCACGCTAAAGCCGACGCTTACGGGGGAGCGGGGCCCGCACCATCCGGCACGGTCCGTGGAACGGAAGGTATTCGATGTCCGAGCTGCTCAACGAGCTGATCGTGTACCGCCCCATGCCACCACTGCCGGAAGAGCGCGAGGCGAGCCCAGCCGAACGGAGGTACGTTTAGTCGTACCGGCTGCGTGACCCCTATCTCTCAAGAGACGCCCGGTCCGCAGTCCGCCGCAGCGGAAAGGGGCCACATGACAGCGCAGCAGGCACCCTGCCGTATCAAGAGGCGGAAAAGGCCAACATGGCCTGTCCCTGTGTTGACGCTCTCGTTGACGGCGATGTGTCTCGGCGGCGCGTATACCTCGCACGCCGAGGTCACAGAGGAACCCGCCTCGGCGAGTAGAGCCACGACCGGGAGCTGCGTCGACAGGGTTCTCGACGGGATGACGGGGCCTCAACGAGTAGGTCAGCTCTTCATGGGCGGAGTCGCGGCCTCAAAGCCCGACCAGGAGCGGATCCAGGTTCTGCGCCAGTACCACGTCGGGTCGGTCTTTCTCGCCGGCCGGAGCACGTCGGGCACGACGGCGACCAAGGCCCTGGTCGATGGGCTTCAGACCGACGCAGACACCGGTTCGCGCCATCGCGTGGGCCTGCTGGTCTCCACCGACCAGGAAGGTGGCCAAGTCCAGGTGTTGTCCGGTCCTGGGTTCTCGACCATCCCGAGTGGACTGGTGCAGGGAAGCTGGCCGACCGCGAAGCTTCGCAGCGCGGCCACGGTGTGGGCGAAGCAGCTCAAGTCCGCCGGAGTGAATTTGAACCTCGCGCCTGTAGCCGATGTCGTTCCGGCCGGCCTGGGCACGAACAATGGTCCGATCGGCCGGTACGACCGCGAGTTCGGCCATACAGCTACGACAGTGACCACGCACAGCAACGCGTTCGCCGCAGGTTTCGCCCAGGCCGACGTACTGGCCACGCTCAAGCACTTTCCGGGGCTCGGCAACGTCCGCGGCAACACCGACACCACGCCGAATGTGGTGGACTCGGTGACGACAAGCCAGAGTTCGAGCATCGTCCCCTTCACATCCGGGATCAAAGCGGGCGTGCCCTTCGTCATGGTCTCGCTGGCCACGTACACCAAGATCGACCCGCGGCATCAGGCGGTGTTCTCCTCGGCGGTGATCCAAGGGCTGCTCCGCAAGACGCTCGGGTTCAAAGGCGTGGTGATCTCGGACGACCTCGGAAACGCGGTGGCGGTAAAGGCGGTTCCCCCGACCGACCGTGCCTTGAACTTCTTGTCGGCTGGCGGAGATCTGGTTCTGACAGTCGAACCGAAAGTGATCCCGTCAATGGCCAAGGCCGTTCAGGACCGGATGGCGCGGGACGCGGCCTTCCGTACGCAGGTGGACCAAAGCGTCCGTCGCATCCTGACCGCAAAGCAGCGCGCGGGGGCGTTGTCCTGCGGCTGACCCAGGAGGGCCGCCCGCGCGCAAGCGACGACCAGCGACCAACCCTGCGTGCCTCGCTTGAGTGGACCTGCTCGTCTCTCGAGAAAGGGCCGACGCTGTCACAGAGTCGGCCCCCGTGGTGCGTGCGGAGCCGCATCGTAGGCCGCCGCTCCCGACACAGCCCAGGGTTGCAAGCCCCCGTTCGGAGCGGCCGTGATCGCGAGCCATGCCCCGGCTGAGCTCCTCTGCCGACAAAGCCGTGTTCACGCGGGGACCGCCGCTTCTCCGCGGCATCCAAGGCCGTCGGACAAGACGCCACTGCGGTCGTACGCGTGTGGAGCCGGCGATCGGCTCGGCAGTCGCACCCCCGGCTGTCTGTGTACGTAGGGGCCGCGGGCCGTGGCGTCGCTACGCCTCCACGTTCATGTCACGGTGCATTCACTCCGACCTCAGAAACAATGATTTGAGCGTCTTCGCAGAGGTCGAGTTCCTCTAGTGACAATTTTTGGAGCAACTTCTTGCATGCGTCGTCCTTCTCCAGCGCGTATAGCCCCAAAGCTATGTTCCACATGATTTCCTTCTTGCCGTACCCACCCTCGCCCTCGTCCTGAAATTCCTGCATCAGGTTCGGATCGGCCAGGATCTCTTTCCAGCAATTGACCGCACTGGAAAAATCTTCATTTTGCAGGAATGTGTGCGCCTTGGCGTCCAGGGCGAGGCCCTGCCTTGCTTCCATACTTCACTCCTTGGCAGTTTGATCGACGCTATTCGAATGAGGGTTCGGATAATCAATCTATATTGAAGGCCCTGCATGCCGTAACGTACCACTCGTCGTAGAATTCGTGATCGTCAGCTATGTCGCTCTGCAGGACTGGTCGAGTCAGGTTCTGATTTCCCCTCAAGTCCCGCTCCAGCTTGACAAGCCCCTTGTCGAGGAAAGGGTTCGCTCCAGTTATTGGGTTTTCCAGAATTCGAGGATAGAAGTATCGGAGGGGGAATATCGTCGGCACGCCACTGTTGCTCAGCTGCTCATGAATGTACTCGAAATGGATTCCCGCATCCTTATGGATGGAGACCCGCACCTCATCTTCCCACGACATCGGCTCCAGATGGATACTCTTGTCGTATTCGACAGAGACGTGACGCGTTATTCTTGCAGTCATCAAACCCCGCACGGTATTTGACTCGGCGTCGTATTCGCAATCCTTCCACGTCCCCGAGATCGCATCGAATTGAATGCAAGAATTGTAAACATCACCGAATGCGTCATAGACGAGTTCGTTGGCCACCAGTTGCGTCGCTCCCCTTCCCGATGTGTCTGCCCACTCGTCAAAGAACTGAGCAAAAGTATCCTCGGATGCGGAGTCTGAAAAGGAAAGACTGGTACTGGCGTCGAATACCGATTTCCGGTCATTGACCAGCAGGTCGTACGTATTTCCCGTGTCGCTACGAGAAGAAATATTGACGGAACTGCTGCCGATGTCGTGATCGCCTCTTCCAGTGTGGCCAACGTGTCCGTAGACGTTGTGGAAGTCCGTTGCCTCCCCGTCGGAGATCGGCCGTTCGACGGTTTCATTGGCACGAAGAGCCCGCATAGTCAGGGGAATCGTGGAGCCGAACGGTGTGATACCGGACAAGGCGCATGATGTCGCGACGCCGCTAATTGCCTCCACTACCTGGCCGGCCCCCTCTGACCACGGCGACACGGTGGTAATGGAATTGGTCACGTAACCAAACGCATCATTGGCGTAAGCGAACTCATCAGCCACCTTGCCGCTGAAATGCTCCACCTTCTGCCGCCCGGACGACTTCACTGCCTTCTTGACGAGCACGGAACGCGTAAGAGCACGCTCGACATTCTTGCCACTGCGAGCGAAATCGTTGGCCGCTTTCATGGAAACCAGGTGTTCCGCGATCGCGGAAACCCCTTGGATTGCGATGGGGATGACTGCCAAGGGAGGGAAGATGACGCAAAGCGACGCTGTCGCCGTCGATAGAATGCTGGCGCTCGTCACCCCCAGGTCAATCTTTCCCTGCAGTTCCGGGTCGTAATGGCGCAAGTTCTTCGCATAGCACTGCTTGGCGATCTTGGTGCAGTGCTTGTCGAGGGCGAGAGCTGCTTTCTCCAGCTCGCCGCTGAATCTCTCTATTGATACTCGAAGATCAGATACGGCCTTCTCGGTTTCGTCCACGAGAGCGGGCGCGGCGTTCTTCATGGCATCGCGTAGCTGCACGTCCAGGTATCGCACATATTGCTTAAGACTTCCTTTGCGTTCTCCCATTTCTGCGAAGGCGCTGTTGAGCGAACGCAAATCACCCTTCCATTCAACGGCAACTGCCAGTGTCCGGAGATCGTCCAAGCAGCCCGCTATCTTCTTGATGTCTGAATCCAGCTTGGCGATCAGTTCAATGCTATCGCTGAGTAATTTCGATTCCCGGCTCTGCTGAGCTTTCCTGCTCCCCTGGCGAGCCTTGTACAGAGCCCTGTGACAGCTTTGATAGGGAAACTCTTCCTGTTCGTACTGCCGTAGGGTGGTCACAAACTTGGCGAGCGCGGCGCCCAGCGCCTCATCCATGTCCCTACCGGAAAGGCCCGAACCATTGCCCGATCGCAAGTCGGCGTACTGGCCACGGAGAATTCCAGTGCCGTCGATGTGGTCAAGGTACTTGAAGGCGAGATCCACGAAAGGGCGCACACTTTTCCCGGTGCTGGAGAGGACTTCGATGCTCACATGAAGCTTGGCAAGCTTTTCGTAGTCCGCCTCCGTGAGATGTTGCATCCAGGGGGCAAGCGCGGTCGTGGGTTCCATGGGAAAATCCTCGTCTAGGTTTACCGAAGGCTGTGAGCTCCAGGGCTGCGGGTATCGCCTATCACTACTAACAAGAGCCTCGGTAGTGATTCCAGAGCTTTTGAGGCAGCTGCGAGACATTTCGGGCCGGGCCGATGCCTATAGAGGATGCCCGAATGGAAACAGGTCAGGCCGCGACAAAGATCGTCCCGGCCTGGAATTCTTGATCATTCCACCTCTCCCGTGACGGCCGCCGCGCGTCAACCTCAACGGATGTGGCTCCCCGAGCCCTCTGACCCCGCCGGTGACAGCTCCGTCTACCCGGGCGCTCAGAGGTCGTTTTCGCCCGATGTTTCATCCCGAGATGAGGGGTTTGCTGGTTTCTTTCGGGTCGCGCCAGGAGATGGTGTTCTCGCCGGTGAGGCGGCGGCCATGAGGTCGGTCATGGCGATGTGGATCACGGCTTCGGAGCGGGCGGGCAGGGTCTCGTAGCCGCGGGCGAGGCGCCGGTGGAGCATGAGCCAGCCGTAAGTCCGCTCGACGGCCCAGCGTTTCGGGATCGGGGTGAAGCCCCTGGTCCCGGGCTTGCGGGCGGTGATTCCCATGTCGATGCCGAGGGTCGCGGTGTGCTCGACGAGATGCTGTCGGTATCCGCCGCCGCCCCATACCTTTCGGATGCCGGGATGGCCGGCGGCGACCTGATCGAGGAGCCGGGCACCAGCGATGGAATCCTGCACGCTCGCCGCGGTGACGAACACGGCGAGGAGGAGTCCGAGCGTGTCGGTGACAATGCTCCGCTTGCGTCCGACGATCCTCTTCCCTGTGTCGACGCCCTGGCCGGCGGCCGGGACGCTGGTGGAAGTCTTGACGCTCTGCGCGTCGATCACGAAGGCCGACGGCTCGGCATTCCGCCCCCCTCCTTCTCCCGTAAGAGCTGCCTGAGCAGGCCGTTGAGCTGGGTGAATACGCCCTCGTCCGCCCATTTGGCGAAGTAGCCGTAGACGGTGTTCCTATCAGTTACGTGGAATCACGGGCCGCAGGATGGATCTCGTATCCTGCGGCCTCCCCATGAGCTGAGGAGGCGTGTTGGACAACGCGGTGGTGCTGGAGGAGAAGTGGCCGGTCCTGCGCCGGCATGAGCTGGCGGCTGAATGGCTGAGGGTCTGGACGGACCTGGGACGGGCACCGCGGACGATCGACGCCTGCGCCCGGGGCCTGGCCGAGTACCTGCTGATCTGCGAGCGAGACGGCGTCGACCCGGCGACCGCGGGCCGACTGCACGTGGCCGCGTTCGTGAAGGACCTCTCCACGCGGCCGAGCCAGCGGGGAAACAACGTGGTCGCACTGGACTCTGGGGCGGGTCTGGCGAACGCGACACTGCAGCAGCGACTGGTGCCGGTGCGGCTGTTCTACGACTACCTGATCGAGGAGGGGCTGAGGGAGTCAAACCCGGTCGGCCGCGGCCGCTACACACCGGGTCGGAGGTTCGGGAGCCACGAGCGCGGCCTGGTCCCGCGCCTGGTGAAGCTGCCCTGGATCCCCAGCGAACAGCAGTGGCTCGACCTGCTGGACGTTATGCGCCAGGAGCCGGTACGAAACCGGGTGATGCTCGCCCTCGCCTACGACGCCGCATTGCGGCGCGAGGAGCTGTGCTCGCTGCGGACCGACGATATCGATCAAGCCCACCGGACGCTTCGGATCAGGGCGGAGACGTTCCCTACTCGTCGCAGCGGAGAACCGGCCCACCCAGGAGACGTTTCACTGCGTCTCGTGCGACCACCAGGCGCACGCAGACACGGTCGGCGCCCTGAACGTTCTACGGGCCGGGCTGGTCCGTCGCGAAGCCCAACCGGCATAGCGAGAACCCCCTCATTCACGAAGGGGGGAGCCACGGCTGCAGTCGGCAAGGGGTACCTCACGATCGCCGACGGTGGCTTGCCGGGTACCGGACTCGTCATCCCGTACGGCCGCGGACGCGGACAGAGCGAACTCCCGCACCGGAAAGGGGAACACAACAAGTCCCACAAGCGGGTCCGCGTCCGCGTGAAGAGCTGGAAGATCCTCCGCGACTGCCGCCTCACAGGCGAGGGCGTCGTCCACCACGCCACGCTAGGCATCGCCCCACTGCACAGCCGCGCGCTCGTCGGAGGGAGTAGCGGGCCGTAGGGCAGCCGCCGCCCAAGGCGGCTCAAACACCGACAGGAGAAGCCCCGGATTCATACGGGGACGAGTGACGATGAGGGCCACCGGAATGCGCCGACGGTGCCGCTTCCCGAACGAGGATGAACGCTGCCGCTGTTTTGGACGGCCCCGCCGGTGAACCAGCTGCCCCAGCAGCAATGACGCATCGGCAGGACCGCAGAGCCGCCGGCAGAGGGACACATCCTGAAGTCCGGCGGCTCATGTGCGAACTCTCCCATTCACGATGTCATGACGCCGTCCCCGTACGGGTGGACAGAACGAATGATCTTCACATCCCCCTACTCGATCGGCTCAGCGGTTTGTCCACGGGAGGCATCGACGGAGGCGGAGTGGCCGCTGCCCAACGCACCTGCCAGGCCTGCGGCGAGAACGGAAGCCTTCGCCCGACGATGTGTATCGCGGTGTGTTCGGCAGAGTTGAGGTGTGGTCCTTCGACCTCGTCAGAAGTCCGAGGGCACTGTGGCTGAGTTCCTGGCTGGCACGTCGGATGCCGGCCACCCGCTATGAAGTTCATCCCGGGATCGTGACAGTGGGCTCTCCGGAAGCCATGCCGTCCTTCTCCATCTGCTCGGCGATCTTCAGCGCCTCCTCGATGAGGGTCTCGACGATCTTCGATTCGGGGACGGTCTTGATGACCTCGCCCTTGACGAAGATCTGGCCCTTGCCGTTGCCGGAGGCGACGCCTAGGTCGGCCTCACGGGCCTCACCGGGTCCGTTGACGACGCAGCCCATGACGGCGACGCGCAGCGGCACCTCCATGCCGTCCAGACCCGCGGACACCTCGTCGGCCAGCTTGTAGACGTCGACCTGGGCGCGGCCGCAGGACGGGCAGGAGACGATCTCCAGACGGCGCTGGCGCAGGTTCAGCGACTCCAGGATCTGGATGCCGACCTTGACCTCCTCGGCCGGCGGCGCGGACAGCGAGACCCGGATGGTGTCGCCGATGCCCTCGCTCAGCAGCGCGCCGAAGGCGACGGCGGACTTGATGGTGCCCTGGAAGGCCGGTCCCGCCTCGGTCACACCGAGGTGCAGCGGGTAGTCGCACTGGGCGGCGAGCTGGCGGTAGGCGTTGACCATGACGACCGGGTCGTTGTGCTTGACCGAGATCTTGATGTCGCGGAAGCCGTGCTCCTCGAAGAGCGACGCCTCCCACAGCGCGGACTCGACGAGCGCCTCGGGGGTGGCCTTGCCGTACTTCTTCAGCAGCCGGGCGTCGAGCGAGCCCGCGTTCACACCGATACGGATGGGAGTGCCGGCGTCGTTGGCCGCCTTGGCGATCTCCTTGACCTTGTCGTCGAACTGCTTGATGTTGCCGGGGTTGACGCGGACGGCGGCACAGCCCGCGTCGATGGCCGCGAACACGTACTTCGGCTGGAAGTGGATGTCGGCGATCACGGGGATCTGCGACTTCCTGGCGATGGTGGACAGCGCGTCGGCGTCGTCCTGCGTGGGGCAGGCGATCCGGACGATCTGGCAGCCCGAGGCGGTGAGCTCGGCGATCTGCTGCAGCGTGGCGCCGATGTCGGAGGTCCGCGTCGTCGTCATCGACTGCACCGAGACGGGTGCGTCGCCACCGACGGCGACCGAGCCGACCTGGATCTTGCGGCTGACCCTCCGGTCGGCGAGCTTGGTCGGAACGGCCGGCATTCCAAGAGAGATGGTCGTCATGAGCTGTGCCGTCCTAAGGGCTTTTCCGTGGAGACAGCCTGCGGAGACATCCGCCAGGCACTCGACTGTCCGCCTACCGTAGGTCGTGTCGCCCCGGTTGCGGGCAGATGCGACAGGCAGCGGTTCGGGCACTCCGTCGATGGCAGGTCTTCTGGGAACCCACGAGCCCTTGGCTGCTTGCTCCACGCCGACCCGTTCCCGGACCGCGATCCGTGACGAGGTGCATAGGGAGATGCGGTCGTCCAACGATTGCTCGCCCCGTGCATCGGGCGCGTCACCGACGACTGCCGCGACATCCTCGGACCGTCCGACATGACGAAGACGCAGGGTGCCGGCACACCGACCTCCTTCCCCAAGCGGTCACCGACGCCGTGCGGCACAACGTCCACAGGGGGCTGCCATGGCCGACCTGAAGCCGGCTCCTCCAGCCCCGATCCACTCATGACGAATCCACCCCTGGTCCTGAGTCGTTCCGCAACGGCTCGTAGTGCGGGGAGTCCACGTTGGCCATCGATCACGAAGTGGCCGCTCGGCCGGCGCGGGCCACAACCGAGCGGCTACTTTTCGAAACATGTGTCGACTCTGCCCGAACCGGGCGGAACATCAAGCAGCCGCGACTGCGTTACGGCTTGGGCGGTTCCGGGCAAGTTGACCAGGTTCCACCGTAGTTGGAGTTAGGGTCATTGAGCCAGGCCCATCCTTGGCTGGTCCGGATCCAGCTGTCGGAGTGCTCCCGGTCGACGTAGTACGTATTGGGAGCGAAGCGCTCCTTTAGTACCTTCCCGCCGATCTTGTCATACGCAGTGGCGCCCTTGTCTCCGGTCAGAAAGCACGGCGCATTTCCCGTAGCGTTATGGGGCGAAGTGGATGACGCGGCAAGTGCGGGGACGGCCGCGTAGCCGATAGCGGCAGCGAGGGTCGCACCGACGATTGCGTATTTCGCCTTGCGGTGATTCTTCATAGTCACTTCCGTTAATCACTCTCGGTGTCGACGAGGGAATTGCGCGACCCGGCCGGGTTGCGTACTCGGATCCCGAATCGGGATGGCTTGGCCGTCTGGTCGCGACGTTGCCAGGCTATCCCGCTCAGGGGTAGGAAGGATGACCTTTCGGGCTATTTGGAGGGCATGCCTGCTACCCATCCGCTACAAGTGGCGATCGGGCAGACAGCCGGCTGAGCTGCGCTCAAGGGGTGTCTGGAAGCGGCGAGGATCATCCGCTGTTTGAGTGCCGCCGCAACTGCATTTCGAAGTGTCCGTCCCGCTGGTCACGGCTCACCGTGCTGACGTCGCGGGGTTCGTCACCGCCCGTCGCTCGACATGAGCGTAGCCAGTGATGCCGGGTGTACGCGCCGCCCCCAGTGATTCCGCCTCCCGTCCCGTCAGACAGGAATGTAATTCATCCGGAACTTCGCCTTGTCGAGATTGTTGGTGCAGGTGAGGGTTATTGTCACCGAGCCGTCGTGGATGTTCCAGTTGTGATAAGTTCCACGCACCGCCTTGTAGGTCCCGTATAAAACTCCACCCATTATGTAATGGGATTTGTAGAAAGTTTGACTCGGAGGGGCGGTTATATGGTTCGATGTGGCGATGCGGAAATTCTGCCCGTTCTCTGAATTTACCAGGTAGGGGTGCCTGGCGGGACAGTGAACTTCGTAAGATCTGGTTTGCCACCAAGGTGCATGCTGCGAGTGACAATATTGGACAACGTCACTGGAAGCTTGCGCAGTCTGCTGCGTCGTGCGGACTGAGGAAGGTGAGGATTTCGCGGCGGCCGCACTAGCGGGAAACGCCATCAAGACCGCCAATGCGGCGGTGATTGTCGCTGTGAATCTTCGACGAATTCGCTTGTTCATTAAAAGCCTTTCGAGCTTGGACATACCTCGTTCGGGCCTCGTCGCGCCACTGAAGATCATCTCCCGATAGCTTTTTGCACGGCGCATCATGCGGCTGCGACTTGACCAATACTTTACGCTTCATGTGATTGTTATGAGATCTTGCGCGGCCAACCCATCGAGCACTCCTGATGGGCCTCTCGCCCTCTCGGATGGAAAAATATTTCACACTCTGCACATGTGTTGGTGCGGGCAATGCGTGAGGTGCGTGCGGTTTGGTGCCTCATGAGGCAGGAAAACGGGAAGATCCTTCAGGGCGAGGCCTGCAGTGCGAAGAGCCTATATGTTTCCAGGCGTGGAGAGTGCACATTGAATTGTGCTGCCTCGTGCATCTGGCCACGTCGCCGCACGCCCATCCAGTGAGTGGAAATTCATGATTCCCGTCCGTTGTTTGCGCTCTTTCGATGCGGCGATGTGCATAAGTTTTGTGCGAAATGTCTCCTGAGTCTGGCGTGGTCCTGGTTCAGTCCGACGAATGCGGGCTCGGGAGAGATGGAAGGCTTAGTCGGCTCCTACTCGCAGCCTATGTGCCCGCTGTGTCGCGCGGGTCTCGACAATGTCAGTTCTGCTACTGTCCAGAATATCTCTGAGGAAATATCGGGTATAGAGCTGGGCGACATTATGATGCCAGAGGAATGCGGGGTGAGCTTCGGGGAGCTTCTCGAAGCCGCACCCATGATTGACAGGACGCAACTCGTTGACATGGCCGACCCCGGCCTCGTTCCAACCCGATTGCTGATCCTGCGAACCGTGCTCGGATATGCCCCGATCGGCCCGGGTGCAGATTTCTCCACCGCGCTCAGTGGCATTTCGCAAAATCCCACCGGGCGTAGAGTATGGGCATGGAACAGTTGGCTTCCCGAGGTACACGTTCGATTGAACGAGGTGGCCTTGGTCCGACGAGACGACGATGGCGGATATTTTCTTGTAAGGGCACCTATTTGTCTCGAAAACGGTTACTCGTATCAGGCATTGTGTCGAATGGAATGGCATAGTTCTGAACATTTCTGGTACCTCAACCAGGATATATATGGATCGTGGCCCCTGTAGGGCGGGGGTCGGCTCGGGGACACCCTTGGAAGCGACTGCTAGGGTCCGGCCCGGTTCAGGAGTTCGGTGGCGACCGGGGTGTTTTCGACATGTTGCTCAGGGTCAGCCGACCGCACACGCCTCCACCGCCAGTCCTCTTCACGTGGTGACGTGCTAAGGGCTTGCAGGGAAGCAACACCTTGATTCCCTGCAAGCCCTTAGGCGGGCCGGCGACCGCTCCAGCACCCAAAAAGCGCGCGAGACTTCCCTGTGCTCGGTGCCTTCAGCGGCCTGTGCCCGACTGGTCACACTTGCAGCGGAGAGTTGTTCGAGGGCGATGGCCAGGTCGGCGCGCACGGTCATGCGGTTGCTCTCGTCCAGCTCGGTGACGAGGGAGGTGGCTTCCTCATCAGCCGATCGCAGCGAGGTCGGGACGCCTGGTTGGCTGCTTGGCCCGCCGCGCGGACGCGCATCGAGGGCGTTCGCGAGTGGCTGAATGGGCAGATGGTCCTTCGTTTCGACCGGCAGGAGCGAATCGAGCACGCCGCGGCCGGCCGAACGGTGACCTCGCTGGCCGGATCACCAATGCCTCATGACGTGGCCGCCGTCCGCGCCCACCTTCCGGGGGGCGTGAACGCGACCGCCGTCACGCGCGACCTGTGGGGCTGTAGTGGGCCCGGCCCTTGAGTGGTCCTGAACGCCAACCGACTGCTCGAAAATCAAGATCAGGAGTTGAGTGGACCTCGTGCGGCCCACCTCGACGCGATCGCTCCTCTATTTTTCCGTCAGTTTGCTGGAGAGGTCATCGAAGACGTCTTTAAGGATGTTTCCAAAGTTTGAGAATCCACTCCTGAATGCTTGCTCGGCCGTATCTGCTTGAGCGCCTACTTGATTGCGCAGTGTTTGCAGTGCGGACCTGGCGTCGCCAATGACTTTATCGACTTCGGTGCCTGCTTGTTCGGCTTTTGTGCCGACTGTGCGGCTGAACTGGGCTACTGTCAATTCAATTTTTGCCCGAGTTCGCCCCGACCCGTCAACGGTGAGGGACTCGAGCCCCGCACTTCTGACCATGACGTTGTATTCCGAGTCCGACATCTTCTCGCCCAGGATGTGTTCGGCGAGGAACTTGAGGGCGTATTTATCATCCGGATCCAAGGGGTGGGCTGACACCTGGGAGGGCTTTTGCAGAGAGGCGCTCGTGGGCAGCTTCTCCATCATCTGCCGGAATCCGTTCTCGAGCTCGTCAGTTGCCTGCTTGGCCTCGTTGACCAATTTGTCCCATCGGGATTCTTCCGGAATGATTTCCTGTCTTATGGTGGTGAGCGTGTCGGCTACAAGTGGCAAAATGGATGGTGGAACCTCGCCAGTTTCGATCAGGGCGCGTGCATCCTGGAATCGTTGAAGGCTTTCCTCGAGTGCGGTGAGGTGGAGTAGGAGCTCATTCTGGGTCACCTGATCGGGACCGAACCATCCCCCGGCGAGGAGGGACCGCATGTCCTGTGCAGTGGCGTACCCCACCTGACATGCTTTCCGAATATATTTCCCCTTGGTCTTCGGGTCCGGCCCCAGCCTGATGATGGCATCCAGAACTCTTTCTGTAGCACGAGCCCTGGAAAGAATGCGTGTGACGTTGGTTGCTCCGGCGCGAGTCGCATAGTAGTTCAGAATCACCTGTGCGGTGTCGACGATATCCTGCGCCAGCGCGAGTTGTTCGCCGGCCTCTGCAATCCGGTAACGGAGGTCCTGCTCTTCTTCCTGGATTTGGGCGAGTTCCCACAATCGGCGGGTCAGCTCTTCCGAGAACTGATGCGGTGGAACTGATTCGTGATGCTCCGGCCCATGTGTGGCTTCGCCACTCGATGCTTCCGCTTCTGCGACTAGCTGTTCGGCCTGATGGAGACTTTCCAGTAGCCTCTGCTCCTCGTCCCAAATGGTCGCTTGGAGATCTTCACCGGCTTTTCGAAGCTGGTGAACGGTGCTGTTGACCAGCTGCGGAATTTCTTCCGTCTGCCATGCCTCAAGCTCCTGGATCATTCGCACTGTCGCGCTTAGTTCCGTCGTCTTTTGCTGTGCGGAAACCGCCCATTCGACCCTTTCCTCGGAAAGTGTGAGTGCTTCCAGTTCGGTGGCCGGTGAGACAGGGGGTGGTGTGGTCATAATTTCTGTCGCCTCTCGTGAGGGTGGGCAAAATATGTGCGGCAGGTGAACGAGGGCGACGGCGCTTCCGGTCCTCGAAGGGGACTCCTGACGTGGCTCATGATCTCTACCCGGGGCGGTACGAGTGCCACAGCCCGAAAGGGGAGCCGAAGGGGAAGGAGAGACTTCCTGTAGGGGCGTTGCTTCGGTCGTGTCGTGCAACGGAGACCAGCGGTGCCTCGGAGCCTCGAGTGGAGCAACGGTCATCGACAGCGCTGTCGTCGGCTCTTGGGCGCGTCCGATGCGGATGGCCGCAGGGCGGTCAACAGCTCAATGCGGTAGTCGGTGTGGGGTGTCGCCGTTCGGCAAGCCGACCGGGCAAAGAGCGGCGACCAAGAGGCGGTCCGTGCGGCTTCTGGTCCGCTTCGACACCAGGAGCGCGAAGTTGAACGACATCGGGCTCGATCAACGGCTTGTCGAGACCGGTTAGTGGCGAGCCCGCCGCGACGCGGGCCATGGCGGCCGGCTGTGCTTCGCTGACCGCTCCCCGCGGTTTGCTCGGCGTACCATGAGCGCCGCCACGCTTAACGTGATCGAGCGGCCGCCGTCGGTGAGTTCCGACGCCGCGCAGATGTCATTGGCTGAGGTCGTTCAGCGGGCCGGTTTCGCCCCGCTGGGCGGATCCGTGAGAGCAGGACGCACCGTCTTCGACGGTCAGCATCGCCGAGAAGGCCGACATCGGCACCGTCTTCGACATCCGCACCAGCATGACGGAACGCCACCTCTCCCCGCGGCAGCTCACCGCAGTGGGCATCGCCAAACAGACGATGAGCGACGTCTTGAACGCGTCCTCGCTGCTTGTGGATCGCCGAGGTCGACAGGACCGCCAATCCTCGCGGAAGGCGTCGACATCCCCGCCGTCGAGGCGGTGTCATTACCGCTTCCGAGACCGTCATCGCGGTCCCGTGGAGAGTCGTCCAGCGGACCTGGGTGTGCCCGTGGTCAGAACCCGTCCGGGTAGCGGTAGTCGTAGTAGTGCTCGTCGCCGACGAGGACTGATGTGAAGTACAGGGGCAGCCCGTTGCGGTCGCGGGGCGTCTCTTGGGAGGTTTCGCGGGTGAAACCGAGTGAGACCGCGGGGATGACGGGCCGCTCGGCTTCTGACCGGTCCACATGCCAGGCCCGCTCTTCGGCGTGCCGGAGGATGTCCTCGGCGGGGGTACTGAATACGTCCCGTCCTTCGAGCAGGCCACGGGTCGTCGTTGTCTTTCCCTCGCCCGGCCACCACAGCTCGATCGCCGAGACCGCGTCTTCGTCCTCCTCGAAGAGAGTCTGGACAGTGATCTTGGCGCAGGCTGCGGTGACGAGCGACGAGGTCGAGCGACGTACCACCTCGGGCTCTTCGAAGGTGCTCAGGGCGGACACGGCTTCGTCGATCGTCATGCCCAGGAGCACGGGTGCCACTCCGCGAGGATGATCGAGCACCAAGTCCACGTTCATCACTCCTTGTCTACTTCAGGACTTCGTAGTCAATCGTCCAGCCGCGCTTGGTGAGCATCGCCTGGAACTTCCGGTTGTGCTGGAGGCTGTCGATCATATCGGCGATGTGGGTGTCGTACTTGCTGCCGTAAAGCTCCCTGATCTCGTCTATGTCCATCTTCATGGCCAGGTCCCAGCGGCCTTGGTCGATGAGAGCGCGCTGCCGCGCGCGCCGCTGTTCACTCGCTTTGCCGGAGCCGGTGCTCGTCAGGTTGCGGTGGTCCGGTTCGTCCATGCCAATGAATGGCCCCATCCCCGCGCCCTTGCCCTTCCGCTTTCCGGTTTGGATGACCTTGAAGCCGGGCTCGTTCAGGTGGGAGTAAGAAGCTTTCGCGGGGATGTGGTTGACCTCCATGTCGACGTTCGTGCGACGGCTGCCGTCGTCGTTCTTGAGGTTGGCCGGCATCAGTCCGCTGTACCAGCCGCCGAGCTCGGTACATCCCTTGGCGATGAGCCCTTCGGGTCCATTTGTCGTTGCGGGTTGGTGACGTAGACGACGGGGTTGGGCGCCGGGTCGAGTCCGAGGGATCGGGGCTGGCGTATCGGGCTGTCTCGGGGTCGTAGTGACGGAAGCAGTTGTAGTGGAGTGAGGTTTCCGCGGTGGCGTCCCGGTTCCAACTGGTGGTGCCCCAGACCGTGGTGCGGGTGTGCCAGGCGATCTCCCTGTCCTTGGAGACGAGTTCACTGGGGGAGCCGATCAGTCGGTGACAATGGCGAAGAAGCGTGTGTCGGTGACGGATTGGGGCCGGGAGTCGAGGGCGCCGCGGCGCTCGAGTGCAAGAGAGGGCGGCGGCCGTCGTAGTCCCAGGTGAGCGTGGTTCCGTTCGAGGTGTCCGTCTCCTCCACCAGTCGGGTGCCGTCCCAG
The DNA here is from genome assembly GCF_044757085.1 of Streptomyces sp. NPDC091376. Lineage (NCBI taxonomy): Bacteria > Bacillati > Actinomycetota > Actinomycetes > Kitasatosporales > Streptomycetaceae > Streptomyces > Streptomyces sp. NPDC091376. The sequence continues at coordinate 45,436 of NZ_JBIVUF010000019.1, read as the reverse complement.
GTGAAGTAGACGGAGTGCACGGTGGTGAGGCCGTCGGCGGCCATCCGGTGTTTGGCGGTGCGGCGGCCGAGACAGTCGTAGGTGTATCGCCACAGGGTGCCGTCGGGGGTGCGGCAGGCCACCAGACGGTCCGCCTTCGCAAGGTCCTTGTGCTTGCCCTGGACCTTCGACCAGTGCTTGTCCAGGGCGGTTAGCGATTCACTCTGACCGCTGGAAATGAGCTTCTGAACGTGGCCGTAGGCGACTCCGGCGTCGTCGTCCGCGTTGTCGTCGAACTCCAACAGCGAGTTCGTCATCCGTTGATCTTGCGTGGGTATCCCGGCTTCAGCCGGGGAGGGAAACGCATCCTTGGCCCGGAGGCGCGCAGCGCCGGAGTTCGCTCTGCCTCGGGCGTGAGGGTCATACGGGCCGCTTTTGGCCCTCGATGTACTGCCGGATGACGGTCAGCGGTGCACCACCGCAGGAACCCGCGAAGTAGGAGCGGGACCAGAACACCGACCCCCATCCCGATGCGGTTGATCCTGCCGGTGTACTCGGCCCGCAGGTACCGGGAGCTGACGCCCTTGAGGGAGTTGATCAGCTTCGACAGGGCAATCTTCGGCGGGTAGTGCACGCCGTCTGGAAAAGGCGTTCGCCGCGTTCTTCCGCCGGGTCAAGGTCGGCGAGACGCCCGGCTTCCCCGCTTTCGGAGGCAGAGCTGGTTCGACACCGTTGAGTTGCCCAAGGACGGTGACGGCTGCCGCTGGAATTCCACACCACACGACCCGGTCACCCGCGTCCGTCTCCAGGGCGTGGGTCACGTCAGGGTGCACAGCACCGGCCGGTAGTCGGCAAGGTCAAGACGGTGTCGGTCAAGCGGGAGGGCACGCGCTGGTATGTGGTGCTGACCGCCGACCAGGGCGGGCCCGAACCGCTGCTCAAAACCGGCAGCGTGGTCGGCATCGACATGGGGATCGCTTCTTTCCTCACCACCTCCCACGGCGAGCTGATCGCCAACCCTCGCCACGGCCGCAAGGCCGCCGCGAAGCTCGAAGCCGCACAGCGAGCCCTGGCCCGGTTTCCCCGCGTCCGGTGTGAGGGGCGCACCAAGAACCACCAGCGGGCTGTGGAGAAGGTCGCCAAGCTGCACGCCAAGGTCCGGCGTCAGCGCCTGGACCACGCGCACAAGACCGCACTGGGCCTGGTCCGTGAGTACGACCTGATCGCGCACGAAGACCTCAAGATCCGCAACATGAGCCGGGCGCCTGAACCACAGCCCGACCCCGACCAGCCGGGCAGCTTCCTGCCCAACGGGGCGGCGTACAAGGCCGGGTTGAACCGTTCGATCGCCGATGCCGGATGAGGGGTGTTCCTCGCGATCCTTAACGCCAAGGCTGAAAGCGCCGGACGGGAAATAATCGCCGTGGACCCCCGCAACACATCCCGGCGGTGCCCCGAATGCGGGCACACCGCCAAGGAGAACCGGCCCACACAGGAGAAGTTCCACTGCGTCTCGTGCGGCCACACCGCGCACGCGGACACGGTGGGCGCCCTGAACGTTCTACGGGCCGGGCTGGTCCGCCGCGAAGCCCCACCGGCATAGCGAGAAGCCCCCCTCATTTATGAGGGGGAGGAGTCACCCCACTCCGACGACGTCCAGCATCGTGTCGACACCTTCAGGAATCGTGTAACCCACGACTCGCCCCCGATTCACCAGCCCTGCAATAAAGATCCACACGATGCCACGCGCCGCCGACCTCGGCCCAGGCGGTTCTCAGCCACCGCTGCAACCGCGCGAAAATGCCTGGCAGGTGCACCAGGGGAAGCCACCCGCATCCCAAAGCCGAAGGCGCGTAAATGGGCGGGTGTTACCGGCGGTTGCAGGACTCCTGCAACACTGCGCGGCAGCTTCGGGGTAGGGATTGGTCTCGTTGCGGCAGCGGCGCCAAGCTGCGGCCCCGACCCAGGTCGCTTGCCGGCCGTGCCTGTCCTGCGGCCCGGCCTTGTCGCTCCGGACTCAGGCGCCGATGGCCTGAAGGGTTGGCCGGTGGGGCGTTCCGGGTGGGCCTCGTGTCGTGGAGTGTTGCTTGCTGCCATGGAGAAGTCGTGCTGGCCCGCGGGATGGTGACGGGCCGGTGGTGGGAACGTTTGGGGTTGTGATGGACGGGTTTGTCGATGCTCCGGTATCCGTGATGGTGGGGAAGGCTCCGGAGGTGTTGGACGATCCGGCCAGGTTGGCGGGGGTGATGGCATATTCGCTGGGTGATCCTGTTCTGGTGTGGGCGGGGTTGTGGGGCTTGATGCATCCTCAGGTGGGTCATCCGCAGGCGACCGTCGGGCAAGTCGCGGCGGTGGTGGCAGAGCTGGCCATGTCGTATCCGGGGGTGGGCCGCGAGGTGTTCGAGTTGGTGGTGACACAGGCGCCGGAGGTGGGGGTGTTGGCGGCCACCTATGAGGGGACGGGGGCGTGGTTGGCTGCGATGGCGGAGGTGGACCCGAGGCCCGTGGTCGCTGTGCTGGCCGGAATGGACCCGGCCGCGGCCGGTTGGGTGTTGGCCGGGATGGCGGGGGCGTGTCCGGGCGCACTGTTGGCCGTGTTGCCGGGGTACGCCGTCTGCCCGGGCGCGGTGGAGGCGGTGACCAAGGCGGTTGGTTGGGAGCCGGTCGGGATGACCAAGGCGTTGACGGAGTTGTTGGACAGTGGGCCGGGGTGGACGCGTTGGGCAGCTGGGTTGTTGACGGGGGTGGGCACCGGCACGGCGGCGTGGGTGTTGGCACGGATGGCTCGTGGACAGGGCGGCACGCTCACGGCCGCGGCGGTGCTGGCCGAACTGCGCAGTGCAGGTGGGGCGGGAGTCGTGGCGGCGACGGTCGTCCACAATCGAACAGAGATGGTGCCAGTGATCGCTGCCGCGATCGGCGGCGGGATGCCGGCCGTCGAGATACTGGCGGCTCTGGATGCCCCGACGGCCGCAGCGGTGTTGGCGGGCCTACCCGCCGAGCGGGCGGTCGGTGTCCTGCGGGAGCTGGAGGACGCCGACGACAGTGCGGCCGTGGCGGTTTTGGTGGCGGCGGTCGGTTCTCATCCGGACCTTGCGGCCGAAGTAGCCGCCGCGTTGCTGGTTCAGGGGCGCTGCGATGACGTCGCCGCGCTCCTCACCGCCGGCGGGGAGATCTCCGCTCACAGCGCCGCAGCGGTGTTTGGCGCGATCGCCTGGCCTGACCCGGCCACTGCCCTAAGGACGTTCACCGCGATGAACACCCAATGCGGTCCCGGCGATGGCCCCAGCGCGTTCACCGTCCTGACCACCGCCGACGGCGGCGACGGCGACGATGACGGTGGGGCGTTGGACGGGTTCTGCCGTGCCCTGGCCGGCGGCAGGAAGTGGGCGCACCTGCTGAGGGCCCTGGACCAGGCCGGCGATGTCCAGACCGCGGCTCTGGTGCTGGCCGGGGTCGCCAACCATGACCCGGCCGGGGCGGCGGAGATGCTCGACCTGCTGGGACGAGGGCCTCAGGTGTTTCCCGCCTTCTCGGCACTGGGGCTGCTGGTGGCTGCATTGGAGGCCCGGCCTCGGGCGATGACCGGCGTCGCCGGTCATCTGGCCGCCCAGGGCGCGGGCAGGATCCAGCTGATCGCCGAGGCCTTGGCCGATCCAGGCATGCCCGAGGCCACGGCCGTCACGGTCTACGCCGGTGTGGCCGCGGCCGCGGCAGGCGGGGCGGGGGGCGCAGCGGCGGCAGGAGCGCTGGAGAGTCCAGCCGCCCTGCTGACCGCCCTCCATGGCACCGACCCTGCTCGTGCCGGCCACATTCTCACCCGCCTGCTGGCCGACCCGGCCCACACCTCACTGGCCGTGAATCTGTGTGTATGGCTAGTCGAACACGGCGCCCAGAGCGCCAGCACGCTCGCGGCTGTCCTGACCCTCTCCCCACCGACAGCCCTCGGCGATGTCCTGGCCGCCTTGGCCAAACACGACCCCGACGGGAACCTGCTCACCCGGCTGAGTGGGGCCTTGCCTCCCGCCATATTCACTACCGCCTTGACCACCCTGGTCGTCAACCGGCCCAAGGTCTCCCTTCGGATGCTGAAGGTCCTGCGTCTGACCGGCCACACCCTCCCGGCCGCCACGACGCTGACCGCCCTGATCGCAGCCGACCCCATCGCAGCCGGCACCGTCATCCGACTCCTGGGTCGCGCCGCCCTAAGAGAGATTGCGGCCGTGGTGCCGGATGGGGAGCTCACCGGCGGGGTCACTGCCGTAGCCGCCACCGGCGACCACACCGCGGCTGTCAGCCTGCTGCTTGCCCTGCACCACGCTGACCGCACCGACCAGGCCGCCGCCGCCCTGACCACCATGACCACCACCATCAGCCCCGAAGGGGCCTACCAAGTCCTTGCGCTGACCAAAGACATCACGCAGATCGTGATCGAGATGCCGCAGCGGGAGGTCATCGAATGGATCCTCGCCCTGGGAGCCAGACGCGCCTTCGACGCCATCGCCGGCCTGCTGAACGCCCTGCATCACGATGGCCACGCCGACACGGCCGCGGGCCTGCTTAGTGAACTGGTCGATGCCGCCCCCGAGTCCACTGCCGAGATCATTCGCCACCTGGACCACAGAGCCGTCGCCGAGCTGCTGGACGATCTGTACCGCCTTGGCCACACTGCCGCGGCCGCCGCACTGCTGAGCTCACTGATCACCGCCCCCTCCACCACCATCGCCCAGATCCTGGGGTACATGGACAGCACCGCCCTGGCAGACATCGTGGCCGAAGTGCCGCAAAAGAACCTCACCGCCCTGGCCGCCACCAGCGCCCGTGCCTCCGCCCTCCTGCGACCCTGGCTCTCGGCAACCGTACCGACCGAATGAGTACGTTCACCGCGCCGTCCGCCCGGAGACCTCGAGGGCGGAACCGATGGACGCACCTCCCACTACCAACAAGGAATAGTGCTCCCGCGAGGGCTCACGGACCACGAGCCCGCCCGGAGTAGGGAAGGCGGCGCAGGTGTCGCGTTCCACGGAGCGACGTGGACCTGCGCGACCGCGTACGGAAAGCCGAGGCAATCGCTCCGCGGGTCGTTTCGGGCGGGAGCTTGGCTGCGTGCAGGGGGTGTCGAACGAATGGTCGTCGCGCCCCCTGTGCGCAGTCGAGGAATCGGTTGCGCTTGGACTGGTCCATCAGGTCATGGCGTGAGTTTCCCCAAGTCGAGATCCATCCGTTGATCTTGCGTGGGTATCCCCGGCTTCAGCCGGGGATACCCACGCAAGATCAACGGATGGAGCCAGAGATCAGGGCAGACCGAGCTGGGCAGACAGGACCAAGCTTCCAGCCTGGCCTACGCGGCAGACATGAGGCCCACTCCAACGGCTGTCGTCGGCTCGGCCGGGGGACGGCGGGCCGTCAGTGCCCAGCGCTCCCCGAGAGGATTTTTGCGATCTCGTTGTTCCTGGCTTGGCTGTCCTGGGAGTCCTTGGCTGCCGGCGGGGTGACCTTCCAGTCCGGGTGGTGCGGCATAGGAGGCGTCTTCGTCCCCTTCAGCCACGCATCGAGGAAGGCCTTCATACCTTGTCCAGGGGCCACACGGCTGGCGACAGCGATGTAATCGTCGGTCGTGGCCGACTTGTCCTTGTACGTTTCGAGGAAGGTACGTTCGATGCGCCGGAAGGCCGTCTCGCCCACCTTTTCCCGAAGTGCGTAGAGTGCGAGGGGGCCGCCGAGGTAGGCCTGGTTGCTGCTGAGGGACTCCTGCGTCGGAGCGGCGACCGGACCGTACTCCTGACGGTAGAGGTCTCCGTCTTCGTACACGGCTTTCATCGCGGCTTCCATACTGTCGCTCTTGCCGTCGTTGGTCGACCATCCGTTCGCAAACCGGTAGAGCAAGGCGTAGTAGTTGGCGTGGCCCTCGCTGAGCCAGTTGTCCGCCCAAGTCGCGGGCGTGACACTGACTCCGAACCACGAGTGCACCAGTTCGTGCATCATGTGCGACGCCACCATGGGAACCGGCTGCTCGGCAAGGTAGGACGGGTCGTAGATGGTGAGAGTCTGCGTCTCCAGACCGGAGAACCCGAAAGGCTTCGGGCTGTCCGTGGCGAGCGGCATGATCCCGTACGTTTCCACGGGAAACGGCCCCAGCTCCTTCACGGCCCACTTCATCTGCTGCGGGGTCAGCGCGAGGATCTTGAACTTTCCTTTCTCCCCGCGTGGCACGACGTCGCGTATCGGCACACCATCGGTCTTCCCGAGATCTTCTTTCCGATACGGGCCGACTGCGATCTGAGCCAGCTCGGTGGCCATCGGGTGATGGGCCCGGTACGTGTACGTCGTGTACCCGGCACGGGTGACAGGTTTGCCCACGGGCAACCCGTTGGCGATTCCGACGTAGCCGCTCCGGTCGGGCACCGTTACGTGGAAGGTGAACCACGCCTTGTCCGAGGGCACGTCGTTGCAGGGGAAGACCGTGTGAGCCGCAGCGGGCTGTGCCGCCACGGCGAAGCCGTGCGTCGTGTCCGCCCAGCCGGTGACCGTGCCCGCTTCACGCGGATTGACCAGGTAGTGAACGTCCACCGACATGCGCGTACCGGACGCCACCGGGCGGGAAGGCGAAAGGGTGAGCTTTCCGCCGTGCAGACGAAAGCGTGCGGGCTTGCCGTTGACCTTTACGGAGGCCATGTTCATGCCGTAGGCGTCCAAGTCGAAGGTGCGCAGTCGCTCCGATGCGGTGGCAGTGACCAATGTATCCGCGTGGACCGGGGTGCGCTTGTCCTGCGGCGCATAGCGGAAGGACAAGTCGTAACTGTTGACGCGGTACCCGGCGTTTCCGAGGCTCGGGAAGACCGAATCGCTGCTGGACGACTTCACCGACGCCGCCTGGGCGACAGCAGGGGCGGCAAGAGTGGTAGCCAGGACTACGGCCACCGTCGCGGCCATTCTCGAGTGGTGTCGCTTCATGGTGGCTTCTCTTCGAAGGGAGGGCAGGTGCTGCTCGCTGCTCGCTGCTCGCTGCGGAGCCAACGTCACTGATTCCAGCGGAACCTCAGCGTAGGAAGCGGTGACCAGGCTCGACACAGACGATCGGTGGAGCCCAAGGCGGAACACCCCCGGGCCGATCGAGGGTCTCTGCATCACCGATCGGGCAACTTCCCGACGCCGAATCGAGCCGACCGGCTGTCGATAGGTACGGCGGTGCCCGCCGCGCAACCACCGGCGGCGGTAGCTGCAGCCTGCGTTGTCGCGGGCGCCCCGGTCGTCGTCCGGGGCGAGGATGGACCGGCGGAGTGTGATGTCGTGGACCATGTCGTCGGGGTGCTCGGACCCGCCCGGCGCAGACGTTGCGGGCAGGAGCGTCGAGCTGTACCTGTTCGGGCTGTCGAAGGGTCCGGCGGGCGTCGACAGGCCGGTCGGCAGCAGGGTCTGGATGATCCGGACCTGGTCGTCGTGGATGTCATTGGCCCGGTCGGCGCCCACGCCGTACCGGGGATCCGGAGGCGATACCTGCGCAACGGGCGTGAGGAGAGGTTCCGGCGCTGGTAGTCGAGCACGCGTGCTCCACGGCTGGCCTGTCGGCGGATGCTGTGCCTGGCAGTAGCAGACCTGCAAATGACCAGAGGGGGTGCCACCGATCCGGTGGCACCCCCGTCCACGCCGCTGAGCCTCAAGTGGCCCGTTTCGCAGGTATCCCCTCCGGCCCTCGAAGGTGCGGGCATACCGATTTGGGCAGCCAGAACCGAGCTTCCATCTGGCCTACTTGGGGTGTGAGGCCGCCCGCAGAGGTCTGCGGGACCCGGACGTTCTAACCGAGTCGTTCGGCGACCTGCTTGCGCAGGCCGGGGAGCATCTCGTAGAGCTTGCCGCCCGGGCAGGCCGTGACGTTCACGTCCTTGTGGCTGGAGATGACGGGAACAACGAGGACCGTGTCCTTCGGGTGCGGGTTGGTGCCGCCTCCGCCGGTCGAGACGAGCTGCGTGGCCCCTTCCGGGTTCAGCTTGTACTGGCCGACCTTCCAGGCGAGCAGATCGGCGAGGCTCTTGACCATGGCGTCGCTCGGCTTGGGGTCGGGGCCAGTGTCCTCGCCGCCCTCGCTGTTGTTCGGTTCGAAGTTGCCGAGCATCGCGACACCAAAGGTGTTGGTGTTGAAGCCTGCTGCGTGGCCGCCGAGGATGCCGGGAATTACGGTGCCGGGCTGCATTTCGATGGAGCCCTTTCGGCCTTCCCAGATACCCCCAAAGCGGTCGACGATGAAGTGGTACGGAGAATCGCCGTAACCGAGGTTCTTGATGTGGTGGACGTAGATGCCGTTGATGATCTGCGGCACCTGCTCCTGGGTGTAGGAGTTGTTCCCCGTCACGGTGTGGTGCACCAGGGCAGACTTGATGGAAGGCTGCGTCTTGTACCCGGGATCGGCCAGGGTCTCGTCTGCGCCCCAGTCCTTACGCAGCTTCACGTCCGGCTGTCCGGCCTGTGCCGACTGCGGCTGAGGAGCCGGAGAGGAGACGACGGAGCCCTGAGCCGGATTGATGAAGGACAGTCGTAGGTCCTGCGGCAGGCTGCCCGTCGGAGAGATGAAGCGAACCTCCACGCCGTCCGCATCCTCCGTGTAGAAGGCGGGTGCGCCGGCCCGCTTCGCTTCCTCGGCCACGCCCTCGTCAAGCTCAAGAGGAATGTGCCGCCATGACACCCAGGCGCCGTTCCGGTGGATCCGCGCTTCTGCGACGAGCCCCTCGTCGAGGGTGGAGTCCTTCTTCCAGCTGAGTCCGATCGACGAGAATCGCTTCCCGGCGATCTCACCGGTGGAGAACACCTTCTCGGTCTGCGCCGCCGTCTTCGCCGACAGCGCGCCGGAGGGCTTGCCGCTGCCGTCGGTGAGCGTGGCGTCCTCGACCTGAGAGGAGTCCTCTACCTGCACCTCGATCGCCGTTGCCGCAGTGCTGGTACCTGCGGCGGCCAGAGGCGCGGTCAGTGAGATCACGCCGAGTGCGATCGCGGGGAGTTTCTTGCGAATGGTCATGGAATTCCCTGTGCTGCGGCCTTACCCCAAGCCGCAGCCGAGGTGGCGCGCGTCTGGCCCGGTCATCGTCCGCGCCAGGCTCGCATTCCTGAGAGCCTCTCCTCTTCAGATCAGCGGTGGGTTCGGTGGATGAAGTCCTACTCCCCTGATTGGTTCCGCTCGCCTGATCCTCGACCCTCTGAAGCATCCGGCCTGACGATCCAACCCATCGAGGGAGGGAATCTCTCCGTTCTCCGCGCGTCCGGTCGGTCACTGGTTCGATCGCCACGCCTGCCCAGCCCTTCCGGCCTTGCCGGCAGTAAATGCGTTCACCTCGCCCCAGCGGCCGGAGTGGTCCGCCGCAGGTCGCGATGATCACGGTAGAGGCCCTGCCGCAGCAATTCCGGTGTCTACCGTGGCGGGAGTTGTGGGTCGTCAGGGCGTGGCAGTGGTCCGCTAAAAGGAGAAATGGCGCAGTATGTCTCTATGAGGATTGCGAGTCCGTCGTTCCAGGACGGTGGCTGGATCCCTGTCGAGCACTCAGTGGACGGTGCCGAGTCCCAGGTGCCGCTGGAGTTCGACGAGGTGCCGGTGGGGGCGGTGACCCTGGCGCTGGTGGTGCATGATCCGGACGTGCCGCGGGAGAGACGGCCGGACGGGAACTTCGACCACTGGGTGGTGTGGAACGTTCCCGCCGGGCAGCGCCGCCTGTCCGAAGCCGACGAGAAGCTGGGCGTGGTGGGGGTCACCACGAGGGGTACGAACACCTGGATCGGTCCGGCCCCGCCGCCCGGTGACCGCCCGCACCGGTACTTCTTCACCCTCTACGCACTGGACGCCGTCCTGGAACTGCCACCCTCCGCGGGGCGTGCGGAACTCGAAGCGGCCATGGAAGGCCATGTCCTGGAGCGGGCTGTGCTGATGGGCCGGTTCCAGCGGGGTTGAGAAGGCTCCGAGGTCGGACCTGGCTGTCCGGCTTGTTCGCTCCCGCCGAGGGCAGCAAGCCCGCGGCCGGAGCGGGGCTGGTCAACGGGGTGGCCGTGGGCCTGCCCCTGCTGGCGGGTGTGTTGGCCGGTGATCCCGAGGCCGGGTCGCTGGCGTGCCTGGGTGCTTATGTGGGCGCGTTCACCAACAAGGGCGGTCCCCGACGGCAGCGGACGGCGGGACTGGCGGTGGCGGGTGTCGTCAACGCGCTCGCGTTCTGGGCCGGGGAACTGGCTACTGGGCTGTTCCTGCTTGCTCTTGCCCTGCTGATGGTGCTGGTCTTCCTCGCAGCCATGGGCGAGGCGGTGCACGGGACGGTGGCCCGACTGGGCACCATGCCGGCCACCGCCCTGCTGGCCGGAGCCGGCCAGAGCAGCTCCGGGCCGTCGGACGGCACACTGCGCGCCGCGCTTCTCGTACTGGCCGGTGGCCTCTGGTACGCCGCCGCTACCGGCGTGCTCGCCCCCGCCCCACGCCTGCGCAGCGTCCTGGCTGCCGCAGCCGAGCCCTACCGGGAGGCCGGCCGTCGCCTCATCTGGATTGCTGCCGGCTCCGGCCGGGACGGTAGCGGCGCGAGCATGGTTCCCGCGTTGCGCAGGGCAGAGCGGACTGCTCTGACGCTGCGCGGCCCGGGAGGCGATGAAGGCCTGGCGGCCCGGGTCGATCCGTTGCTGCACCAGGCGGTTCTGCTGGCCGACCTCACTGCGGCACTGGCCCAGACCGGCCCTCCGCCGCTGCCCGTCCGGCGGCAGTTCACCGTCGCCGCCCAGGCACTGGCCGACCACCTCTGCCAGACCGCGCGCCGGCTCGCCCGTCCGGGCCACGCGGCCCCTGCGCCGGACACGACCCGGGGGCTGAAGGATCTCGCTCTCGCCTGCGACGCCCTGCGTTCACGGACAGCCCTCGGCCAGGAGCCGTACACGCTGATCGCCAGAGCAGGGCGCCAACGCAGGCTCCTGGAACGCATCCACACCGCTGCCCGCATCGCGCACCGGCGAACCGGAGCTCTGGCAGCGATCGCTTCCACACCGCTCCATCCGGCCCCACCGCGCAAGATCGGCTTCGACGCGGCACGCCTGCGCGCCGCGATGACGCTCAGCTCCTCCGCCTACCGCCACGCCCTGCGCGTCACGGCCGTCTGCGCCGTCGTCTTCGCCCTGGTCACGGCCACGGGCCTTCCGCACGGAGAGTGGGCAACCCTTGCCGTCCTGCGAGTCCTGCGTCCCCAGTACGGCACCACCCTCGAACGAGCCGGACAACGCATCGTCGGCAACCTGATCGGCGGCACCTGTGCCGCACTCCTCATCGCGGGCATCAAAGACCCCGCGGTTCTCGCCGTCCTACTCTTCGCGATCATCAGCGCAGGGTTCGCCCTCAGACCCGTCAACTACGCGTTCTGGGTCGTCTTCGGCACCCCACTGGTGCTGCTGATCGGCGACGTCGCCCAGAGCGGCGACTGGGCATCAGCCCTCGAACGCATCGCCATGACCGTTCTCGGCAGCGCCGCCGCACTCCTGGGCGGCTACCTCCTGTGGCCTGCCTGGGACCACGACCGCCTCACCCAGCACACCACCCAGGCAACACAAACCGCCGCCACCTACCTGGACGCAGCCCTTCACCTGCTCACCGACCCCAAAGCACCCCCCGCAGACCATGTCCGTCGCGCAGCGGAAGACACCCTCGCCAAGGCCCAGGCCACACGGCAACACGCCAACAGGGAACCCGGCCGCAACACCGAAGCCCTCGCCGACGTTTCCACCACCCTCACCACACTGGCCTCACTCATCGAACACATCGGGGCCCTGACCGCACACGCCACACCACGCGCCACGCTCATCCCCGGCCTTGCCGACTACCGCACGCACGCCCGCGCAGCCATGACCGCATCACAGCCCGACGGGCAGGACGCGCACACGCAAGCCCTGACCGACACCCTCGACGCCATGCGCCTCTACCTCGCACAGCTTCACACCCAGCGCCTCGACGAGCTGCCCAGGCACCAGAGGGACGACACCCGGACACGCAGCGCGGTCCGTGACAACGAACCCGTCATCGGACTCCTCACGAACATTGCAGCGTGCATCACGCAGATCACCCACTCCATGCGGTGAGGACGCCGCCCCGCCCCGTAGAAGGCAGCACTCTTCCAGCCGGTGCTACGGCCCGTTCGGCGGAGAACACCAGCCATCAGCGGGACACCGCCACAACGCCGCGATCGCGTGCTGCCCGCTACCCCCTCAAGCGGCCAGCCGCTTATGGCTGCGCCCACAGCCGCAGCACTGGTGGGGGCACAGGCACAGCACGACGGAGGAGGGGCCTCGGACCCACCGGGGCAGGGGTCGACGGCGCTCGGCGTGCTCCTGACCGGGAGCCTGTAGCGCGATGGCCTGGCTGCGCGAAGGTGCGGCAGCGGGCCGGGATGCCCCAGGCCAAGCGGAAGCACGATGCGCTGCTGTCGCTGAACTACACGCGGCGCGGATTCCGGCTCAAGAACGGCCGGCTGCACCTGGCGGCCGGTATCGCCGTGACCGTCGTGTGTGGTCCCGCGAACTGTCTTCGGCTTCTACGCCGGTGCGGACAGGACCACCACCACGTCCGACGTCCACGACCTGCCGTACGCCAAGTACGGGGAGACGGTCGCACGGAATTCGGCGAAGTATCAGCGGATGATGGCCCGGCGTCGACGTCGAAGAATCGGCGCAAGACCACCGGATACCGCAAGTGACACCGGACGCACGGGGGAGGGGCCAAGCGAGTGGTCCACGACGTCGACCACCTCGCGATGGAAGACTTCCACCGCGAGGTTCCTGACACAGACCAGCATGGCCCTGCACAGCCGCCGATGCCGCGATCGCAGCAACCAAGACCGCACTGGTCGAAACGGCCCGCCAGCACGGGCGTGCCGTGCACCTGGTCCATCCCGCGCACACCACGATGGACTGCGCGCAGTGCGGAGCGAGAGCCAAGCACGCACCCCCCGCTCGCCGAGAGGCGTACACGTGTACCGCGTGCGGAGCGGTGTCCCCCAGGAACAAGAACTCCGTGTGATGTCCTCCAGCTATCGCTGGGAGGTACCCCTACGTCCGGGCTGGTCTCAACCTTGGACGGTGCTGATCTTGCAAGGCCCTGCCCGTCGCTGACGATCAGGCCAAGTGAGCGAGAATCCCGTTTCGTTCCTTTCGGGAGGGGAGGCGCCAACCCGATCAGAGGCCAAGTCGAAGAAGTTCAATCAGGCGTCTCTTACGGGCAGCGGTCAGGCCCAAAGTGCATCGCGCCTGCCTGAAATGCTCTGGATTCATTGCCGAAGCTCTTGTTAGTAGTAATGGGCACGAGTCCACTCGCACGAGGATTTCCCATGGAACCCACGACCGCACCTCGCCCTCTGGACCCGATACCCCACACAGGAGGAGATGAAGAGTTTGCCGATCTTGCCGGCACCGAAGTCATCTCCAACACGAGGGAGAGCGGGCACCCTCTTGTGGATCATACCTTCAAGTATCTCGGCTATACCGATGCCGCAGAAAATCTGCTGCACGCCGCCCAAGTGGACACCGCGGTTTCCATGGGTGGAGGTCCCTCGGGCCACTTCGCAACGGCGAGTGACGTGGCACCCGCTCTCCGAATGTCGTCGAGGTGAAGAGGTGAAGGTCGAGAAACAGACGGTTCCTCTACGTCAGTGTCGGTGCAGCGTGAGTTGGGTCAACGGCCGGGCAGCCTGCGAAGAGAGGCTACCGACATGCCGGTCCAACGCGCCTCTGGGGAACCACTCGTGATGGAACGACGCACCATTGAGGTCATTCCGGACGCCGAGCGGTACGGCACGCCGCGCAGCCAGTTCACACTCTGGTTCGGCGCCAACATGCAGGTCACCGCCATCGTCGACGGCGCGCTGGCAGTCGTCTTCGGCGCCGACGCGCTCTGGGCGATACTCGCGCTGCTGATCGGCAACGTGCTCGGTGGCATCGTGATGGCGCTGCACGCCGCCCAAGGGCCGCGGCTTGGCGTACCACAGATGATCTCCAGCCGCGCACAGTTCGGCGTCTACGGTGCAGTTCTGCCCCTGTCGCTGGTGATCCTCATGTACATGGGCTTCGCCGCGACCGGCAGCGTGCTGGCCGGGCAGGCGGTGTCCGAGATGCTGCACCTCGACAACAGCGACGCCGGGATCCTGATCTTCGGCGCGCTGACCGCCGTGATCGCCATTACCGGCTATCGACTCATCCACATCGCCGGCCGCGTCGCCAGCGTCGTCGGTGTGCTTGGACTCGGCTACCTGATGGTGCGGGTGTTCACGCAGTACGACGTCGGCGCGCATGTCGGCAATAGAGGCTTCGAGGCGGCGACGTTCTTGCTCGCTGTTGGCCTGGGCGCCGGATGGCAGCTGACCTTCGGGCCGTACGTCGCCGACTACTCGCGCTACCTGCCACGCAGCGCCAGCACGCGCGCGACGTTCTGGTCGACGTTCGCCGGCTCCGTGGTCGGTTCTCAGTTGGCCATGATGCTCGGCGCGCTCACCGCCGCTGTCGCGGGCAATGCCTTCCTGTCCGACCAAGTTGGCTTCCTTGGGGACTTGGCTGGACCGGCGTTTGCCGCGCTCCTCATCTACCTGGTGATCGCCGTCGGCAAGTTGGCCGTCAACTGCCTCAACGCGTACGGCGGCCTCATGTCGATCCTGACCACCGTCACCGCTTTCGACGGCCGGTCTCGCATCTCGGCCGCAGCCCGCGCCGGCTACATCGTCGGCTTCATCGCGGTGTCGATGGCTATCGCGCTGGCTGCGAGCGACGACTTCCTGACAAACTTCAAGAACTTCGTGCTCCTGCTCCTGATGGTGTTCACCCCCTGGAGCGCGATCAACCTTGTCGACTATTACCTGGTCTCCCGTGAACGCGTCGACATCCCCGCCCTGTACGACCCGGACGGCCGCTACGGTCGTTGGAGCATCCCTGCCCTGACCTGCTATGTCGTCGGCGTCGCCGTGCAGATCCCGTTCCTGGCCACCAAGATGTACACCGGTGCGATCACCAAGCAGCTCGACGGCGCTGACATCTCGTGGATCGTCGGCCTGATCGTCACCGCAGTCCTGTACTGGCTGTGGGCGCGGCGCACCGCCAACCCGCCCGCCCGGACTGTCCACCCGGCTGAGGCCGGGCATGGTGACCTGGCTGCGAAGTCAGCCACTTGAGCAGGTCACGCCACCAGCGCGGCGGCGATGAGACCGGGCGCTGTTCGGTCCGCCTCGGCCCGTGCTTCGTCTAAATGCGAACCGAAGAGCACTCCGGTGAGATCAGAACGAACCATGAGCGCCTCATCGCACATCTCGAGTCTGAAACGGCCCCGGTGTCCGGCCCGTCGTCTCTTCCCTGACTGCGACGACTGAGCAGGCATTAAGTCCATCAATACGCAATCTCCGAGAGGAAAATAGCATGGAGGCCACTCCAATCAAGCCTGTTCGCCACTCCAGCCCTCCCTCCATCGCCGTCGGTGGCCATGAGTGGATAAAGAGTGACTCGTTGAACAAGGCCTGGAGCTTCTATGAAGCCGACGCTTTCCCTGCTTTTCATATTTCGGTTGAGAACAAGTCGGGTCGAGCGCATGCGTCACCGCGCGGGGGAGTCCTCGAAGGGAAAAGTCTCCATGTCTACGAGCTGGGGAATGTAGTCAACTACGTATCGTTTGCTTTGCGTGTACAGGTTGACGAATGGCTGCAGAACGCAGATCAGATGAGAGTGGTTTGCGGTGGATTTCGCACTGCTTGGCCCGGGGCGATGGACGACATGCACGCTCAGTATGCGCAAGAACTCCAAAAGTATCATGAATTGCGTAATGAAAACAGAGAAGATGGCATGTCTGAGGAGGGCTACAAAAAATGGGCTCGAGAAGTAAGGGCCTCGAGAAATAGGTTGGACGAAGCTGCAGCCGGTGATGTCTGTGAAATCCAGGTGGACAGCCCTGGACTCTGGCTGGTCAGCCCCGAGAGGGGGCATCTCTGCTACGCAGTGCCTGCCTCCCATTTCGTCACGGCAAAAATCGGTGACCTATGGACTGATAGCGCTATCGACCTGGCCGGCAGTGGTAATGGATTCTTTCTTGCGACGAAAGGTAAGGTAGTATACGTCTGCTTGGAAAGCAGGTTGAAGAAAAAGGTGAACAAGCGAGACAGGTTGATTCTAAAGCTACCCCAAGCGGATATTTCCTGCGGCCTTCTTCGCACCCCTGGCATCAACTACAGGGTGAGTGCCAGTGAGATCAAGCTTCTCATGACCAGTTCCAGGAATGTGGACGTCGAGAAAAATGGTCACCACTGCTTCAGGGTCGAGATAGGTGGCGAGACGTACGTAGTCCGCCCTGACGGTGGTGGACTTGGACTCACCACCGATGAAGCCTGGCGGGAATCCATCGCAAAGCTGCCTGAAGCAGAAATGGCGAACTCATTCGTCGAAACATCGGAAGGGAAAACCTACCTATGGAAAGGAGCATTTCCTCCCGAACCTGAAGATCTGGCCGCAGCCCACCACAAGGTCATGACATCCGACGGAATGTTTGTTGCCGATCTCGGTGACACGAAATATTTCACCACGGTCAAAGATGTCAGTAGAAAGAGAGATATGTGGCTGCGATCGCTGCCGCGGGCGAAAGGCGAGCTTCTTCCCCATGGAACGCTGGTCCTGAAGCTCAAAGGTGCGGAATATGTCGTGGCGCGAGGATGTAAAGACCAGTTTATAGAAGCGGCGAGTGGCACTGCCACGGGAACTCCGGGGAGCTTCTCCTACGGCATTGGCAGCAACAAGCTGATAGCCATCAATCCTGTACATCTAGCCCGCTATATGATGAAAAAGGAGAAGTGGGAAGGGATCATCAGAAAGCCAGGCCGCAAGGCCACGCTGGTCAAGGGGCACGTAGTCACCCCCGAGGGCGTGAAGTTCAAAGTCATCAAGCTGCCGGAATATGACGTCTCGTATCGCGGCGAATACTACACCCTTGTACAAGGCGAAGAGACACTGATCATCGACCCGTACCAGCAGACGCAACATTTCAAGACCGGCAAGGTGGAACTTCCCGAAGATCGCGGCAGATGGATGCACAGTCTCCCAGTGGGAGTCATTGATTCGACAGCAGCGACGGCGTCCGTAGCAATCGACGGCGTAACCCGAAGATATAAAATGCATCCTAGTTCCTGGAACAGGATAGCTGACGTGGCGGATAAAATTCCGATAGGCACCCCGAACTGCTTCGTGCTGAGATCTCTTTTCGACGTGAAAAGCTTTATTGGGCCAATTCGCTTGGACAGTTCAGAACTATGCTCTGTCGATGAATGGGATAAATGGATAAAGGGCCTCCCTCTGGCCAGGAAGGTTCCAGACATTCCACGCTCTCTCTATATCTACGGCACAGGAGCCGAAGCGATGTGCATCGAAGTCGAGTGGGATGTCTATAAGTCGCCCATGGTCGGCACGGAAAACTGCCTCGTGGTGGAAGATGAAGAACTTTCTCCCCTGGCTGTCGGGAGTGACTACATGCAGGTGTACGACTTAAATGCCGATGAATTTATCGCAGAATTTGGTCCCCAAGTATGGGATAGCATTCGTGAGCTCGCAGGGATGAACACCCCGGTGCCCCAATCCGCGCCACAAGAGTACCGTTTCGACATCCAGTACCTGGCCCTGCACAATTCGTACGTCCTCTCCGGTGCGGAAACCTCCGCACCGCCCCTGCCTGATTTGACGGTGGATTCCCCTCACGGAGAGATCCCGGCATACCGCGCCGGGGATCAATTTGTCATCTCAGGAGACAGTGCCTATTACGACGAGGCGAATCTGGGTGCGCTAGCGTCTGAAAACGGTTGGTGTGATTTCTTCATCCGCAAGATTAATGACGGTGACGGAAAATTCCTGCTTCGGATCAGGAACTACAGTGGTTCTCGGGAACAAGTAGAGGAGTATCTCGCATACTTGGGTCAATTGTTCGACATCGTGCTCAGAGTGGAGTTCGTCGACTGACAGTGATTATGTCCGCGGTGACGCCGCCTGCATTCGGTTGCGTCCTGAGAAGTGGTGTACGGGTTCTCACTCGGTCCAGGCGTTCGTCCCGGCGTTGGAGTGAGAGCCCGGATACAAGGACGGCCACCAGCCGACCCGTGGAAGCCGATGCCCTCTGCAAGCCGAGTACGGGCAGGTCAGCGCCGAACGCGTCATCCACCGCAGCGGCTACTGCCCGCGCCGAGTGGGACACCCGCGCCGGCACCGTCGAACTCGCCGACCCCGAACCCCGGACCGGTAGCCGCTTGCGGCAAGTCTTCCAGGCCACCCCGCTATTGGAGCCTCGGGCCGGCCAGCTCGATGGCAGTGGTGTGGCCGACAACGTGCGAAGACATGCCGTAGCCCTCTCGCCCAGGCCGAAGTGAAGCCTCCTGTTGACAGCGTTGCGAATCAGCCGTCGGAACGGGCGGGCGCCCGCTGGTCACCGGCAACCGCTCCTGTGCGCCGCGACCACATGACGGACCGAGCGCACCGACCACCGTTGTCCCGGAGCCCACCCCTCGGTGCGGAAGCACCTCGCCCCGTCGTGCTGTGGCCTTATTCGTCCTCTTGACGGAGGTGGCTTGCTCGCACGATCTTGCCATAGTAATGGCACGCGGCAGAGCCCATCAGCATGGCAACACACGCCCACCAACGTCACTTCGGGAACCGGCGACGCCGAGCTGTGTCAGTCGACGATGATCCACCCGTATGAAAGGGAGGACACCTACGATGCGCCGTATTGCAACTGCACTCACCACACTCACCCTTCTGGTGCTGTTACCGGCCCAGGCAACTGGTGCCGAGGCCCGCATGGCAGAGCCGACACCCAGGGACCCTGGCAAACATTCCATCGTCTACCGTGAACAGCGCGTCATCAACGCCGACGCTGCCCGTGTTTGGACCTTACTGGTCGACTTGCCCGGCTACGCACGATGGAACCCATGGGTGATCCGCGCGGACGGCTTAGCTTCCCCAGGCGCCACTGTCAACGTGGATGTAGTACTCGGGGGCCACGTCCTGCCCGCTACGCACACAATTCTTGTCACAGACCCCTACACACGCTTCTGCTGGCGCGACGCCGGCTGGAATGCCCTCTTCGTCTACGGACAACGCTGCCGGACTTTGCAGGTCCAGCCGGACGGACGCACTCTCTACACCAGTGAGTTGCTGTTGGATGGAGTACTCACCGCTGTCGCCGATCGCGTTCTTGGACAGGCCATGCGCGATGGCATGGCCGCGGAGGCTACCGCGCTGAAGGACCACGCCGAGACTCCCGTCTCGAACAGCCTGCCGGCGACGGCACCTTAGTCACCTGTGCCGCGACCAGTCGGCAGCTGTCTCGCACAACGCCGGGTCGGTGGTGCGGACGGGGCCGCGATTCGTGCGGTGATCCTGCGGTATGGAGAACTGGATGATCATTCAGGAGTCGTGGCCGCCTGGCAGATTGATCCCAATATTTGCACGACAGAAGCGGCTTGCAACACCAAGTGAAAATGCCCTGCGTTCGTCACCGCCCAGCATCGATGGATACCGACGGACGGTGGAGTCCCAGTGCGGCGCTCGGGTCCGCAGGAGGTGGCTGTTGCCGAGTTGGTCCGCGTCGCCCTCGCGGGGCGGTCGGGGAGTGACTCCCGGCACGCGAAGAACGACTGCGGCCTGTACCGGCACGAAGCCTACGTTGGCTGCCCCTCGACGGATTCGCCTTCGAGGGCTGTTCGACCCCGAACAAACACTGCTGCTCGACAACAACCAGGACCAGCAGTCAAGTTGACCCGTCCGCCGCCGCGATCCGCTGCGCGAGTAGCCGGCGCCTGACCTGGCCGGTGGCTGGCGTACGGGGCAGCTCGTCGACGATGCGGAGCATGCGTGGGTGCTTGTGGCCGGCCAGCCTGCCGTTGAGGTGGCGCCGCAGTTCTCGCAGGCTCGGCGGACGTGCGGGGTCACTTGGCACGACGACCGCACAGACGACCTCGCCCCACGCCGGATCCGGCAGGCCGACGACGGCGGCTTCGGCCACGGCTGGATGGTCCGCGAGCCAGGTCTCCACTTCGCCGGGGAAGACGGTCTCGCCGCCGGTGCGGATCAGCTCACCGAGCCGTCCGGTGAGGGTGATGCGCCCTGCGGTGTCGATCTCCGCTAGGTCGCCGGTGCGATACCAGCCGTTGTCGAAGGCCGCAGCGGTGGCGGCTGGGTCGTCGAAGTAGCCGGTGAAGAGCAGCGGGCCGCGTACCTGCAGTTCCCCGTCGGAGCTCCTGCGTACCTCCATCGACGTACCGGGTACGCCGATGGAGTTCGGGAACTCGCGCAGGTCGTCGCCGTCGAGCGCGGCGACGTTGCCCGTTTCGGTTGAGCCGTAGAAGACGCGCAGGTGGGCGTGTGGTGCGGCGGTCCGGATGGCGTCGAGGAAGGCGGCGGTGACGGCGGACGTCCCCGTGTCGGCGAAACGCAGCGTGGCCAGCGCCGCATGGTCGCCGTCCAGCACCCGCTGCCAGACAGCGGGCACGCAGTAGAGCCGGGTCGCCCGGTGGGCCCGGACGGCCGCTCGGATGGCCTGCCCGTCTGCGCGGTCCAGGTACACCACTGTGTCGCGTGCCTGCCACTGCTGCAGGGAGATCGTCCAGGCCGCCATGTGGAACAGGGGGAAGGAGCAGACTGCGGCGCCGCGCGGTTCGAGCTGTGATCCCGGGTGCGACCTCAGGAAGCTGACGCGGTGGGAGAGCACGGTGGCCTTCGGCCGGCCGGTTGAGCCTGAGGAGAAGAACAGGCAGTGCGGGTCGGTCTCCAGGAGGCCGGCCGCGGCGTGCGGATCCGTGTCCGGCGCTGCGGTCGGTCTGTGTGTCTCTGCCTTTGCTGCGACCACGGCCCTCAGGTCCCGCACGGGGACGCCGATCGCGGCGCGGAGCCGTGCGATGTCGGCCGCTGTCCGTCCGGCTGTGATGATGAGCGCCGGGCGGACCGCGGCGGCGAGTTCGGCGGCCTCGTTGATGCCGAGCGTTCCGGCGACGGGTGCGTAGAGTGCGCCGAGTTTGGCAAGCGCGGCGAAGAGAGGGACTGCGTCGAGGGTGGTGTCTGCCCAGCAGACGACGCGCTCACCGCGCCGCACAGCGAGTCCCCGCAGGGTGCGGGCGACCCTGTCGGCGCCGGTTTCGACCTCGGCGAAGGTGAGCGATCGGTCGCCGAGCACGGCCGCCGTGCGGTGCGGCACGGCCCGTGCGGCGTTGGTGAAGACGTCGCCGATCAGCAACTGGTGCACGGGTACGGGCATGAGAACAGGCCTCCTGCGAGCGGCGTCCGGCGCCTGACGGCCGCGTGGCGGCGGCCTTCGGGCCGCGCGGCTCAGTCCTTCAGCTCGATGATGATCTCGTGGTAGTCGCGCTCCCCGGTGTTCACCGCCGTCTCCACGCCACCGCGGGTGACATAGATCGCGGCGCCGGGCACCACCTGGGCCTCCAGGAAGTCCCGGTAGGGGCCCTCGGTGTCGGGCTCGGGCCGTACCGCGATCCGGTCGCCGGAGATCTGCACCAGGATGTTGTCGAGTTCGTGTCGGTGGACGTCGCTGTGCTCGCCTGCTGCGAGCCGCAACTCCCAGATCCGTACCCGCTCGTTGTCGAACAGGATCTTGCTGCCGATGCGTCCGAGCGCGCGCTTTTCGTCCACAGTCCGCTCCCGTCGTGTCCGTGCCGGTCCCGGTCGCCGGTATCGATCAGTACCCGATCGTCGTGTCAACTTCGTTGATGAGCCTTTCGCCCGCGAGGTACCGGGCAAGGTTCTGGCGCAGGAGTTGGAAGACTCCGGTGAAGTGCGCACCCGCGGCGGAAGCCGAGTGCGCCGAGATGGCCAGGTTCGGCGCGTGCCACAGAGGGCTCGCGGCCGGCAGCGGTTCGAGGCGCGCGACATCGATCGCAGCCCCGCCGAGCTGCCCCGACCGCAAGGCGTCCACCATGGCTTCCTCCACGACGCACGAGCCGCGGCCTACGTTGCAGAAGAACGCTCCCGCCGGCATCGCGGCGAACGCGGCCTCGTCCATCATGTCGATGGTCTGCGGAGTCTCCGGCAGCGCCGCGACCACCGCGTCGCACTCGGCCAGCATCGAGCGCAGCCCGTTGGGGCCGTACAGCGTATCGACGTGCGGCATGGGGCGTTCGGCGCTGCGTCGCACCGCCGACACGCGCATGCCGAAGGCGCGGGCACGCACCGCGACCTCGGTGCCGATCGCGCCGAGGCCGAGCACGCCGATGGCGCGGCCGGCCAACGGCTCGCCGTAGTACGGGGTCCAGCGTTCCTCGCGCTGCGCCCGGTCCAGTTCGGCGAAGCGCTTGAAGTGCCCGAGGACGCGCGCGAAGGCGAACTCTGCGACGGGCACGGCGTTCACTCCGGACGCGGTGGACAGCCGGATGCCGCGGGCGTGGAGATCCGCGGGCAGCAGGTGGCCGACACCTGCGCCGATGGCCTGGACCCAGCGCAGCCGGGGCGCGGTCGACAGGAGATCGGGCGGCAGGTGCAGCCCGACGAGGATGTCGAGGCGGGCCAGCACCCGGGCGGTGGTGGCGCCGGGTGGGCATCGGATCACCTCGATGCGCGGGTCGACCGCCCGAAGTGCAGCGACGTCCCGCTCGATCACGTCGGCGGCCCGCTGATCCCATCGCGACGGGTAGGCAAGACCGAGGATGACCGTGGAGCGCTCCATCACCCCCTCACGCCCTTCCTGCCTGCCGGGTCTTTGAGCACGCCCATGGAGTGCACCGCCGCATGGTGCTCGGCCAGGTAGACGGGGGCCTGCGTCGTCTCCACGAACCAGCCGGTCGGGCACATGGTGAGGATCTCGACGAAGGTGAAGCCGGACTCCTGTGCCCGCAGTGCTCTCAGGACCATCCTCTTGGTGCGGTGCACGTTCACCGCGGTATCGACCGCGCCACGTGCGACATACACGGCCCCTTCCATCTGGGCGATCAGGTTCGCGAGCCGGATCGGATGGCCGTGCCGGGCGCTGTCGCGGCCTTCGAGGGTGTTCTTCGTGCGCTGGCCGAGCACGGTCGTGGCCGTCATATGGCCGCCGGTCTCGCCGAACACGCCGTTGTTGAGCATGAAGCAGGTGATCCGCTCACCGCGGGCGGCCGCGTGCAGTACCTCCTGCAGGCCCTCGTCGGCCATGTCGCCGTCGCCCTGCACCGTCAGTACGGTCAGATCGGGCTGGCTCCGCTTCACGCCGGTGGCCACCGAAGGGGCCCGCCCGTGCAGTGCCTGGACGACCTCGATGTCGAGGTTGTTGGAGAAGGCCGTGGAGCAGCCGATCCCGAACACGGCGACGCAGGAGGCAGTGCGGCCGAGTTCCGCGACGGCTTCCACGACGGCGCGCATCGCGACCGGCTCGCCGCAGCCCGGGCACAGCTGATGGGCCCCGATGTCGACCAGGTCGGGCGTGAAGTCGTGGACGAGTTTCGCGCCGCAGGCCGGGGGAGCGTCCGTGGGGACAATGGGTAGGGCTTTACGTCCGGTCATGGCGTCACCTCCGTGATCCGCTCCCGCAGCACCCGCACGTCCAGATCCGGTGCGACACCGAAGCCCGAGGGGTCCATCGAGAGCCCGCCGATGAATTCGACGGGCAGCGCACCGTTCACCGCGAGCTGCACGTCCTGAACCGCCTGGCCGGTGTTGTTCTCGTACACCGCGACGGCACGCGCGCCCCTCACGAGCCGTGCGATCTCGGCGTACGGGAAGGGAACCAGCGTCATGGGCCGCACGAATCCGATGCGAGCACCTGCGGAACGCAGTTCGCGCACGGCGGCGCGCAGGTACGTGGCCGGGGTGCCGTAGCCGACGACCACGAGGTCGGCGTCGTCGAGGAACATGGACTCCACCCGGGGCGGGAGCGCACGCAGCATCGCCTTGGTCCGCTCGGCGCAGGCACGGTAGTGGACAGCGAGGTCGTAGCCGGCCTGGCCGCCAAGGCCGTCGCGTTGCTTGACCGTGCCGAGCGGGGAGAGCAGCTTCGCGCGGCCGGTGCCCCCGCTGCGGCCGTCCAGCGCCCACTCGGGGCGCGGGAAGCCTCCTTGCGATGCCGGCTCCTGCGGCCCCGGGACCGCCACCGACTGGTGCGTGTGCGCGAGGTAGTAGTCGCCCAGGATCATGACCGGGGTACGCCATGCCTGAGCCCACTCGAAAGCGAGCGAGACATGCGCGACCGCCTCGGCAATGTCTGATGGCGCGAGCACGGGCAGCCGGTAGTCGCCGTGGCCCCCGCCGCGGGTGGTCTGGAAGTAGTCGCCCTGGCCGCGAGCCATGTTCAGCACGACTAGGGGCAGCCGCGCGAGCGTCATTTCCGCCAGTGCCTCCTGCATGAGCGAGAGCCCCTGGCCGGTCGAGCCGGTGGCGGCGCGTGTACCGGTTGCTGCCGCTCCCCAGCACATACCGATCGCCTCGAGCTCGCTCTCCGCGTTCATGCAGACGCCCCCGGCCTCGGGTAGGCGCACTGCCATCGACTCCAGGACTGGCGTGAACGGCGTCATCGGGTAGCCGGCGAAGAACCGGCAGCCCGCGGCGACCATCGCCGACGCTAGTGCGTCGGAGCCGGCCAGCAGCCGAGCGGGCCCGCTCATCGGGAGTCCGCCCGCTGGTCGTAGCGGTACACCTGGAAGACG
Organism: Streptomyces sp. NPDC091376; assembly: GCF_044757085.1. Taxonomy (NCBI): domain Bacteria; kingdom Bacillati; phylum Actinomycetota; class Actinomycetes; order Kitasatosporales; family Streptomycetaceae; genus Streptomyces; species Streptomyces sp. NPDC091376. The sequence continues at coordinate 20,825 of NZ_JBIVUF010000019.1, read as the reverse complement.
AAGTCGGGGCAGATCGCCGTGCAGGCTGTGCAGGCGATGCAGCCGGGCAGCAGCTGCGGATACCGGTGTCCCCGGCTGTTCACCTGATCGTCGGTCATCACCAGGACCGACGGCGGGCAGGCGTCGATGCACAGCTCGCAGCCCTTGCACGCCTCGACGTCGATGACGAGCGTGCCGCGGCTCATGCGACCGCCTTCGGCCAAGCCGGCACGTACGCCGCAGTCGTGTGGCCGAAGCCGGCTCGCACGGCCCGCTCGTTCACGGCCAGCAGGCGGCTGCGGTAGGGCGGCAGAACATCGGGCAGGGCGGCCACCATGTCGTCGATCCCGACGATGCCGGTGCCGCGGACATACGCGCCGAGAGCGACGAGAGTCGCTGCAGCCACCGCCCCCAGCTCGTCCGCGATGCCCGTGGCCGGGACCTCCAGCACCCGGATCCCACCAGGCCACGGACGGGCGGTGCAGAGCGTGCTGTTGACCACTGCCAGACCACCGGGCCTGACGCGCTCGACAACCGTTTCGGCATACGCCTCGTGCATGACCAGGCACGACCACGCACGGGAGACCGTCGGCGGGCCCTCAATCGCGCGATCACCCGCGATCAACGTGGCCTCGGTATTACCGCCGCGCATCATTCCGCCGTAGCTGCCGAACATCGAGACAGCGAACCCGGCACTCGTCAGCGCCTGGGCGAGCAGCCTGGCCCCGAGCTGGATGCCCTGCCCGCCGATGCCGGTCATCAGCAGTTCCCGCTCCACCAGTTCCTCCTCCACCCCGTATCAGACACCTGACACTCTGTCAGAACGACGTTCTCAGAATAGGAACGACCGTTCCACAGCACCAGACGCTGTGGCACGATTTCTCACACACGGCAGAGAAGGCGGGAGGACACATGGCCGACAGGACGCCGGATCTCGTGGAACGTGCGGTCGCCCGGCCGCTCGCCAGACGCTACGAGACCTCGGCAGACGAAGTGCAACGGCTGATCGAAGCCACCTACACGGTGATCGAGCGAACCGGATCACTGGACCCCACGGTGCGCGACATCCTCCGCCAGTCCGGACTGTCCAACCAGGTGTTCTACCGGCACTTCCGATCCAAAGACGACCTCCTCATCGCGATGCTCGACCACGGCCGCCGGCAGATGGCGGACCACCTGCGCCACCGAATGTCCCTGGCCGCAAACCCGCTCGACGCGGCCCGAGCCTGGATCGAAGGGGTACTCGCCCAGGCCACCGACCGGCGCGCGGCCGCCAGGACCCGCCCCTTCCTGGCCCACATCGACCGGCTCGCGGCACGCTTCCCCGACGAGCAACGCGCCTCCGAGCAAGCCATGATCCAGCCACTGGCCTCCGCACTCCGCGAGACTGCCGCCACCGGCCTACTCACCAGCCCCGGCGAGGCCGCCGACTACGACCGCGACGCGCGCACCGTCTACCTGCTCACCATCGCGGTCCTCCACGACCACCTGCGCACCGGCACGCGGCCGGACTCGACGCAGACGGACCACCTGGTGCGGTTTACACTCACCGGCCTCGGTGCCAGCCACTGACTGCTCTGACGGTGCGCCGAACAGCCTCGGCCTGAAGCCGCTCGCGCGCGGCACTCCGCCCATCCGCTCCCGCCACAGCCCCGCCGTCGGCACCCTGCCCTGCTTGGCAAACGGTTACCCAAGGTCAAGGCCACGCCCTCAAGGCAAACGAAGACCTCACTGCGTGACACACGCTGCCGCCGCCCGCGTGCGGCGTCCTTGCGGAACTCCACCCGGGTACGGACCGCCCCCTCACCTCGCCCCACTCCCCAGCCAGTTTGACGACCCCGCTTGATCGCTCCCGCCAAACGCTGGAGGACTGTCGCCCGGGAGGGAGCCTCAGGACGGGTGTCACCTGTTCGCGCAGGCGTCACTGTGAGAGGCGGCGCTAGGGGGTGCAGAGAATCGGACGGGACGCAGGACACCCCGGGCACGAGGTGCAGCGGTGGCGCGCTGTGCTGTCGTCCGGTGCGCCGTGTCCGCCTTGAGCGGGCGGATGTCGTGTGACGACCTGTCGTGGCGCCGCCCCCGACTTCGTCTTGGAGGAATGTGTGACTACCTGTCATGTCCAGACACGCACGAGATCCGGAGATACCGTCTCCCGACCCCTGAAGCGGCACCTGCGAGGGCCGTGGTGCTGGGCCGGACTCCGTGCCGTGGTCGCCGGCCTCGTCCTCGTGGCTGGGCTCGCCTTGCCGGTACTCGCCCCGCAGCCCGCACACGCAGTCCCGCCCGGCACCTACGCCTACGTCACTAACAACAATGGTGATTCGGTGTCGGTGATCGATACCTCGACGAATACCGTCACCGCCACCATTCCTGTCGGCGACGGCCCAAACGGGGTGGCAGTGACCCCGGACGGCGCCTTCGCCTACGTCCCCAACTTCAATGGTGATTCGGTGTCGGTGATCGACACCTCCACCGACACCGTCACCGCCACCGTCCCCGTCGGCGACGGCCCATTCTGGGCGGCGGTGACCCCGGACGGCGCCTTCGTCTACGTCACCAACTTCAACGGCGGGACGGTGTCGGTGATCGATACCTCGACGAATACCGTCACCGCCACCGTCCCCGTCGGAAACGGCCCAAACGGGGTGGCGGTGACCCCGGACGGCGCCTTCGTCTACGTCACCAACTTCAACGGCGGGACGGTGTCGGTGATCGATACCTCGACGAATACCGTCACCGCCACCGTCC
>NZ_JBIVUF010000019.1:0-18004 GCF_044757085.1 Streptomyces sp. NPDC091376 | reverse complement strand
CCGTCCCCCTCGGAACCACCCCAGAAGAGGTGGCGGTGACCCCGGACGGCGCCTTCGCCTACGTCACCAACACCAATAGCAGTTCGGTGTCGGTGATCGATACCTCGACGAATACCGTCACCGCCACCGTCCCCGTCGGCACCGGACCGGTCGGTGTGGCGGTGACCCCGGACGGCGCCTTCGCCTACGTCACCAATGGCTCCGATGACACGGTGTCGGTGATCGATACCTCGACGAATACCGTCACCGCCACCATTCCTGTCGGCGACGGCCCGGTCGGTGTGGCGGTGACCCCGGACGGCGCCTTCGCCTACGTCGCCAACTTCCTCGGCAATTCGGTGTCGGTGATCGACATCTCGACGAACACCGTCACCGCCACTGTCCCCGTCGGCGACAGCCCAAGAGGGGTGGCGATCGCGGTGGTGCCGCCCGAGCCGGCACCAGCGTGGAAGCTGCTCAAGCTCACCACCGGTGGGAAGTTCGTCGCAGGCAGCCGAGGCACCTACACACTCACCGTGACCAACACTGGTGACGCACCGACCGACGGCAGCACCGTCACTCTCACCGACACCCTCCCCGCAAGTCTCACCCCCGTCAGCCTCACCGGCACCGGATGGACCTGCACCCTCACCCCCTTGTCCTGCACGCGCAGCGACGCCCTCGACCCCGGCGACAGTTACCCACCCCTGACTCTCACCGTGAAGATCGCCAAGAACACCCCCAAGCAAGTCACCAACACCGCCACCGTCACCGGCGGCGGCACCACTGCCACGAGCACAGCCACCAACACCACCACCATCAAGGACAGAGACAGAGACAGAGACAAGGACAAGGACCGGGACAAGGACAAGCCCCCGCACCACGACCGACCGGGCCCCCGCCACGCGTAACCCGTGACGTCCCTTCGCGGTCCTGCCAAAGGGCCGCAGGCCCCGGGCCCCGCCGTGACTGTCACCCCCTTTCCACGATGACCTGGGGGCGATGCCACCGGGCCCGAGGGGTACCGTCAAAGACCTGAGCAGAGGTCTGAACACCGTCCGACCGGGCGCAACGCCCGGTCGGACGGGGAAGCGACCCCTCAACACCGGCGGCACCACCCCCGACCTCGACACCGTCATCGCGCGACTCCCCGCCGACGAACGCGCCTGGTCCCACATGCGGGGGTGCGGCGTCGTCGTGGGGTATCGCGGTGCGGGCTCCTGTCCGGTGACCGCTCGGAACGCCGGGCGCGGCGGGCCAGGGCTCCAGGAGGACAGGACAGCCGTCGTGTGGGTGCGGTCGCCGGTGCCGCACGTCGCTGCGTTCGCTCGCGCAGGTGCACGACGACCTGACGGGCGTCGACCGGCACATCCGTCACGGTCCGGTCGTGGTATCCGTGCACCTTCGCCGGGCGTCTCGCACACCGGACACGGCACACCTTTCTCCCGGGTGCGGTCCGTGACACACCACTATGTCACCGCCATCCGTCACATCCTCGAGGATCAGTGCGGACAGACCAGAAAACACCGTAACCACAAGGGAATTGACGCCCATCACGCAACCATGATCACGGACGACATTCGGTGTTACCGCCGAGTATGAGGTGACGGAGCGATTGACCGTACAGACCCAACGGCCACCAGATTCTGCCTGAAAGGCCGGTCCGTGAGGAAAAACGTGACAACTTCATTCGGGCTAGCATGCGGGGCGGCGGGGCCCAAGGTGAAGGTGCGGGAGTGCAGTGAAATTCTATTTCGTACACGGAGAAACGGTGGGTGATGACCAGGTCGTCATCCCCGCCAAGCTGAAATTCTGCTCCGAACCGGGCGAGCCAGTCGACGCCAAGCGGACAAAATCCATCCTAGAGTCCAAATATGCGCTCAGCACACGGGCCAGTTGGCCGGAGCTGCGGCTGGTGCCCCTCGATGCGGGGCAGCAGGATTCGATTCTGAAGCTTGCCGAGGCTGCGGACGTGGCCTCGGATGTCCGCTTCGTCGGTGCCGGCACGCCCACGCTCTCGTGCTGGCTGAGAGCGCAGGGACATATAGCGGAGGACACGGTCCTCGTGTGCTGTTCAGGTTGGGGCAGTACGACAAAAAGAAGGAAATCCGAGAAGCCAAACCAGGTTCAGCAGTACCAGATCATCAACAACCTTCTGGATGACGCATCGGATGCCATCGCGTACGGCAAAGTACTCTCGGCGCGGAAGATATCGGCCGAAGCGGCCCTCGGGGAACTTACAGCCCTAGAGGTGGAGAACGAGACCGCCCTGATTGGAATGCGATTGCAAGGCGGCGTGACCGGATGCCTCGCTTTCGAGCTGGAATCGTGGCGGATCGACCCCTCCGGCACTGCTCCCCGTGACACCTGGGATGCGCTACTTGATCTGTTCGTAAAAGTCTCTCTGCCGCAGACCAGGGCGGCACTTGTCGGCCATTTCGTGAAGTGGCCCGATTGGAGCAAGCCGTTCAGGTCGCTTGAATCCGGAATCGACTTCCCTGAGATGCTTAGTCAAATAGTTGGCGGCAGCAGGAGCAGTCAATTCCTGGTGAATGCCAGAGAGTTCTGCGCGAGCTCCAAGAGACTCGAGAACAGCGCCATCGAATTCGCCGACCGGGTCGCGAAGGTGAACAAGCCGGCGCAGCATGTGAATTTCACGAATCCTCACGACCTGCACATCTGGAATGAATTCTTCGAAGCGCTCGATCAGGCTCACGACCTGATGCCCTACCATCCAGATTGGCAAAGTACTGCGAACCTGCTTGAGCAGGTCGCACTCGGCTGGGGAGCCGATTTCTCCCGCGCCTACCGGGACGCAATGAACTTTCCTCGAGTGATTCAGGCCCTCAAGAGCTCCACCGACCCCAAGCTCCAGGAATTGATCAGGGCCGAAGTCGCGGACGGCACCCGCACGGTCACCTTCCCGGACTTCGCCACGGCGGTGGAGGATCTGAAGCAGCGTCACATGCAAAACCAGTCGGTCCTGTACACGGAGCACGGCATACAGCGTGATGTTTCCATCGTCTGGACGTCTGTCGACATCAGCGTGACCCCCGTCTGGGACCCTTTGAACTGGTCATGGACAGGCTTCGAGGTTTTCGTTGCCCCATGGCCCACCCCGAACGAGGCGGAGAGGCTCGTCTGCGACGTGAAATGGGGGGAGGCCGGTTGGTACCTCGAAGAGGTCTCCACTCTCGCACGTTCGTGATCTGCGCCCCGGGCCCATTGCGCGAGCAGCGAGCCGTGAGAAGCCGGCGCCACGTCCTCCAGACGCTGGGTGAGTGAGTACCAGGCGGCGAGCGCCGGCTCCCAGCTGCGCATGTTCACACTGGTGGCCGAGCCATGCGTGCCCGCGAGCGAGGCGCACGGCGGCGGAGAAGCTCGAGCTGGTCGACTTCACCCAACGCAAGCAGCTGGAGCGGACCCGCGACGACGTCATCTGTGTGCACCGTCCATCCGGCCTCTGGGCGAGCTCTACGAGCCGACGAGGGAATACGTCCGCGCACCAGCTGGCCGCGCTGGATGCCGTGCTCGTCCGTCCTCCGAGCCAAGGCCGCAAGATTGTCGGCAGCTTCCTCGAGCATGGCGTGGACCTCGGCTTCGTCTACGACACCGCCTACCTCATCCACACCTTCTTCGACCGCCTCCGCCCCAGTGCCAGGTTCAAGGTTGTCGCGGCCGCAGCCGAGTTCGCCGTCCTCGCGATCGAAGACCCAGCGATCAAGACCAAACCGGAGGAGTTCGCCGACCGCATGACCAAGTGCCTGCGCAGCGTCGCTGAACGCGACGCTGACCTCGTCAAGAACGCCGCAGTCAAGCAGATGGCCCGCCTCGAAACCGTCGAACCGGGGGTGCAACTCCAGGCGCTCGGGCGGCTCGGTGACCCCGTCCCCTGGTGAAGCTGGTCAACGCCACCTTCGCCGCCCGCGACGAGATGTGGTGGGGTACAGGCACCGCCTGCGCCTCAGACAGCCGCAAGTTCGGCGCCTGGTCCTCGAACTTGATGACCGAATGGCACCAGCGATACCGCGGCCCCGGTGTGATGATCTACTGGCACATCGAGCGGAAATCGGTCTGCATCTACTCTCAGCTCAAGTTCTGCTCGGTCTCCGAGGTCGCCTCGGAGACCGAGGGCGTGCTGAGGCACTGCACCGACATGGAAGTGGACCGGCAGTACACCGACACCCATGGTGCGTCCATCGTCGGCTTCGCCTTTGCCCACATGCTCGGCGGGCAGCGACCCCTCCGGAGCCGACACGATCGCGGTGGACGGCGAGACCGTGCGCGGCTCACGCGCCCACTCCACCCGGCCGCCCACCTCCTGGCCGCCGTCACCGGCATGGACCGGACCCTCACCCAGTTACGCGTCCCGGCCTAAACGAACGAGGTCACCGCCTTCCGGAACCTGCTCGCCCCGTTCGTGCTGACCGGAGTGACGGTGACAGCCGACGCCCTCCACACCCAGCGCGACCACGCCCGCCACCTCGTCGGAAAACGAAGCGCGCACTACCTGCTGCTGGTCAAGGGCAACCAGCCCCGCCTTCAGCGAGGGAACTAAGCCGATCAGGCAGTATCGGGGAATTCCCAAGCCGACTCAACCTACGGCTAGATTTTCTGAATATCAACAATATTTTCGCGCTCGAATACGACAATTTCTCTCCAAGGGGACAGGTGCATCGCCGAGTAGCCCTTTTCTTTGAGGAATACACCAATCGCCGATTCGGATACACCGCTATTTGGATAACTTTCCTTGATTAGCTTCCTGAGACGAATCTCATCTTCGACGGATTCAACGAATGGAAACGCCGAAAAATCACCATTCTTAACCGTCTTGTCAACCTTTGGCTGGTCGACAGCGGCTATGACTCCGCTGATCCTCGCTCTGATCACCGCGCCATTCCCCTTAATGCCGTACTCGTCGTATGACCAGCCTCGGGCGGTCTTCTCCGCCTCTGTGAAGTAGAAGCCGTCGCCGTACCTTTTTCCATTGGATGTCACTCCGGGACGAAAGCCATCATGAATGATTGAATCCGCGCGGTCATTCGATGTCCCGTGGAAGACATAGACAAGATCCTTGATGGGTCTGGATGGGGTTGGCCGGGCATGCGCGACATCCTCCCGCTGTAACCGGTAGCTACTGGCGTTACCTTCAGCCGCTACCTCCAGGTAGGGTGTCCAGCTAGAGTAGGAATCCCCGGGTGAGGCCGCCGCCCATTTGGCCGGATCCCCGGGCAGCGTGAATACATATCTCCCGCTGGCGTACTCAGCCGTGAGGATGAGCCACAGGTGCTTTCTGAATTCCTCAGGCGGCTCAGTATCGGCATCGAGCGAGTAGTCGGCCATCAATTCGTTGATAAATTCTTGCAAGCTCCCAATCTCGCCGGTTACAAACTCTTCGGGCAAGACCTTGCGCACCTCGTTGAAGACTTCCCTCATCGTGGAAGGGGCATTTGATCCAGCTTGCAATGGAATGCAGCAAATAATCTGTGGGTATGAATTCCAATTCATGCGCTTGCCTTTGGTGAGTCGCCAGGAGGATATTTGCAGTCAAATTCTAAGCAAGATCGGAATAATAGTCGTTCCCCATGAGGTAGAGTTCTGGGCGGAAACGGACGAGCGCCTCGACGTCGCGTCGTGCGGCATCCGGCTGCGGCGGATTGTCAACCCAGCCAGGCAGCAGGAAGAGCTCCACCGTCATCCTCGTCAGCAGCGAACTGGCGGCCGGACCACACTACGTGCCTATCCATGATGTGGTCCACGTCAATCGGGGCGGTCGCTGCGCTGCCCTGAAACGTGGGTACCCAGGAGGCATAACAGGCCTCCGGATCCCCTGTGAGGTAGTTGAGGTGATCAAACCTGATGTTCCTGAGAGGGCAGCGGTCGATGCGTGGACCAGGCATCATGGTCCCCTGGGCGCAGCGTTTGGCCCATGCTCGCTGGGACGGACTCAAGCGCACAGGCGCTTGCTCGAATTGCCGGAGAGACCGCGCGACCTCGTCGAATCCCGCCTCACGGGCCCCCACCCTCCGGATACCTCACTCCACCGGCATATCGCAGGGATCATGAACCGTCACCACCCGACGACAACCCGAAAACCTCAGTAGATTCGGCCCACTCATTTCGTGGCCGGATTGGGGGCAGGGCCTCGGCGTAGTGGCGTGACGTCGGTTTCGGGATCATGTAAGTCCGAGGAGGGTGAGTGGTCGGTTGGCGTCGCGGGCGTTGTGACGGGGGCCGGCGGCGATGTTGCTTTCCCGGCGAGGCGAAGGGCGCCGATGGCGAGGTTGCGCCAGGTCGCCATGGCGCGGGGCGCGGAGCCGGTTCGCAGATGGGAGGCGTCCTCGGCGAAGGGCATGTCTCGGGGTGCAGGGCTTCGACCTTCCGGTGGCTTCGGATCAGCCGGGTGAGCTCGCGTCGGCTGCGGCGTCCTCGGCTTCCCAGCGCAGCAGGTCGCCTGGCTGGCAGTTGAGCACCTCGCAGAGCGCGGCGAGGGTCGCGAAGCGCACCGCTTTGGCGCGGCCGTTCTTGAGTACCGCCAGGTTGGCGGGTGTGATCCCTACGCGGTCTGCGAGCTCGCCCACGGAAATCTTCCGCCTGGCCAGCATCACGTCGATGTCGACGGCGATCGGCATCAGATCACCTCGTCCAGCTCGGCCTGCATCTGCGCCGCTTCGACGTCGCGCGCGACTGCCTGGGCGAGCAGCACCCGCAGCACGCGCACGATGAGCGCGACCCCCAGGATGGCCAATCCAACTCCGCCCATGATGACGGTGACGCCCGGGTCGTCCCGCTGGCCCGGTGCATTGACGGCTGTGACCGCGAACCACACGAGGGCGGCCGCCACGATCGCACCGATCACGCCGTCCACGTACCGGAAGGCGGCGTGGGAGAACACGGTTCCGTGACACACCATCGTCACCAGCCGCCATACGCAGACCAGGGCGACCTGGACCGACACCATGCCCAGGATCGTGATCACGCGCAGTGCGGTCAGCGGGAGCGACCCGTTCTCCGGGTCGCTCCCGCTGACCAATGTCCACACCATCAACGCCTGCACGAACACGGTGCCGGCGAGCACCATCACGAGCAGGGCGCGCAGCGCCCGCACGGTCATCTTTCCCATGACCCATCCTTCCATCGAATCGCGATCGGAATCTATCGAGATTCGATAGATTGAGCAGGGGCTGGGACGGAGGCTGGGCGGCGCTCTCGCGCGGTGGCGGACGTCGCCCCTCCCATGGCATGGCGGTTGCGCGAACGTTTTGATCTTGCCGAAGCGACCTCACCTGAACGCAAATCGGACGCCTTCGACTACGCCGAAGCCCTGGGATTGGGGGGCGTCATGGGACATCGGCGCGCTGTCACCCGATCATGCGTCAGCAACGTCGCAAGAAGGTTCGGACCAAATTCGGGCAGATGTGGTCTGCCCTTTCGATCAGTTCTCCGCATTCGGCGGGACGGTAAAGCTAAGCCCCCGAGGGGCGATCCGGCCGGACTGCTGCCGGCGGCCTGGACGAGCGCGGCCACGAAAACCGCGGCAAACTGCTCCAACGGTAGAAGCGGCAGACCACCGGGGAGCAGCTGTCCCTCGACAGCAGGAATGGCTGTCCAAGCCGGGTGTGCAGCCCGCTTTGGCGATGTCTGTCCGCCACCCCGGGAAGCCACCCGCACGACAAGAGCCCTACCTTGGCCCTGCTGAAAGTCAAGGGCGTGCCCCGAAGCAGCCCCGTGGGCAGCAAGCTAGCACAGCCGTTTGCCTCAAAGCACCTCTTCCATAACCCTTCACCCTTTAGATTGGATAAGATTGAGCAAACGGGGTGCCAAGTCGGCGAATCGCCGCAACATAACGCACTCACGGAGACCAAAGGGCATTACATGGAAACCCCAAATTATCCACACTGCACCGCATCGGAAGAGTCGAAAACCTGCTTCATTTGCTACAGCGGGCTGGCATCCTGGACGCTCGGCGACCACGGTCAAGTCATCCACATTGGAGCGGACATATGCAACCCCTGCCTGAACGTGATCCTGCAAGGCGATAAAAAATGCCCCATATGCAGGGCTGACCTTGAGACCGGAGAAGCCGCCCCACCTCTCGTAGCCCAAGAAGGGTTCACCAGCCAGGAGGGTGCCTTCATCGCAAATATTGAGAATTCCGACAATTTGATCCCCCCAGGCCTCACCCAAGAGGAAATGCTTGCGCTTTGTATGCGGCCAGTTCGTCTGAGGACGCAGTACAGGGGGAGCTTCAACTCCTACAATCTTGGCCCGCTTGGTGACATCATGAACCCCCTGCGAGAGTCCGATTATCAGCTCTGGGAGGCGATGATTGGCATGTTTATGGGATGGGGAGGGGCATCTGCGTTCGAGGAATTTCGGTGGCACTTGGGAAGTGATTTCCTTGAACTCCATGTCATTGGGGGCAGCATAAACCACATCCAGGACGAGTACGTGCGCGATGCCGCCAAGGTATTCTGGGCCTTGATCCGCGAACAGGAACTACAGCGGGCCCAGCAGCGGGGCGCTCGGTGGTAGCGGTCCAGCAGGGATTCAGAGCGGAATGCCGTGCGTTGACGACTCCGGTGGGAAAATCGCGAAACGGCTCTTGTGGTCGGGCTATGCCACGAAGGTGATTGCATCACGTTGCTGTCGGGAGCCAGGCCACCAGGCAGGTCGAGCTCCGTCCCGACGCGGGCGGCGGGTGGCGCTGGAGCCCCAACAGCCGGGAGCGACCCCATGGTCTCGAGGTAGCGCGGCGGTGATCTTTCCCGGGTGCTTGGGGCCGAGGGCTTTCGGGAACGGCACACTGCTGCGGTCGTCGTCCTGGACGGGAGTACTGTGCGTCCTCGACCCCGCCCGCGGCGCAGCATCAACGCGCCGGGGCGGTCCCGCGTAGAGGAGTCCCGCAGCAGCAAGCGACGGTCGGCTTCCCGGCTCGGTCGACCATGGCTTCGTCGACCCGGGTCTGAAGCTCGCCGTGCTGACGAAGACCGATCTGTCCGGGCAGAAGGGCGCGGGCAAGGACGACACGCGGATGCCGACCCGCCGCCGCAAGCAGGTCGACCCGCTCACCCTGGAGGCGGGCGACTACATCATCCACCGGATCGGGCATTGCACCCCGGCCAGGCCGGTGGCCAGACCTTTGATCAGAGTCTGACGGCGTCCCTCGGGCCCGGTGACGACCCCGGGCCTCGTGGACGGGGCGCAACAGTCATGCCGGGGCCGCCGAGGTCGAGGGTGTCGCTGCGTGTGCAGGACAAGGGGTCGCACTGAGCCAGCTCGCCGGCCGATAGACCGTCCGCGAGACCGGATCGACCGGAACATGCGCAGGCCGGAGCTCGCGCACCCGCTCCTTGAGAATCGTCATCCCCCGGTCCCAGCCGGTCCGCTCGGCGATCACCGTCGCGGGCATCGTCGGCGTCTCCCGCAACAGCTCACGGATCTGCACCTCCACCGCGTCCCCACCGAGCCCTTGGGGGCCGCTCGTACTTCGGCGGCCGGTCCGTCGCCAGCGCACGCTTGAGCTACGAGATCATCTGGGAGCCCGAAGCCCTCGCCCAAGCGGAGCGGTTCGCCAAGGACGACCCCGCAGGGGTCCGGCAGGTGTTCACCGCCGTCGACAGTCTCGCCGACAACCCCTGCCCCGACGGCGCGTTCGGCAGCGCCGACCTCCTCCGCATCCACATCGGCCCCTACCGCGTGCTCTACGAGATCAGCGACCAGCAGGTCCGCGTCAGCGTGATCCACCTTGGCCGCCTTCGCTGACCTGTCTCGCGAGCCGCGATCGGTCAGGGCATGTGTCACGAGCCGAGATCTGAGGATCGTCGCTCGAGGTGAGCTCCGCGATGAGCCGACCACCGCCGGGAAGGTCGAAGAGAAGGCGCTTCCGTCGCGACGGTGAGCGCCCGTGAAGGCACGCGCACACTGACGGACGGAGATCCGTTGGTTACCGAGATGATTAGGCTCCGGCCGCAACAGGCGGACGTACTGTCCGGGCCTGCGGGCGCATAACGAACGCAATCCGACATCGCCGACGACGAACTCCACCTCACCGAACAGCTCCTGACCGGCCTGGACCTGAGGGCCACCACCCTCACGACGAAAGTCGCCGCCCTGGCCCGAGACGCCGGGACGATCAGCAGCTTCGAGTTCGTACGTCAGCTCCGCGCCGACATCAGCGCCGCTGACCTGACAGCAGCCGAAGCCGCGCTGGAACTCGTCGTGTGCTTCCACCACGCCGTCCACGACGACCGCGACAAGGCCGGCACGGCGATCTCCCGGCTTCGCGACCTCACTCGGCGGCGGCGACTACGCCTACTACGTCGACATCGCCCACTTCATGGCTGGCCTGCCCCTCGACCAGCCTTCAGGAGCCCGGTGGCTCGACAGCGAGCAGCACACCCGCAACTGCTGGCATGGCCTGGTCACCGCACGGCGGACCTACCTGAACCTCGGACATTGAACCGGCCCCCACGTGCCAGTCCCAGCCCCTCGATCGACCTGTTGGCCCACCAGCGTGGCGCCGCCGTGAGGGCCCGTAGAGGCTGAGACCGGCGGACGATCCATGGCACACGGTCAGGCCGCGAAGCGGGCAGCAGCAAGGCAGCCTTCGCTGCTGCCCGCACCTCCCTCTCCGTCTTCGGCGATGGCAGGAGCGGCCATGCCTCCCGGCTCGCGTAGATGATCACGGGCGCCGGGTGCCGCCGATGTCGTTTCTGGGCACGAGGCTGCCAAGAGGTGAGGGCCCCTGACCGGGCAGGAGCAGGGGCCCTCCGCGCGCTTCCATGGGGGGAACGGAGGTGCACGCGTCGCCCACCGTCAACGAAGCGCCGTCGTCCGGGAAACGCTCCGCTACCCGAACGGTCGCAGCGGGCGGGCAACGCGCATCAGCCGGGGTGCGCAGGCCCGGCGCCCTGATCGCCATTCGTGCGTGGAACCACCCGCCGCCTTCCCGGGGACGGCGCAGGTCTTCGCCGCCTCAGGCTTCGGGGGGCGGGGTCGCCGTTTCGGCGGCGCGGCGGTATGCGGCGTTGAGGCGCTGGGCTTCCTCGAGCTGGTCTTCGAGGATGATGATGCGGCAGGCGGACTCTATGGCGGTTCCCTGGTCGACGAGCTCGCGGGCGCGGGCGGCGAGGCGCAGTTGGTAGCGGGAGTAGCGGCGGTGGCCGCCGGCGGAGCGTAGCGGGGTGATGAGGCGGGCTTCGCCGATGGCGCGGAGGAAGCCCTGGGTGGTGCCGAGCATTTCGGCGGCCCGGCCCATGGTGTAGGCGGGGTAGTCGTCGTCGTCGAGACGGTCGAACGAGTCGTCTGCGGTCATTGCACCTCTCTGTGGAACACGTCGGAGGGGCCCTGGTGCCGATCGGCACCAGGGCCCCGAAGGAACTACACCATCTACCGGCCCTGATACTGCGCCGGCTTTCTGTTTCCGCCGACCCGACGAAGACTCTGCCGGGTGTGCGGGGATCGCGGTTGCTTGACCGGAGACCACCTCGCTAACGATGTCCTGCGGTACCCGGGCCCAGACTTCCGCCCGGGCGATCCTGATGGCGCTGGCCCCTCCGTTCTTCCTCTGGATCAATCACTGCTGGTACTGCTACGGCCTGTCACAGCGCCGCTTTTCGACAGCGGGCCCTGTGCCCTTACTGCGAACCGACTGCCGAACTTCCCGGTACGCGCGCTGCAGATGACGCCTTTACCGAGGAACCACTTCCACCACTGCTGGTACTGCGCACTGCACATACTGATCGGGCACTTCGGTACTGCTCGCGGCAGCCCCTGATCACTGCGGGCCACCCGGTCCGGTCGTCAGCCCAGCCGCCGTCCTGCTGCGGCTTCAGGCTCTACCACCACACCGTCCTGCGTACTTCGACTACCTGTACTGCGGCACTGCCGCCCGGCAGTTCATCTCTGCCAGGCCCTACGGTCTCTCTCGACTACGAGAAACACCATAACCACATCACATCCGAATTTCTACTCTGGCCAGCATAGATTTTCACGTGTCTCGTAGAGAGTTAGTCGATCTCGAACAGAACAGACTCGCCGGGGAGACAGCTGGTGAACCGCTGCAACTCCTCGCACTGGACGGCAAGCCCACCAGGGCCGAACCCGCGACCGTCCGCAGCAAACTGCTCGACATCCCAGCCAAGCTGACCGAACGCGCCCGCCGGCGAGAGCTCAAGTTCGACACGGACTGGCCCGCCTCTTACCGGGCCATCGCTGTGTGGGACCGCATCCAGGCCCTGTCCGATCCCGGTTGACCACCCGCGCCACCCTCACACATCGGAAGGAGAAGCGGCAGCACCCTCGGCCGGCGGAAGCCGACGCCGCTCGCGACGACACGCGGCGCACCGACCTGGCCGACAGCGACGACACCGCAGGGCAAACAACCAGGAACCGAGCACCCAGCCGAACGCGCACGTGAATGTTCAAGGCCTGCTCGAGTAAACCGGCCGCCCGCATACGCCGCCGCTCTGCCTCGACAAGGCTCAGCTGCCTGTCAGTTCGAGTCCCCATGCATTCGGCATGCCGAACGCGACCAGATCATCAAACACGACCTCAGAGGCCAGTACACGACCTCGAGTGGGACTGTGCTTTACCAGAACGTCCCGAGCATCAATTCTTCAACCTTCCGCAGGTAGGCGCACACTGCGAGCCACGCTGAGTACAGCACACTGTAGGCTTCGCCATGCAACTTATTCTGAGCCGTAGAGCGCCCTATCGCCTCAATGCCTCCGCGGAGGCGATCGGCACATTGCCGGAGGATTCCAAAATCAATGCTCCGATTTCTCTCCAACGCATTCGTCACTTCATATGCGAAGTCTGCGAGATGCTTGTAGCAGGCGTCCAGCGCGACGGAGCTATAGCCGTCACCCGCCGCCTTTCTGATGAGTCTTCTCAGGCCCTCCGCGCACTTGCTGACCTGCGCAAATTCCGCGGCGACCAAATCGGGAATCGCCTGCGAACCCTCGCAGGCGTCAGAGACCCATTGCTGAGCTACGACAAAGTCGGGTGTCGTGCCGTCCTGGTTTACGATGAAGTACGTTTCATCTTCGCACATGGCGGTTATGAAATCGCCTGCATCGATATTGACGTATCCACCGTCGGCCCAAATCCAGTGGTCGGTCCCATTGATAGTTACATAGAGGCAGCGCTGATTCCCGGCATTGAGGTTGGGTTGCGCGCTGACGAAATACGACGCATTTCCCTGGGTCACCGCTACCGTTTGCTCGTCGGCATGAAATACGCGATTGGGAAGGGCTGGGTCCGAACCCCTCTGATTGTCCAGGTTTGCGACAGAGATTTGAACGAGAGGGGGCATTTCCATGATCTTCTTCCTTTGTGGGTGAAGTCCGGCCCTGGAGGGAACTCGTGATCTCAAATCCACCGCTAATTCCCGCGAGTTCCTCATCAGGCAAATTCTCGGACATCCCGTTCGGGAAACTCTGCCCTGTCGGGAGATCTTTCGGGCCGGGGCGATGGCCGTGCGGTCAGACCCCGCACCGGTCCCAGGGCTGGCCGGAGAGCCGCAACTGCGAGATCAACTGGCATGCCGTCAGAACTCCGTGCGACGACTCAGGTTCGTGACCTGCAGCGATGCAGAACATCCGGCTGTAGTACCGGGAAGATCCCGCCGCATGTGGTCGGCGATGTCCTGGATGTGACCGGATGCCGCGAGCGGCGGATGCGTCTCCTGCCGGCCCGGGTGGATGTGCATTTCATTGTGGCCATGGCCTTGTTCAGCACCGAGGGCAGCCCGGGGGCGTGGGCCTCTCTCATGAAGGGGCCGGGTCCTCTCGCCATTCGGCATCGGCATGCCAGCCAGTACGGAGGTCTCCGCCCGGGGCCCCGCGTTTCGCTTGAGCGGTGGAGGGGGTCATGGACCCTGCCGGTCAGTCCTGTGCAGCCGTGGCCGAGCGTCGCCGCGGAGCCGTCCGGGGCAGGACAGCTTTCGGTGTCTCGAATGCGGTTCCGAAATGACCTCACCAGCGATCACATGCACCACCAGCTGACAGGGGTCGGCACGGGCCGCGGGAGTAGCCACCTTCAGAGGTCGACGGGGCAGGTGGTGCAGGAGCCGGAAATTTGGCTTCAGGGCCAGCGGCCAGCCGTATCGTCTGAACATGTCGTTGCACCGCAGAGACCTCGTCAGTCGCGTCACACTCAATGAGTTCCGCTCGCTGGCGACCGACATGACGGTGCGCCTTGTAGCTGAGGCGTGGCAGAACCGCAACTTCGCCCCTTCCCGAGGACGACCTGCACTACGGCGACAGCAGCGTCCGCCGCATCACGTTCGAGACGTACGCCGCTGCCGTCGATTGGACGGACTACGCTCAGGTGTCCCGTGCTCTTCTCGTCTTCGAGGACTTCATCCGCTACTACCGATAGAGCGGCTGGGAGAGCAACTGGCTGGAGGCCTCGTGGTTCTGGAGATCACTGCTGCCGACGAAGAGACCCTCCGCGAGGTGACGGACGGCCTCCAGCAGTGCTGGGCAACGTCCGGCGTCACGCCGGTATGGCGCACCCGCTTGGCTCCACGTACGTGGTCGTCGACACCGGCCCATGGATCTTTGGCAGGTGCGTGCTGCTCCCGGCCGGACGGGCGGTGCATTGGGGGACGGCGAGGGGCCTGGGGCCTGTGCCTGACGTTTGCGGTGTGTGCGGGGCAGGGCTCCCAGATCCCGCGGTGTTTGCTGCGGGGGCGTGGGACTCCTCCGCTCTTAACGAGCACGATCCGGGATCCCTGCTACACCACCGATCGCCCGAGGGCCGGCGGGAAAGGGCTTGGGTTGAATCGGGCCAGGAGTACGAAGACAGGTCGGGCATCGGGTTCGAGGACGTACAGCGGGAGTCATGGGCCGTGGCGATGACGAAGATCGCGGAACTCTCCCGTCTCCCGTCTCGCGGCTCCCCGCCGGCCAGATCACTGGCGAAGGCATCGGCGACCTGATCACCCGGGCCGCCGTTCGTGCCCACGGCGGCTGGGCCGACGGCTCCGCCTCTCTCGCCGCCTACTTCGAGGAAGCCGGCATCTGGGACGAGACGAACCCGCTGTACGGCAACGGCCTGTAGCCGCCTCTCCTGACGGTTGAGCCCGATGGCAGCTCCCAGCCATTCGTTGGCGAGAAGGCGGAAGCAATCGGGAGCCCAACGGCACGGATGGAGTGGGCTCTCTGACGGAACCTGGTTGATCGAATTCGCGTCGCCGCGGCACCACGAGAAGCGGTGGGCCCGTTTCATCTGCGGGGAAGCCGTAGTCTGCCGTTATGTCGATCAAGGTGGTCCGTCTGGCGGACGCACACCGTTCGGAGCTGTATGACCTCCTGCTCGCCGAGAACTGGACCCAGCTGGCGAAGGAGCTCGAACAGAACGGCCTGCAGGTTTTCACCCAGTACGTGGCTCTGGTCGAGGGGCACGTCGCCGGGTGGCTCGAAGGCACACTTCGCTATGAGACCGACACCGAAATGCCCGGCTATCCGACCCCTTGGGCCCAGGTCAACTATGTCCTCACCTGTGCCTCCCTGGCCGGCAAGGAGTCGCGGGCCACCTGCTGCGCTGCTTCGCTCGCGACGAAAGCCAGGCAGGGCGCCGCTTCATGGTGCTCTGGCCAGCGCGGCGACGCGACGATTCCGGCGGCCGGATCGCATTCTTCACTGCGTACGGTTTCCGACCGCTTCCTGGTGCCGAACTACTCGGCGTCGGTATTGATCGGCTTCTCGCCGGCCCAGCCCAGTCGAGCCGCATGGTGTGAGCGTTCAGTTCCGGGGCGCCGCCAGCCCCGTGCCGGTCAGCGGCTTGCCGTGTGGGCGAGGTCTGCTTCGGCCCAGACGACGGCGGGACGCGTACCTGGAAGGCGGACGCGGTCCGGGCGCGATCCGGGCCAGGGTGTCCTGCGGGGCGTTGCGTGCCCACTGCCCGATCGCCGACAAAGGACCGGGCCCCGGCCGTGACCGCGGAGCAGGCCACCAGCAGCACGCTCACCAACGGGTGACGCCTTCCGCGAAGGTCACGTGGATCAGGCAAGGTCGCCAGCCGAGACGGCAGGCCGACGATCGCGCGGTGCTGACGCGAGGGCGACTTGATCAGGCACACGGTGGCAGACCGACGGCACATCGAAGCTCCGGGCGATGCAGGCGACTTGGTAGGTCACCGGCGTCAACCGGAGCTTCGTTGTATGGGTGGCTGTCCGCCGGAGCATCGTCACACCGCCGTGACCAGCGCGGATCGCTGATCGCCAGGACTTTGAAACCGCCCTGGCCCACACCTGCGCAACGCACGCCGAACCCCTGCGCTACCTCGTCAACGCCCGCCCAGGCATTCAGGCCGCAATTCGCAGCTACACCCCCAGCTAGAACGCCACGGAGGTAATTCATGAAAACCACGCACTGCATGAACGGATGACCGAACTAGACGACCCTCATTACGTCTATCCCCGGTGTGCAACTGTGCTTCCAGAAAAACGCGCTGAGGACCGATGCTCAGACCAGTGCATCTCCATCGAGCGAGCGCACCGAAAGGTGAACCCCGGCCTCTTCCTCAACCTACGGGATAACGCAGCCGTGACATGCTAACTGCGGCCACCCAGTATGCGTTTCATGTCAAACCGTGCCCGCAGAATCCAGCCTTATGATTTACGAGTTCAACATGAAGTCCAGCTGCCGGTGTGGGACAGGGCCTCAATGATTTGAGATCATTTACTGGACAGCTTTTTAGCGAGCTCCCCCCACTTGAATTTCATTCCAGTGTTGCCAAGAGTGTTAACAACCGTGGTGAGGTTGGGGGACTGAAAGAACGGAAGAATTTCGTCACCTTTCTTCAATTTGCCTCTAAGGTACTTCGATACCGGCCCATTGTCCGTCCAGTCTTTCTGTAATTCCGCCTTGACGTAAATCCCTTTTCTGGTTGCGAAGTAGACTGCAGCGAAAATTCGGTCGTGCTGTAGCGCGTGGATGAGCAGCCTCATCCCATCACTATTCAGCTGCTGGCGACAATAGTCGGCCAGGTCGTTTATACTGCCATCCCCCGGGGAGGGGGCCAGCGCAGGTGTCTTGACGATAGCCTCGAAAACCTTCAAGAAGTGATCTGTGGCAATTTGCAAAAATGCGCCGTCGTCCTTCATTAAATCAAAGGCGATGACGTTATAGTCGTACCCCTCCTCGCAGAAGGCGGCTTGCGATGGAAGTTCGCCAGCAGGGATTAATTCCAAAGGCAGTTGACTAAGGTATTCATGTAGGTACCTTTTGAAGATGTCTGTCAGTTTCACCTCATCGCTCGAGGTGTCGCCGAGCACCCGATAGGGAAGGGCCCTCTTCAGCATTTCCAGGTGGTTGGGCGTGTAGACTGATGCGTAGACCGTGGAGTTGAGGTCATCAGGGATCGGAAGAATTTTCTCGTTCAATTTCTGCCACACCAAGGCCAACCGAAGGTTTTCCTGGTATTGCTTCCGGTATTGGTCGAACGCCCCTCGTGCATTCCCGTACTGCGTCTCTCGGAGTAGCACGTTGATGAAAGCCGCTTCGTCGTCCACTGTTCCGGCGTAGTAAGAATCCCCACCCTCGAACGCTTCTCCCTCGGCCCCGTCCGGGACTTCCAGGACCAGTGACACGCAGTAGTCGTAAAATTTACGTTTGGCTTCTGGATCGTTTTCTAGACTCTCGATGCCGTTGCGCAGAGCGAGATAGTCCGTGAACGTGGATGGTTCATAGTGCTGGACGACAGGGATTGACGTTTCCACGACTACTCCTTTTAGTGGTGTGCTGCGTACGCGCTGGGGGGATCCCGAATTCAGAAAGTCGGCAGGCATGTGGATGTCTCCGACCCCCCATCGTGGGATAGTGGGTCCCGCGCATGAACGCCCGTCCAGGTAGCAGATGGGGCGATGTTGTTGCCCCGCCAGGGCCCCGGAGTGTTCCGCGGATGTCCGATGTGTGTGGGGGGGGTGCCTCTATGTCTTTCGTCAAGCGAGGCGTGGGGTTCTGGGTTCGTAGAAGGTGCCGTCGCGGAGCATCGCGAAGAGCACGTTGATCCG
>NZ_JBIVUF010000018.1:130924-134747 GCF_044757085.1 Streptomyces sp. NPDC091376 | reverse complement strand
TGCGGCCGGGCGTCCCCGAAGAGGGACGCGAGGGCCGCGACCTTGCGGGTACGGGACGGTTCGGCGGCGATCTGCCGTGACACGTCCGCCAGGCGGGCCAGCAGCATGCCGCCATGATGCGGCCGGAACGGTCCGCTGGAGCCGTACGCACTACCGGGTCACCGCCGACTCGTTGGGCGTCATCTGCTGGTGCGCTCCGGCACGTTCGCCCGGGACACGCTCGTGCTGGAGCGGGACGCGATCGCCGCCTGGGCGTTCACTTCCTCGCCGTTCGCGCGGAGAGCCGGTCTGGTGACGGTCACCGCGGCGGTGGCGGCAGGTGAGCACGGCTACCGCATTCCGGATCTCGCGGCGCGGACGGCGCCGGCCTTCGCCGCGACGACGGCGCCGGGGATTCTCGACGAATTCCTTCGCGGCTCCTGAACGCCTCGTCGTCGCAGCTGCCCAGGCTCAGGCTGCCGAGCCCGTATGCCCGCCTCGTGCGCAGACGACAGAACATGCACGTTCGCGGCGGCCGAAAATCGATTGAGGACCCCATGCGGTGTGTCTTCCGTACGCAAGACGACCGTTCCCGGACCGGAAGTGCCCCGCAGACAGCATGGTCCAACCGCACGGCGCATAACTCGCTTTACTAGTAACTGACTTGAGGAACTCCGGCGGGCTCCGAACGAGGCCCGGCTCCCTACTCGGGACAACGGAAAAGGCACGGAGTGCGGTTCTCTGCCAGAGGGAAATCGCGAGACCATCGGCCCGCACTCCCCGACTTTGCAGATTCGTTCGAGATTAGAGAACCCGAGCGAGACGGAAATCGGCTATTCTTACCAGCTCGCTCTGAGGGACTTGTGCCCCGACTGGCGCGGATGGGTCAATAGACGCAGCTGAGCTGCACGGTAGCCCACTCCATCGAGTGGGCCGGCGGCAGCGCGGCACGTTCGAACGGCCAGGGTCCGCCGACGGCGGATTCTTCTCCCCTCTCTCAACCTACTCCCTGCCGCCCCGCGCTCAGGGGCACGCATTCGACTCAGGGTCGACCAGTCGTCGACTCCACGGAATTCGAGCTCGTGCAGGGAGCATTCGGTTCCTCTGCGCACCCGTCATTTCCCGTGCGGTGTACGCGTTGCTGACGAGCGACGACGCCGGACCCACCGAGCAGAACTACACCTCGTCCAGAACCTCGGTTTGCCTCAGGAGGTCTCACCATGCCCATCACCCCCAGCCAGGGATCGACTGGTGGCGGCACCACCGTCGTCATCACCGGCACCAGTCTCAGCAATGCTACTGCCGTGAGGTTCGGCAGCAAGCTGGCCACGATCACCGCCAACACCCCGACTTCCGTGACCGTCACCTCGCCCTCGGGCAGCGGTACAGTCGGCGTCACGGTGACCACGGCCGCAGGTACGAGCAACCCTCTCAGCTTCTACTACATCGGGGCGCCGTTCAAGGCATCGCTGAGTGCTGATTCGGGGCCCTCCGGTGGCGGTAACACCGTCACCATCACCGGTTCCGGTCTCGCAACCGCCTCTTCCGTAGCATTCGGAGGCAACGACGCAACCCCAACCATCACCTCGGACAGCGTGCTGAGCGTCACCGTTCCCGCCGGCGCGGCCGGGTCGGTCGGCGTGAGCGTCACCACCACGGGCGGCACAAACAACGGCTTCTCCTACACCTACGTGGACGCGCCCACGATCACCTCACTGACACCGACATCGGGTTCGACCTCCGGCGGCACTGCAGTGACGATCGCCGGAACCGGCCTGTCCACCACTCAGTCGGTCACCTTCGACGGCGTCACCGCGCCATTCTCGGTGATCAACAGCGAGACTGTGTCAGCGGTCACACCGCCCGGCGCCGCGGGCGCGGTCGACGTCGTCGTCAACACGAGCGGCGGAAGCGCCACCGAAGTCGACGGCTACACCTATGTGACGGGCCCCGGCATCTGATCGACGCTTCCGGCACCTGCCGGGCGAGCAGGCGGCCCGGGCACCCCGGAAGGCGCCCGGGCCGTCACCCTGCCC
Organism: Streptomyces sp. NPDC091376; assembly: GCF_044757085.1. NCBI lineage: Bacteria > Bacillati > Actinomycetota > Actinomycetes > Kitasatosporales > Streptomycetaceae > Streptomyces > Streptomyces sp. NPDC091376. The sequence continues at coordinate 132,732 of NZ_JBIVUF010000018.1, read as the reverse complement.
CACCCCCACGGCCGTATCCGTCCACCGCTGCGAAGAGGCATCATGGCTGCACCTGCCCTGACGGGCCTGTCTCCCAATCAAGGACCCACCGCGGGCGGCACCACGGTGACGCTCACCGGCACCAACCTCGGCGACGTCACAACAGTCCGGTTCGGCACGACAGCGGCCGCGTTCACGATCGTGTCCGCCACGCAGATCACCGCCGTCGCCCCGCCCGGATCCGCGGGGAACGTCCAGGTGACCGCCATCAGCCCTGGCGGCACCAGCGGAGGACTGGCCTACTACTACGTCGCACTCCCGATCCTGACCGCCGTGTCCCCCGGTCAAGGGCCCGTCGCCGGCGGCACAGCTGTGACACTCACCGGAACCAACCTCGCCAACCTGACGACAGTCCGCTTCGGCACGACAACGGCTGCTTCCACGGTCGTCTCCGCCACCCAGATCAACGCCGTCGCCCCCTCCGTCCCTGGCGGGTCCCCGGGGCCGGCTCAGGTGACCGCCATCAGCCCTGGCGGCACCAGCGGAGGATTGGCCTACTACTACGTCGCACTGCCGACCCTGACGGCCGTGTCTCCCGCTCAAGGGCCGACCGCGGGCGGCACAGCCGTGACACTCACCGGAACCAACCTGCTCAACGCAACGACCGTCCGCTTCGGCGCCACATCAGCCGCGTTCTCGGTCGTGTCCGCCACTCAGATCACCGCCACCTCCCCTCCCGGATCCACGGGGTTCGCGCAGATCACCGTCATCACCCCGGGCGGCACCGGCGGCGGCGCGGCCTTCCAGTACGTCGCACTGCCCACCCTGACCAGCCTGTCTCCCACTCAAGGACCACCGACGGGCGGCACCACGGTGACACTCACCGGAACCAACCTCGGCGACGTGACAGCTGTCCGATTCGGAACCACAGCAACCGCGTTCACGATCGTGTCCCCCACCCAGATCACCGCCACGGCCCCCACCGGATCCGCGGGAGCCGTCCAGGTCACCGTCACCAGCCCAGGCGGTACCAGCGCGGGACTGACCTACACCCGGATCGCAGTCCCCGGTATCTGAGCGGCGCACCCCCCTTCCCCCGGCGGCGTCTCCTGTCATAGGGGCACGCCGCGCTCCAGGTGCAGACGAACGAGGCTCTCGTGCTGGTGAGCGAACATCGCGCTCACCAGCACGAGAGCCTCGTCTGTCAGGAACTACCTATCATCATCTGCTCGGTGGCCCACAGGGGAGAAGGTTCGCCCAGCACGAGCCGGCCGCGCTACGGAGCGCACACCGCGTAGACAGTCACGAATTCGCCCGCTTCCAGGGCATCGGCGTTGATGAACTGCCAGCCGCTGGAAGGCCCTCCCACCGGACCTACCGGACTGGACAGCACGGGACCGGTGACGTTGTCCGCAGCGGCCGGCGACCCGGTGTGCTGCACCGCACTGCCGCCTGTCGCAAAGGTGTCGACCGGGCAGGCCACCGAGAACGTGCTGTCGGCTGCTTGAGGCCCGGCAACTTCCAAGGAGGTCGTGATGCTCTGCGCGCCACTCGCGGCGCCCTGGGACCCCTGCACACCCTGGAACCCTTGCACGCCCTGCGCACCCTGCGCTCCGGCAGCGCCTTGCGCCCCGGCATCACCCTGCGTTCCCTGCGGCCCCTGACCACCGTCCTCACCCGGCGTCCCCGGCACACCCTGCGTGCCCTGCACACCCGCATCACCCTGCGGGCCTTGACCCCCGAGCTCACCCTGCGGACCCGGCGTACCGGCATCACCCTGCGTGCCCTGGGGACCTTGCACACCCGCATCGCCCTGCGTGCCCTGCGGC
>NZ_JBIVUF010000018.1:0-130828 GCF_044757085.1 Streptomyces sp. NPDC091376 | reverse complement strand
ACGCCCCTGACCACCGTCCTCACCCGGCGTCCCCGGCACACCCTGCGTACCCTGCGGCCCCTGACCACCGTCCTCACCCGGCGTCCCCGGCACACCCTGCGTACCCTGCGGCCCCTGACCACCGTCCTCACCCGGCGTCCCCGGCACACCCGCATCGCCCTGTGAACCCTGCGCGCCTTGGGAGCCGTCCGTCCCGTCCTCGCCCGGAACACCCTGCGCGCCCTGGAGCCCTTCCGAACCGTCCTGGCCCGGGACACCCTGCGGGCCCGCCGGGCCAGTGGCGCCCGGACGGCCCTGGGGGCCCTGGGGCCCCCGACGGCCTTGCGGGCCCCGGTCCCGGTCGCGGTCGCGGTCCCGGTCAAGGCCCGCCACCGGGACCATCCGCGTGGCGCGGAACTCCTCGCTGGTAGCGCCGTTCGGCCCCGGCACCCTCTGGCCGACCCCCGTCCCCGACCCATGAACAGCAGTGGCGACTGCTTCCACGGTCGGCAACGCATTGAGCAGCACAGCCAGCGTCCCCACCGACACCATCGCCGCAGTCTTCAAACGCGCATCCCGATTCCCTTTACGACCCACCGCACAACCCTTCTGACGGAACGAACGGCGACCCTCTGGAGGTGAGGAACTAATCCACAGGTCCAGACGCGCCAAGGTGTCTGAGACCGTTCTAAGCCCAGAGAGGGAGAAAACCTGGAATAAAGCATCAAATACGACACATGGTCACCCGAACAGTAGCCACCGCCGCATTCCGCTCGCCGACACGCCCGGCAGCCACAGTCATTCCCGACGGCCGTATCCGCCTTCCCCTTTCAGCCATTCGCGGGGTGAAGCACCGAGGGAATCGGGTCCGCGTGCGCCGATCGCATCGCCGCACCCCTGCCTGACCACCGTCGGCGGTCAGTCCGGAAACGTGCTCCAAGAATCGGTCGCCGCCGCCGTGCTGGGTCTCGCGCTCATTCCGGCCCAGGCTCCGGCGGCCGAGGCAGGCGCCGAGGTGTCCGCACCGGCGTACTCGTCCACGGCCGCGGTCGGCGTCCACAACGCGTACGAGAAGGCGAAGTTCCCGTACTTCGCGGACGCCCTCGACTCAGGCGCGGGAATGCTCGAACTCGACGTATGGACCAATGTGTTCGGCAGATCCTTCCGGGTCGCTCACGAGAATCCCATAGGTAACAACAACAACTGTGCGAACGCGGCGACCGCGGCCGAGCTGCGCGCCAAGTCGCGTAACCAGGATCTCGGCGGCTGCCTCGCCGACATCCGGGCCTGGCACAACGCGAACCCCGGCCATCGGCCCGTCATGCTCAAGGTCGAGATGAAGGACGGTTTTCAGGACAAGAACGGCCGAGGTCCCGCAGCACTGGACGCCCTGCTGACGGCCAAGCTCGGTGATGCCCTGTACCGCCCTGCCGACCTGGCCGCCGGTCAGCCGGATCTCGACACCGCCGCCCGGACACGGGGCTGGCCCGCTCGCTCCGACCTCGCCGGAAGGTTCATCGTCGAACTCATTCCGGGCACGGTGGAACAAGGAAATCCGCTGGACACCCTGTGGACCGACCGCGAGTACGCCACGCACCTGCGCAACCTCGCCGCGGCCGGGCGGTTGGCGGATTGCCGCCGCTTTCCCCGCCGTGCTCGGTGCGCAGGCAGGCGACCCACGCGGCCGCTATACGGATGCCTCCCTTCGCCCCTCGTTCGCCCTCTTCGACGATGATGCCGCCGCCTACGCCGGCGGCTCGATCGACACCGGCTGGTACGACCGCAACCACTACCTCGTCGTCATGACGAGCGCCCATGACGTGCCGCCGGCGATCGACGGCACCAACCCCACGGAGGCACAGGCACGCGACCGGGTCGCTCTGCTGGCCGGCCGGAACGCCAGTGTGGCTTCCGCGGACTGGTACCCACTGCCCGCCGTCCTGGCCACCGTGGTGCCGCGCGGCACGGCGAGCTCGGGGGCTGACGCATGGCGCAGCTGACGCGCCGGGCCGGTAGCCGCACTCCCCGCAACGGATCCTCTCCGCTTCGCCCAGGGCAGGGCGGGTGGCAGCTGTGAGGGTGCGTCAGCAGGTGCGCGACGGCGAAGCCCTGCGCAGTCGCCACCGCGCCAGCAGTCCTCTCGTCACCCGACCGGACGGTGCCCGGTGCCGGGCCCCGCCGTCCCTGCGAGGTGGCGCGGGAAGACTCCACTCGCCGCTGGGGCGGGACCGGGATTCGGTCCACCCGGCGGGTCGGGCTCCGGTGCCGGTGGCGGGCGCGTCGCCCGGCGAACCAGAACGCGGCAGCCGTACCCGGTCGCCGTCCGGGCGAGGAGCCTGGCCCGAAGCACGGGCCTCGTCCAGGGAGAGGGCGAGGCTCATCCGATGCCACAGGATCTCGTCCGGGTCGTCCGCCAGCAGGAGCCGGTCCATGATCTCGCGGACCGCCAGGGACTCCGTGCGCCCATGGGGTGGTTCGGGACGCAGCCGCTCCAGATGCGCCCGCTCGTAGGGGTCGTCCACGACCTCCGCCAACTGGACCGGGTCGAGGAGCGACGCGATCGCCGCCGTTCTCCCCCAGAGGCCCTCGGCCTGGCGGAGCAGGATGCCGAGGCGCCGGCCACGCCAGTTGCGCGCACGCCAGTCCTCGCCGTCGTCGAGTCTGGCGCGCAGCCCCGCGGGAAGCCTTCCGTCGAGCAGATCCGGGTTCCTGGCGGCGAAGTCCTGGATCTCGGAGGCCAAATAGAGCCACACCACGGCGCGGTAGCGGTTCAGATAGAACCTGATCGGCGTGAGGTGGCCCGTACGGGCCAGCCTCGTGAAGCGGGCGGACGTGGTGGCGATGAGCTGGGCGGCCTCGGCCGTGCCTACGGTGTGGACACGCTCTCGAAGCACGTCCGGGAACCCGTCGGCTCCGCGCAGCCGCTCGATCTCCTGCTGTGACACCCGGGTCCGCCCCGGGTTCTTCCCTTGCGTCGTCCGGATGTGGCCGAGCTGCACCGCGAGGTCGAACTCGCCCCGCTTGAGCTCCAGGGCCACCGCTGCCCGCCCGAAGGGCAGAGTGGCCCCGGCTCCAGCCCCGACTCCGGGCCCGGTCACGAACCCGGGCACGGGCGCAGGAACAGGCCCGATCCCGGCCCACGTGCCGGCCCCGGCCCGGCCCCCCGAGGCCGTCCCGGTGTCGGTGGCCTCCTCGATCACGTTCCCGGTTTCGGGCATGCCGGTGGTCGTCTCGTCGGTCATGTCGGTCTCCCCCGTATGTGGCGAACACTCTCTGTGACGACCGTAGACCTCCGGAAGGAATCCCGCCCGGCCTGTGGATAACCTGGAGAGCGCCCTCAGAAGTCGGAGACCGTGACGCGCCCCGGCTGTCGCGCGGCGACGGCGAGATGCTCGCCCACACGGTTCACCATCAGCGTCATCTCGTAGGCGACCTGGCCGACATCGGCCTCCGCCGCGCTGAGTACGCACAGACAGCTGCCTTCGCCGGCCGCGGTCACGAAGAGCATCGCGTCGTCGAATTCGACCATCGTCTGCCGGGCCTTGCCGGCCTGGAAGTGACGGCCCGAGCCCCTGGCGAGGCTGTGCAGTCCGGAGGAGACGGCCGCGAGATGCTCCGCGTCCTCCCGTACGAGGCCTGTACTCGCCCCGGTGACCAGGCCGTCGTTGGACAGCACGAGCGCGTGTCGTATGTACGAGACCCGCTTGGTCAGGTCGTCCAGGAGCCAGTCGAGCCCCTTTTCCGGTGCCATGTCCGTTCCTCCCCGTTCGTATGTTCCCCGTTGCCCCGTGTTGCGCGTAAGCCTTCCGCACTGTCCCCATCCGGGCAAGGAGTCAATGGAGGCGCATTGCTGCGCATCGGAGAGTTGACTTCCCCGCGCCAGGGTGACGCCCAAGGATGGCTCACATGGCAAAGCACATGTCTCAGGATGAATGGCGGGCGTTCGTCTCCGAGGGGACTCGCACCGGGAAACTGTCGACGGTACGGGCGGACGGAAGTCCGCACGTCACACCCATCTGGTTCCTGCTCGACGGCGACGAGGTCGTCTTCAACACCGCGAAGCAGGGCGTGAAGGGGCGCAACCTCGCGCGGGACGGGCGCGTGGCCCTGTGCGTGGACGACGACCGGCCGCCGTTCTCGTTCGTCGTGCTCCAGGGGCGCGCGGAACTCAGCGAGGAGCCCGGGGAGCTGCGCCGCTGGGCGACCCGCATCGCCGCGCGGTACGTGGGTGAGGAGCGCGCGGAGGCGTTCGGTGAGCGCAACGGTGTGCCGGGCGAGCTGCTGGTGCGGGTGCGCATCGACAAGGTCCTGGCCGAGGCCGACGTGGCCGGCTGAGGCGCACGGGAACGCGCGGGCGCGGGAACGCAAGCGGGCGCAGGAGGGCGCAGGAGGGCGCAGGAGGGCGCACGGGGAGCGTGGGCGGCACAGGAACGGGACGGGATCCCGTACGCGAGCCGTCGTCCGACCCTCCTGGGCACCCCTTGTGAACCCGGCGCGTCACCCCACCGAGTTGAGCAGCCGGGCGGTGTGCATCCGCCCGGCGTACTCGACGAGCCGGATCAGCACCTCTTTGCCCGAGTCGCGGTCACGCGCGTCGCACAGCACGACCGGCGTTCCCCGGTCGAGGTCGAGAGCGCGGGAGACCTCGTGCGCACCGTACGTACGGGCGCTCGGGAAGCAGTTGACGGCGACGACGAAGGGGATGCTGCGGTGCTCGAAGTAGTCGACGGCGGGGAAGCTGTCCTCCAGGCGCCGGGTGTCCGCGAGGACGACTGCTCCGAGCGCGCCCTGGGAGAGTTCGTCCCACAGGAACCAGAAGCGGTCCTGCCCGGGCGTGCCGAAGAGGTACAGGGACAGCCCTGAGCGGATGGTGATCCTGCCGAAGTCCATGGCGACGGTGGTCGTGGTCTTCTGGTCGACTCCCCCGGTGTCGTCGACGGTCTGCCCGGCCTCGCTGAGCTGCTCCTCGGTACGCAGCGGCCGGATTTCGCTGACCGCTCCGACGAGGGTCGTCTTGCCGACGCCGAAGCCGCCGGCCACTAGTATTTTCAGCGCGAGAGCGGCAGCGTCTCCGCCGATACCGCCAGAGAGCTCGGGGGCCATCGATCACTTCTCTCATTGGGTGAGCGCCGACAGGTGAAACCCCGGGTCGAAGCCGTCGGAGCCGCCTCGGGGACGGCCGGCCCAGCGCGGGGCCGGCACCAGTACATCCGTTCTGCGTGGCGTGAGCAGTATGGCAATCGGCGCTGAGGACGGGGGGGCGAGATCGCTTTTTGCGCGATGTGACTGTTCGGGATCCAAAAGGTGTCCGGATGAATTCGCATTTCGTGTGGCCACGACTGTTCGGCGGGGGGACGCTGGGTTCACGGAGGCGTTTACGACGACGTCGGCCGGGCACCCGGGAGGTCCTGTCCCCAGGTGCCCCCGTCCGCATGTGTCCCATGGGAGGCGATACGTCGTGCAGGCCGAGGACATACCCCGCATCGTCATCGTGGGAGCCGGATTCGCCGGCCACCGGGCCGCCCGGACCCTCTCCCGGCGGCTGGCGCGAGAACGGGTCGAGATCGTTCTCCTCAATCCCACCGACTACTTCCTGTATCTGCCCCTGCTGCCCCAGGTGGCGGCGGGAATCCTGGAGCCACGCCGGGTCTCCGTGTCACTGGCGCACACGCTCCCCCGGGTCCGGCTCGTGCTCGGTGAGGCCACTCAGGTCGATCTCGAAGATCGCCGGGTGCACTACACGGGACCGGAGGGCGGGCTCGGCGAGCTGCGGTACGACCGCCTCGTGCTCGCGGTGGGCAGCGTGAACAAGTTGCTGCCCGTGCCCGGTGTGAGTGAGTACGCCCACGGCTTCCGCGGACTGCCCGAGGCGTTGTACCTGCGCGATCACCTCACCCGGCAGACCGAGCTGGCGGCGGCCTCGGCCGACGCCGGCGAATGCGCGGCCCGGTGCACCTTCGTGGTCGTGGGTGCGGGATACACGGGAACGGAGATCGCCGCCCAGGGCAAGCTGTTCACGGACGCGCTCCACGCCCAGATGGTCCGCAGCGGGCCGGGGAACGGCTCCGGCTGGCGTTTGCGCGACACGCGTCCTCGCTGGCTGCTCCTCGACATCGCGCCGCGGGTGCTGCCCGAGCTGGACCGGCGGCTGTCCGAGACAGCCGACCGGGTGCTGCGCGGCCGAGGGGTGGAGGTGTACACCGGCACGTCCGTCAGGGAAGCCACGGCGGACGGGGTATGGCTGAACGACGGTGAGTTCGTCCCCACCAGGACACTCGTCTGGTGTGTCGGCGTACGGCCCGATCCGCTCGTCGCCGGCGTCGGTCTGCCCGTCGAGCACGGCAGGCTCCGTGTCACGACACGCCTCGATGTGCAGGGCCACCCGGAGGTGTTCGCCTGCGGGGACGCCGCCGCCGTGCCCGACTTGACCCGGCCGCTGTCCGCGAGTGCCGAGGGCGCGCGCCCGGACGGCCACCACGACGGCCATGGCGGCGACGGAGACGCCTTCGACGGCAGCGGCTTCGAGCTGACGCCCATGACCGCACAGCACGCCACCAGGCAGGGCGAAGTCGCCGCCCGCAACGTGGCCGCGTCCCTGGGCCACGGCACCGCTCGCCAGTACCGGCACCACGACCTGGGTTTCGCCGTGGACCTGGGCGGTGTGCAGGCGGCGGCGAACCCGCTGGGCGTGCCGCTTTCCGGACCGCTGGCGGGCGCGGTGACCCGCGGGTACCACCTCGCCGCGATGCCGGGCAACAGGGTGCGTGTGGCGGCCGACTGGCTGCTGGACGCGGCGTTGCCGCGCCAGGCGGTGCAGCTCGGTCTCGTCCGTTCCTGGTCGGTCCCGCTGGACACCGCCTCGCCCGAGCTCGCCACCTTCCCGGGCGCGCCGAACGAGCGGTGAAGGTCGAGCGCGAGCGCAGCCACATGCGAAGGGAATGACATGCGCAATGAAGAACTGGCCGAACTGGGTCAGCAGTTGAGGGTGGACTCGGTACGCGTGGCCGATGCGGCGGGCTCGGGGCATCCGACGTCGTCGATGTCGGCGGCCGACCTCGCGGCCGTACTCCTCGCCCGGCATCTGCGCTACGACTTCCAGGACCCCGACAACCCGGCGAACGACCGGCTCATCTTCTCCAAGGGGCACGCGTCGCCGCTGCTGTACGCCCTCTACAAGGCGGTGGGCGCGGTCGACGACGAGGAGTTGCTGACGTTCCGCAGGCTGGGCAGTCGTCTCGAGGGGCATCCCACACCGCGGCTGCCCTGGGTGGAGGTCGCCACCGGTTCGCTGGGCCAGGGGCTGCCGGTCGGCGTCGGGATGGCCCTCGCCGGCAAGTACCTCGACCAGGTCCCCTACCGGGTGTGGGTGCTGTCAGGCGACAGTGAGATGGCGGAGGGCTCCGTCTGGGAGGCGATCGAGCACGCCTCGTACGAGAAGTTGGGCAATCTGACGCTGATCATCGACGTCAACCGGCTCGGACAGCGGGGACCGACCCGCCACGAGCACGACCTGGACGCCTACGCACGCCGGCTGCGGGCGTTCGGCTGGCACACGGTCGAGGTCGACGGCCATGACGTCGAAGCCGTCGACAAGGCCTTCACGGAGGCCGTCCAGGTCGAGGGGCGGCCGACCGCCGTCATCGCGGCCACGCGCAAAGGTCGCGGCGTCGCCGCCGTGGAGGACCAGGAGGGCAAGCACGGCAAGCCGCTGCCGGACGCCGAGGCGGCCATCGAGGAACTCGGCGGCCCTCGCTTCATACAGGTCGACGTCCAGGCTCCGCCGCCCGCCCGCGCCACCTCGGGCCGGGACGAGGATCGGGCCGAGGCCCGGGCACAGGACCGGGCCGAGCTTCCCCGCTTCGAACCCGGCTCCGCGGAGGCCACGCGTACGGCGTACGGACGCGCCCTGGCGGCGCTGGGGTCGGCACGCGGCGACGTGGTCGCGCTCGACGGTGAGGTCAGCGACTCGACGCGGGCGGCCTACTTCAAGAAGGAGCATCCGGACCGGTTCTTCGAGTGCTACATCGCCGAGCAGCAGCTGGTCGCGGCGGCGGTCGGTCTGCAGGCCCGCGGTTGGGTGCCCTTCGCGTCGAGTTTCGCCGCGTTCCTGACCCGGGCTCATGACTTCGTCCGGATGGCGTCGGTGAGCCGTGCCGGGATCAATGTCGTGGGATCGCACGCGGGTGTGGCGATCGGCGAGGACGGCCCTTCCCAGATGGGTCTTGAGGACCTGGCCATGTTCCGCGCCGTCCACGGGTCGACGGTCCTCTATCCGTGCGATGCCAATCAGACGGCACGACTGGTGTCCGCGATGGCGGACCTGAAGGGCGTGCGCTATCTGCGCACGACCCGCGCCGAAACACCCGTCATCTACGGTCCCGACGAGGATTTCCCGGTCGGCGGCAGCAAGGTGCTGCTCCGCAGCGACGACGACCGGGCCACGATCGTCGCAGCCGGCACGACGGTCCATGAGGCGCTGCGCGCCGCGGACGTTCTCGCCTCGGACGGCATCCTGGTCCGGGTCGTCGACCTGTACTCGGTCAAGCCGGTGGACGTGGACACGCTCGACGACGCGGCCCGGGCGACGGGATGCCTGATCACGGTGGAGGACCACCATCCGGAGGGCGGAATCGGCGACGCCGTCGCGGAAGCGTTCTCGGACGGCCGTCCGGTACCGAGGCTCGCCCGGCTCGCCGTGCGCAACATTCCTGCGTCGGCGGCGCCGGAAGAACAGTTGCACGCCTCCGGCATCGACGCCGAGTCGATCGCCGCGGCAGTGAAACTCCTCGTGGAGCAGATCGTCGTACCGTGACGCCCTGGTCGTGCCGTGACGCCCTGGTCGTGCCGTGACGTCCTCCTGGGCGTTGCGAATCCGGCACGCCCGTCCACAACGCCCGACACAGACGGCCGTATCCACAGGGGCACGTCTACCGGACGCCGGTACGGGTACGCGCGAGCCATGAGCACCACAGCCGCGCGGGCCGGTCGCCGCACCGTGGACGTCCACCGGCCGGACAAGGTCCTCTTCCCCGCCGAGAGTCGAACTGGAGCTACCGTCCGTGCTGCTGACGACCGGTTCGCGGGGCCTGCACGTCATCGTCCCGCTCAGTCGGCACAGTTCGTACGACGAGGTCCGGGACTTCGCGCAGGACACGGCCGAACTGCTGGGCGGCGGGACACATCCCGAGCTGCCCACCACCGAGGTGCGAAAGGCGGCGCGCGGCGACCGTCTGTACCTGGATGGGCAGCGCAACGAATACGCGCAGTCGGCGGTGGCCCACTACTCGGTGCGAGCGCGCGACGGCGCGCCCGTCGCGACGCCGATCGGCTGGGACCAGTTGGACGACCCGAAGGTGACGGCACGCCGCTGGAGCATCGACGACGTGGCTGAGCAGGCCGCCGCGGATCCCTGGGCGAGGTGCCGCGGCCAGGCGGCGGCTCGACGCGTTGCGCCGGGACGGTGGCGTCGACCGTCGAGCGCCCGGACATCGGCGGTGACGAACCGATCCATCGGCAGGACGGGCGTGACCTTGAGCCTGGCGCCGTCGTCCAGCGCATACGGTGAGTCGTCGTGAATCGTGAGCACCGCAGGCGCCAGACGCGGTCCGACCGGAGGACGCGGCTGACAGTCCTTGTCGCGCTCGGCGCGAATCTCGTCATCGCCGTCGCCAAGACCGTGGGCGGCCTTGTCGCGTCGTCCCCCGCGCTGCTGTCGGAGGCGGCCCACTCCGTCGCCGACAGCCTCAACGAGATCTTCCTGCTCGCCGCGCTGCGCCGCAGCCGCCGGCCTGCCGACCGCCGTCATCCCTTCGGCTACGGCAAGGAACGCTGGTTCTGGTCGCTGCTGGCCGCCGTCGGCATCTTCGTGATGGGCGGTTGCTTCTCGTTCTTCCAGGCCTTCGAGGCGATGAGCCAGGGCGATCGGCCTGTCTCGACGTCTCACTACATGGCCGGGCTCGGCGTCCTCGGGGTCGCCCTGCTCGCCGAGGGTACGTCGCTGATCCGGGCGCTGCACCAGTTCCGCAAGCAGGGCGGCAAGGCCCACGACCCCGCACATCGCACGGTGATCGCGGAGGACAGCACAGCCGTGGTGGGGGTGCTGCTCGCGATGGCGGGCATGGGGCTGCACCTGGCCACCGGCAAGGCGGTGTGGGAGGCTGCCGCGTCGCTGGCGATCGGTCTGCTGCTGGTGTACGTCGCGTACCGGCTGGGGCGTGAGTCGCGCGACCTGCTCATCGGGGTCGCCGTCGATCCCGAGGTGCGCGGGGGCATCCGCGCGATGCTGGACGACCAGGCGGAGATCGACAATGTGGCGGCGCTGCTGACGATGCGTCTGGGGATGGATTCCACCCTTGTCGCGGCCAGGGTCGATCTCGTGCCGGGGCTGGACAGCGAGGAGATCGAACTGGTCTCGGAGCGCATCAAGCGGGCGGTCGAGGACCGCTGGCCCGAGGCCGACCAGGTCTTCCTCGACATCACGGAGGCGCCGCCGCGCCCTGGCCGCTGAGGCTCGGCCCGGCAGCCGTGCGGGATCCGGATCCGGAGCGATGCCGCACCCGTTGTCACACCCGTTCGCTACGTTGCGGGTATGGCGAATTTCGTGTTGGTGGCAGGCACATGGCTCGGAGCATGGGCGTGGGACGAGGTGGTGCCGGAGCTGCGTGCGGCAGGACACGGCGGCCATCCGCTGACGTTGTCCGGCCTTGCGGACAGGCAAGGTGTGCCCGCTGGGCAGAAGACCCACGTCCAGGACATCGTCGACGAGGTCGAACGTCGCGATCTGCGTGACGTCGTCCTGGTGGGCCACAGCTATGCGGGCATCCCCGTCGGCCAGGCAGCGGAGCGGATCGGGGAGCGGCTGGCCCGGGTGGTCTTCGTCGACTCCAACGTTCCGGCCGACGGTGAGTCGTTCGTGTCCGCCTGGCCGGACGGCCGGGCCATGGTGGAGGCGTCGATCGACGAGAACGGCGGTTTCTGGGCGCCCTTGGCGGCTGCCGAGTTCGAAGGCCAGGGCCTCACCGACGAGCAGATCGCGCGGATCGTCGGCTCCACGCCACATCCGGGCGCCACACTGACGGAGCCGGCCGTGCTGGCGCGGCCGCTCGGCGAGCTTCCGGCCACGTACGTCAAGTGCCTGCTCGACGGCGACGAGCCGAGCCCGGACGTGGTCGCGCTGCTGCGCGGCGAGCGCTGGCAGCTGGTCGAGATGGACACCGGCCACTGGCCGATGTTCTCCCAGCCACGGCAACTGGCCCAGATCCTTCTCGAAGCCACCGGGCGGTGAGCGTGCTTCCCGCCCGGAAGGCGTTCAGGTCCCGGCCGCCGCCCGTGCCGACGCCGTGGCGAACTCGGCCGTGAAAGCCGCGCAGAAGGCCTTGAGGTCGTCCGGCTTGCGGCTGGTGATCAGCGTGTTCGGACCGTCGTGGCACACCACCACCTGCTCGTCGACCCAGGTGCCGCCGGCGTTGCGGATGTCGGTGCGCACGCTGGGCCAGGACGTCAGCGTCCTGCCGCGCAGTACGCCGGCCTCGACGAGCGTCCAGGGGGCATGGCAGATGGCCGCCACCGGCTTGCCCGCGTCGAAGAACGCCCGGACGAACGCGACAGCCCCGGAGTCCATGCGCAGCGCGTCCGGATTGGCGACGCCTCCGGGAAGCACCAGGCCGCCGTAGGTCTCGGCGGAGGCGTCGGAGACGACCTGGTCGACGGCGAAGGTGTCCGCCTTGTCGAGATGGTCGAACGCCTGGATCCGGCCGGGCTTCGTGGACACCAGACGCGGAGTGTCACCGGCATCGGCGACGGCCTGCCAGGGGTCGGTCAGCTCGATCTGTTCGACGCCTTCGGGCGCCATGAGGAAGGCGATGTTCACAGGACTCCTCTCCTCTCGCCGGGTTCGCGGCGCCGGCCCGGCCACTGCCGGAGCACGGCCTCACCGACAGTGCGGCTACCCGGGTGCCGCGCCCTCATGCCCGTGACCAGTGCGCCGGCCGCACCAGTGTGCGCGGCAGCCTGGTCGTCGCGTCACCCTTGGCCTGCTGGAGCTGCGGCTGTGTGACGAAGATGCCGCCGGTCAGATCGGCCCCGCCGAGGTCGGCGTCCCTCAGGTCCGCGCCGAGGAGGTCCGCCAGACGCAGGTCGGCGCGGGTGAGGTCGGCGGCTATGAGGCAGGCGCCGCGCAGATCCGCACCGCGCAGATCGGCGCCGCAGAGTCCGGCGCCGGCCAGGTCGGCCCCGCGGCGGTTCTTCCTGCGGCCCGGCTTGGCCTCCGCACGTACGAGTTCGCTAGTACGGGCCAGCAGCTCGCCCGTGCGGCCTCGGAGTGCGGGTACGTCGACGTCCAGGAGGGCGGCGGCGTCGCGTCGCGTCAGCGCCTCGGTCTCGTCGAGCAGCCTGCGCAACTCCGTGGTCAGCGGGCGGGCCGCGGGCAGCGACAGCGCCTCCGTCAGATACCGGAGCAGCTCGTGCAGTTGCCGCATCACCGGGAACACGTCGAACATCTGCCGGGCGCTGCCGGGCGCCTCCCGCCAGCTGCGTCCGCCGAAGGTGATCTGGGACACCTTCTGGCCGGCGCCGAAGCAGTCGTAGACGGTGCAGCCGGCGAATCCGCGCTCCGCGAGCCGGTCGTGTATGCCGCAGCGGAAGTCGGTACGGAGATTCCCGCAGGGCTGTCCGGCGGGCTTGCCGACGGCGAAGTCCGCCGATGCGGAGAACGGGAGCGCGACGCAGCACAGTCCGAAGCAGTTGCCGCAGTCGGCTCGCAGGGCCGACCCTTCCTGGACCTGTGCTGCCTCGACCGGTGCCGCCTCGTCGCGTGTGCCGCTCACTTCACGGATCCTCTTCCCTGGTGACGCCGCTCCTCGGCCCAGTGTTTCCCATCCCGGAAGCCCGCTCCCGTGGCACCCACCGCCCCAGCCGCGGCGTTTGCCGTGGTAGGGGCCGGGCAGGCGCATCACGAGCTTCGGAGCGGAGGCGCTCGCACCCATAGCAGGGGGCATTCGAATCCGGGGCCTCGACCACCGTCAGCACCGCACAGGGAGCTGAGAGTGAGCATGCGAACGTATAACCGCGGGAAGCATCCGCATGACGATGCCCCGGACACCGCCGAGGACTTTCTGCGGCTGGCCCGGCTGGACGAGGGCTCAGAGCGGACCGCGCTGCGACAGGAACTCGTGCGTGCCTGGCTGCCCATGGCCGACCGGCTCGCGGGCCGGTTCCGCAACCGGGGCGAAGCGCTCGAGGACCTGCGACAGGTCGCCGCGCTGGGCCTGGTCAAGGCCGTGGAGCGGTACGACCCGGACCGTGGCGGAGCGTTCGAGGCCTTCGCCGTACCGACGATCAACGGTGAGATCAAGCGGCACTTCCGTGACCACACCTGGACCGTGCATGTGCCACGCCGGGTGCAGAACCTCAGGGCCCGTGTGCGTACCGCCCGTCAGGAGCTGGCCCAGACCGTCGGCGGCCGCGAGCCGACCGCCGCCGAGATCGCCCGGCACGCGGGCATCACGGAGGACGAGGCCCGGGCGGGCCTGGAGGCGCTCGACAGCTACAACGCCCTCTCCCTCGACGCCGAGGTGCAGGGCGGCGACGACGGATACTCGCTCGCCGACGGGCTGGGCGGGCCCGACCCGGCGCTCGACGTCGTCATCGACCGGGAGGCGGTCCGGCCGCGGCTGAGCCGGCTGCCGGACCGTGAACGCAGGATTCTCTACATGCGGTTCTTCCGGGACATGACCCAGAGGGGTATCGCCGAGGAGGTCGGGGTCTCGCAGATGCACGTCTCGCGGCTGATCAACCGCTGTTGCAGCCGGCTGAGGGACGAGGTCATGCGGGATGCCGTGCAGCCGGGCCGTCGTGACGGGTACTCACCACCCCGGCGGCCCTCGGCCCGGCCGTCACGGCGGCGTGCACCGCGCCCTTCCGTGAAGCCGTGACGGCCGGGTCTCAGCCCCATACACCGAGGACCGCCGGGTCTCAGCCCCGCGCGCCGAGCCTGTCGACGGCGCCGATCACCCGGTCCCAGAACCTCTCCTGGTCCAGGCCGACCGCCACCTTCGCGTTGACGGGCCGGTCCAGGTACTGGTGCAGATCCACCACGGTCGCCCCGCGCGTGTACTCCCCGCGCAGTTCCACCGCGACGCTCGCGTCCACGCAGCGGACGATCTCCGGATCGATGACGCGCGCCACCGCGACCGGGTCGTGCAGCGGCGGCGCCGCGAATCCCCACAGTCGCCGGTAGGTGGCGGCGAAGAAGGTCATCAACTCGGCGCAGATCCGGGCGAGGTCGGTACCGAGGCCGTCGAGGCGGGCCAGGACCTCGGGTGTGACGAGCGCCTGGTGGGACACGTTGAGCCCGCACATCGTCACGGGAAGACCGCTGCGGAAGACGATGTCGGCCGCCTCGGGATCGACGAACATGTTGAACTCGGCGGCCGGTGTGCGGTTTCCGCGCTCCGTCGAGCCACCCATGAGCACGATCTCTCGGATGTGCGCCGCCGCGTCGGGATGGCGGGTGAGGAGCAGGGCGACATTGGTCAGCGGGGCGGTCGGCACGAGCGTCACCGGCTCCGGGTGTCCGGTCAGGGTCCGGTACATGAGGTCCACGGCGTGCTCGGGTACGGCGTGCACGGTCGGTTCGCCGAAGCTCGGCCCGTCCATGCCCGACTCGCCGTGGACGTCGTCCGCCACGTACAACGGCTGGACGAGCGGCCGCGCGCAGCCCGCCGCGATGGGGACATCGGTGATCCCTGCGGCGGTGCAGATCCGCCGGGCGTTCAGGGTGGTCTTCTCGACCACCTCGTTCCCGGCGACCGTGGTGATCGCGAGGAGATCGATCGCCGGATCACCGGCCGCGAGCATGATGGCGATCGCGTCGTCGTGCCCGGGATCGCAGTCGAGGATGATCGGGACGGGCACGGTGCTCCTCGGCGCCGGTGACGGTACGGGGCAGGCGGCCACGGTACGGGAGCGCGCGGGCAGGAGAAAGAGCGCCACGCACAGCCACCACGTGGCACCGGCGGCCCGTTCCCGGGGATCGCAGTTCCCGGGGGTCACAGTGCCCTGAGACCGTCGATCACCTCCCGCAGAATCCTTTCGTCCGGCAGTTGTGCGGGCGGGACGGGCCGGCTGACGGTGACATGTCCGGCCTCCAGGAGATCTCCGAGGAGGACGCGGACGACGCCCACGGGAAGATCGGCGTCCGCGGCGAGCTCCGCGACGGACTGTGTCTCGGCGCGGCAGAGTTCGAGCAGTGCCCGGTGCTCGGGGCCGAGGAGGGATTCCGCGGCCCGGTCCGCCGCGTCGGCGGCGGCGTCGACGAGCGCGATGAGGTCGAAGCGGACGTCGCTCGGCCCCGGTTTCGTACGGCCTCCGGTCATCGCGTACGGGCGGACGAGAGGGCCCGCCTCGGCGTCGTACCAACGGCCTTCCTCGTACTCCTGGCCGCCGTCGCCGGCATCCTTCATATCGGTCGAACCTTCCTCCGGTCAGCCGGCGGCGGGTGGGGTGGTGGACAGCCTCGGTGGGGTGTGGAGATGCTCGCCGACGCGTTTGACGAGGCGGGCCATCTCGTAGGCGATGAGGCCCACGTCGGCGGTCGCGGCACTGAGCACGGCGAGGCAAGATCCTTCGCCGGCGGCGGCGACGAAGAGGAATCCCTCGTCCATCTCGACCATCGTCTGCCGCACGCCGCCGGTGCGGAAGTGGCGTCCCGCGCCCTTGGCGAGGCTGTGGAACCCGGAGGAGACGGCGGCGAGGTGTTCGGCGTCCTCCCGGGTGAGCCCGCCGGAGGCGCCGACGGCCAGGCCGTCGTTGGAGAGCACGACCGCGTGACGGACCTCGCCCACCCGTAGCACCAGGTCGTCGAGCAGCCAGTCGAGTTCTCCGGAGCGGTGGTGCGAGGAGATCCTCTCGTGGTCGATCATGCGTTGTCTCCTTCGCTGCTGTGGGCGCTGTGGGTTCGGCTGCCGGGTGCGGCGCCGCCACCGCGGGTCCAGCCGGCGCGGTAGGCGGTCATGCGGTCCCTGACCTGTTCCGGGGTGCGTTCCGGTGTGTCGTACGCGGCGGGTTCGGCTGCGTCCGACGCCGGTTCGGGCTTGGGGGCTTCCCGCAGTTGGGGGACGAGGTTGGCCTGCCGGACACGCCGGGGAAGACCGTTCCCGTCGCCCGGGGAGGAGGGCTGGACAGGTGGGGCGGGGACGGGCGGCTGCTCGGCCCTGCGGGATTCGCCTCTCGGGGCGGACTGCGGGCGATCGCGCAGGCGCAGGGCGATGACGCCGGGGGGCGGTGCGGCGCCGTCGGGCTGGGCCTCGACGAGATGCCGGCCTGTCTGGCCCGGCAGGCGCTCCTCGCCGTGGTGGGCGGAGCGGAGGGTGGCGTCCGCGGCGAGGTGCGGCGTGGGGTGTGCCGGGGTCGGGATCGCGTCGGTGGCGGACCGCGCGGCGGCCGATGGTGCGGACCCGGCCGGGAGGGCGCTCTGGAGCAGGGGGGTCGGGATCAGGACGACTGCGGTGGTGCCTCCGTACGGTGAGGTCCGCAGCCGGACCTTGATGGCGTGGCGGGCGGAGAGCCGGCTGACGACGAAGAGCCCGAGCCGGTCGCTGTCGAAGAGGTCGAGCGCCTCGGACTGTTCGATCCGGCGGTTGGCGTCGGCGAGGGCGTCCTTGCCCATGCCGAGGCCGCGGTCCTCGATCTCCAGCGCGTAGCCGTTGCCGACGGGTTCACCGCTGACCCGGACCTTGGTGTGGGGCGGTGAGAACTGGGCGGCGTTCTCGACGAGTTCGGCGAGCAGGTGGGTGAGGTCGGCCACGGCGGCGCCGACGACGGAGGTCTCGGGAAGCTGTCGTACCTCGACGCGCGCGTAGTCCTCGACCTCGGACACGGCGGCGCGGACGACGTTGGTGAGCGGTACGGGCATCCGCCAGGCGCGGCCGGGAGCGGCGCCGGACAGGATGATCAGGCTCTCCGCGTGGCGGCGCATCCGGGTGGTCAGATGGTCGAGGCGGAAGAGGTCGCCGAGTTCGTTGGGGTCCTCGGCGCGGCGTTCCATGCTGTCGAGGAGGTTGAGCTGGCGGTGGACGAGGACCTGGCTGCGGCGGGCGAGGTTGACGAAGACTCCGGAGATGCCGCGGCTGAGTTCGGCGCGTTCGACGGCGGCGCTGAGCGCGGCGCGGTGGACGGTGGACAGTGCCTCGCCGACCTGGGCGATCTCGTCCGGTGGCGGTGGTCCGGGCGGAGCCTCGGCCTGTACGTCGATCTCTTCTCCGGAGCGGAGCCGGCGCATGGCGTGGGGCAGTTTGTGCCGGGCGATCTCCAGTGCGGTGTTGCGGAGGCTGACGAGTTCGACGACGAGGGCGCGTCCGATGCGTACGGAGATGACGAGGGAGGCGGCGACGGCGGCGAGGCCGAGGAGCACGGCGGCGCCGGCGGCGGTGAACAGTCCCTGGCCGAAGGGGTCGGCACGGTCCGCTGCGCTGCGCCGGGCGTTCGTCTCGATGTCCCGCATCGCGGTGCGGACGGTGCTGTGGGCGGTGTCCCAGGTGGTGGCCGGCACGGCTTCGGCGGCCCTGCGGCCGGCCGCTGCGGCGAGGGTCTTGTCCTCGGCGGACAGCAGGGCCTGGTAGGCGCTCTGTGCGGTGAGTTCGCGCCATCCGGCGCGCTGGGCCGGGCGCAGGTCGGCGACGGCGGATTCGGTGAGGGCGCGGCGGGTCTCGACGGCGCCGGTGAACTGTCGCAGCCGTTCGGCGCCGAAGGTTCCGGCGGTCCTGGCGGTGGTGAGCAGTGCGTCCTCGCGGGCGAGCATTTCGGCGGCGCGGCCGAACTCGAGCAGGACGCGGGCGTCGGAGCCGGGTCCGGAGTCCTGGGTTCCGGTGAGTGCGCCGTTGACGCCGAAGGCCGCGTTGATGGTGGCGGTGTACTTCTCGTACGTACGGTCCCAGTCGGCCTTGCGGTCGAGGACGGCGGTGCGCTGGGCGCGCAGTCCGCCGGCGTCGGTGAGGAACCGGTCGAGGCGGTCGGCGACGCCGGTGGGGAGGTCGCCCGCGTCGGCGACGGTGTGGGAGGAGCCGAGGGACAGCTGTGCGAGGGCTTCGTCGGTGAGCTTGGCCTGTTGTTCGAGATCGGCGGCGCGCTGGGCGTCGGGGGCGGCGATCTGGCGGAGTGCGGCGCGGCGTTCGGCCTGCAGGGCGGTGACGGCCGCGGCGACGGGTTCGCCGACGCGCTCCCCGAGGTCCTGGAGCTGACGCAGCCGGGCGACGTCCTGTGCGGTGGTGACGGTGGCGAAGCCCCACAGCGCGAGCAGGGAGACGACGGGCACCATCAGCAGCGAGATGATCTTGGCGCGTACGGTCCTGGGGCGCAGCCGCCACCCTTCGCCGGGCGCATCCTGGACGCGTGCCACGGCCGGGGCGTGGTCCGTTCCGGGCCCTGGCCGTTCTTGCGCGGGCGGTCCTGCGTGGGCGCGGCGCCCGCGCACCGCCGGCGCCTTGGAGGCGGCGGGCGGATGCGCGTGCGTTGGCGGCGACTCGGCGCCGGGGGTGCTGCGAGGTGTGCGCATGGCCTCCTCGTTCCGGGTGCGGGGCGGTGGACGCGACGGGGCGGCCTTACGGGGTGGTCGGGGTCGGCGATGGTGCGGTGGCCGGTTCGGGGGCCGGTTCGGTGATGCGCTCCGCGGAGGCGTAGTCGGCCCGTTCGCGTGCCGTCGGGGTGAGGGCCACGAATGCGGAGGTGAGGAAGAGGTACGACCCGAGGCCGACGGCGAGGGGGAAGATGAACTGCATCGCCGTGGCTCCGGGCAGTGACCCGCCCGACGGCTCGACGTCGACCCCGACGGCGAACATGCCCGTGTAGTGCATGCTGCTGACCGCTGCGCCCATGACGAGGGAGGCGACGGCGACCGCGACGGCGGACTTGATGTTGAGGGCGGCCCACAGGGCGGCGGTGGCGGCGACGACGGCGATGACCACGGAGAGTGCGACGAGCAGTGGGTCGTAGGTCACTTCGCCGTGCAGCCGCAGGGCGGCCATGCCGAGGTAGTGCATGCTGGCGACGCCGAGGCCGGTGGTGAGCCCGCCGAGCAGCAGGGCCCGGACGCGGTCCCGGCTGTAGCCGACGGCGAAGACTCCGGCGCCGACGACGGCCATGGCGACGACCAGGCTGAGGATGGTCAGCGGCACGTTGTAGCGGATGTCGGTGCCGGTGACGCCGAAGCCGAGCATGGCGACGAAGTGCATCGTCCAGATGCCGGTACCGATGGCGGAGGCCGCGGTGATGAGCCAGTTGCGGCGGGAACGGCCCGTCGATTCGAGCGCGCGTACGGTGCAGCGCAGCCCGAGGGCGGCGCCGATGCAGGCCATCGCGTACGACAGCACGGGGGTCAGCCAGCCGAAGGTGGCGTGGTCCAGGTGTCCCATGGCTCAGGGACGGTAGTCCCGGTGGGGGCGCATGACTGGGGCGCATTTCGAAACCTGATGAAATATGACAGCCGATGTTTCAGAACGATCGTGCCGGGCTCGAACGAGTGCACCGTACGTCTGTTCTGAGGGGGTGTCGAGGAAACGGGGGCGCTGCGGAATCATGGGCCCATGACCCTCGACCACACACATGTCCAGGAGTTCTTCGGCGCCCGGGCGGCCGGCTGGGACGCGCGGTTCTCCGGCGACGGTCCCGCCTATGCCTCCGGCGTCGCGGCGTTGGCCCTCCGGCTGGGCGACGCGGTCCTGGACGCGGGCTGCGGGACCGGTCGCGCACTGCCCCCGCTGCGGCAGGCGGTGGGCAGGGAAGGCACGGTCATAGGTGCCGATCTGACCCCGGCGATGCTGGAGGCGGCGGTACGCGCCGGGCGGGACGGCATCGGAGCGCTGCTGCTGACCGACGTGGCGCGGCTGCCGCTGCGTTCCGCGTCGCTGGACGCGGTGTTCGCCGCCGGTCTCATCGCGCATCTGCCCCGGCCGGCCGACAATCTGCGCGAGCTGGCGCGCGTGGTGCGCCCCGGTGGCCGGCTCGCGCTCTTCCACCCCGTCGGGCGGGCCGCGCTGGCCGCCCGCCAGGGCCGGCAGCTCACCGGGGACGATCTGCGCGCCGAGCCCAACCTCCGTCCGCTGCTGGGCGGTTCCGGCTGGAGACTGGTCTCGTACGCCGACGAGGAGGCACGCTTCCTGGCCGTGGCGGTACGTCAGAACGGTCAGGGCTGAGCGTCATCAGACGGCGGACGCCTCGGTGACCTCCTCCTCCCGGGCGCCGTCGTCGGTCCCCGCGACCGCGCGCACGAACGCCTCGGGCGCGTCGAACATGACGTTGTGCCCCGCGCCGGGGACGGTGACGACCCGGACCCCGGCGTCGACCAGTTCGCTCTCGCCGGCCAGTTCACCGCTGAGACCGCCCTGCAGACAGACGCGCGGGACGGGACAGTCCAGGAGCATCCGCCGCATGGTCGGCCGCGTGCCGTGCAGGAGCCAGGCCGCGCTCCGGTACAGCGCCGTCGGGTCGGCGAGCCTCATCGTCGCGGCCCAGGCCGGTCCCACCCGCTCCAGTACGCGGTCGAATCCGCCGCCCTGCACGAACTCCTCCTCCGAGTAGGCGGCGATGCCACTGCCGCCCGCGGTCCGCCTCGGGCCCGGGTCGAGGTTGGCCTCCGTGAGCACCAGCCGGGACACGAGTGCGGGCCGCCGGTGGGCGAGGACGATGGCGACCGCGCCGCCCATGCTGTGCGCGACGATCTCGGCGCCGCGGACGCCGGCCTCGTCGAGCGCGGCGGCCAGTGCGTCCGCGTGGTCCTCCAGCGTGTAGCCGAAGTCCGCGGGCCGGTCGCTGATGCCGTGACCCGGGAGGTCGACGAAGAGCGACCTGCGGCCGGCCAGGAGAGGGTGGGCGGCGATGTGCGCGTGGTAGACGGTGGCGGCGGCGCCGAGACCGTGCACGTACACCCGGGCCGGCTCCTCCCCCGCCGACTCCGTCCACCGGATGAGGCTTCCCCGCCCGTCGAACGTTGCTGCTCGCATGTCTGCCGCTCCCCTGATCGCCCTGTCCTGCCCGGCATCTCCCGCCGCACGAGACGCGAATATACATCGGTGTCGTAGTACTACGTCAACGATGTACCCCGAGCATGCGGCAGAATGCGGGCATGCTGGAGCTCGCCATCCTCGGATTCCTGTACGACGCCCCGCTGCACGGCTACGAGCTGCGCAAGCGCATCACCGCGCTCACCGGGCATGTGCGCCCCGTGGCCGAGAGCACGCTGTACCCCGCCATCAAGCGCCTGGAGAAGGCCGGGCTGCTGGTCCGCGAGAGCCGACCGGGACGGGCCGCCGCGCCCCGTCACGTCCTCAGCCTCACCGACGCGGGACGCCAGGAACTGCTGCAGCGGCTCGCCGAACCCGTGCAGCAGGACATCACCGACGAGAACCGGTGGTTCACGGTGCTGGCGTTCCTCCGGCACCTCCCGGACGCACCGGCGCGGGCGGCCGTGCTCCGGCGGCGCCTGGAGTTCCTCGAGCAGCCGGCCAGCTTCTTCTACGAAGGCGACAGGCCGCTGCGGGCCGAGGAGCTCGACGACCCGTACCGCCGGGGGATCCTCACCATCGCCCGGGCCACCAGCAAGGCAGAACTGACATGGCTCAGGAGCCGTTTGCAGGAGGACTTGTCACCCCGGCGGGGTACACCGGAAGAGTGACGGTGTACGAGGAAAGGGGCCATGGGTGTTCGACAGGGTGATGCGCAGACTCCGCACGGTCCGCACGCCCCACGAGGGCGGGGCGACGAGCGCGGCACGGCCCGCGGCCGAGCGGCCGCGGCAGCACAACCTCTTCGAGGCCGCGGCGACCTACGTCTCCGCCTGCGCGGAGGACGACCAGCGGAGCATCGAGGAGGCTTCGAGCTGGGTCTCCCCCGAGGCGCTGTCCTTCGGGGTGAACGAACTGGCCTGCCGGGCGGTGATCGCCCTCGCCCGCGAGCGGGACGAGTCCCCGCAGTCCGTGGCCCGCAGTCTCCTCGGACTGCCCGCCGCCTGATGGCACGCCCCGGCGGGTTACCGCCGGTTGCGGATCAGCTCGCGCCGGATTCCTGCCGCGAACTCTCGACGTCGGGGTTACCCACTGGTTAAGGTGCGCCGACGAACGATCGCATGGGGAGGATGCCGTGGCCGGGACGGACCAGGCGGCGGACGACGACGAGCTCTTTGTGCTGACCGCGCTGCTGCTGACACCCTCGCAGTTCCCCAGCGTGCTCGGCGACGACTACCCGGCGGCGTGCGCGTCGCTGGGGCTCGAGCCGTACGCCGACGGGTACGGGCTGGTCCTCGGCCAGGACAGTGACGGCGCCCGGTGGACGGTCGTGATCGACGACGTGTCCCTGGTGGCCGTCGCGATCGCGTCGTGGGACTGCGGGATGGAGTACGACCTGTCGCCCAGCGACCGCTCGGTCGTCGCAGGCCTGCCCGGCTGGCCGCTGGCCGTGGCGACCGTCGCGCCCGGTGTGCCCGCGCCCCACGACCCGGCCGAGGAGGACGGGGGCGGACCACCGCTCACCCCGCCCGACACGAACGCCTGGGGTCCCGCCCAGCGCCGTCTGGGTGCGGACGAGGTCGCTCTGCAATGGGCGGTGTGGCGCGAACAGGTGGCGGATCAGATGACGTTCGTCCAGCCCGACGTGCCGCAGGAGGAGCGCGCGACACCGCACGAAGGGGTGCGACGGGTGCTCAAGGAGCTCCACAGCTATGTGGACGACGCCCCGCCGCTCGGACGGGTTCGCTCCAGCTTCGCCCCGGACGGTGCCCGGATGCTGCGCGCGGACGGGCCGGGCTGGTCACTGGTGGCCAGGACCGACGACATCGCGTTCGTGCTGCTGGACGAGGAGCCCGGCGAGGTGCTGCCGGTGGGACGCGGACCTGAACTGCCGGGTCTGCTGGAGGCACTGGACAAGATGGCCGTGCGTCCTTCCTGAGGATCTGCTCGGGCCTGGTCACACCCACCGGCCGAGCGCGGTGCGCGGCGCCGGTCGGCGAGCACGGCTGAGCCCGCTCCCGTGGTTCCTCAGTGGTTCCTCAGTAGTTCCTGAGCGGCTTCGGATGGCCCTGCCTGAGCCCCACATGAGCGGCCATCGCCAGGTGTGGGCCGACCCTATGGCCGTACGGAGGGGGCCACAGCACCCTGGGGCGGCGCACCCACCTCTTCGCCGTTGACTCGGAGGCCGCCGCCATGCGTCTGTTCCGCCCGACCCGGAGAGCACCGGCCCTCGCCGCGATGCTCCTCGCGCTCGCCACGACGTCCACCACGGCGTCGCTCGCCGACGCCCGCCCGGCGGACGCGGAGGCGGCAACCGCCCACTGCGCCCGCCAGCACCGTCTCGACGTTCCCGGTGCGGCGCGTCAGCAGGCGGCCTGTCTCGGGGATCTGACCACCGCGGCGCTGGCCGGGACCTCGTACACCGACACGGCGGACCAGGCCGGCCTGGCGGCTACGGGCACCCGGAACCCCTCCGGGGTGCCGGGCATCCAGATCGACGGCTACTTCCCTGACGACTCGCGTCTCAACGCCACCCACGGCTGGCGGCATGACGCCCAGTTCGTCATACGGCTCCCCGACCGGTGGAACGGCGGACTGGTCGTGACGGGCGCCCCCGGCACCCGGAGGCAGTACTCCACCGACACGCTCATCTCCGACCATGTGCTGGCGCAGGGATACGCGTACGCCGCCACCGACAAGGGCAATACCGGGCCCGACTTCTTCACGGACGGCCGCGGACCCGGTGACGCCGTCGCCGAGTGGAACCGGCGCGTCACCGAGCTGACGCGGGCGGCGAAGCGGGTGGCCGGGCAGCGCTACGGGCACGCACCGACTCGCACATACATGACGGGCATCTCCAACGGCGGCTATCTCACCCGCTGGCAGCTGGAGAACCACCCGGAGCTGTACGACGGCGGCGTGGACTGGGAAGGCGTCCTGTGGACCGCGCGCGGACCGAGCCCTCTGACGAGTCTGCCGGTGACCGTGGCCCGCACACTGGGCCGGGCCGGGGACGACGATCTGCTGGCGGCCGGTTTCGCGCCCGGTTCGCAGTTCCTGTGGCCGTACCACGAGAAGGCCTACTGGGGCCTCACCCAGAAGATCTTCCGGGCCGAGTTCGATCCGGCGTACGACCGGAACTGCCCAGGGGCCTCGGCGGGATCCTCACCGGAGCAGATCTTCGCGGTCTGCCCCTCGGACGCGGACTACGATCCCGCCTCACGTCCCGCGACGGTGCGGCGGGCGCTGGCCAAGGTGGCGCTCACGGGCAGGATCGGAAAGCCGCTGATCACCCTGCACGGCGATCTGGACACGCTGCTGCCGATCCGTCAGGACTCGGAGGTGTACGCGCGAATGATCGACGGCCGCGGCCGCTCGGCGCTGCACCGCTACTACACGATCGAGGCGGGCACGCACACCGACGGCCTGTACGACACGTATCCGGACCGGCTGCGGCCGATTCTGCCCTGCTACCGCTCGGCGTTCGCGGCGCTGACCGGCTGGGTGGAGGACGGCACGGCACCGCCCGCGGACCGGACGGTTCCGAGGCCCGGGAGCGGTGACGTGGTCAACTCCTGTGCGCTGGACCGAGACTCCGCCGTGCGGTGAGCCGAGGGTCCGACGTGCGGTGAGCCGAGGGTCCGACGTGTGGTGAAGGCCCGGCGTGCGGTGAGGGCGCGGCGCCCCGCTCAGCGCTTGCTCAGGTGTCGTCGCCCTCGTCGACCGGACGACGTCAGACCCGCTCGAGGGGACGGTGCGGACCGTCCGGCAGGTCGACCCTGATCGTGTCGCCGGGCCGCACCACGCCACCGGTCCTGACGACGGACATGATCCCGGCCCGGAGCACGATAGTGCCGTCGTCGTCACGGCTGGCGACCTGCTTGAGCAGCCCCTGCTGGAAGTTGTCGATCTGGAGGCAGGGGTTGCGCAGGCCGGTGACCTCGACGACCGCCTCGTCCCCGAGACGCAGCACCGTGCCGGTGGGGAGGCCGAGCAGATCGATCCCGCTCGTCGTGATGTTCTCCCCCAGGTCGCCGGGGCGGACCTCGAAGCCGGCGTCCCGCACCTCGTCGAACAGCTCTTCGTGGATGAGGTGGACCTGACGCAGGTTGGGCTGCGTGGGGTCCTGCGCGATGCGGGAGCGGTGCTTGACGGTCACCCCGGAGTGGACGTCGCCCTCCACTCCGAGCCCGGCGAGCAGCGTGATGCTGTCCCTGTTCGGCTTCGTGAACGCGTACTCGCCATTGCTGCTGACGGTGGTGATCCGTCCTGATGTGCCCATTCCTCGGAGCTCCCCTCTCCCATGCCGGTGATCGTTTCGGAGGATACCTCCGGCGGACCCGTCCGGCAGGGGCGAGGGAGACTCCCGCTCAGCGACCGATCTCCTTGCGGTTGATCCTGCGGAGCCGGCGGCGCTGTGAGGGATCGAGCGCGAAGTACGCCACTGCGGGCACTCCGACGATCACCAGCAGCGACATCCAGAATCCGATCAGCGGGATCAGGAGCAGGCCCACGGCCACGCCCCCGATGGCGATCTTCGCACCTGTCGACATCTTCGAACCCTCCTCCGCGGCACCGTGCCGCCACTCCCTGCTGTGAGAACGCGCCCGCCCGTCCGCCGGTTCCCCTCAGCTCCCGCTCGCTCCCGTACGCAGCTCACCACCGACCTCGTGCATATGGCCGAGAGCCTGGCGGTAGGACTCGACCAGTCCGGTCTCCGTGTAGGGCATGCCGAGGCGACGGCAGTGGGCCCGCACCATGGGCTGGGCCAGTCGCAGATGCGGGCGGGGCATGCTCGGGAAGAGATGGTGCTCGATCTGGTAGTTCAGACCGCCGAGGAACCAGTCCGTGAGCAGCCCACCGCGGATGTTCCGCGAGGTCAGGACCTGCCGCTGCAGATGGCCCCAGCGCTCACCGTTGTCGTCGCCGGGCATCTCCATGCCCTTGTGGTTCGGCGCGAACGCCATGCCGAGGTGGAGGCCGAGGAGCATCTGGTGGAGGAGCGCGAAGGTGAGGGCCTGGAGCGGGGTGAGAAAGGCCAGCAGCAGCGCGAGGTAGCCGACGGCATGGGCGATGAGCAGTCCGCCCTCGACGGCGCGCCGGCCGGCGGGTCGTCGGCTCCTGCCCGCGGACCTTGCGTCCCTCGGCGCGGAGAAGACGTGCCGGAAGCCCGCGATCTTGAGGGCGAGGGCCTCCAGTGTGGTCAGCGGGAAGAAGAGCCATGCCTGGTGGCGGGTGATCCAGCCGCGGAAGCCGGTGCGGCCCTCGGCGTGGTCCTTGCTGAACACCAGGACGTCGGGGGCGACGTCGGGATCCTTCTCGGTGTGGTTGGGGTTGGCGTGGTGGCGGTTGTGCTTGTCGTTCCACCAGTCCTGGCTCATCCCGAGCAGCAGGTTCCCGTGGATGAGCTGCAGCATTCTGCTGATCCGTCGGTCGGACGTGATCTGCGCATGGCCCGCGTCGTGCGCGACGAAGGCGGTACGTGCGGACAGCACGGCGAGCGGTGCGGCCAGCGGCAGCACCCACCAGGACGGGCCGATGAGCACGATGCCCGCGACGACGGCGGCGAGTGCGAGCAGATTGAGCGTGATGACGCGCGCGTACCAGCCGGTGCGGCGTTCCAGCAGGCCCTGTTCCCTGACGGTCCGCAGGAGTGGCGCGAAGTCGCTGCCCGAGGACCCGGTCGACGAGGCCGACCCGGTGGACCCGGCCGGGTCCTGGGCCCCGGCGGCCCCGGCGGCTCCCACCGCGCCGGTGGGTTCCGCGGATCCCCCGGGTGCCGATGCGCGGCCGCTGCCCGGCGGCGGGGCGGGATCGGCGGCAAGGGCGGTGGCGGTGGCCTGGGACATGGCGGTCTCCGGTCTGTGGGCCGTCGCGCCGGCGGCGCGCTCGACTGCTGCACTGCTCTGACCTGAAGAAACGTATGAATCCGCGGCCCTTCGCGACCATGACGCCAGCCCCCGGAAACGGCGGGGGGACTGCCGGGGCGGCGAGGTGGTGCTGACGACACCTCGGCCCACGGCACGGGTGCCCAGGGTCCGAGTGAGGTATCCTCGGCCGCTCCGCCCTCCAGTAGTCAAATTTGAGGAATGCGTCATCGCTGTGCACCGGCTTCCCGCGGCAACGCTCTCCGAGACCTCACGACTCACCCACTGCTCCGCCGTCTTCCTGCCTTCGGACCCGCCCCGCGCGGGCAGAATCGCCTTCTGGCACCCCGATGGCGGGCGCATCGAGGGTCCCGGCACGGCCACGGAACTGACCGTGGCCGGCCCCGGCGGCCGTACGTACGCGGCACCGGCCCGACTGCTGCCCGTACGGGACGCGCTGCCGGTCCTCATCCACGCGCGGGTGTCGCCCGAGGCTTCCGTCGCCGCCGCGTTCTGGGGCGCCGCGACCGTGCTCGCCCTCCAACTGGCCGCGCGCGGGCTGCTGCTGCCCGGTCTCACTGCGAGCGACCACGACGCCTGGCGGGCCGGGCCGCTGACCGCCGAGGACCTGGACCTGGTCCGTACCCTCGCCGCCTCCATGCCGCCGACCGCGCACGCCGCGCCGCTGGACGCGGGCGCCGCACCGGTGCTGCTGCCCGAGCCCGAACGGCTGCTGCGGGACTTTTTCGACGCGGTCGCCGACGGGTTGCCGCGGACGCCCGCGGCGTCGCTGGTGGCCGGCTCCGACGCGTTCGCGGCGGACGAGCCCCGGCGGCTGCCCCAGGCGCGGGCCTGGGTGCAGGATGTGGCGGCGGGCCATGACGCCGGCGTACGTCTGTCGTTGCGCGTCGAGGTCCCCGGCATCACCGGCATCACCCGCGCCGCCGACCCGGCGGGTCCCGGGAAACCCGATGAACCGGCAGGTCCGGCAGGTCCGGCGGGTCCGGCGAGTCCCGAAGGTCCGGCAGGTCCCGAAGGACCGGCAGGTCCCGAAGGACCGGTGGGTCCGGCAGGTCCGTCCTTCCGAGCCGTGCTGCAACTGCACAGCGCCGGCGATCCCGCTCTGGTCGCGGACGCCGCCGCCGTGTGGGCCGGCGGCCAGGACGCCGCCTTCGGGCCGCGCGCCCGGATGGACGCGCTGCTCGCGCTGCGCCGGGCCGCACGCGCCTGGCCGCCCCTCACCCCGCTGCTGTCCGCGGCCGTGCCCGACGCGATCGAACTCGCCGACGAGGACGTCACCGAACTGCTCGGCGACGCCTCGCAGGCACTCGCCGCGACCGGTGTGCAGGTCCACTGGCCCAGGGAACTGGCCCGCACACTCACCGCCCGGGCGGTGATCGGACCGCCGGAGGACATCGAACCGCAGGAGAGGACGGAAGGCTCCGGCACGGACCCGATGGGCTCCGGGATGCCTTCGTTCCTGTCCGCCGACGCACTGCTCACGTTCAACTGGCGGTTCGCGCTGGGTGATCAGCGGCTGACCCGCGCCGACCTGGACCGGCTGGCCGAAGCCGGCAGGCCCCTCGTGCGACTGCTCGACCAGTGGGTGCTCATCGACCCCGCCGAGGCCCGCCTGGCCCGGGAACGCCATGACCACAAGGTCTCCCCCGTCGACGCGCTCGGCGCCGTGCTCACCGGCTCGACCGAGGTCGGCGGACGTCGCATCGAGGTCCAGGCATCGGGATGGCTGGAGCGGCTGCGCGAGCAGTTGGCCGATCCCGAGGGAGGCCGGCAGGAGATCGCCCAGCCCGCCGCGCTCGCCGCGACCCTGCGCGACTACCAGCTGCGCGGGCTCAACTGGCTGCACAGGATGACGTCCCTCGGCCTCGGCGGCTGCCTCGCCGACGACATGGGACTGGGCAAGACCATCACGGTCATCGCCCTGCATCTGCACCGGCAGACCGACAGCTCCGCCGCGGGACCGACCCTCGTCGTGTGCCCGACCTCCCTGATGGGCAACTGGCAGCGGGAGATCGAGAAGTTCGCCCCCGGCACGCCGGTGCGCCGCTTCCACGGGACGGCGCGGAGCCTTCAGTCCCTCGCGGACGGCGAGTTCGTCCTCACGACGTACGGAACGATGCGGCTCGACGCGGCGAGACTCGCCGGGGTCGACTGGGGCCTGGTCGTCGCCGACGAGGCACAGCACGTCAAGAACCCGTACGCGACGACGGCGAAGCAACTGCGCACCATCGGCGCGAGGGCGCGGGTCGCGCTCACCGGCACGCCCGTCGAGAACAACCTGTCCGAGTTGTGGGCGATCCTCGACTGGACCACGCCGGGGCTCCTCGGCCGCCTGGGGATCTTCCGGACACGGCACGCGCAGGCCGTCGAGGGCGGCGACACGGCGGCGGCGGAACGGCTGGCCTCGCTGGTGCGGCCCTTCCTGCTGCGCCGCCGCAAGTCCGACCCGGGCATCGCGCCCGAACTGCCGCCGAAGACCGAGACCGACCGGGCCGTGTCCCTCACCGCGGAGCAGGCGGGCCTCTACGAGGCGGTCGTCCGGGAGACCCTCGCGGCGATCTCGGCGTCCGGCGGCATGGAGCGGCGCGGGCTGGTCATGAAGCTGCTGACCGCGCTGAAGCAGATCTGCAACCACCCGGCGCAGTACCTGAAGGAGGAGCGGCCGCGGATCGCGGACCGGTCCGGGAAGCTGGAGCTGCTCGACGAGCTGCTCGACACGATCCTGGCCGAGGGCGGGAGCGTCCTCGTCTTCACGCAGTACGTACAGATGGCGCGGCTGCTGGAGCGGCATCTCGCGGCGCGCGGCGTGCGGACGCAGTTCCTGCACGGCGGCACGCCGGTGGCCGAGCGGGAGGCGATGGTGCACCGCTTCCAGGAAGGTGAAGTGCCCGTGTTCCTGCTGTCGTTGAAGGCCGCGGGCACCGGGCTCAACCTGACCCGGGCGGGTCACGTCGTGCACTACGACCGCTGGTGGAACCCGGCCGTCGAGGCGCAGGCCACCGACCGGGCGTACCGCATCGGCCAGACCCAGCCGGTCCAGGTCCACCGGCTCATCGCCGAGGGGACGATCGAGGACCGCGTCGCGGCGATGCTGGAGCGCAAGCAGGAACTCGCGGACTCGGTGCTCGGCTCCGGCGAGGCGGCGCTGACCGAACTGACCGATGCCGAGCTGGCTGATCTGGTGGAGCTGCGAGGGGGCGCGCGATGACGAACGGCGGAGTGATCGACGGATCGAGCGGCGGGTACGAGGACGAGCGGACGTTCGCGGCGCTCCCTCCGGCGCGGGGGCAGGGCTTCGCGCAGACGTGGTGGGGGCGGGCCTGGCTCAAGGCGCTCGAGGACACGGCGCTGGACTCGGAGCAGCTGAAGAAGGGGCGCAGGCAGGCCCGGGACGGTGCGGTGGGTGCCGTGTCCGTCCGGCCGGGGCGGATCACGGCCGTGGTCAGGGACCGGGACGGCACCGCGTACCGCAGCGATGTGCTGCTCCAGGAGCTGACCGGCGACGAGTGGCACCGGTTCCTGGACACGGCGGTGGACCGGGCGGGGCACATCGCGGCGCTCCTGGACCGGGAGATGCCGCCACATCTGGTGGAGGACGCGGCCGGCGCGGGGGTCGAACTGCTGCCGGGCATCGGCGATCTGGAGCCCGAGTGCACATGCGAGGCCTGGGATCTGTGCCCGCACACGGCCGCCCTCTGCTACCAGGTGGCACGGCTGCTGGACCAGGATCCGTTCGTGCTGCTGCTGTTGCGCGGGCGCGGGGAGCGGCGGCTGATCGATGCCCTGCAGGTGCGCAGCGCGGCGCGGGCTGAGCCGTCCGCGGCAGCGCCCGAGGGAGTGCCCGAGGGGGTTCGGGCGGACGAGGCGTTCGCGGCGGCGGGCATCCTGCCGCCGCTGCCGGCGGTACCGCGGCTGCCTGCGGAGGCCGGACTGCCTCCGTCGCTGGACACGGAGACGGCGCCGCCGCCGGGGATCGACGGTGACGCCCTGGAGTTCCTCGCCGCGGACGCGGCGGTGCGGGCGCACCGGATGCTGGCGGAAGCGCTGGGCGCGGTCGGCGGACAGCCGCTCGCGGAACTGCCCGGGGACCCGGTGCTGACGGCGGGCCAGGACGCGGTACGGCTGGCCGCGACGGCCCGGAGCGCCCTTCCGGCGGAGGTGGCGGCGCGGCTCGCTTCGGGTTCGGGCCGGGAGCGCTCGGGCCTCGAACTCGCCGTCCGTGCCTGGCGGTTCGGCGGTGCCGCGGGCCTGGCCGTCCTGACGGACGATGCTGTCCCCGACGAGGTCCTCGCACGGGCCGAGGCGCAGCTCGCGCAGGACCGTGATGAGGGCGGACGCCCGCGGCTGCGGGCCGCGGGAGCCGGGCGGTGGACGGTGCCCGGCGCGCAGGCGCAGCTCCGCGTCGGCGCGGACGGTCGCTGGTGGCCCTTCACCAGAGCCTCGCGCGGCCCCTGGACGCCCGCGGGCCCACCCGCCCCGGACCCGGCCTCGGCTCTGGCGGGCCTGCTGCCGGAGGCGTGACGACGCCCCGGGTGCCCGCTCCGCCGGGGAGTGACGTTCGGTGGTCGTTGCGTGACCCTTGTCGCGGACCGCGGCCGGCACGACGATGGGCCCGTACGCAAACCGGCGACCGGGAGGCCGAGTTGACGGACCCATGGGTGGCGCTGGAAGCCGGGGGCGACGCGGTGCGGCGCGGTGGTGTGCTGCGCAGGGCGTACGAACAGTTCGCGACGGCGGGCAGGGTGGAGTCGGCCGTCCGGCCGGTGGTGGCCGAGTCCTGGCGGCGCTGCGCACGAGCCAGTGTCACGCCCGAGGGCCGGGCGAGCGTGGAGCTCGGTGACGACGAGCTCGCCGTCTACCGCGACGGACATCCGTTGTCGCGGGTGATGCCGGTGATCCGGGAACTCATGGGTGTCTACGCCGTGGACGGCGAGCATCTCGTCGCCGTGTGCGACGCGCAGGCGCGGCTGCTCTGGGTGGAGGGCCATCCGCAGACGCGGCGGCGCGCCGGGCGGATGAACTTCGTGGAGGGTGCGCGCTGGGCCGAGTCGGTGGCCGGAACGAACGCCCCGGGCACGGCGATCGCCGTGGACCGGCCTGTGCAGGTGTTCGCGGCCGAGCACTTCCGGAGGCCGGTGCAGGAGTGGACCTGCGCGGCGGCTCCGGTCCACGATCCGCACAGCGGGCGGCTGCTGGGCGCGGTGGACATCACCGGTGGTGACCGGCTGGCGCATCCGCACAGTCTGGCGTTCGTGGGAGCGGTGGCGCGTGCCGCCGAGTCGCAGCTGGCGCTGTTGTCGCCGCGGCCGCCGGGCGACACTGTGCGGCTGACGGCGCTGGGCCGGGACGAGGCGCTGCTGATGACGGAGGGCCGCACGGTG
The DNA here is from genome assembly GCF_044757085.1 of Streptomyces sp. NPDC091376. Taxonomy (NCBI): domain Bacteria; kingdom Bacillati; phylum Actinomycetota; class Actinomycetes; order Kitasatosporales; family Streptomycetaceae; genus Streptomyces; species Streptomyces sp. NPDC091376. The sequence continues at coordinate 98,587 of NZ_JBIVUF010000018.1, read as the reverse complement.
CGCCTCAGCCGCCGGCACAGCGAGATCGTCGTGGTGCTCGCCCGTCACCCGGAGGGGCTGAGCGGGGAAGAGCTGCTGCTCGAGCTGTACGAGGACGAGCACATCACCCCGGTCACGCTGCGGGCGGAACTGTCCCGGCTGCGGGGTCTGCTGGGGTCCGCGCTGCTGCGGTCCCGTCCGTACCGGCTGGCGGTGCCGGTCGACGCCGACTTCGACGCGGTGGCCCGCCGGGTCGCCTCGGGCGCGGTCGCGGCGGCGCTCGGCGGGTACCCGGGTCCACTGCTGCCGGCGTCCCAGGCACCCGGTGTGCTGCGGCTGCGGGAGCGGCTGGCGGACCAGCTCCGTACGGCGCTGATCGCCCGCGCGGACCCGGGGCTGCTCGCGGAGTGGGCGTACAGCCCGTGGGGCGAGGACGACCTTGAGGTGTGGCAGGCCCTCGCCGCCGCCCTCCCTGAGGGCCGACGGCCGGCGGCGGAAGCGAGGGCACGGGCGCTGGATGCGGAGTACGCGGCCGCAATGCCACCCCGGCGTCACCTGGCGCTGTAGCCGGAGGGCGGGGGACGGTCCTACGGTCCGCGCCTCGCGGCGGCGACAGAGCCGGACGGCGCGGTACTCATGCCCGCCCCCGGGTCCGGGCCGGAGCACGCCCCGGTCCCCGACCGAGGGGCCCTGCGGCCTGCCGCCGTTCAGTACGGCGCCTCCTGTTGGTGCGGCGCCTCGTCTTGGTGCGTTGTCTCGTGTTGGTGCGATGTCTCGTGCCGGCTCGGCGCCTATTGCACCGGGGCGGCGACGGCCGCGTCGATCAACAGCGCGGCCGCGGCACGCGCGGGCGCTCCGGGGCTGAGGCTGTTGAGCGCGGTGGCGCGGGCCACGGCGCCGTCGTAGAGCAGGGCCAGCTGCTCGCCGAGGGTGTCGGGATCGCGGGCTCCGGCCCGGCGCGCGATCACCGCGAGGCGACGGGCGAATTCGGTCTTGTAGGCGGCCGCGAGCCGGTGGACGGGGTGCTCGGGGTCGGGTACCTCGACGGCGGCGTTGAGGAAGGGGCAGCCGCGTAGCGGGCCGTCGGAAACCGGCGGCTCGCCGTCGAAGACGGCGAGGAGCTGTGCGCGTGGGTCGTCCCCGTCGCCGGCTTCGGCGACGGGCAGCAGCCCGTCCTCCAGCTGCCGCAGATAGGCGTGGACGAGGGCGTCCTTGCCGTCGAAGTGCGTGTACAGGGTGCGCTTGGAGACGCCGGCGACGGACGTCAGCTGCTCCATGCCGGTCGCGTTGATGCCCTGGGCCGTGAACAGCTCGGTCGCCGCCGCCAGGATCCGTTCCCTGGCGCCTCTGCCGCGCCGCCGACCGGTGGGAGAAGGCTCGCTCATACCTCAAGGATACCGATCGTTTTACATAGGGCAGGGGCGGTGCTAGCGTGGCCGCATAAGTAAACCGATCGTTTTCCTTCACCCTTCTCGCGACACGGCCGCGCCGCACGCGCGACGCGCCCCGGCCGAGGAACACATCCGGCGGGGGCCTGTGCCCCTCGCCCGCATCACGGGCAGCCCCGGCGGCAGACCGCCGCCCGGAGGCACACCCGGCCTCCCACCGCCTTCGGACGAACCCAGGACCCTGGAGAGCTTCATGCGCTACACAACCTTCGGACGCCGCACGGGACTTCGCGTCTCGCAGTACGCACTCGGCACCGGCAACTTCGGCACCGGCTGGGGCGCCGGGGCCGAGCCCGACGAGGCCCGCAAGATCTTCGACGGATTCGCCGAGGCCGGCGGGAACTTCATCGACACCGCCGACAACTACCAGTTCGGCGAGTCCGAGAAGCTGCTGGGGCAGTTCCTCGCCGCCGATCGCGACGCCTTCGTACTGGCGACCAAGTTCTCCAACGGCGCCACGGCGACTCCCGGCATCACCAGGACCGGGAACAGCCGCAAGACCATGCGGCTCTCGGTGGAGGCGAGCCTGAAGCGCCTGGCCACGGACTACATCGACCTGCTCTGGGTCCACTTCCCCGACGATCTGACGCCGATGGAGGAGATCCTGCGCGGCATCGACGACCTGGTGAGCCAGGGCAAGATCCTCCACGCGGCCCTGTCCAACTTCCCCGCCTGGCGCGTCTCCCGCGCAGCGACCCTCGCCGACCTGAAGAACTGGGCCCCCGTCGCCGGCATCCAGATCGAGTACAGCCTCGTCGAGCGGACCCCCGACCGCGAGCTGCTCCCCATGGCCGAGAGCCTCGGGCTGGGGGCCGCCCTGTGGTCGCCGCTCGGCGGCGGGCTGCTGACCGGCAAGTACCGCCGGGGCACCGAGGGCCGGCTCAGCGACCTGAAGAAGCTCGTGCACACCGAGTCCAGCGGGCAGAAGACGGCTGTCGTCGACACCGTCCTCGCCGTCGCCGAGGAGACCGGCGCCTCCCCCGCCCAGGTCTCGATCGCCTGGATCAACGAACGAGCCGCGCGCGCGACGACGTCCTTCGTCCCGATCATCGGCCCCCGGAACCCGGCCCAGCTCGACGACTACCTCGGCGCCCTGGACGTCCACCTCACCGCCGAGCAGTACGACCGCCTCTCGGAGGTCAGCGCCATCGCGCCCGGCGTACCCCACGAGGCGAGCGCCGGAGTCCTCGACGCCGTTCAGGGCGGCGACGCCTCCCGCTTCGACCGACCCGCAGCGCCCGTGGCCTGAGGCCGCCACCCGCGCGGCCACGCACCGCCCAGCCCCACCCGCATCACCTGCACCACCTGCACCACCCCGGGCGACTCCCCTCACCCCAAAAGCACCCTCTGGCGACCCGATTCCCCACTTCGTGAAAACAGTCACATTTGGGTCACTTTTCGCCCGATTTAGTGGATTGTGTTGGGCGAAGTACGTTCACCGGGCTGTTCCGGCGGCCCTTCGGGCGTCGTCGCGGCCTGTCGACGCCTAGGGAGTCTCATGGCACGCGTATCCCGCGCAGCACGCAACCGGCGGTACGTTCTGCCCGCCGCCGGCGGGGCGGTCGTCCTGGCATTCGGCGGTCTCTACACCGCCGGGCTGACGACGGGGGACATCGCCGGGGGCACGCAGGTGCGGGGGGTCGACATCGGCGGGATGAGCCGGTCGGAGGCCCAGCAGGTCCTGGACCGGCAGCTGGGCCCGTCCTTCGCGGCACCGCTCACGCTGAAGATCGGCGACCGCGTCGAGAAAGCGGCTCCCGGCACCCTCGGCCTGTCCTTGGACACGGCCGCGACCGCCGAGCGTGCCGCGAGCACCTCGCTCGACCCCGGCACCGTGATCGGCAGGCTCTTCACCTCGCAGCACCAGGACGTCGAGCCGGTGATACGCGTGGACGAGCGCAAGATCCGGGCCGCGATCGACCGCATGCGTACGACCGCGAAGCGTGACGTCCGCGACGGAGCGATAGCGTTCGAGGAGGGCCGGGCGATGGCCGTCGCTCCGGTCACGGGCACCTCCCTGATCACGGACCGGGCCATGGACACGCTCCGGGACGGCTATGCGCGCGCTGCGAGCGCCCGGCCGATCGTCATGCCCGTGAAGCGGACACCGCCGCGGATAGGGCCCCAGGAGACCGAACGGGCCATGAAGGAGTTCGCGCAGCCCGCGATGTCCGGGCCCGTCACGCTCACCCTCGCCGGGAAGTCCGTCACCGTCGACCCGTCCACGCTGGGCCGGCATCTGACCATGAAGCCGGGAGCCGACGACCGCCTCACGCCGGCCCTCGACTCCAAGACTCTGCTCGCCGACCCCGAGGTCTCGGGCCCGGTGAGCCAGGCCGCGCAGGAACCCCGGAACGCCGAGCTCGGGCTCGACGGCGACCGCGTCGTGGTGACCCGCGACAGCCGTGTCGGCCACGAGGTCACCGAGCAGGCGCTCGGCCAGGCGGTGCTGCCACTGCTGACCCGCACGGGCACGGCCCGTACCGGTGAGATTCCCGCCAAGGCAGTCCAGCCCGAGTTCTCGAGCGCCTCGGTACAGCAGCTCGGCATCAAGGAGAAGGTCTCCTCCTTCACCGTCGAGTTCCCGGCGGCTCCCTACCGCATCACCAACATCGCCCGGGCCGTGGAACGCATCGACGGCTCGGTCGTGCTCCCCGGCCAGGAGTGGAGCTTCAACCGCACCGTCGGTGAGCGCACCAAGGAGAACGGCTTCGTCGACGGCATCATGATCAACGACGGTCAGTATGTGAAGTCGCCCGGCGGGGGCGTCTCCGCCGTCGCCACCACCATGTTCAACGCCCTGTTCTTCGCCGGCGTCAAGCCGGTGGAGTACGGCGCACACTCGTTCTACATCGAGCGCTACCCCGAGGGCCGCGAAGCCACGGTGGCCTGGGGCACCCTCGATCTGCGCTGGCTGAACGACTCAGGCCACGCGCTGTACGTCCGCGCCGAGTCCACCGACACCTCAGTGACCATCAGCTTCCTCGGCACGAAGAAGTACGACGAGATACGCGCGACGAAGGGGCCGCGGACCCACATCAAGGCGCCGGGGACGCGCACCGGCACCGGCCCCGAGTGCGAGGTCCAGACTCCGCTCGAAGGGTTCGACGTCGCCGTGGACCGCATCTTCGTCCAGGGCGGCCGAGAGGTCGGCCGGGAGAACTTCAAGACCCACTACACACCGCGCGACAAGGTCACGTGCACCCCAAAGGAAGCGGCGTCCCCCGCACCGGCCGCGGACAAGCCGAAGGCACCGCCCGTACCTGTGGCGAGCGACGGCCCCGAGGGCAGCTGACCGGAGTCCCCGACGTTCGCGCAGGCCTCCCGGGCGCCGCAACGCGGTTGCAACGTACGACTCCCTAGGTTCGGCGCCGGAACGCCGTCCAACGGCGGACGGCGGCAACTCCGGGAGGCCTCCGAGATGACTCGTTACGCCGCGCCTGGCACGGAGGGCGCACTCGTCACGTACGCGTCCCGTTACGACCACTGGATCGGCGGCGAGTACGTCCCGCCGGCCCGCGGCCAGTACTTCGAGAACCCGAGCCCGGTCAACGGGCAGCCGTTCACCGACATCGCCCGCGGCACCGCCGAGGACGTCGAACGCGCCCTGGACGCGGCGCACGCGGCCGCGCCCGCCTGGGGCCGTACCGCTCCCGACGCCCGCGCGAACATCCTGCTGAGGATCGCCGACCGGATGGAGTCGCATCTGGAGGAACTCGCGGTCGCGGAGAGCTGGGAGAACGGCAAGCCGGTACGGGAGACGCTGGCCGCCGACATACCGCTGGCCATCGACCACTTCCGCTACTTCGCGGGGGTGCTGCGCGCCCAGGAGGGGTCGCTCAGCGAACTCGACGACAACACGGTCGCGTACCACTTCCACGAGCCGCTCGGCGTGGTGGCGCAGATCATCCCGTGGAACTTCCCGATCCTGATGGCGGTCTGGAAGCTCGCCCCGGCGCTGGCCGCAGGCAACGCGGTGGTCCTGAAGCCCGCCGAACAGACGCCGGCGTCCATCCACTTCTGGATGAGCCTCGTCGCCGATCTGCTCCCGCCGGGCGTCGTGAACATCGTCAACGGCTTCGGCGTGGAGGCGGGCAAGCCACTCGCGTCCAGCCCCCGGGTCGCCAAGATCGCGTTCACCGGTGAGACCACGACGGGGCGGCTGATCATGCAGTACGCCTCGGAGAACATCAAGCCCGTCACACTGGAGCTGGGCGGCAAGTCGCCGAACATCTTCTTCGACGACATCTGGTCGGCCGACGACGAACTGCGCGACAAGGCGCTCGAAGGCTTCACCATGTTCGCCCTGAACCAGGGCGAGGTGTGCACCTGCCCGTCGCGTGCCCTGATCCAGCGCGGCCACTACAGCGAGTTCCTGGACGCCGGCATCGCCCGTACCGAGGCCATCGTGCCGGGCCATCCGCTGGACACCGACACGATGATCGGCGCCCAGGCCTCCAACGACCAGCTCCAGAAGATCCTTTCGTATCTGGACATCGGCCAGCAGGAAGGCGCCAAGGTCCTGACGGGCGGTCAGCGGATCGAGTACGACGGCGAACTGGCGGGTGGCTACTACGTCCAGCCGACGATCTTCGAGGGCGACAACCGCATGCGGATCTTCCAGGAGGAGATCTTCGGCCCGGTCGTGGCGGTCACCTCCTTCGCCGACTTCGACGACGCCATCAAGACGGCGAACGACACCCTCTACGGGCTCGGCGCCGGCGTATGGACCCGCGACATCAACCAGGCGTACCGCGCCGGCCGCGCGATCCAGGCGGGCCGGGTCTGGACGAACTGCTACCACGCCTACCCGGCGCACGCCGCCTTCGGCGGCTACAAGCAGTCCGGTATCGGCCGTGAGACGCACAAGATGATGCTGGACCACTACCAGCAGACGAAGAATCTGCTGGTGTCGTACGCGCCGCAGAAGCTGGGCTTCTTCTAGAGGCACACGAAAGGGCGCCTGACCTGGGTTTTCACCCGTCAGGCGCCCTTCGCTCAACCCGCTCTCGACCGAGCCCGGCTTGCGCTCTAACTCCCAATTCCTCCCACGACTGCACCCCTCCTGACCAGTACTTCCGGACCAGTCACGGACCAAACCCCCGGTTCAGCCCTCGGGTACGTCACCTTGACTGACGCGCTGCCACTCGTTCATGGACTGCTCGATGAGACGGTTTGCCTGCTCTCGAAGGCCGTCGAGGAACTTGGCGTAGTGGCGAAAGAGAACCTCGATGCTCTGGCCGGCGCGGCGGGCGCACTCGGCCGGGTCCACTCCGGAGTAGAGCCAGAACGAGATCCCGGCGTGCCGGAGATCGTAAGGCCGCTTGGCCAGGCGAGAAGTGCGCTCAGTACGAGTCAGGGCGTATTCCCGGGCCCGCGCCCACGTGATGCCGTAGGCGGCCGCGTCCACGTAGTTGCCGGCCTGGTTCCGGAAAAGCCGACCGTCAGGTGCCACGTCGAACTGATTCACATGGGCACGCAGCATGCGTACGAACTGCGGCGGGATGGGAACAGGCCGCGTCGCGCTTGCCGCGCGACGCTTGAGCGAGTGCACCTCGTGCACCTCACCGTCGTCGGTCCACTCCTTGCCAGACGTGACAACCCCGCCCGAGAGGTTCAGCATCCCCCATCCCGTCTTCGGCAAGTGGCATTGATCGATCCGAAGGTGGATGACCTCAGCTGGCCGCAGAGCCGCGAAGTACATGCAACCGAAGAATGCTTCAAGATGAGGACCCCGCCCCCGCTGGCGAGCAACGGCCTCGAGCAGCCGAAGCACCTGGGCCGGATTGGGAACGGCGGCCGGATCCACCTCCTCATTGACTGCTGGCGCTTGCCACCGGAGCCCCTTGAGGGGGTTCTCTGCGAAGTACCCCTTCTCCACCGCAGTGTTGAGAGCTTCGTTGAACGCAGCCCTCTTGCGTCGGGCTGTTTTAGCCGCAGCCGCTTTGCCGTCCAGCTTGCGGCACATCGCATCGAGGGCCCGCCTCAGAACGTCGGCTTCCGCGAGGGCGCTGACCGGCAGCGAGTTCCGCTTCATCCAGTCCAGCGCGTGGAGCCACTCCTCGGTGGGCTCGCACTCCCAGGCTTTCTTGTTGAATGCCCACGAGTACAGGGCACGCCGCAGTACCCGCGGATCGGAATATGCTACGCCGGGACGTACCAGGGCGGGCGTGACCGTAGCGAAGGCATCAGCCAGGGTGCGGCGGGTGTTCCCTGGCGTGCGCTCCCATCTTTGCTCGATGTATTCGTGCACCAGGTCGTACCACGTAGTGCGCTGCTTGATGGCCCGCAACTCGGATGCCGGCAGACCTGTGTGCTCGTCAAACGGCTCACCCTCGCGCGCAGCTGTCATCAGCTTCGCACGCCGGCTGTCAGCAAGCGCGAACGCGATGAAGGACTCAGACTTCTCTCGCCCGTTAACCGTCCACCGAATCTGGAAAGGCTTGCGCCGGTCGGGGCGCTCACGTATCTCCCAGAAGCGGACGTTATAACTCATCGCCATCCAGGCGTATCCCTTTCACACGCATCCCACCACGCATCCAGATCGGCGCGGCGGCAGCGCAGTTCACCATTGGGCAGCTTGATCATTCGGGGTGCCTGACCGCGAGCGCGCAGGCGGTAGAAGGCCGACGGGCTCATCCTGATTTCCGCTAGGACCTCGGCGAGCTTGAGCGCAGGTGGACGAGCCATTGATATTTCCTCGGATGTTCCAGATGTGTCGGCGGCCCAAGCGGCAGTGCTCGACTTGCACCCACTCCGCCACAGCTGATGGGTAAATGCTGTCAGTTACGGGGACTACTGGGCGCCGACATGAAGGGCCATGGTGTCCGAACGGCTCCACCACCAAGCACAGCCGCCGAGAACACCTCAATGGTCGTCACGATCGCCGGTTTGGCCAACCGGCGATCGTGGTCTATGTTGCGCCCCCGCAGTGGAACTAACGGACGATTGCTAACGGACGAAACGCAGGGGCCAGCCGGCGCGATCGGAGAACGAGGCCGCGCCGTCCGTCACGGATACCCCGAGTCCCTTGTCAACTAGCCGATCCAGATCGCGTGCAACGACACGCTCGGGAGCAGCGACAGCTCGGATCATGTGCTTGGGTGGGGCTCCAGGTGCGTCGCCATGCGCGCGAGGACCACTCGATCCCATACGATGCAGCAAGTCCTCGGCAACCAACGCGGTCGCACAGACGCAGAGGCACAGCGTCGTGGAGGAGCGGCGCAATGCTCTCGATCCGATGTGTTCCATACGCTCAGGGCGCCAAGTGCCAAGCAGATGGGGGTGTTGAATCGGACGGATCGGAGAGCGGCATTCGATAGGGGTGCTCCTTGGGTCGGGGCCTCTGCGATGAGGCCGAGCAGCGCGAGGTGCCGGACTCCGTCATGGTCGACCTGCAGGTCGGCCCGAAATCCAGAATCCCGTCACTGTCCTGGCGTTTTCCGGGACGTTGTACGTTGACATATCCCCAGAGGAGGTTCCAGTCCTTCGGGGATATTTCTCGTCTGCCGTGAGCGAATGCCGCGCCGCGGGAAGGCCAACCGGAAGACGTAGGGAGCGTTCCGTCGGAGAAGAGGGGCAAGGCGTGCTCCTCCTTCACCTGACGCGGTCGCACCGTGATGCCGGTGTGCACGGTGCCAGCGACCAGCCCGGACGAGAAGCCGACAACCTCCGATAAAGAGGCGGCGCGGAAGTCGCTGGCTGTACTGGAGACATACCAGTGGACGGCGCAGATCACGCGCAATTGGGGCCGGAGTGAAACAGGAGAGCTACAACACCTGAGTGTCGCGGCGTTTGCGAGGGCTACATGGATCTCTTTCCAGTTCCAGGGTCACGGCTCTGCACGGCCACGCAGGCAGTTGACACGGTACTGAGCCTCTGCTTGCCACTCGGGTCGCATCGACGCATGCGGGGCTGTGTAGGTCGTCATGCGCAACTCCCGATCCCCAACGAGGAACTCGTATCCTTCGTACATCGGTGGGGACGTGCCGTACGTCTCGCAAAACTGGGCGTAGTCGGTCTCGGTGGCCGCGTCGGCCGTCGTCATCTCCGCGGCCGTGGAGTCAAGATCCCACTCCGACGGCACGACGGCGACCAGCTTGGAGTCCATCAGTAGCGGACGGGCCGTCATGCGGTCGACGTTGCCAACTCACACGTCACCATTCACGACACACTCGGGTGTGCCCGCGGGCCTGTGCCCCACCAATCCCGGGGTTCCGCTTTCGATGCCGCAACTACCCTCGACTGTCCTCGGGCAGGGGCGTCGCCGCCTCGATGGGATGGCGTCCCGCCCGGTGGTGTAGGGGATCAAGGCGCCGGAATCCGCAGACCAGGAGCAGTGCCCGCGCGCTGTCCGACGTCCAACCCGCCTCACCGGCACGCCTCCTGGGCTGCCGTCTGCACGAAGATCACCATGGGCCTCGAACCGGAACGCGCAGCGCTTGATCCCCTACACCACGTCGTGGGGCACGACCCTCGATGGCTCGGCGACCCGCATGATCGGGTCGGGTCTGTTAAGCGGAGAGTCCGGCACGGGCTGGGATGGTGCTGCTTCAGCAGCGTGACGTGTGCCCTTGACGGCTCGGTAGAGTCGCGCTAACCGAGCTGGAGAGGCAATTGCATGGCCAACGAGATTGTGATCGCGCAGACGACCAGCGACAACGAGGATCAGGCGAAGGCGCTGGCCCGTGGCGCGGTCGAGAGCAAGCTGGCAGCGGGCGTTCACATTGATGCGCCGATCACAGCCTTCTACTGGTGGAAGGGGAAGGTCGAGACGGCGCAGGAGTGGCGGATCTCGTATATGACTACGACGGACCGTCTCCCGGCACTGGAGGCGTGGCTGCACGAGAAGCACCCGTACGACGTCCCCCAGTGGATCACGCTGCCCGTGACCGGCGGGTCGGAGGCGTACCTGTCCTGGGTTGTCGAGGAAACCGCATAGGTTCTGCGCAGCGCCGGGCCGGCCGTACGACGGCGTTCGCGTCCTGGGCTTACCCGCCTACTGCGTGTGGGGACTCAGGATGCGAACTGTCGTAGATAGCGGCCGAGTTCCTGCTCGCTGTCTGGGAGCGACGCTGCGATAGTCGATGCGCGCTCCTTTCCCATCGTGTTGGGTTTGGCCTGTGCCGCTGCGACGAACTGGCGTGACACGTAGACCCCTTGGTCGACGTCACCTCCACGCAGCAGGGCCGAAGCGAGATCACCGAGGACCACGACGCCTCCGTCCGGGAGTTCGTCTCCGAGGCGGTTGACTGCAGTGTCGGCTGTAGCGGTGAGTTCGGGACGCCCCAACTGGCCGTAGACGGAGAGGGCCAACGAGTCCATGCGGTACGGGGTCACGAACCGGACCCACGCCTGCTCGCTGGTGTGATCCGCGAAGTCGTAGGCGAAGCACGCTCGCTCCAAGGCCCGGAGTGCCCCCGTCTCGTCGCCGGCCGCCGCGGCTTCCTCCGCGTGCCTGCCGAGGACCCAGGCGGCAGCAGTAGCGTTGCCGTGGCCTCGCACGTCGCTGGCCGCTTGAGAAAGGAACTCCAACTTCGCCCTCGGCGTCGAGGCGCCGTAGCTGGTGTAGGTCAGGGCCAGGGCTCGGAGTGGAGGGTGCCCGGCGGTCGCCGCGCACTGCGACGTGACCTTGTAGTAGGCGTCGGCTTTGTCGTGCTCGCCCAGGTCCCAGGCCACCCAACCAGCCAGAGCGGCAGTTTCTCCGGCGGCGATAGTGAGAGCCCGTTCGTGTTCGCCGGCACGGGGCAGGGCCGCGGTGATCGCGTCAAGATGTGACTCGACCGTGCTTTGTAGTCGCCGGGCACTGAGATTGAGTTCCTGGACGTGCAATTCAGCGGCCCGGTCGATGAGCGCGACGGCGGAGGGCGAATCGATCTTGGACCCCTTACTGAGGGCGAAGGCCAGGCGCCCCCAGGGCTCGGCAGCCGCGCTCACGCCGATGGCGGCACCACCCAGCAGCGTGCGACGCTTCACGGCGTCCTGATCCTCCCCTGCATTGGCATGCCCCTCTCTCTTCCGAGCGCGGGCAGCCTTAGCCTCCCGCTGTAGTTCCTCGAAGGGCACACCGCAGGCCGCCGCGATATGGCCGATTGTGTGATTGGTAGGAATGTTCTCAAAGTTCTCATAGCGGCTGATCTCTCGGCGGGTCATGGTGTCCCGGCCGGAGACAGCGTTGATCGCGTCTGCCTGCTCCTCCTGCGTCCGGCCCGCATCCTGCCGAAGCCGGAGGAGCAGGTCGGCGAACGGATCTGGCATGAGTGTGACCTCTGTTGGTGGGCGGAATCCAATCATGGCCTCAATTCCCCCTCTGTTTTCCCCCTTGACAGATTTTTCCCCCTCTGGATTCCCCTGGTCGACGGCGTCGCCGCGCGGTGCGATAGCCCCCATGACCAGGCTCCAAGAGGCGACCCCGCCCGGCGGGGGCATCCGTAGTTCTGCGGCCACAGCAGGCACGTCGTGTGTGAGGCCGGCCCAGGAGGACCGACGCAGCACAGCAGCATTGGCCGACATACCGGCGGCACCCCATGCCTGTCAGGCGGCCCTTCTCCCGGATCCCACGAAAGCTGGGGAGATGCGGCAGACAACCAGGGTGTTCCTGCGACGGTGCCGTGTTTCGCAGCCGGTGGCGGGGTTCGTCGTGCTGGCCGTTTCGGAGCTGGTCACCAACGCCGTGGTTCACGGTGAGCGCGAAGTCGTGCTCCGGATCACGGTGACCGTCGACGTGGTGCGGGTCTCGGTAACCGACCGCAATCCGGCCCCCGCTGTACTCAAGGAAGCCGGACCTGACGGTGAATCCGGTCGCGGGATCCGGCTTGTCCATGCGATCTCAGACGCGTGGGAGAGCAGCGGCGAGGAGACGTGGTGTGAGTTCCGGTACGCGAGGGCTGCGGCTTGAGTCAGACCTCCAGCTGGTCCCCGACCAGCCAAACGACGAGCAGCACAGCTCAGTCACTCCCGTTACGCAGGGCGCTCCGAGGGCCGTTCGCTTGCCTTCGCCCAGTAGTTCGGTTCGAGCATCTCGCCAGGCCATGCGGGCTGATGGATCGGGCCCCGAGGTCCCATCTGTTCGAAGTACGGTGCCAGGTCGATCACGGGCGTTCCATCTACGGCGTCGAGATCGGTGACCAGGAGGTCCCGGCCTTCGACCTTGAGCAACCGCGGGTAGCTGATCGCCAGTTGGTTGGGGCGCCGGTGGTTGCGGTGGACGAACGTACCTGTCGGCGGCCAGTTCTGGTTTCCCCGTGGGCTGCGTGCGTGGAGCTCGACGTCTTCGGGTCGCGCCAGGTGGAAGCGCCACGTCACCGTCAGGTGGGAGAACTCCCCGATTCCCTGCAGCGTTTCGAGGGGGTACGCGTCGTCGAGCCGAATGATCGATTCGACCCCGCCCTGGTAGTCGTCCTGAACGCGGGTGTGGCCCCCGACGACTGTTGCGATCGACTCGACCTCGTACGTCGCCATCGGCGCTCGTTCCTCTCCCTCGGCGTAGCATGCACGGCGGCCCCCGGCCAGCGCCGCGAACCCGCTCTGTGGTCAGCCTATGGTGCGCAGCATGCCCCGTGCCCGGTGGTCCAGTTCGGTGACATGTCGGCCTCCGCGTTGCCGGACGGGCGAGAGGTCACTCTGGATGCGGACGATGACGTCGCGGGCACGGCCGGACTGGACGCCGGCCATGGCGTCGAGTGCTTGGTTCCAGGTGGCGCATGCCTCGTCGAGGCGGCCTTGCTGGACCTGGACGGCGCCGAGGTAGCCGAGGGTCACGCTGTGCGTGCGGGCGTACTGCTGGCGGCGGCGGGTCGCCACGCTGCGCTTGAAGTGGATCTCCGCGTCCAGCGGCTGGCCCATGTCGCGCAGGGCGCAGGCTGTCTCGTGGGCCAGGGAGGCTTCCTGGAAGAAGCTCACGCGGCTCGGAGCCTCGCTGTTGTCGGCGCGGGAGAGATCCCGCTCCGCGCGGCTGATGGCCGCGAGAGTGCCGGCGCGGTCGCCGTCGGCTGCGAGGGCGCGTGCGTGAACGATCGCGAGCAGGGCTTTCTCACGGTGGCTAGCTTGGCCGTAGCGGTCGCGGTTCATGGAGGCGTCGGCCAGGACGAGGGCGCGGCGGGGGTGCCCAAGGTCCACGGCTTGGTGCGCGAGGGCGCGCAGGATGTGGCCGCCGAGCGGCCCGTCGCCCGCTTCGGCCGCTATGCGGGCGGCGAGAGTGAGGTAGCGCTGGGCGGTGCGGTGCTCGGAGGCGTCGAAAGCCATCCACCCCGACAAATAGGCCATCTCCGCCACGGCCGAGTAGGTGTCGCGACGAAGCTGCTCCGTGCGGAACCTGCTGCCGAGCAGGGGCACCGCTTCGTCGCGAAGATGGCCGGCGAGGGCCGATCGGCCAGAGGCGCCGCCTCGCTGCTGGTCACGCGCGGAGTAGAAGGTCGTCAGATCGCGGACGTCGTCGATGTCGGCCTGCGTCACCAGCCGGGAGGAGACTGCTGGGCGCTTCGCCGCCGCGGCAGGAGCGGCTGCCCACCACGAGGCGGTGGGCAAGGCCAGGCCGGCGGCCGAGTACGCGGCGGTCGCCAGCAGCTTACGTCGGTGCATATCGAGGTCGTCGCTTCCCAGCTCGGCCAGCACGGTCAGAGGATCGACGCTCCAGTCGGAACCGCTGTCGGTTTGGCCTGTGCCTTCACCTTCCAGCCCGAGGTCGGCCAGGGTGAGGCGGCGGCCGAGCCTGCGGGACAGCGTCTCGCGAAGGATATGAGGTGCCTGACCGCTCGGCTGCGTGCCCTGCACCCACATGGCGATGTGCGAGCGGGAGATGGCCTCCAGCTCACGCACCCCGCTCTCCGCGGCTACCCGGGCGACCGCTGCGGCTGCTTGCGGCTGAGACCAGCCCGCTTCGCGCAGAAGTGCGGCGAGGGCGACGTTTCGCACACGGGCCATGGGCTGCCCCTCGGTTCCGAAATGATCTTTGACGCCTTTGACGGCCTCGGCGGTCGCGCAGGCATACCCCCCAGCGGGGATTCACGGTTCGCTCAACGTAACGACCGGATCACTCACTTTGCACGACGACCGCCGCCTCCGCACGGCGAACCCCAATCAACTTGGCCTGATCCGAACAGGAGTTGTGTCATGCGCCTCTCGCTGGCTCCCCGCCAGGACGCCTGTCAATACGTCGCGTCCAACAGGAAGGGCCGCATGGCTGTCGAGCCGGTTTCACCGCGCAATCAAGCGGTGGCCGCGGCCGAGACAGTGGCGCTCGTGCTGGACGAGGACTCGCCGCTGCCGGAGACCACCGCCGACGTTGAAGACCTCGCGAGGCGTCTGCGCGGTCACATCAATCGACTCGGCGTCTTGGTGCCCAAGGAGGAGCCAGCGCTGCGCCGCGCGCAGCAGCTCGGCTCGGCGGGGGTCCCCGACGGCTACATGCCCAGCAGGGCGCATCTGGTCCAACTGGCCGAGGCGGCCCAGGAGCTCGTGGCGACCGTGGAGGCCCACGGCACCGGCAGTGCGATGCGGCAGCGGGGACGGCGTTGGCGGACACCGCCGATCAACCTGCTGCGCGGCACATTCTTCGCGATCGCCTTCGCCTGTCTCGTCCTGGCCGCGTCGGTGCCCCGGACATGACCGCCACCGGGGCGGTTCTGATCGCCCTGATCCTTGGTCCCACGACATGGCTGGTTCTCCGCGGTGATCGCGCAACCAGTCCCCCGCCAGCGGACGAGGAACCCGCACCGGCGCGGAGCGAGTCGCCGCCTCACCGGTGACCACCGGAGTCTCGCCTCACCGACAGTTCGCCGGCCGTTTCGACGGCCCTAAAGCCCTCCCCGGACTCGCGGGGCCTAACGGAGATCTACACGATGAAACGCCTTCCGCGTATCGAGCACTACGGCCTGATCGGCGACATGCAGACCAGTGCCCACGTCTGCGACGACGGCTCGATCGACTGGCTGTGCCTGCCCCGCTTCGACTCGGCGGCCCCCTTCGCTGCGCTGCTCGGCACGCAGAAGCACGGAGCGTGGCGCTTAGCCCCGGCCGCTGCGTACGAAGAGGGAGCCGGTGCGACTGCCGAGCGGCGCTACGTCGGCGAGTCCCTCGTGCTGGAGACGGTGTGGACGACGCCCTCCGGCAGCGCGAAGGTCACCGACTTCATGCCGCCGCGCGACGGGGCACCGCAGGTCATCCGGATCGTGGAGGGAACGGCTGGCCAGATCGCCATGGCTTCCACTCTGCGCGCCCGCCCCGGCTACGGCCGGGTCAGCCCGTGGATCCATGAGCTGGGCGGACGCATGATCGCTGAGGGCGGCGGGGACGCCCTGTGGCTGGACACGTCCACCGGGCTGGTTGGGAAGGACGGCGCGATCGTCAGCTCCTTCACGGTCACCGCCGGCGAGAGCGTCGCCTTCGTACTGAGCTGGGGGCCCTCCCACGGTGTCGCGCCGGAGCTTCCGGATCCCGAGGCGGCGCTCGCCGCGACCCTCGCGTTCTGGGAGGACTGGGCGAGCCAGTGCACCTACGACGGCCCGCACCGGGAAGCAGTCGTCCGGTCGCTGATCACCCTGAAGGCGATGACGTACGCCCCCAGCGGCGGCATCGTCGCGGCGCCGACCACGTCGCTGCCGGAAGAGATCGGCGGTCGCCGGAACTGGGACTACCGCTACACCTGGCTGCGCGACGCCTCCACCACCCTGAGCGCGCTGCTCGGTTCGGGGTACAGGCAGGAGGCCGAGGCGTGGCGGCGGTGGCTGCTGCGGGCCGTGGCCGGCGATCCGGAGAACCTGCAGATCATGTACGGGATCACCGGAGAGCGGGATCTGCAGGAGCGGGAGCTGCGGTGGCTGCCCGGCTACGAGAACTCCGGCCCGGTCCGGATCGGCAACGGGGCTGTAGACCAGCTGCAGCTCGACGTGTACGGCTACGTGATCGAGACCCTGTACCTCGCCCACCAAAGCGGGGTGGCCCGCTGCGGCGACACCGCGGTCCTGCACCAACAGCTGGTCGAGCACCTCGCCGAGCGGTGGCAGACGCCCGACGAGGGAATCTGGGAGATCCGAGGTGAGCGCCGCCACTTCGTGCACTCCAAGGTCATGGCCTGGGCCGCGATCGACCGGACCATCCGCCTGGTCGAGGCCGCCGTCCTGGACGCCGACCTGTTCGCCCTGATTGAACTGCGCGAGGCCATCCACCAGGAGGTGTGCACGCGCGGATTCGATCCGGTCCGCAACACCTTCACCCAGTCCTACGGATCACAGGAGGTCGACGCCGCCCTCCTGCTGATCCCCAGGGTGGGATTCCTGCCTCCCGACGATCCCCGAGTGCTCGGGACGGTGGAGGCAGTACGTCAGCAACTGTCCACCCCGGAGGGCCTCGTACGGCGCTACCCGACCGCCGGCGACCGCATCGGGCTCGACGGCCTGAACGGTGACGAGGGGACCTTCCTGCTCTGCTCGTTCTGGATGGTCGATGCGCTCGCCCTGACTGGCCGCCCGGACGAAGCCCACGCTCTCTTCGACCGGCTCCTGGCCCTGCGCACTGACCTCGGCCTGCTCGCCGAGGAGTACGACCCCGCCACCGGGCGACAACTGGGCAACTTCCCGCAGGCGTACAGCCACATCGGGGTGATCGGGTCCGCGCTCCTGCTGCAGCAGCTCGACTCGGGGGCGCCCGCAGCCGAGGCCGACGTGCTCTTGGCGGTGGGTGTCTGATGAACACGACCGCCACCACCATGGTCATCGTGCTCGCCGCCGCGGCCATCGTCGCGGTGGCAGCGGCCTGGGTTAGCCACCGCCGATGGCAGAAGACGCGGCGGCGGGCACACCTCCTGGCCCGCGAACAACAGGCCACCGAGGGTGCCCTGCAGAAGCTGGTCCACGAGACGCTGCCCCAGATCCACCAGTCGGGCGGTCGGATCACGGTGCCGGCCCCCGCACCGGAACTGGCCGGCACCGCAGTCGGTGAGCAACTGACCAACGCGGTCAAGGGCACCGCCGGCGTCGTCCAGGCCGTGATCCGCGACATCCAGTACGTGGCGCACCAGGAGATCGAGCAGGCGAAGACGCTCGGGGCGGAGGAGTTGCGGCGTTCGCACACCGCCGCCCAGGAAGAGATCGCTCGGGTAAGTTCCACTGCTGTGCGGTCGACCGAGGCCGCAGTGCGCAGTGTGTCGTCGGCGCTCGTGGGCATGGCCGCCAAGACCAGCCGCAAGGTCAGCGAGGGCGTGCGCGAGCACGAGGACGACGCCGCGTTCGAGACGCTGACCGATATCGACCACACAGTGCAGCAGATGCTGCTGGTCGCTCAGGGCTGGACCATCCTGGCCGGCGGCAAGCTGACCCGGCACTGGCCCACGACGACGCTGACCGATGTGGTGCGGGCCGCGATGGGCTACGTCGAGGACTACCAGCGCGTACAGCCCCAGGAACTCACCGTCGCGGTGAAGACCCGCGTGGTCGGGCCCGTGGTGCACGCCCTCGCGCTCCTGCTGGACAACGCGCTGCGCTTCTCGCCACCACAGTCGAGAGTGCACGTGTCCTTCGAACAGGGCCACCACGGAGTCACCGTCTTCGTGGACGACAGCGGCCTGCAGATGACGCCGGAGCAGCTCGACAGCGCCCGGGACATCCTCACCGGGCAGCGCAGGGACGACATAACGCAGCTCGGCGCCCGCCCGCAGACCGGGTTCCGAGTCGCCGCCGCCCTCGCGCGCGCCTACGGATTCCGGGTCGATGTCCAGGCGCCCAACTCCCTTCTGGGCACCCGCGCGCTCCTCACCCTTCCCCAGGACCTCCTCACCACGGCGCCCCAGGCGCCGCCGGCATCCTCGCAGCCGGTGCAGAAGGATCCGCCAGCTGCTCTCGCCTCTGCCGCGTCCGGCCGGCTCCCTGCTCTCGCCCCGGTTCCGGTAGCCACACAACCCGCACTCACCCCCGTCCCGCCGACGGCCGGGGAATCCGACCAGGAGCGTTCCACTGCCCGCACGACCGCCAGCGGACTGACGGTGCGCAGCCGCCGCGCCGCACCCGCCTCCGTCCCCGTTCCCCGCCCTGCCAACGCCGAGCCGGGGCGAGCGAGCGTGATCGCCGCCTGGGCCCGTGGCACTCAGCGCGCCCGCGCCGAGCAGGGCACCCACGTCCCCACTGCCGACAACGACCAAGGACACGACGCATGACCGACAAGAGCATCGGCTGGCTCCTCGAAAGCCTGGAGGAGACCGCCGGCGTGGAATACGCCGTGCTGGTCGCCGCGGACGGCATGAGCCCGGCCTACACCGATCGGCTGCCGCGCGAGCGCGCCGAGAAGATCTCGGCCATTGCCTCCACGCTGTGGGGAGCATCGCGGGCCTACGACCGGGAGACGAACGGCGGGGGCGTCCGCCAGTTCGTCATGGAGTCGGTCGACCACATCTCCCTGCTCATCCCGGCTGGCGAGAACACCATGCTCGCCGTCCGCACCGACAGCCCTCACGCGGACATCGGGGTGATCAGCGAGGCCGCCCTGCGCTTGGCCGCGAGCGTGGGCGAACAGCTGGGTGTCCAGACACGCATCGCCGGCGGCACGGAAGCACCGCTGGCATGAGCAGGCCGCGGCAGGACCCGGATCTGGTCAGGCCCTACGTCCGCACGGGCGGACGTACCCGCCCCAGCGAGGACGTGCGCCTGGAGAGCCTGGTCTTCGCCGCGGCCGGCACCCGTCCCGGCCTCAACCCGGACGCACGGCGCGTGCTCGCCCTGTTCGCACCCGCGCAAGGCGGAGGGCTGGCCGTCGCCGAGATCGCCTCCGCACTCGCCCTCCCGCCCTCGACCACCCGGATTCTCGTCGCCGACCTCATCGGACACGGACTGATGACCCTCGCCCAGGGCCAGGACGACGACCGGCCCCCGGCCTCACTCATCGAAAGGGTTCTTCATGGACTCCGCGCTCACGCCTGACCGGTTCGTCGCGCGCACGGTGACGGCTACCGCGAAGATCGTGGTCGCCGGAGCCTTCGGCGTGGGCAAGACCACCTTCGTCGGCAGTGTCTCCGAGGTGCCTCCGGTCCACATGGAGGAAACCATCACCCGGGCGAGCGCCCTGGTCGACGACCTGGCCCGCACGCCTGCCAAGTCCACCACCACCGTCGGCGTGGACTTCGGACGCAAGCACCTCAGCGACGACCTCGTGCTCTACCTGTTCGGTACCCCCGGCCAGGCCCGATTCAGCTTCCTGTGGCAGGAGTTGATCATCGGCGCCCTCGGCGCCCTGGTCCTCGTCGACCCCCGCGACCTGGACGCCTCCCACGAAATCCTCGGCCTCCTCGAAGAGAACGGCGTCCCCTACGCGGTTGCGGTCAACCAGTTCGACGGCGCGCCCCGCCACCCGCTCGAAGAAGTCCACGAGGCCCTCGCCCTGGAGGGACACACGCCGCTGACCGTGTGCGATGCCCGCGAGCGAGCGTCCTGCATGCAGGCCCTGATCCAGCTCACCGAATACCTCGCCCGTCTCGCGCACCGTCTGGAGCCCCGACCGTGAGCACCGCGACCCACCGCATCCCCCTGTACGAACCGGACTTCGCCCGGAATCCGCACGCCGCCTACCAGCGCATGCGCGAGCAGTTCGGCCCTCTGGTCCCCGTGGACCTGGCCCCTGGCGTGCCCGCCACGCTGGTCGTCGGCTATGAGGAGGCTCGCCGCATCCTCGGCGACCCGCAACGTTTCCCCGCCGACCCGCGCCAGTGGCAGACCTCCGTCCCCGACACCTGCCCAATCCGGCCGATGATGGAGTGGCGCCCCAACGCCCTGCGCTCGGCCGGTGCCGAGCACGCCCGCTACCGGGCCGCGAACACGGAAGCCCTCGGGGCTGTCGACCAGCACGCGCTGCGAGCCCACGTCGAACTGGTTGCCGAGCAGACCATCAACGCCTTCAAGGGCAGCGGCAAGGCGGACCTGCTGTCCCAGTACGCCTGGCCTCTCGCGTTCCAGACGCTCAGCCACCTTCTCGGCTGCCCCGACGAGGTCGGCCACCGGATCGCGGACGGAATGGCGAAGATCTTCGACGGGGTCAACGCCTCCATCGGCAACCAGATCATGGCCCAGGCCGTGGCGGACCTCGTCGCCCTGCGCCGCCGAGAGCCGGGCGACGACGTGACCAGCAGGCTCCTCGTCCATGTTGCCCGGCTGGACGACACCGAGATGGGCCAGCAGCTCATCACCCTGTACGGGGCGGGCATCGAACCCCTGACCAACCTGATCACGAACACCCTCCTGGAGATGCTCACCAACAGCGAGTTCTCCGGTGACCTGCACGCTGGCGACGCCTCCGTCCGCGAGGCCCTGGACAGCGTCCTCTATCGCGACCCGCCGCTCGCGAACTTCGCGATGTCCTACCCGCCCCGGCCAGCCGACATCGGCGGGTACCTGCTGCCCGCCGACCAGCCGGTGGTCATCAGCTATACCGCCTGCAACAACGACCCTGCCCTGGGAACCCACCGGCCACTGGGCAACCGGGCCCACCTCGCCTGGGGCGCCGGCCCGCACGGCTGCCCGGCCAGCACGCACGCCTACCTCATCGCCGAGACCGCCATCCTCCACGTCCTCGACGCCCTGCCCGAGATGGACCTCGACGGCCACCGCGACGACCTCGTCTGGCGCCCCGGCCCCTTCCACCGCTCGCTGGTCGCCCTCCCCGTCACCCTCCCCTCAAGCTGAAAGAGGCCCCAACGTGTCCGAACGGCAGATACTCGTCCTCGACCCCACCGGATCCGACCCGGACGCCGAACACCGGGCCCTCCGCGAGCGCGGCTCCGCCACTCTCGTGGACATCCTCGGCGTGCGCGCCTGGTCCGTCTCCAACCCGGCCCTCCTTAAGCAGCTTCTGACCAGCAAGGACGTCTCCAAGGACGGCCGCGCCCACTGGCCGGCCTTCGCCGAGACGGTCCCCACCTGGCCGCTGGCCCTGTGGGTGGCGGTGGAGAACATGTTCACCGCCTACGGCAGCAACCACAGCCGCCTGCGGCGCATGGTCGCCCCCGCCCTCTCGGCCCGCCGTACCGCCGCCCACCAGGCGGACATCGAGATCCTCGTGAACGGCATCCTCGACGACCTCGACGCCCTCCGGGCCGATGAGGTGGCCGACCTGCGCGAGCACCTCGCCTACCCGCTCCCGATCGCCGTCATCGGCAAGCTCATGGGCGTCCCCGCCGACCGGCGCACCGAGTTCCGCACCGTGGTGGACAACGTATTCGCCACCCACCTGTCCGCCGAGGAACAAGCCGCGAACACCGCCACCCTGTACGGCCTGCTGGACGCCCTGATCGAGATCAAGCGCACCGAGCCCGGCGAGGACATGACCTCGCTGCTGATCGCCGCCCGCGACGAGGAGGGCGACGGCTCCGCCCTCAGCGACGCCGAGCTGCGCGACACGCTCCTGCTGATGATCAGCGCCGGGTACGAGACCACCGTCAACGTCATCGACCAGGCCATCACCACCCTGCTCTCCGAGCCAGAGCAGCTGGCCCACGTCCGGGACGGCCGCTGCACCTGGGAGGGCGTAGTCGAGGAGACCCTGCGCCACCAGCCCGCGGTCAAGCACCTTCCCCTGCGCTATGCCCGCACCGACATCGCCCTCCCGGACGGGCAGACGATCAAGACCGGCGAGGCGATCCTCGCCTCCTATGCCGCCGCCAACCGGCACCCCGACTGGCACGCGGACGCCGACCGCTTCGACGCCACCCGCCCCAGCAAGGAACACCTCGCCTTCGGACACGGCGTCCACTTCTGCCTCGGCGCCCCACTTGCCCGACTCGAAGTCGCCACCGCCCTGCGCCTGCTCTTCGAACGCTTCCCCGACGCCCAACTCGCCACGGACAGGACCGATCTGAAGAGGCTGCCGAGCCTGATCAGCAACGGACACACCTCCGTCCCTGTGCGCCTGCGCCCGACGTCGAGCCGCTGACCGATACCGACGAGGAAGACCACCATGACCGCCCCAGCCCCGACCACACCGCTCACCCCGGCCGAACGGCGCATCGCCCAGCATGTGGTGAACGGCCTACCAACAGGCCAGATCGCCGACACCGAGACCCTGTCGCACCACACGGTCCGCGCGCACATGGTCTCCTTGCGCAGGAAGCTGCACTGCCCCGAACGCTGCTCCCTTGCCGTAGTCACCCACCGTCTGCTCAGCGCAAACGAGGCCACGGCCCCGGTACCGGACACGCCAGCCCCCGACTTGAGCACCGAGCAGACGAACCTGCTGAAGGCCGTCGCCGAGCGCACCAAGCCGCTCGACATCGCGCGCGGCGCCAACATGGCACCGGCGGACCTCTGCGCGGCGCTCCTCCAGTTGCTCGCTGATACCGGGGCACCGGACACCACCCGGCTGGTCGCCCGGGCCCACGGCTGGAACCTGCTGACCGCCCAGCAGACCAGCACGGTGCGGAGCGGAGCGAGCAAGTGACCACGTCACCCGTTCCCACGGCCTCCGAGCAGTCCTCCGCGCCCCTGCACCATCGCCCGAAACCGTCGGCACTCCAACCTCCCGATGCTGAACGGGCACTCCTTCTTGACCTGGACGGTGTCCTACTGGACACGCGGCCGGTGATGCGCGAGGCGTGGAGGAAGGTCCAGGAAGACCACGGCCTCGCTATCCCGTTCGCCGCGTACGAAGCCCACCTGGGGCGGGAGTTCAGCGACATCATGGAGCGGCTCGGTGTCGTCGACGCTGACGGCGTCCACCGGACCTACGGAGCCGGCTCGACAGCCGCAGCGCATTTGGCCCAGGAGTTCATCGGGATCACGGACGTCCTGCACGCCTTCGTGGCAGCTGGCTGGCGGCTTGGAGTTGTGACTTCCAAGCACGTCGATCGGGCCGCGCCCCTCCTGGCGCAGCTTGGTTGCCCCTTCGACACCGTGCGGACACCCGCGGGTTCCGGGCGGTCGAAGCCGGCGCCGGACCCTCTCCTCCTCGCGTTGGTGGACCTCGGAGTCGACCCTGCGTCGGCCGTGTACATCGGGGACATGCCGGTGGACCGGGAGGCAGCAACTCGTGCCGGCGTCCCCTACATTCATGCCGCCTGGGGGTACGGCGAGCCCGGCTCTCCTGCTGTGGCCGTCGCCCAGTCCCCAACCGACCTGCTCGATCTCCTCCACCAGGCCACGGCATGCACTCCCATTGTCGAAGGGAGCCTGGCGTGACCACCTCGGCATTCGGAGACTTGGGCCTTGTCCGGAGAGAAGACGGCCACCGGCCCGCCTGGGTCCTAGTCGGCGCCGGCCGCTTTGACGTCGCCGACTCCCTCCGCATCAGAACGGGAGATCTGGAGGCGCTGCCGCTGAACCAGCAGGACCTCCGCTCGTTGACCGAACGCGTCATGGCCGCGCTGCACGAGTATGGCGGCGGCCGAGCCCACACGCCCGGCGGAGCTGACTGGCTCCATGTCCAGCACGTACCGGTCCGCCGACTGGTCACGCAGGTCCTGCGGAAACTGCTGGCATTGAGCCTCTGGGAGCCATTCGTCACCGCACCCGGGCCCATCACCCCGGTGCCGTACGAAGGTCTCGTCGGTGTGCGGCCGAGCAGCTCTCAGGAGTACCGCACCTACACGGTCACCTGGTCGGGCATTGCCTATCTGCTCGGCGGCACGGCGGCACACAATCCGCCGCACACTGCCGAGTTGAGCACGCTCTTACCCGCCGACGTGGCTATCACCGAGCCGCACCCGCTTCCCACGGGCCTGCACCGGGGCGGAGTCGTGGCCCTTTCTTGGTCGTCCCGCCACGCCGAGACCCTGATGCCGGTTCTTCGGGAGTTGGCGCGCAAAGGGCACAACAGCGTGCTCATCGACCTCGCCACTGATCCCGGTCAGCGCTGCTTGGCCGAGGGCAGCGAGAGCGTGCGGGTGTGTCCTGCACCGGTTGGGCTCTTCCGGCTGTCAGGCGAGGCGGACGGACTGCGTCCCGCGGATGACGACCGGACCGTCGAGGTCGGTCCGCACGCGATCCGCCTGTCCCGCCTCGTCCGGTTGTTGTCCACGCTGCTGGCGATGAGTGGCGGCTGCACGCAGCCATCCTGGCCTGCTCTGGTCCAGGCGGAGAACTGGCTGGACCGCGTTCTGAGAGCCGTTCGTCCGCACTCCGTCGTCCTCAGCAACGACACAAGTCCGCTCGGGGCGTTGGCGGTTCACCTTGCTGATCGGCACGACTCCAACACGGTGCACGTCCAGCACGGCGCCTGGACGGAAGAGTCCGTCGCGTGGCCCGCCCTCCACAGCCGGGACGTGGTCGTGATGGGCGAGCGCGACCATCCGCTCGCCCTCGCCTGGGCCAAGCACCCGAAGAGTGAGGTGCACGTCCTGGGACAGCCCCGCTTCGATGCACTGGCCGCTTTGGGCCGTGGGGCACAGCGCCGGTACCTGGAAAAGCTGTTGTCGGTCGGCACACGGCGTGCCCCGTCGAAGATCGCCGTGTGGGCCTGCCAGCCCTTCCGGCCCGAGCATCTCGCCCGCCAGGCCGAACTCCTCCTCGGCGGGCTGCGGTCGGCCGTCCCGGACTGGGGACTGGTCATCGCTCCGCATCCGGCGCAGCGCGACAGCGTGTTCGCCCCGCTTCTTGAGCAGGCGACCGGTCTTCCGGTGGCCGTCGCCGACACTCGGGTAGGAGCACGCGGGTGCCTGGCCGGCGCGGATGTGGTCGCGAGCGCCTACTCGACATGCGGCATCGAAGCCGCGCTGCTGGGCGTGCCCGTCCTTGAACTTGCCGCCCCGGGCGAACGGACCCTCGGCCTGGCCGACCACGGCATCGCGCAACGGTGTGGCTCCGCGGACGAAGTCGGCATCGCCCTCGCGGAGCTGCCCCGCTCTCGCCCGCCGGCCGGAGCCGCCGATTCGGTGTGCCGGTGGCGCGGCGAC
This sequence comes from Streptomyces sp. NPDC091376, assembly GCF_044757085.1. NCBI lineage: Bacteria > Bacillati > Actinomycetota > Actinomycetes > Kitasatosporales > Streptomycetaceae > Streptomyces > Streptomyces sp. NPDC091376. Next base: position 73,300 of record NZ_JBIVUF010000018.1, on the reverse strand, counting down.
AGCGCCGCCCAGGTCGCCCGCCTCATCGATCACCGCGCCACGCACCCCGAGCTGCCCTTTGACCCCCTTCACGACGATGCCCGCAGCACGCCGCCCGTGCCTGAGCAGGGCGAAGGAGTCCCAGCCTCATGACCCATCTGACCGCCGACAACATCGCCGAGTTGTTCTCCGAAGCCGTCACGCTGACGAAGTCCGGCGACAAGGTCAGCCCGCGCGGCATGCCCACGCGGGAAGTCCGCGACATCCACTTGCTGCTCACGCAGCCGCGGGCCCGCCTGCTGTACGCGCCGCCGGCCAGGATCCTGAACCCGGCGTTCGCCGTGGCCGAGAGCGTCTGGCACCTGTCCGGCTCGGACGATCCGTGGATCTTCGACTACAACGCGCGGCTCCGGCAGTACGCCGATCACGGGGTGTTGCTCGGCGCGTACGGCCCCAGGATGCGGAACTGGGCCGGCAAGGTCGATCAGCTCAACCGTGTCGTGGAGATCCTCAAGGAGGACCCCGACTCCCGCCGCGCCCTGATCCAGCTCTACGACCCGGTTCAGGACGCCGCCGGGCACAAGGACGTGCCCTGCACCCTCGGCTTCCGCTTCCATCTGCGTGCTGGCCGGCTGCACATGGCGACCATGATGCGGGGCCAGGACGTGTGGATCGGCATGCCGTACGACGTCTTCTTCTACACCGTCCTGCACGAGCTGGTCGCCGGATGGCTCGACGCGGAGCTGGGCGAGTTCCACCTGCACGTGGGGTCGCTGCACATCTACGAGGAGCACCTCGACCAGTCCGAGCAGCTGGCCTCGCTCACGGCGAGCCCCGTCATGCCCGACCTGCGGACACGGTGGAACGGCTTCGCCGGTCTGCTCGATCAGGTCGCGGCCCGGGACGTGACCGGCCACCCCGGCTGGGACGCGATGGCCGGGACGCTGCGCAGCTATCGGCTGTGGAAGGACGGACAGCACCAGCAGGCGTGGCGCGTGGCCGACGGCATCGACGGCCACCTCGGCCAAGCCCTCACCGCCTGGTACGGCGAGCTGAAACGACGCTCCCGCCAGCCCGCGGCTGCGACGACGGCCGGGGCGAGGTGACGGCCGCCATGAAGCGCACTCCCTCGGTCATCCTCGGCCTGTGCTCCTACACCCACGACTCGTCGGCAGCTCTCCTGGTCGACGGCGAACTCATCGGCTTCGTCGAGGAAGAGCGCCTCTCCGAGCAGAAGCACACCAAGCTCTACCCCGCTCACGCTGTGGACTGGCTGCTCGGCCGGACCAAGCTCACCTCAGCCGACGTGGACACCGTCGCCTACAACTTCCAGCCCGCCCGCTACCTCGCCGAGTCGCCCGCCGCCCTGCGCATGGCGCTCTCCCCGACAACTCGTGACCGGGCGTTCGCCCGAGCGCACGGGTTCGCCAAGGTGGCGGTGCGCACCCAGCAGCGCCTGCGGCTGATCGGCAGGCAGTTCCCCGCCGCCCGTGTTACCCCGGTGCTGCATCACCGCGCCCACCAGCTCACGGCCTTCGCCGCCTCGGGCTGGGACGAAGCCGCCGTGCTCGTGGTCGACAGCCTCGGCGAGCGGCAGACCACCACCATCGCCCGCTGCCACGACACGCTCCGTCCCCGCGCGCAGACCCTGGAGGCGATCAACGACCCAGCCTCCCTGGGGTACGTGTACGGGGCCGTCACCGAGCACCTGGGCTGGCGCCGGGGCGACGAGGAGGGCACCGTGATGGCGCTGGCCGCCCTCGGCGACCCCGCCCGCTTCCGCTCCCTCTTCACCCACGCCGTCCACACGACCGCAACCGGCTTCCGCATCAACCCCGCCTACTTCCCCACGCGCACCCTCACGTCGGGATACGAGCGGACGTCCCGCCGTTTCGTCACCGAGACCTGCCCCGAACGGCACCCGGGCGAGTCCCTGGCCGACGTCCACCGGGACCTGGCGGCGGCTCTCCAGGAGCGGACCGAGCAGGTCATGGTGCACCTGGCCCGCCGCGCTCGCGTGCTCACCGGCTCCCGGCGCCTGTGCGTGGGGGGCGGTGTCGCCACGAACTGCGTGAGCATCGGCCGGATCATCGAGGCCGGCATCTTCGACGAGGTCTTCGTGCCTCCTGCGCCCGGTGACGCCGGTACCGCGATCGGCGCCGCCCTCGCCGTGCATATCGGCGGACGCAGCCCGCGACCGGTGGCCGGCGTCGCCCGCACCTGCTACCTCGGCCCGTCCTACGAGGACCATGCCCTCGACCTCACGCCCTGGCCCGGCCTTCACCAGAAGACCCTGGGCATCGAAACCGCAGAGTTCCTCGCCGACCAGCTGGCCCACGGCACGATCGTCGGCCTGTTCCAGGGAGCCGTCGAAGCCGGGCCGCGAGCCCTGGGCAACCGTTCGATCCTCGCCTCTCCGCTGGAGCCCGGCGTCGTCGAGCGGCTGAACGCCACCGTGAAGTTCCGCGAGCCGTTCCGGCCCTTCGCCCCCATGGTCCTGGCCGAGTGCGCCCGCGAGTTCTTCACCCTCGGCCAGCAGGCGCCGTACATGTCCATGGCCTCCGGCGTGACCGACAAAACGCGCGAGCGCGTGCCGGCCATCGTGCACGCCAACGGCACCTCCCGCCTGCAGACCGTCACCAAGGCGCAGAACCCGTTCATGCACGCGGTCCTGACCGCCTTCGGCCGCCGGACCGGGGTGCCCGTGCTGATCAACACGTCCCTCAACGTCAAGGGCAAGCCGATCTGCGGAACACCGGAAATGGCCCTGGACTGCCTGGTCAACTCCGGGCTCGACGCCCTGCTCCTCGAAGGGCGGTGGATCACCAAGTGAAGATCGGATACAGCTTCTGGGGCTTCCTCGGCAACGGGGTCACCGACACCCCGGACGGGGGACGCAGCCACCGCCGCCCCTTCATCGACGCCCTCATCGCCCACGGTCACGACATCGTCTTCCTGCAGGCCGACCGCGACCGCCTCGAAGCGGGCGAGGACCTCGGCGGCGCGTACACCTTCGACGACGGCGTTCCGCACATCGACGCCCTGTTCCTGGAGTGGCGCTGGGCGATCCCCGGCCGCAACACCACCATGTGCGGGAGCGAGGGGCACACCTGCGACCTTCACCGCCAGGCCCAGCTCATCAACCACTACACCGTGCGGCACCAGACACCCACTGTGATCTGGGACAAGGACCGCACCCTGCGAGCCGAGAGCGTGTGGCGCACCACGTCGCACACCCGCGTCTGCGAGGCCGCCCTCGCCCCGACCCACGGAGCTCACTCGCTACTCTTCCCCGTCGCCGAGAACCTCCTCACCCAGGCGGACCCCGTGGCCCTCGCGGCACAGAGGCGGGACCTCGTGCTCGGCTACGTGGGCAACCAGTACGACCGCGACGAGCCCTTCGACCGCTTCTTCGCCCCAGCCGCCGCCCGCGTCGCGCACCTGGTCGCCGGGAAGTGGACGGAGACCGACCGCTGGCCGCACGTCCACTTCCTGGGCCGGATCCCGTTCGAGGCCGCCGCCGGCGTATACGGCAGGTCCCTGGCCACGGTGCTCATGCTGCCCGAGCGGTACGCCGCGGTCGGGCAGATGACCCAGCGCATCTTCGAGGCCGTGCTCGCCGGGTGCCTGCCCCTGGCCCCGGCGGACATCCGCTACGTCAACCGGTTCGTCCCGGACGAGCTGGTCGTGCGCTCCGGCCGGGACGTGATCAAACGCCTCTCCCACCTCCGCGAGATCGCCGGCACCCAGCAGCACGCCGACCTGATCGCCGCGTGCGTGGACCGTCTGCGCCTGTTCGGCCTGAGCAAGCAGGTCGACACCCTGGAATCCCTTCTGCACGGTCTCGTGAGGCCGGGCACGACCGAGCGGGGAGCTGCCTGATGCCGACCGCTCTACAGGCCATGGCGCCTGGATCATCAAAACGTGTCCTGGAGGATGGCTCCGCCGGACACCCGAACCTCTCTACGCTGGAGCACCATGCAGAAGGTCGCCATCGTCGGCTGCGGAGGCAGCGGCAAATCCCACGTGGCCCGCGAACTGGGCAAGATCCTCGACGCCCCGGTGACGCACCTGGACGCCGCGTTCTACGACGACGAGTGGAACGCGCTCCCCATGGACAAGTTCACCGCCGTGCAGCGCGAGCTGGTCGCGCAACCGCGGTGGGTGATCGACGGCAACTACAACTCGACGCTGCAGGTGCGGCTCGAAGCCTGCGACACGGTGGTCCTGATGGACGTGTCGACCGTGGCGGCGCTGTACGGGATCTTCGCCCGGCAGATCCGGCACGGCGCGGGACACAAGGGCAACGGGGTGCACAACCGCATCCACTGGGGCGTGATCAAGTACGTCGCCACGTACCGCCGCAAGATGCGGCCCCGCGTGATGGCGAAGATCGAGGAGTTCGGCGCGAAAGCCGACGTGGTGCTGCTGGCCAACCGGCGCCAGACGCGCCGCTGGCTGCGGAAGGTGGCCGCCGAGCAGTCCTGAACGACCCTCGCCCCCGGGCAGGGGGTGCGGCATGAACGAGCCCAACGCCTTCCTGGACCCCGCCCGGCAACAGGAGCTGTACGGGAACGCCTCCCGGCTGTCCGGGCGGACCAGCGCCCTGATGCGCGCGAAGACCTCCGGCAACCCCGTGCCCGAGACGATCGTCAGCCTGGTGCAGACCCACCACGCGCAGCCGGACCGGCTCGGCGTGGTGCTCGACATAGGCTGCGGTCGCGGTACGAGCAGCCTGGGCATCGCCGAGCAGCTCCGACCGCAGCGCGTCGTCGGTCTGGACGCCGCCCCCGCCCTGCTCGCCCAGGCCCACGAGCGCGCCAAGGAGCTGCCCGGCATCACGGTGGACTTCGTCGAAGGCGACTTCCACGACCTCCCGTTGCCCGCCGGGTCGTGCGACGTCGCCGTCGCCGCGTTCTGCCTCTACCACTCGCCGCAGCCCAAAGACGTCATCGCGCAGATCGCCAGGGTCCTCTCCCCCGGGGGCCTGGCCGTGCTCGTCACCAAGGCACTCGACAGCTACCGGGAGATGGACCAGCTGGTCGCTTCGGCCGGCCTCGACGCGCGGGGCGATAAGCACGAGAGCCTCTACACCGCAGCGCACAGCGGCAACCTCGCCGACCTGACCGCCTCCTCGCTCGACGTGATCGCCGTCCTGGACGAGGAGCACGCCTTCACCTTCGACGGCCACGACCACACGGCGCAATACCTGGCCACGAACCCCAAGTACCACCTCGCGCCCGGCCTGTACGGCAACCCCAGGGCTATGGCGGCGGCCTTGCACGAATTCCTTCCGGACCAGCCGCTGACCACTCGGTCCCTCATCACCTTCGTCGTCGCCCATCCGAAGAAGGGGCAGGCATGACCCTTCCGCCGTTCACCAAGCACTACGAGACACCGCAGCGCGCGGCGGCGGCCGTCCGCCACTACCGGTGGATCAACGAGCACGCGAAGCCGCTGCGGCAGCCGGCCCTCAAAGTCATCGGCCCTGCCAGCCTGACTTTCGAGCGGGTCGAGGGGCGCTCCGTACGCCCCGAGGATCTCCCGCGCACGGCGGAACTGCTGGGCCACGCTCACGGTGCCGCCTGGCGCAGTGACTTGCAGGCCGCGTCGTTGAACACTCTGCATCGTTTCCAAGACGGCACGACGTTCGATGACTACCTCGGCCCGCGCCAGGTCGCGCTCCGACGGCGCCACGAACAGGGCTACCTGCCGAACAAGGTGTCCTTGCACGCGATGCTCGGCCTGCTGGAGGAGACGGCGCAGGGGCCCTGTGCCTTCTACAAGGACAGCAACCCGCGGAACTTCATCATCACTGCCGCCGGGGACATCGTCACGGTCGACACCGACGATCTCAGTCTCGCACCCATGGGCTACGACCTCGCGAAGCTGGTCGCCACGCTTCTCCTCACCTACGGCTCCCTCGCGAGCGAAGCGATCGACGACGCCTGCGACATCTACAGCCAGGCGCTCCGCCAGCACGCCCCACAGCTGGACCCCATAGACCGAGAACGCCTGGACGACGGCTTGGCGCTGCACGCCGTACTCACCGCGCCCTACCTCGGCCGGAACGGCTACTGCCACATCTGGCCCGCCCACATCCGTCTCCGCCTTCAAGGAGCAACGTGATCACCACCGAACTCATCTTCGTGCGGCACGGTGAAGCCCAGTGCAATGCCGACGGACTCGTCGGAGGTCCTCGCACCTGCACGGGACTGACGAACCTGGGGTATGCCCAGGCCGAACAGGCCGCGCGCCGCCTGTCCACCGAGCACCTGAAGAAGCCCTTCGACATGGTCTACGCAGGTCCGCGGATTCGCCTCGTCCAGACCGGCGAGATTATCGCCCAGACGCTCCAGATCCCGCTGCAAGTCGACGACCGGCTCGACGGCCCCGTCCACGGCGATGCCGATGGCAAACCCTGGGATGCGGTGAAGACGGCCGCCAACGGCGGCCCGCATGCGCACCCCGACGCTCCCTGGGCCGCTGGCTCAGACACCTGGAACGGGTACCTGAAGCGCGCCAGCAAGAACCTGAGTCAGCTCATCGAGGAGAACGAGGGGAAGCGCATCGTGTTCGCCGCCCACGGAGAGACGGTGATCACCGCGCACACCCTGCTCCTCGACATCCCGATCGGCTCGCCGGCGGGCTTCACGCACAACCACGCCTCCATCACCCGCTGGCAGCACCACCGCAACCGACTGGGCCAGACCCGCTGGATGCTCGATCGACACAACGACACCGAGCACCTCAGTCTCCTCACGCCGGAGCCGACCCCGTGATCGCGACATCGGACGATCCCCGGATCCAACTGGCGCACTGCCTCCTCGGCGCAGTCGAGATCGCGCCGGACCCCTTGCTCCCTCCCCGGGTCGTGCGCGTGGTGGCCGACGACGGGCGTCACTTCGTCGCCAAGCAGCATGCCGAGCACGACCGGTACGCAGGCGAACTCCACGCCTACCGGACATGGGGCACCCAGCTGACCGGCCACGCGCCGAAGCTAGTCGGCCGTGACGACGCCACCCGCACCCTTCTCCTTACCGCGCTCGCAGGCGCTCGGGCGGACACCGCAGCCCCGGGCTCACCCGAGGAGGAACTGGCCCATCACGAGGCCGGCCACGTCCTCGGCAAGCTCCACCGGGCCACCTCCATGCCCCAGGGCGGCGCCGTTGGCGCAGCACTCGCCGAGCGCCTCCAGAGCTGGATCGACCGGGCCGTTCACGCCGACCTGATCGACACGGCCGAGCGAAACCTGCTGAAGCACCATGCGGCCATCCTGGGCAACAGCCTCATGGACGGCGCGGTCTGCCACCTCGACTACCAGCCGCGGAACTGGCTGGTCGGAGACGTCTTCGGTGTCTGCGACTTCGAGCACATGCGACGCGACGCCCGCGTCCGCGACTTCGCTCGGCTCGAGTTCCGACGCTGGCAAGCCGCACCCCACCTCCGAACGGCATTCCTCGACGGCTACGGGCGTCCGCTGACCGACGCCGAACGGCGCCTCCTGGAGTCCTTCGGCGCCATCGAGGCGGCCACCGCCCTGGTCAAGGGCCACAAGGAAAACGACCTCACTCTGAGCGCGCACGGCCGAACCGTCCTGTCCCGCCTCACCTGACCTTCCCCCCCTTCGACCACACCTCTCTGGAGATTCCCGTGCCGCAGCACGAGCAGCACCCGACCGCCGCTGCCCCCCGCCGAGCCGTGGTGACCGGCTCCGCCGGATTCATCGGTTCCCACCTCGCCCACGCCCTCGTCCAGGCCGGCACCACCGTGATCGGCGTCGACCGCCGCGACCCGTCCACCGACCACACGGCCGGCGCCAACCTCGCCGCCCTGCGGGGCCTCCCGGGTTACCACCACGTCACTGCCGACCTCCTCCACTGCGCGATCGACCCTCTCCTGATCGACGCGGACGCGGTCTTCCACCTCGCCGGAATTCCCGGCGTACGGCCTTCCTGGGGTCCGCAGTTCGGCGACTACCTCGCGTCCAACGTGCTGGCCACCCACCGGGTGCTGGAAGCCTGCACGCGCATCGGCGTTCCGCGGCTGATCGTCGCTTCCTCCTCCAGCGTCTACGGGCCGACCGACGGCGGCGCGAGCGTCGAAGCCGACCGCCCGCAACCGGCGTCCCCGTACGCGGTGACCAAACTGGCCGAGGAACAGCTCTGCCTCGCCTACGCCACGCGCCCCAACGGTCCCAGCGTCGTCGCCCTGCGGTACTTCACCGTCTACGGCCCCCGCCAGCGCGCGGACATGTTCACCCACCGCGCCCTGCAGGCAGCTCTGACCGGACAGCCGCTGCGCCTGTACGGAGACGGCCACCAGCGACGCGACTTCACCTACATCGACGACGTGGTCGCCGCCACGATCGCCGCCGCCGTCGTGCCGACCGCGCAGGGCGCGATCAACGTGGGCGGCGGGTCGAACGCGTCGCTGCTGGAAGTGATCAACATCGCGACCAGCCTCATCGGCCGCGACATCCAGATCGAGCAGAACCACGCGCGCAGCGGTGACGTCCTCCTCACTCGCGCCGACCCCAGCCGTGCCCGAGAGATCCTCGGCTGGCAGCCGCGAGTCGACCTCCACAACGGGCTGCGTGCTCACATGCAGGCTCTGGCCGCACAGGTCCCCAACTACAGCCGAGCCGCATAGTTCCGCGACCCGGAGCCCGAGAGGAGACGCAATGGAAAGTCCCGAGCGAGCCCGGCTGGACGCCTTCTTCCGGCAGATCACCGCGCAATTCCCCGCAGGCGAGGCGATCACGACGCTGGTCATCACGCATCTGCTCCCCGAGCGGCCGGCGTTCCTGCGCGCCATGACCGAGGTGTCCACGGTCGGCGCCGTACTCCCCAAGCCCCGGTCGATCCACCAGCCGACCCTCGACGACGTCCGCCGCACCCTCCCAGTCCACGACCTCACCCGAGAACGGTTCACCGACGAGACCCAGGCTCTGGACTACCTGGAGGACACGGCCAGCGGCCGGGACGTCGTCCTGGTGGACATCGGCGGCTACTTCGCGGCGAGCCTCGACACCCTCGTGAGCAAGTTCTCCGGCCGCATCCTCGGCGTCGTCGAGGACACCGAGAACGGACACCAGCGATACGCGGCGCTCGACTCCCTGCCGTGCCCAGTCGTCTCCGTGGCCCGCTCCCCGCTCAAGGACTGCGAGGACCACCTCGTGGGTCGCTCGATCGTCTTCTCCACCGAGGCTCTTGTGCGCGGGCGCGGAGATATTCTGACCGGCCGCAACGCCTGCGTCATCGGCTTCGGGAAAGTCGGGCGCGCTATCGCTCAGACGCTGCGGGCGCTGGACCTGCGCGTCACGGTGTACGACAAGGACCCAGTCAGGCAGGTGCAGGCGCACTCGCTGGGCTTCCGTACCTGCGCGTCCGCCGCGGACGCGGTCCGCGAGGCGGAACTCGTCTTGTGTGCGACCGGCAACCTCGCCCTGCAGCAGAGCGACTTCGCTGCCCTGCGCAACGGTGCGTATCTCGGGTCGGTCACCTCCTCAGAGGACGAACTTGAGCTTGGAAGCCTCCACAGTCTCTACCAACGCACGTCTACCAGCCCGGAGTTGACTCGGTACGAAATCACCGGCCACTACTTCTTCGTGCTCGCCGACGGCGGCGCGGTCAACTTCGTGCACGGCGCCGCTGTCGGCTCGTACATCCATCTCGTCCAGGCCGAAATACTCGCCGCCACAGCAGCTCTTAGCCGCGACCAGTTCGAGCCCGGCATGCACGAGATGGCGGCATCCGACCGTCACGCCATCGCCAGGACCTGGCTCGACCACTTCGAAAGGTGATTCCGTGCCCCCTTCCGCACAGCACATCCGCGCCGTCACCGAGACGTACCTCTCCCGTTACCCGCACGAACGCGACGGGCTGGCACCGCTTTTCACCGCACTCGCCGGCGGCGACGACCCCACGAGCCGCAAGACGTTCCCGGCCCACGTGACCTGCAGCGCCATCCTCCTCGACCGCGACCAGAGGATCCTCCATATCCACCACAAGGCTTCCGGAAAGGTTCTCGCGCCCGGGGGCCACAACGAGGCAGAGGACCCCGACCTCCCCACTGCGGCACTGCGTGAACTCCACGAAGAAGCAGGCATCCCGCCAAGCGCCGTTGTCGCTCTTCCCGGATTCGCAGACATCCCTTTCGATATCGACGTGCACGCGATCGACGCAAACCCCTCGAAGGGCGAGCCCGATCACCAGCACATCGACTTCCGCTGGATCTTCCGCCTCGGTTCGGAGCACGAAGTGACATTGCAGGCCGCGGAAGTGGGCGGCTACGAGTGGCGTCCCTTCACCGAGGCCGCCGCACCCACGGTCCGCGCCAAACTCGCCCTTCTCTGACTCCGACACCCAGCCGACCGCTAGGAGATCCCGTGGCCGCCACCACAGCCTCACCACCGAAAACACCTGGACGCCGGCACATAGCCGTCATCCCCTGCCGGTGGGGGGCTTCGCGTTTCCCCGGCAAACCCCTGGCCCGTCTGGGCGACAAGCCGCTGCTCTGGCACGTTCACCAGCGCTGTCTGGAAGCCACGTCTCTGGACAGCGCCGTAGTGGCGACGGACGACGAGCGCATCGAGGCAGCGTGCCACGAGCTGGGCATCGACTGCGTACGGACCGGCGAGCAGGCCACCGGCACCGACCGCGTCGCAGAGTGCGCCGAGCGTCTCCGCGCGGACGCGTACATCAACGTCCAGGGCGACGAGCCCTTCATTGAGCCGTCAGCCATCGATGCTTTATCCGACGCGCTCGCCAACCTGGACGGCAAGGCCCTGGCCGTTAACGCGTACGCCGAGCTGAGCGAAACCGCGGCCGTACTCGACCACAACGTCGTCAAGGTTGTCGTCGGAACCGAAAGCCAGGCGCTGATGTTCTCGCGGCAGCCCATCCCCTACCCCCGCAGCAGCCGGCCTTCCTTCCTGCGACAGCTCGGCCTTTACGGCTTCACACGCGAGGCTCTCGAACGCTTCCGGCAGCTCCCGCAGGGCCCTCTCGAACAGGCCGAGGGCGTCGAGATGCTGCGGTTCATCGAGCACGGCCACCGAGTGCAGATGCTGCCCGTGTCCGACAGCGGCATCGCGGTCGACACCCCGGAGGATCTTGCACGTGCCGCCGCGATGCTCGCCCGCCGCACCGCAGCACACCCACGATTTCGGTCACCTACGTCACCTCGGCTCGCCACGGCCGCAGCGCCCTCGCGACCCGCCTGACGGCCCATCACCTCTAGTCGCCGCAACCTCCGACACGGCGGCGAAGCCGCGTCGCCCCCCACACGCGTGACGAACTTGAGGCCCCCCTCCCGGAGAACGCGGGGGCACCTGCCCAAACCCTCAGAACAGCACATGCGTTCCAAGAAATACCCCTTCTGTGCCCCGAACGACTGGCCCAGCGGGCCGTTATTCCGAGCACCTGTCCGAGAGCACGCACACCGAGGAGGCCGTATGCCCCGCCAGATGATCGCCATTGGCGCGCACACCACGCTCGAATTCCATGTGCCCGTGCGCCTCGGACCTCCGCCTGGAGCCTGTCCCCCTCATCCCTGTGCGCCCGTCGGCGCTACGGAGCGCCTCGGAGCAGCATCCGAGGAGGCGTTCGCGTGAGGGACCGCTACACCAGCATCGTCGACGTGCTCATGCTCCCGTACCGCCAGGACGGACGGATGCCGCTTCTACGGCGTGCACAAGATCAGTACGCGCCCGGACAACTCACAGTGGTGGGAGGTCACTTGGAGGAGGGCGAGTCCCCTCTGGAAGGGGCGATCCGGGAGGCCGAGGAGGAGCTGGGGATCCGGATCAACCCCCACGACGCCGAGTTCTGCGGGCTATTCCAGTTCGTCGCGGCAGACGGTTCTCGGCGGCTCGGGACGGCCTGGGTAACGCGCTACTGGGAAGGAACCCCGACGAATAGCGAGCCCGACAAGCACTCGGAGCTCCTGTGGGCCGAACCCGGCGACCCGCCCCAGGACTGTCACCCCTACACCCAGGGCGTGCTCCGCCACTTCGTCGAAGGGACCCTGTACGCCGTTATCAAAGCCGACCCCACCACTGCGGGTGACGCCGCATGAGGCTTCTGCGCCGTCCCCGAGTGGAGGAGCCCAAGGTCTCCCGTTCCGAACAGGAGCTGTTCGGAGGACCGCTTCGCTATGACATGGGGTGGACCGAACACGAGCACGCTCGGCTCGAGTTGACGCTATGGAGCGCACTTCGTTCCATGCCCCGGCAGGTGTGGGGCACACTGCGGCGAGCCTGGCGGGCCGACCGGGGCGCTCTGCTGAGCGTCGGCGCCTGCGAGATCGGCCAGGGCATCGTCGCCGCGGTGAACCTCCTCGTCCTCAACGCAGTGATGCATGCACTGCTCGGCGCGGGCAGCCCGGCGGACCGCCTCGACGCGGCGCTGCCGGCGATGCTCGTCGGGGCAGGCGCGGCCGTGGTCAATTCAGGTCTGGCCAGTTGGTCAACGTCGCGCGCCGGCCGTCTGGAGCCACTCGTCGAGCGGATCGCCACGACGGAGTACCTGGACGCGGCGCAGGCCGTCGAGCTGGAGGCGATCGAGGACCCGGCCTTTCGCCGGCTGCTCGACGTGGCCTACTACGGCCCCACGTACGCGCGCCGCATGATCTCCACCTGCGTCGCCGGCCTGAACAGCATGATCGGGCTCATCTCCACGGCCGGCATCCTGCTCGTGCTGCACTGGGCTCTCATCCCGATGCTGCTGCTGATCGTGGCCCCACGCGGCTGGGGCGCCATGAGGGTGGCGCAGCGGCGCTACGTGTCGGTGCTGAACTGGGTCGAGCACCTGCGGGCCAGTCGTCTCATCGGCAACCTTCTGACCGAGCGCAGCGCCGCCCAGGAAGTGCGTCTGCACGGTGTGGGCCCTTATCTGCTGGCGCGCTACCGGGACATGGCCGAGAACGCGGAGGAAGAACAGCAGCGGCTGGCCAACGGGAAGGCTGCGACCGAGCTGCTGGCGCAGGCGATGTCTGGCATCGCGACGGCGGCGACCTATGCGGTGATGTTCTGGCTGGTCACGGGCGGGCAGATGAGCCTGGCCGTCGCCGGCACTGCGGTGTTCGCCATCCGCTCCGGCTCGGCCAGCCTCGGCGCCCTCGTGATGAACGTCAACGACCTGCACGAGGAGTCGTTGTATGTGCAGGATCACGAGCGCTTCCTCGTCGAGGCAGCCCGGCGCACCATTCCGGACGGCGGGGATGACCTGCCGGAGCGGGTCGACGCGATCGTTCTGGAGCAGGTCGGCTACCGCTATCCCGACCGGGATGAACCGGCCCTGGACAAGGTGTCGTTGACCCTTCCCATGGGCAGCGTGACTGCCGTGGTCGGCGACAACGGCGCGGGCAAGTCCACGCTAGTGAAGATCATTAGCGGCCTCCTGGTCCCGACCACCGGCTCGGTCTCCTGGGGCGGATCCCCAGTCACCCAGCTCAACCGCTTCAAGCTCTTCGAGCGGGTTGGGCAACTGACACAGGACTTCCAGCGGTGGCCGATGACCGCCTCGATGAACATTCGGATCGGCCGTCCCCACCGCCCCTCCACCGATGAGGAGTTGAATTCATCGGTGCGCTTCGCGGGTGCAGTGTCGCTGCTCGACAAACTCCCGGAGGGGCTCAATACGCTGCTGGCCCGCATGTTCCGAGGTGCGACCGAACTGTCCGGCGGAGAGTGGCAGAAGGTCGGCCTGGCGCGGTCGCATTGGCGCGCCGAGACCTCCACCGCGGACAGCCTCCTCATCGTCGATGAGCCCACCTCCGCCCTGGACCCCGAGGCCGAGATCCGTACCTTCGATCGCATCCGAGAGCTGGCCGCGCCCCACCGGGCCGTGGTGCTGGTGACACACCGCATGTCCGGCGTGCGGTGGGCCGATCAGATCTACGTCCTGAACAACGGGCACGTCGCCGAGCACGGCACCCATGACGAGCTGATCGAAGCGAACAAGCAATACGCATCCATGTTCCGCGCCCAGGCCGCCCAGTACGCCCCCGTCCTGCCCCGCCCCGCCCGGCCCACGGCCGCCTCCGAGTCCGCCTGACCAGCCCTCCGAAGGAGCATCGTGTCCTTTCAGTCCACCGACACCGTGCACAGCCCCGGCCACGCGGAACTACTCCGTGGAAGTGGCACCGCCGCGCTGCTCGTCAACGACAGCGGTGAGTACCTGCTGCACCTGCGCGCGGCTAACAAGCCAATCTGGCGCGCCGGCCACTGGTGTCTGCTCGGAGGCCGCCTCGACGCTGGAGAGAGCAACGACGACTGCATCAGGCGTGAACTACAGGAGGAGATCGGTCTTGTCGTAGAGGACCTCGTCCCGTTCCGGACCCGGGACACCGTCGATGCCAACGGTGTCCTGACCAACCGTGTGCATGTCTACCTCGGCACGCTCAACCGGGCCGTCCACGAGATCGAACTACGCGAAGGCATCCAGTTGCGGTGGACGCGCATCGACGAGACGGCCGAGATGACGATGGACCCCGCCACCATGGCGACCCTCGACGAACATCGACGCCTTCCACAGCCCCTCCTCGACGGCTCGGGCAGGCCCGCGATCGTGAAGGTGACGGAGCCGGACGAGCACCGAGATCGCAGCATCGTCGGAGCGCATCTCGTCCTTGTACGCGACGGCGCGGTGCTGCTCGGCCAACGCCACCCGGACAGCGCCTTCGCTCCCGGCGCCTGGCATCTGCCGGCCGGACACCGAGAGGCCGGCGAGTCTGCCCTGGCCTGCATGGTCCGCGAAACGGCCGAGGAGGCCGGGCTCACCATCGCCGCTGAAGATCTCCGCCTGGCCCACACCCTGGATCTCCTCGATCCCGGCAGCTCCACGTCGCGTATCCAGCTGTTCTTCACCGCCTCCCGTTGGAGCGGCGACCGCGCGTGCTCGAACCCGAGCGGTGCACCCAGTGGCGGTGGTGGCCGCTCGACGCCCTGCCCGAGTCCCTCGTGGAGTACACCCGCGTCGCGCTGCGAGCTATCGCCCGCGACGAGCCGTACACGGCGATGGGGTGGAGCTGACCCATCCCTCAACGGCCCCGCCGTTCCGACCTGCTGGCTCTGGCCGACGCCTCTCCAGCCACCCCTCAAAGTAAGGATGTGCCACTCGTTGTTCACCTCGCAGGATGAATGGAACAGCGGTTATGCCGAGGGGCGCCGCTACCGGCCTCTCGACAAGGAGGAGCGCACTTTGCTCGCCCAGCACGTGCCCGCTTCCGATGGAGGCCGAGCACTCGACGTGGGGTGCGGGACCGGCGAACTGGCCCTGCACCTGGCCTCCATGGGCTACGCCGTCGACGCCGTGGACTGGGCCGACGCCGCCTTCCCCAGCACCGACGCGCACCCGGAAGACCCCTCGCACGGAGCCGTTCGCTGGCTGCACCTGGACATCGAGCGCGCCAACCTCTCGAAACTGCACGCAGACGGCTACGACCTGATCGTCCTGCGGATGGTGTTCGCGTTCCTGCGCGACCGCACGCGCCTGACCCGCACGCTGGGCCGGCGGCTACGCAAGCACGGTGCCCTCGTCGTCATCACACCGCTCACCGCGACCACCCCCGCCGAGCGCCGGGGCATCGCCCTCGACGAGGACGAGGTCGCGCACCTGATGAGCATGTGGGAGCAGGCACAGCGCTTCGACGCGAACGGGATGGCCGTCCTGGTCCTGCGCGGGCTGAAGAAGCCCGCCGTGCAGATCACGAACCCCACTCTCCCGACGTCGAGTTCGGTGACCGCGGTGCACGTCGTGGGCACCGACGCCCTGGGGCGCGTTCTGCTGGGGCGCTCGCAACAACAGGAGTGGGAGCTGCCCAGCGCCATGGCCGAGCCCGGGGAAGGATTCGAGCAGACTGCGGTGCGCGCCCTGGCCGAGCAGACCGGCGTGATGGCCGATCCCGCCGACGCGCACGTCCTCGGACTGCACTTCGATGCCCCGGACGGCCTCTTGCGTACGAGCGTGGTGGTCCGCGTCACGTCTCACACCGGGCAGGCCCAGTCGCTGAAGCCGAACCGGTTCGGGCACGTGGACTGGCGACCGCTGCACACCCTGCACCGTCTGGACCGGCTGCCAGGCACCTCAGCGCGGGCGCTGGACCTGGTCTGGCCGGGAGTCCTTCCGTACGTGCCGTCCGCGCACGCCTATCCGGTCGACAACAGCTGCCCGCCGGTGCCCGGCGAGCCGCCAGAGGCGATCGAGCGACGCGAGCAGATGGCTGACCGGGTCATTGCCGGCGGCTGGGCCCCCTCCCCGCCGATCCAGCAAGCGCTCCGCTCGGTCCCGCGGCACCGCTTCACCCCCGAGAGCCCTCTGCGGACCGCGTACCACAGCAACCTGGCCGTGGCCACCGAGCACAACGACCTTGCTCAGGCGACCAGTTCCGTGTCTGCGGCCTGGCTCCAGGCCGACATGGCCGAGCACCTGCATCTGGCCGAGGGGATGACGGTATTCGAGGGAGGCTCGGGCGGCTACAACGCCGAACTGATCGCACACGTCGTCGGGCCGACCGGCCGCGTGATCACCGTCGACCTCGCACCGTATGTCGTGCGCCGCACGCGGCGGCTGACCGCCGAGGCCGGCAGCGGTCGCGTCACAGCGGTGCTCGGCTCTGCCAGCGACGGCGCCGTCGAGCACATGCCCCGCGGGGGTTTCGATGCTGCGGTGATTACTTACAACTGCTGGGATATCGCTCCCGCTTGGCGTGACCAGCTCGCCGACGGCCGCTATCTCGTCCTCCCACTGGAAGTCCATGACTACACCCGCGCCATCGCCTTTCAAAAGCACGGCCCGGTGCTGCGTGCTACGGACTTCACGTTCTGTGGGTTCATCCGCGACCGCGGGCCCGCGGCCCGCGCCGTCCCCGCCGTCGACCTCGCCGACGGCGAACTGCAGCTCCGTTTCCCCGACGGCGTCCCCGCCGAGACCACCGGTCTGGACGATGCCCTCGCTGGCCCTCGCCACGAAGTGGCCACCGGCGTGACCGTGGCAGGCAACGAGTCGTTCGAGACCCTGCAGCTCTTCCTCGCCACCACGCTGCCCGGCTTCTGCCGCCTCGCCCGCAACCGTGATCAGAGCAGTGGCATCACCGCGCTGCCGAAAGGCTCGGACGCCGCCGCGATCACAGCGGTCGGCTCCCTCGCCTACCTGACCCACGTCCTGGTCCAGGACGGCCCCACGGCCGAACAGCGCTGCTCGGAGTTTCTGGCTCACGGCTTCGGGCCATCCGGGCCTGCTCTGGCCGAACAGCTCACCTTCGCCGTGCGTCGCTGGGACGTCCACGAACGAGCCCACGGCTACCCCCAGTTGGAGGTTCATCCCGCCGGAACCCCTGACACCGAACTACCCGCAGGCCACGTGCTGGACAAGACCCACAACCGGCTCGTGTGGACGTGGCGCTCCGACACCGCCGATGCCCCGGCCGCGCAGCCAGAGAAGGTGAGCGCCCATGACTGAACCGGCACCCGACCAGGTCGAGCCACAGCACGGGCTGGGCCTGTACGAGCGCTACTACGCCCAGGTGGAATCCGGCCGCAAGACCATCGAAGTCCGGGTGCGCACACCCCGGATGACGGACGTCGCGGTCGGCGACGTGCCCGTATTCCACGGCGAGGACTCCGGCCGCGAACTCGACGTAAGGGTCGCGCGGATCACGCCGCACGCCTCGTTCGCCGAGCTGCTCGCCGCGGAGGACACCTCCCGCATCGACCCTGACGCCACAGAGGCCGAGCAGCTCGCCAACCTGCGCCGCATCTACCCACCAGAGAAGGAGGCCCTTGGACCGCTCGCGATCGAGTTCGACCACCGGCCGGCACTCGCGGGGCAGCCGATGCCCGTGTCGCCCGAGGCATACGTACAGACCGTTCCGCACCACACTGTGTACAGCTGCTTCTACGTACGCGACGACCGCGATCGGCCCGTCATGCTGCGTTCGGTGTACGGCGGTCGACCCTGGCAGTTTCCAGGCGGGAACAGTGACGCCGGCGAGGATCCCCTGCAGACCGCGCGCCGCGAAACGGCCGAGGAAACCGGACTCGAGCTCGGCCAGGGCCAACCCCGCCTGCTGCTCACGCACTACCTGCACCCCGGGCCCCGCTGGCCCATGGGCAAGATCGGCTTCATCTTCGACGGCGGCAGCCTCAGCCCTGAACAGCTGCGGCAGATTCGCGTCGACCCGGCAGAGCACGACATGTGGGCGATCCACGGCCTCGACGAGTGGCGACCTCTGCTGGCCGAGGGAGCGTTCGCCCGCCTGGAGGCCATCGAACGGGCCCGCACCGGCCGCGGCCCGCAGTACCTCGTCACCGATCACACCTAACCCCGGCCCTCCCCTTTGGAGTTCTCATGTCCGTCGAGGCGTCCCCCAACCCCGAGACCTGGACTGCCTATGGTCAGTTTCAGCTCGACCGGTCCTACATGCCGCCCGCACCTGAACAGCTGCGATGGGGCTTCTGGGACGGTGTCGGCCCCGGCGACGACGTCCTCGGCCCCCTGGCCGGAAAGCGGGTCCTGGACATCGGCTCCGGCGCAGGCCACTACGCCGTCCACCTCGCACAAGCCCACGGCGCACTCGTCGACGCGGTCGAACTCTCGCCGACCCAACACCGACGCGCCACTGGGCACTTCGGCGACGTACCCGGCGTCCGGTTCCTGCACGCGGACGTGATCGAGCACCTTCAGCAGGCTCAGCCGTACGACGCGGCGTACGGCATCTGCACACTCGCCGGAATCGACCCCCACATCTCACTGCCCGCGCTGCGCGACGGACTACTCCCCGGAGCCCCGCTCGTCTTCTCCGTTCTGCACACCAACTGGCACGGCCATGGCCCCTCCGACACCGTGGCTCCACGCGCGGAGACGGTCGCGCTCAAGGGCATGGACCCGCTGCCGCTGCAGACCTGGGTGCTCACCGCCCAGGTGTGGGAAGACCTCCTGACGGACTACAGATTCACGGTGGAGGCCATCACCCAGCTCCACGCACCCGCCCCGGACAACCCCGTCACCTGCCAGCTCATCCAGGCCCGGCGCAGGACCGTCCTACCTGCGCGGATCACCAGCCGCCCCCGCAGCCGACGCCCGCCCGTCCCGCACGCCGCGATCGGCGTGGGCGCCATCGTCCTCGGCGACCGCGGTCTACTCCTGGGCCGCCACCGCCGCGGCACTCTCGAACTCCCCGGCGGATCTCTTGAGATCGGCGAACCCCTGGAGAAGACGGTCGTGCGCGAGCTGGCCGAGGAGACCGGCCTGTCCGCGCGCCCCGAAGACGTCACCCTCCTGGGCACCCTCGTCGATCACGTCGGCGACGTCGTACGCGTCACCGTAGGCGCCCTCGTCACCATCTGGCAGGGCGAACCCACCACCCAGCCAGACGAGAGCGTCGGCGACTGGGCCTGGTGGCCGCTCGACGAGTTGCCCGACGGTCTCTTCGAGTGCAGCGCACATATCCTCACCGCCTGGCGCCCCGACCTGCCCATCGACCACCCCCCGGCCCACTTCACTCCCTACGACAGCCGAACGGCACCGTCATCCGCTCCAGAAAGCGCAGGTGGATGAACTCGCCCCCGCGTACGACCCTGTGGCGGCACCGCGACTTCCGCCTCTATTGGACCGGGCAGGCCATCGACGTCCTGGGCTCCTCGCTCAGCTCTGTCGCCATCCCCCTGGTCGCGGTCGTCACCCTGCACGCGAGCGCCTGGCGAGCCGCGGTCCTCGCCGCCGCGCAGAAGACCCCGCCGCTGCTGTTCTCGCTCCCCGCCGGCGCCTGGGCCGACCGGCTCCGGAAACGGCCGTTGATGATCGCCACGAACCTCGGCTGCGCCGTCGCGATGGCCACCATCCCGCTCGCAGCAGCCATCGGACGACTCACGCTCCTGCAGTTGTGGAGAGCCAGGAGCGCTCGGCGGCCATGCGGAGGACGAGGCCCAGCGGCATCGAGTGGTTGGACCGCACGCATGTGCCCAGAAACCCCGATACCCCGCGCGGGCTCGCTGACCCGCGCACACATCGCGAACCATTACACACCGAGACCGCGCAGCTTCGCCATCAGAGACCCGACTCTTATTTCACGGGCGTGATGGCCATCAGACGACAGGAGGGCAACTCCATGGGGGTGAACGGTAGAAGCCGTATGGCGAACTCCTTGCCGCCCTGCCGAGGCAAGTAGAGTCGCCGCGGCTGGTGCGATGCCGGGTGCGTAATGGCTGGCAGGTTGGGCGCGTTCCACAGCTTGCCCGCGATTGGGTCAGCCATGACGGTGCCGACAACTGCCTGGAGTCGCGCATCGTGGGGCCATTGTTCCGCGTGCAGACGGAGTTGGGCGACCATCGGCAGCGCCCATTCATCCTGCCAGTCGATGAGCTGGGCACGGGCTTCGGGCCAGGTGAGGGCCCACTCCATCACATTGAGGCCATGCCGAATCCAGGGGAAGTATTCGCGGGTCTTGGCGTTGTAGGCGAGCACGTCCCAGCGGAAGTCGTTGACGTAGAGCGCCCATGTGGGGCTCTGCTCGACGACATCGCGGATCGCATCCGGCAGCAGGCCACTGAGGGAGCTGACGGGTGCCGAGTTGGGGACTCGACCGCGGGTGATGCGGTACACGATGTCCCACTCCTCAGTACTCAGGTCGAGGATCCGCCGGACAGCCTGCAGAAAATTGTCGCTGTAGTTCTCCGGCCGGCCGGATTCCAGGGCGTTGTACCAACGACGGCTGACGCCGGCCAGCTGCGCCGTCTGGGCTTGGGTGATTCCGACAGAAGACCGGTCACCGAACGACGCCACAAAACCCGGTATGCCCGAAGTGTTACGCCGCGCGCGGGCTTGCCTCAGAATGCGGGTGACAATCAACTGCGTCTCACTCTTATTCATAACGTTCACATAACGACGGGAGGGTGGGGCTCAGGTCACACTGCCGTCGCATTCACGGTCACCCCACTCAGGCGGCCACCGGTATCTCGGCGCGCCTTTAGGGGAGTTGACCCCGAACACCTCGTCCACTACTTGAAGCGTGAAGGTTCTTGCAGGGCAGGGTGAACTGGGAGTTCTCATCAAAAGGATAAGCGCAGGCTATGTGTTGCTGTGACGCGCGGGCTGTCGCCTAATCTCGCTGAGGCCGCCGAGGCACTCAATTCCCCAGGCAGTAAGACCGTCGAACCGTAAAAAGGATCTTCATGACGCGCTCCAATCCGATCACCAGGGCAGCAGCGGAATTGGCTACACCCGCCCCGATGGCCGACCCGGCTTGAGCAGATCAGGCAGCGCCATGTTGTGGGCAAGCCTGCGCGGTGGCTGGCGCCGACCTTTGAGCGACCGTGGCCGGCGGAACCCTCCCAAGGCCGCGGAGCGGCGTCGTGCCGTGCGCGAGGAGTGTCGGGTGCTGCTGGAGCAGATGCCGATCCCGCGACCGTTCACGCTGGACGGGCTGATCACAGGCATCGAGGCGGCGCGCGGCCGAAAGATCAAACTAGTGGCGATCCCCGACTACCTGCTGGCCAACACCGACGTGTGCGGCCTATGGCTGCACCTCGATGACGCACCCGTCGACATGATCTTGTATGTGGAGGGCACCACCGCCTTCCACCGCATGCGGATCATCCTCCACGAGCTGGCCCACATGTGGTGCGACGACGAGACCGAAGTCAGCTACGAGGAACTGGCCCGACTCCTGCCGGACTTTCCACCCAACGTCCTGCACCGCTTGACCCGGCGCGGCCGGATCATGGCCCGGCATCGGTACGACTCCCACACCGAGATGCGCGCCGAGATGCTGGCCGACCTCCTCCACAACGAGGCGTACGCCATCGACTACATCGAGGACACGACGCTCCGGCACCTCGATGAAGACCTGTCCCGTCCTCTCCTAGTTCCCCGTCCCCGCAACGACCGGAAGACCCGTGTCCGCACCTGACGCGACCATCACTCTCATCGTCGTCCTGCTCCTGCTGCAGGTCATCATGCGTATCCCCGCAGCTATACGCGGCCGGCGTCGCGAGCGCTCCTTGTGGGGTGCCTTCGCCGCCTTCGCCACTGCATGGTGACTGCGCACCGACCTCGGCCGCGCGGTGATCGATCCGCTCGGCATCAACGACCTGCCCACCCTCCTGAAGCACATCCTGGCGATCGTCGGGATCTGCGGACTGCTGACCTACGTCACGGACGTCTACGCCGACGAGGACGCCACCGCCCGCCACATCAAGATCACGTCGCTGGCGCATCGCGTCGCCGCCCGGGCTTCCCTGGCGACCGTTCTGTGCTTGGCCGGCGTGTTCTTCCTCGCCCTAGACCGGACGAAGACCGGGGCAGACAGCCCGTACTTCGTCGGCCGGCACATCGGCGAACCCGGCCTGGTCCTCTACATGGGTCTGCTCTACCTGTACACCGCGGCGGCAGCAGCTGTGTGCGGTTACCAGTGGGGCAGGGCCGCACGCCATGCCCGCCGGTGGCCGCTGCGAGCCGGGCTGGCAATGATGGCCGCCGGCATGGTCGTGATCATCTTGTACGCCGTCCTGCGTACCGCGTTCCTCATCCCCACCGCGGTGGCGCTCCCGTCGACCGCAGCCGTGGTTCAGCAGGAGCAGATCACCGATGCCGTGCTGTACGCCGGCTTCCTCTTGTGGTTGGTCGGGGCCGTCACCCCTGCTGCCCGGGCGCTCATCGGGCGAATCCAGTGCATGCGGACCGTGGTCCGCCTGCACCCGCTGTGGCGTGACCTCGTACTCGCAGTGGACGGCATCGCCCTATACCAGCCCAGCCTGCTGCTGGATGGTCATAGGGCCGCTGCCGTGGTGAACCTGGCCCGCGACGTCCTGTCGCACGATGCCACCCCGCAGATCCGGCTCGGCCGCTACGTCACCGAGATCCGGGATGTCACCCACGAATTGCGGCGCCGGGTGCCGGCCGACCTACTCTCACGGGCCCGCGAGCTCGCCGACGCCGAAGGGCACCGGGGCACAGACGCGGCGGCCGTGGCCGAAGCGTACTGGCTCAAGTCGGCGCTGGGCGCCGTCCGCCACCCCGCCGGAGCGCCTGTCAGGTTCGAAACCGCCGGCGGCGACTTCGCCTCGGAGGTCGCCTGGCTGGTGCGTGTCGCCGACGTCTACCGCTCGGCGCGCCCTGCCGCCGTCCCGCTCATCGGCAGCACCGTCACCGAGCAACCCGTCCCCCACACCTCCAGGATGTAACCATGAGTGCCACCTCCTCCCACCTGAGCGCCTCCGCCGCTGCCCTGTTCTTCGACACAGAGGGCGCCGTCCTCATCGTCAATCCGACATACAAGGACCACTGGAACCTGCCCGGCGGGGCGGTCGACATTGACCACGACGAGACGCCGTACGCGGCCGCCGTACGAGAGGTGCGCGAGGAACTCGGCATCACGCCCCCTATCGGCCGCCTGCTTGTACACGCCTGGCTCACCGTCCCCGGCCGAGGCGCCCAGGTGCTCTACGTCTACGACGGAGGGATCCTCGGCGAGAAGGAGCGGGCCGCGATCGAGCTGCAGGAGACTGAGCTGAGCGAGTACCGGTTCTGCCACCCCGATGACATGGAGCCGGGCCTGATCCCCCCTCACCTGACCAAGGTCTGGCGGGCCGCCCTCGCCGCCCATGCCAGCCAGACCCTGATGGAGGTCTCCATCCGCCTCTAAGACCGCGTTCCCGGCACGAGGATCATGCATTTTCGTGCCGGGAACGCCGTTCCAGGGCTGGTCAGTCAGACGGTCTCAGAGGAGCCGCTCCCCTGGACGTCCGCTTTGACCTTCTCGACCTCTTTGAGGATGAACTGCAGCAACTCTGCCGAGAGCCCTTCCTGTCCGCCGCCGCGTGCTGCGAGTGCGGCGACCTGACCCCTGAGCAGCATCGTTTCCGCAATGATCCGCTGCACGTCGGCGTCGGCGGACCAGATGAGCGGAGTGGTATCCAGCGCTTCGGCCAACGCATGCAGCACCTCGTCCTGGGCGCTCGTCACCACTCCGGTACGCAGATCGCGCACCAGGTCCTCGTCGAGGTTCTCCGCCCCCGTACGGCTGTTGCCCAGGGCCGCGACCTCCGCGTCCGACGGCGGTGACGGCAGTTGCTCCAGCAGATAGGTGATCTTCTCCGCGAGAGTCTCGGGCAGCCCGTCGCTAGCGACTCGCGGCGTTTCCGGCTGCTCGCCGGGCTCGGGCACGTCAATACCGAAGGAGCGCTCCTGGGCACGGAGCAGCGCTTCCACGCCCACGCCGTACGCCTTGGCCAACGGTGCGTGATACTCCTCGGCAAGACGCCGCTGGCCCTTCTCTGCGGCGGCCACCGGGCCGGCCGTCCTGGTCTTCGTCAGATGCTTGGTATCCGCCTGCGAGTAGCCAGCATCGGCACGGAGGTCGGCAAGGTCGGGACGCCCCTCACGCGGAAACAAGTCGTCCAGGCCGCGCCCAAGGAGCTCGGCCAAGCGAGGCAACTTCTCCGGGTCGGGAACCGAGCGTTCCGTCTCCCAGGCGCTGACCCGAGCAGCACTGACTCGCATGCCGAGCGCCACGTCGCTCTGTTTGAGGCGGGCATCCCGGCGGGTGATCAGCACGCGCGCGGCGTCGAACCGGCGTGCCGGCATCCAACCCATCCTTCCTGGTCCGATGAGGTCTGCGTTGTAGCCACTTGATCGATCGACTAAACGAGGATACTTTCGTTTCATCGATCGGGGTGAGCTTCTCAGTTTACCTCTGCGACATCATCCTGCGCGCGCATCGAGCAGAACGCTCCTGCGCCACTTGTAGCCCCGGAGTCCGCCATGCCTCTACTGAACCGCTGCCTGTCCTCACTGAAGACACGGGGCGCGACATGGCCGGCTCAATCGTGAGCACGGTCCGCGGCCGGGCGCCGGGCACGCTGCGAGTAGTGGAGCGTTCTTGAACCAAGTCTGGATCTTGACGCAGGGGCCTGCGTATGTTCGTCGTCCGCCGGGCGGCCTGCCCGGCACCGCGAAGCTGAGGAGCGACATGCGTACCGGCCCGACCGTATAGGTCCCGATATAGCGGCGGCGCCCGAGAGATGCGAACTCCCGGACGCCGAACGCTCAACGGCACAACCCGCCCCGGCAAGGGCGGAGATTGCCCACCATCACCACGCTGATCCCTTTCCACGGGCGCGTCAGCGTGGCAACACTGCAAAGGGGATTCTTGCATGCCTCCTGCCCTACGCGAAAGGCCAAACCGCCTGGCCTGCGCGGCAGCCACCTCCGCCTCGGCGCCTTCCCGCCCCGGGCCGGAGCACACCGCAACGGCCTCGTCGAGCCGCCGGTCCCGCCTGGTGAGCGGGAGCGGCCGATGAGCAGCGATGCCCGCGACTGGGTGTGGGAGCGCAGCTCCAGCCGGGGGACCGCGCGCCTGGTCCTGCTGTCGATCGCCGACCGGGTGGCCGACGAGCAGTGCATCGCCTGGGCCTCCCTGGCCAGCCTGGCGGAGCGCGCGAACGCCTCACGGTCCACGGTGCGCGACGCCCTCGACCGGCTGCTCGACAGCGGCGAGCTGGAGCAGGTCGACGACCTCACAGGCCCGCAGCGCAGCACGGTCTACCGCCTGCCCCTCGCCGCAAAGGCCGTAGCCAAGGCTGCGGGGGAGCAGGAGGCCGGCGACGAAGCCGCTCCGACGGACGAGCCCGAGGTCGGCCTGACGCTCCGGATCTCGGCCCTGCGGCGGTACGGAATCCGCCCCCGTGAGGTACCGGAATCCCCCGCGACGGGCCGGAAACCGGCAGGTCCGGAAACCGGCACCTCACGACGGAAACCGGCACCCCGACGTACCGGAAACCGGCACAGCGCTGTACCGGAAACGGGACCCCAGAACCGTAGTGAACCGAAGGTGAACCGTAGGTACAGCAGTAGTGGTACCGCCGTCACCCCGGCCAGCGAGTGGCAGGTCGACCCAGCCACCCATGCCTGGGCCCGCCAGCAGGGCCACCTCGACCGCCTCGGCGAGGAGGGCCTCGCTGCCGCCGACGCGAAGTGGCGTTTGCACCGCGCCGACTTCAAGCCCCGCTCGGCGGGTGCCTGGGCTGCCGACTGGCGGTCCTGGGTCGCCCGAGAGCACGCTCCGGGCCGCCCGAACCTCTACGCCCTGCCACGCAGTGGAGGCTCCGCGCCCGCAGGCGGCATGACCCGCGCTGAAGCCCACACCGCAGCCCTTCTCGCCGCCCTCGACGAGCCGACCGGAACGAAGTAGCCATGGATCGCCGCGAAACCGCCGCCCTGCTGGCCTACATCGGCCGACTCGACCCTCGCACCATCCGCACCGACCAAGGCGAGGCCCGCGACCAGCTCGCCCAGTGGCACGAGCTGCTCGGCGACGTGCCGATGGCCACGACGCACGGCTGGGACGCCCGCGTCGCCGCCCGGCAGCACATCCGCGTCTCGCCCTACCAGATCCTGCCCGCGGACGTCGCCCGTCCGTGGCAGAGCTACCGGCGCGACCGCCTGGGCCGGCACACCGACCCGACCCCGTCCGTGGACCCGGACGACCAGGCGGCCTGGACCGCCGAACTGGTCGGCACTCGGCGCGCCGTGGCCTCGGGTGCTGCTCAGCCCGCGCAGTACCGGGCCATCACCAGCGGCCGGATCGATCCGCGGCTGGAGGCACGGCTGCGGGAGGTCGGCTCCTGCATACCGGCCTCAGCTCGAGCCGCCCTCGCGCCCTACCGGCCGGCCCGGGCTGCACGAGAGGCAGCCATCGCCCAGGGCCAGCCGGACGCCCTTGCGGTCCGCTGCGATTGGTGCCACGCCCAGATCGGCGAGCCGTGCCGTCGTCGGCGAATCGGCCCCGACGGCGGCGCGCGCGGCAACGCCCCGCGCGCGACCCCGCACCCCGGCCGCCTCGACCTCGCCGCCACCCAGCAGGCGCAAGCGCCCCAACAGGTCCAGCAGCCCGCGATGGCCTGAAGGCCCATCCCGCCGGCGCACCCCATCCGGCGCACCACCCCAACGCCACCGTCCAGCTCCGGCTGGGCGCCCGCCCGGCGCCGCAGCCAGCACCGACGCCGCGTCCTCCCCCTGCCGGCTCCGACCGGCCGACGCGGCAGCACATCGGAGACCACCTTGCGCCACATCACCACCCACGACGCGCCCGCCACCGGCCTGCGCGGCATCGGCGACACCAGCTGGCACACCCGCGGTGTGTGCCATGGCATGAACCCCGAGGACGCCGACGCCACCTTCTTCCCGCTGCCCCGGGACCACGAGGCCATCGCCGAGGCGAAGGAGCTGTGCGCCGCGTGCCCGGTCCGCCGCGACTGCCTCAACTTCGCCTTGGAGAACGTCCTGAAGGAGGGCATCTGGGGCGGGCTGACCGAGGCCGAGCGACGCCCCTGGCACGACGGACTACCCCAGCGCCTCGACTACAGCCGCGTGATCGCCTTCTTCAACGGCCGCGACGTGCACCTGACCGAAGCCGAGCGCCAGGCCGTCATCGACCACGCCTACGTCCGGGGCTGGCGCCCCGACCGGCTCGCTGCGGCCCTGCAGATCAGCGTCAAGCACGCCCGTGACCTTCTGCGACAGGTCGCCAACAAGGTCTTCGACCGCGACCTGACCCTCGGCGTGCCGCCGAACCCGTACAAGAAGAAGGGGAAGCAGACAGCCTCGGCAAACAGCCGGCCCGCGACCACCAAACCCTGCCCGAAGCAGCCGGTGTCCCGTCCGGCGACGTCGACCTCCGCGCACGGCCCTCTCGGAAAGGCAGCATGACCCACCCCACCGTTCTGTCCCTCGGTGCCGTCTCGGACCTGTCCCTGCTTCTCGTCATCGGCGCCCCCGTCTCCACCCTGGTCCTGGCCCTGACCGGATGGGCGATCCGGCGGCGGGGAAGGCGTCCGCGGAAGCGTCTCGGCAGCCCGGCGGTCAAAGCCGCCGCAGTCGCGGCCCTCGGCTGCACCGCCTACAGCGCGGAAACGAGCTGGCGGTTCGCCGCCGACTACCTCGACATGGCCGGCACCGCCGAGCGGATCGGTATGTTCGCCGCCGCCGAACTGGGGCTCTTCGCGACCGCGCTGATGGCCAGGCAGAACCTGGCCACCCAGGGGGCGCCCGGGATGCCGGGCACCCTGGTCTGGGTCATCACCGGCGTACAGGTGATCCCCGCCTACGCCGAGAGCGGCCCCGTCGGCGGCACGGTCCGCGCCTTCGTCGGCCCGATCATGGCGGCGATGCTCTGGCACCTCGCCATGGGCATAGAACTGCGCCTGCGCACCCCGGGGGCCGCATCCCACGGCCTGATCGCCACCCTCGGGCGGGAGGCGCGCGAACGCCTGCTGTCCCGCCTCGGCATCGCTGCACGGGACCGCGACGCCGCGCAGATCACCCGCGACCGCGCCACCGCCCGCGCCGTCGCCCTCGCCGCCCGCCTCGCCGAACGCACCCCCGAGCAGCAACAGGGTTGGCGCGGCCGACGACTCACGCGGCGGCTGTCGAAGGCAATAGGCAGGGCCTCGGTCGGCACGGACCCTGAGCAGCGCGCCGAACTGCTCGCCCATCTCGCCGCCCGCCGGCACGCACTCGCGCTCGCCACGGTCCCCCTGCCCTCCCCCTGGTCCCCGCACCACGACAGCAAGATGACCGTCACGGTCCCCGCACCGAAGACCCAGAGCACCCCGGTCCCCATCGACGGTCCCCGCTCCGACGCCGAGCCGATCCGGGACCGGGGACCGTACAAGGAAAGGGGACCGGCCCCCGGTGCTGGGGACCGTGACGCGGGGACCGACGACCGTCACGAGGAGACCTGGACGGGGACCGAGGCCGTCAGGCCGGAGCCCGACGAAGCGCCCGAGGGCTGCGCAGGGACCGACCTCACTGCGGTCGAAGTGCCTGCTCATGCCCCTGAAGCGCACCGGGGACCGAGGGGCGCCGAGTCGGGGACCGAGCCCACCGGGGACCGGGGACCGAGCACCCCCGACACGGGGACCGAGCCCACCGGGGACCGGGGCCACAGGGTGCCCCTCCGGCGGAAGCCAACCCCTAAGGCCAAGGGCAAGGGCAAGCGCAGTGGCCAATCCCGCAGCCCGCAGACGCAGCGTCCGCCGCGCGAGCCGGAGCAATCCGTGGAGCACCTCGTCGAGCAGGTCCGCCCCCACGTCCCCGACCTGCTCGCGCGGGACGGCAACGAAGCCGTCACCCGGGTCCAGCTTCGGGAGATCCTGCGGCGCGAGGGCCTCAAGGGTGGCCGGAACGAACGACTGAGCCTCGTCCTTCAGCAACTGCGGAGCGAGGAAGACACCACGAAGACAAGGAGCGCCGCCCGATGAAGACCTGCCCCCGATTCGCGACCATCCGTGAGGAGTACGAGCGGGAGATCGGCTTCCTGAGCGCCCACTCCGAGCGGCACGCCGGCAGGCCGTCGGCGAAGTCCAGCGCGAAGCACGCCGCGTCCACGAAAGCGCGGATGGCGCGGGCGCTCAGCGGCCACGTCGGGCGCTGCCCCGAGTGCGGCTGAACCTGCAAAACAGCAGGTCAAAGCTCCCATCTGCTCACGGTGGCCCGGCTCTGTGCCGGGCCACTGCCCCGCTCTAGGAGGCACCCCGTGATTCCCCGTCACACCCGCTCGTCCACACCCACGACCACCGAGGCCGGCGCATGGGCGGACGTCCTGGTCCGTCGGCGACTCCTGCACGCCGCAGCCCTCGCTCCGAACGGCCAGTGGCTCGTCCAGCACGAGCCCGACAGCCCCGTCCACGTCCTCGCGGGACCGGCCGACGTCGTCGAGCTGGCCGCCGCCATCCAGCACCGCGTCCGCTCCACGAGGCCCTGAACCCGATGACGAACCCGAACGAGAACGGCACCACCCCGGAACCTGCTCCTGACCTCAACTCAGTCTCGGGGCGAGCAAGTTGGGGCGGAAGCGTAGCTTCCGCCGAACCCGCCCCCGAGGGGGCGGGAGAGGACCTGCACCGGGGGGCGCAGGTCCTTCGGGCTTCGACCGAGGGCGGGTCGAAGCCGGGGCAGGAGGAGAAGCAGACCGATCGCCGCGTCCGCCGAGAGCGCGCCGCTCGGGCCCGCCAGCGTCCGCGCCAGCCGCCCGAGAAGAAGCGTCTGCACCAGCCCAACACACGTTTCAATGAAGAAGAGTTCGCTCTGATCAAGTCCGCCGCCGCCCGGTGCAGCCTCTCCGTCGCCGGGTTCCTCGCCCGTTCCGCGCTCGCCGCCGCCCGCGACCTCGACCGCACCAGCGCCGAGATCGCCGACGAGCGCGAAGTGATCACAGCCCTATTCGAGAGCCGGCGGCGGCTCGGCTGGGCCGGCAGCAACCTCAACCAGGCAGTCAAGGCGCTCAACTCCGGTGCGGACGCTCCCCAGCTCGAGGCGGCCGTAGCCGCTGTACGGCGGGCCGCCGACACCGCGCACGAAGCCGCCGCACGGCTGATCGAGCGCCGCGGCTCATGATCCCCAGCGTCAACTCCTCGGGCTCCCGGACCATTGGGCTCCTGGCCTACCTCTACGGCCCAGGCAAGCACGAGGAACACACCGACCCTCACCTCGTGGCCTCCTTCGACGGCATGTCCCCTGACCCCGGCCGCGATCCGAACGCCACCCTCAAGGACCTCCAGCAGCTCGTCGACCAGCCTGTGATGGCCCTCGCCGAGCACGCCCGACCGGCCAAGCACGTGTGGCACACCTCCGTCCGCGCCGACCCGCGCGACCGGATCCTGTCCGACGAGGAGTGGGCCGACATCGCCCGCCGCATCGTCGCCGCCACCGGCATCGACCCCGGCGACGGACAGTCCGGCTGCCGCTGGGCCGCCGTACGGCACGCGGACGACCACATCCACATCGTCGCCACCCTCGTGACCGAGGACGGCCATCGCCCCGACGACTACCGCTCCGGCGCCCGCGCCCAGGCCGAAGCCCGGCTCATCGAAAAGGAACTCGGACTCCACGAGGTCGCGCCCGGGGACGGCACAGCTGCTCAACGTCCCACGAGCGCCGAACGCCACAAGGCCGAACGGCAGGGCCGCGAGCGCACTGCCCGCGAAGAACTGCGCGAGGCGGTACGGCGCGCGGTGGCCGGCGCGACGAGCGAGGAGGAGTTCTTCGACCGGCTCGCCGGTGACGGCCTCCTGATCCGTAAGCGCGTGGCGCCCTCCGGGGACCTCCTCGGATACAAGGTCGCCCTGCCCGACGACCGGAACAAGAACGGCGAGCCGGTGTTCTACCCCGGCGCGCGCCTCGCCCCCGACCTCTCGCTGCCCCGCATCCGGGAGCGCTGGTCCGGCGATGCCCAGGAGAATCCGGCTCCTCGGCAGGAGGACGGGGTCCGTACGGGGCCGGTCACTCCTGCCGCTGCCCGCCGCAGGACGGCTTCGGCCGCGTGGCGTGCCGTGCTCGTCGTCGAGAACGGCGACGACGCGATCGTCGCCGCCCACATCGCTGCGGCCGGCGAGGTCCTCGACGCCCTCGCGAATACATCCGCCGCCCACACCCGCCGCGAACTACGAGACGCGGCAACGGCCTTCGAACGGGCCTCGCGCTCCCACGAGCGCGCCGTGCGCGGACACGACCGGGCCCTGCGGCAGGCCGCCCGCGACCTCGTCCACGGCGGCGCGGCCCTCGGCCGCGGCGAGGACGGCGCGAGCACCGCGATGGCCATCGACATGCTGTTCTTCCTCATCACCGCCGCCGTGCACTGGCACGCGAAGAAAGGCCACGCGCAGCAGGCCGCCGCCGCCCGCCGGGCCGCCGAACATCTGCGCGCCGCCTACCAGACCGCCGCAGCTCAGCCCCTCGGCGTGCTCTACCAGCGAGGCCGGCGCCTGAACCGGCCGATGCTCCAGCGCCAGACAGTGGTGCTGCGCGAGGCGCTGCCCGGTCTGGCCCAGCAGATCCTGGCCGAGCCTGGCTGGTACGCCTTGGCGGCGACGATCGCGGACGCCGAAGCTGTCGGCCACGACCCCGCCGCTCTCTTGTCCGATGTGGTCGAGAGCCGCGAACTCGACACCGCGGACTCGGTCAGCGACGTGCTGGTGTGGCGGCTGCGGCGTCTAGCCGACCTGCCCGCCGACCCCGCCGATGCTCCCCTTGCCACTCCCGCGTCCCGGGCACCGTCGGCCGGTACAGTCCCCGAATCGGACCACGTTCGATACCGGCGCCGATAGCTGGTCGGTCCGGGCCGCATTCCACCCAACCGCCTATGCCTTCCGGAGACTGGCCGGAGAAGTAGCCCGTCGCAAGAAGAGGAGACCGCTTTTCCCGGTGGTCTCCTCTTCTTGCGCTATCGCGTTATGGACCTGTTAGGGACGGGGGCGCAGTTCGGCGGGCCGAGGTGCTTCATCTGCTGCTCCGGCAGCAATCTCCTCGGCGAGCAGGCGCCGAAGTCGGAGTCGCAGAGCGGCCAGGCACCGGAGCTTCGAGCGTGACACCCAGGCTCGGACACGGCGCCAGAGCCGACGGGCCCGCATGCCGTACCACCAAATAGCCACGGGCAATAGCAGCAGGTACAGGAACAGCCAGAAGAACCACGGAGACATGGTCACGATCAACCTCACGGGGGACTTGGCGCCCCCGCGCGAAGCTATGCGGCGAGGGCGAAATTACTCAGGCCGGGAACCAGGCCCGCCCCGGGAGCGCGCGGTACGCGTGGCGCGGCCAGCCGCAGGACACCGCACGGTGAAGATTCGGTGAGCGGAACCGCAACGAGATACGCAAAGCGCCTGACGTAACCATCGTGGCGACGCTGCACGATGCTCAGCAACAACGCTGAGAGTGCGTCGGCGGCATCGGCAAGGTGCGCAAAGTCCGCCGCCGTCGGAGCACGTCCATCACGGCCGATCTCATCGAGCCGCCGAGACAGCTGCCCCATTGCCTCGAACACGATGGTCGCCGACTTACCTGAGCCCATGGTGTGGTGAACGATGGTCCTCAGGGCAGAAAGCCTGTGCTGCCCATCGATCACGGACATGGGGCCGACGGGGGGCGGTGTCGGCTCAAGTCTGTGGAGAAGGCCCGAAGAGACGCACGGGAGACCGGCCGTCTCCTCCGCTGTGCGGAGAAGCAGACGCGTCAGATCCTCGCCCCCCAGGTCGCTGGAGGGGGCCCAAGCCTTGGCCTGGAAGAGCCAGACCTTCTGAAGGTCATGAAGCCGCGCCCCCGCCGCGAACAGGAGTCCGTCGATCTTCGGTTCGCCGAACCCGACGGTCATCATGGTGGTCGCCAGGACCAAATCATGCTGCCGCTCGATATACGGCGTCACTGGTGCATGAACGTCAAGGTCTTCGGGTTGGAGCACCCTCAACCTCGGCCAAGACATGGGGGACTGCGCCCCATGCTCGCCCGGAAGTCGGTTGCTCATACCGGGAAGGCTATGCCATCTCTGCTCTGTCTCCGCCTGGATCACGGAAACGCGTCACGATTGGAGTGCGACTGTCGACTTTGCGAATTGAAGCCCTCCCGTTCCTAGGGCACGATCATGACGCGAGCAGGGCGAGGCAAAGGAGGACGTCAAGGTGTTTCACCGGATACGCCGCCGGGCGGCGGAGCCCAGCGAGGCGCAGCGCCAATTCTTCGAGCTGTCGGCGCGGCTGCAGGACCAGGCCCCGCCGGGCTTGGGGGGGCCGCCGGCCGAGCCCGAGCGCAGTGAGCCGGCCGCAGCGGTGGACGACTTCCTTCCGCCGGAGCTGCGGGTGCCCAGCCACGACCAGCTCGACGGCCGCATGATGCCCTGGAGGCAGCCGATCGTTCTCGACGGCGAGATGGTCGCGTGCGCCGCGTGCGGCGCGTACCGGGACTGGCTCATCCTCTCCACCCGCGACCAGATCTGGCTGCGCTGCCGGGCCGGCCACCAGCAGCTGGAGACCCGCCTCGACACCGCCTGGTACAACCGGAGCGCCGGGCCGGCGGACGCGACGCACACCACGTTCGAAGACTGCCTGCGCCACCTCGGCCAGTGACCCCCATCCCTACAACCCCACCGGGCCCGCGGGCCCGCACTGACCACCCGTCGCCTAGCACCAAGGGGTCAGTTCCGTCATGCGCGTTCGCGTCGCCACCACCGCCGTCGGCCTCACCGCCGTTACCCTGCTCGCCCTACCGGCCTGCTCCACCGGCACCGCCGGGGCCAAGCCCGACGCCGCCTCCTCCGCCCAGGTCGTAAAGTCAGCCGGCGCCGACCAGGACGCCGCCCCGCTGTCCTCGGCCGCGCTGAAGACGCGCCTGCTCGACGAGAGCGACCTCGGCAGCGGCTACCTGCGCCAGCCGGAGCGTCCGTCACGGCACGACGACGTAACCGTTGTTGGCTGTACGGCCCTGAGCGAGCTGGGCGGCGATGCGGCAACCGGCGGCTCGCTCACCTTCCCGCACAAGGCGAAGGCCACCTTCACCTACACCGGAGGCAGCAACTCGCAGGTCACCGAGGAGCTGTACAGCGACAGCGCGAACAAGCTGTCCGACGGCATCGGCCGGATCTTCGACGCCATGACCGGCTGCCCCACCTATCAGGTCGTCGCGGGCGGCACTGCGATCGACATGGCCTCGCAGAAGCTGCCCGCCCCCCACCAGCTCGGGGACGAGCAGTTGAGTCAACTCCTGACGTTCTCCGCTGGAGGGCGAAGCACCGTGGTGAAGCAGACCGCGATCCGCGACGGCAGTCTGTTGCTGATCGTCTCGGGCTCCCCGGCCCTCGTCGACCGTCACCTTGAGAAGGCTCTCGCCAAGGCGGAAAGAGTCGGCTGACCGGCCTGGACATGCTGCTGCCCCCGACCGTCGCTTCGGTTCTAGTGGTCCTTGCAACACCCCAGCTCAAGGGGTGCGATGGACTTCGAGATTCGTCAGGACCGGACACAGCGGGGGCCCCGCAGGTTGGTCGCCGAGCGGGTCGCATACTTCCAGCTCATGGAGCAGGGCTACAGCACCCGGGAAGCGGCCCGCATCGTCGGTATCAACCTGCGGACCGGCAAGAGATGGCGCAACGGGCATCACTCGCCGGACCGGGGACGAAAGCCGGTCCCCCCGATCTACCCGCTCCCTGGAGGGGCGGTTGATCAGGGGGAGTCGGCTCTCCGGACGTCGCGGTACCTGCGCGAGGACGAACGCATACACATCGCTGACCGGCTGCGTGAGAAGGCGTCCGTCCGGCAGATCGCGGCCGAACTGGGCCGCAGCCCTTCGACCGTCAGCCGCGAGATACGCCGCAACCGCCGGCCGATGCCCAGGGGTGGTTTCTTCTATCAGCCCTTCCAGGCCGACGTCCGGGCTCGGAACAGACGCGCTCGCCCGAAGGCCGGGAAGATCGGCCAGTGTTCCGAGCTGCGGGACTTCATCCAGGATCGCCTCACAAGGAGGTGGAGCCCGGAGCAGATCTGCCAGGCTCTGCGGGCCGCCTTTCCCGACCGCCCGGAGATGCACGTGGTCCACGAGACGATCTACCAGGCTCTCTATGTCCAGGGCCGTGGAGAACTCCGCCGGGAACTGACCCGCTCGCTGCGGACCGGCCGGGCTGCGCGACGCCCGCACCGTCACGCCTACAAGCGTCTCCCGGGTCCGATCAAGAACATGGTCATGATCAGTGAGCGGCCCACCGAGGCCGCCGACAGGGCCGTTCCGGGCCACTGGGAGGGCGACTTGATCATCGGCAAGAACGGCAAGTCCGCCATCGGCACGCTGGTCGAACGCGCCACCCGCTACCTGATGCTCGTCCACCTGCCCGCCGGTCACACCGCCATGGCCACCCGCGACGCGCTCGCCACGACCGTTCAGTCCCTCCCGCGCCACCTCTGGCGGTCTCTGACCTGGGACCAGGGCTCGGAGATGTCCGCCCACCGCTCGTTCACCGTCGCCACGGACATTCCCATCTTCTTCTGCGATCCAGCCAGCCCCTGGCAGCGCGGATCGAACGAGAACACGAACGGCTTGCTGCGGCAGTAATTCCCCAAGGGCACCGACCTGGCAGCCCACACCCCCGACGACCTGGCGGCCGTCGCGGCAGAACTCAACAGCCGCCCACGCAAAACGCTCGGCTGGGAAACCCCAGCCGAGCGCCTCGCCAAGCTCCTGGCAACAGCCAGTTGATCAATGTGTTGCAACGACCTCTGGAATCCGCCCTGGTTGCGCAGATCGAAAAGGAGATCGAGGACAAGCTGGTGTCGGCGCCGGTCCCGAAGGTGGCCCGCTTCGTGATGTACGCACATGTGCCGGTCGTGGGCTACTGGCGGTATCGCGACCGGATCGTCCTGCGTCAGGTGCCAGCCGGTGCCCCGCAGCCGCCACGAGCTGGCTGACCATCCGCTCATCTGCGAGATCCGCTTCGATGGCGCCAGTGACCCGTGGGTCAGCAGCCTGCGATCCGGCCGCGAACCCCGTCAGCTGGCGCTTCTCCTGACCCTGCTGGTGCCCGGTCTGAGGCTGGCGGACCAGTCGGCGCAGGGCTGGGTCCTGACACCGACCTTAAGCACGCTGAACCCGGAAGCGCCGACGCCAGAACTGCAGAGCGAATACGCACAGCAGGGGTACTTCGTTCCGGGGATGCTGAACGGGCCGGACTCCCTCTCGGAGCAGGACGGTCTTCCGGACATCAATCTGGGACCAGTTCCGCGCGGGATTGAGGCCGGGGCGACGCTGACCCTGCGCGAGGACATGGCGGCGTACCTCGACGCCTACATCCAGCTCACACCTGATGACCGCCGAAAGCTCCTGCGTGCTGCCTACTGGTTGCACCTTGCAGGGAAAGTCTTTGCCAGCTCGCACTCCGCGAGCTTCCAATCGTTGGTCCAAGCGGTGGAGGCGCTCACGACCGTTCCCCCTGGGCAACCGAAGTGTCCCGAATGTGATCGAGTCATCGGAGTGGGCCCGACCAGGCTGTTTCAGGAGTTTGTGGCCAAGTACGCGCCACCGACCGAGGATTCGGAGGATGAGCGCACCCACAAACTGCTCTACGAGACCCGCTCCCTGCTGACGCACGGCAACAGCCTTCTGGAAGTCGACGAGGAGACCGGCTTCGTGACGCCGACCCCGGCGCGGATCACGGAGGGCCAGCTTCACGGAAAGGCTGCAGAGGTGTGTCGCGCTGCGGTCTTGGGATGGCTACGCTCGCACGCGCCTGATGGAGCTGCTTTCGAGTAGGCCGACATCGGCACAGGACTGAGGTGCGAGAACACCGATTGCAGGAGCCGCTTGCAGGATTGTCCTGCTCTGAGTTGCTGGCATCCGGTGGCGAAGGTCTAGGCGGGCTGACCAGCGTAGACAGAGCTGGATGGTATGAACCGGCAACCGGATCGATTCGCTGGCGACACTTTTGCGGCGGCGGCCGGTGAGGCGTTCGATGTGAATAGGGTCGGTTGGGAAGGTGTTGGTCACAGCCACTCGTTGAGGACTGTGGACAATACGGTCGCCTCGTAGCGGGACTGCACATTCGGACCCCTTTCGGGGTCGGTGCAGAGGCGCGGCTGTCGCAAGGCGTGACCGCGTGAGGAAGTCCCTGCCTGTGCGGGCCTCGCCGATATGCGCCAGCGGCTGACGGCACTACCGACATCGGGGCCGTGGCCCGCGACGTGTTGAGCCCGGCGCCCGCCACGTGGCTCGCCATACCCTCCCGCTCCCGTGTGCTGTCGCGCGCGGGTTGCCTCCTCGTGGGCATGGGTGTGGGCTCACCCTGGACGGAGTCCCGTTGTCAGAGGCGGGGGTTTGAATGGAGAACGTCCGTCGCAGCGCGGTCGTTGAGGCATGACTGGTGAAGCCTGGCCGCTGTGCACGCGAGGGCAAGACAGGAAGAAGGAGGTGGACCGGCTGTGGGGCTTGTGATGTTGGACCTTCCCGCGCCGGCGCAGTTGCGCGGCCGCTGGGCGGCATACGCGGCGATCTGCGCGGCCAGGGGTTGGGGTAGAACGTGCTGGGCCGACGGCCCTGTATGGCACTTCGACGACAGCGGTGGCAACTGGGCGGAGGTGCACCACCTTGGCACAGGCCGTGCGGTGCTGATCGGTTACGACCACGAATACTCGGAAACCTATTACGGCCCGGCCGCCGAGGAGTTCGGCGAGGGCGAAACCGATGTGCTCGCCGAGGCACCCGACTGGTGGCGGCCGGTGGTGGAGCGAATGCTGGCTGAGAAGCAGTACGTGGGCTTTGTGTACGGCTTCGCCGGCGGCGGATGGAAGCGCGCCGACTACAGCGCGGAAGACGGATTTCGCAGCGTGGGCCTGCCCGCCCTGAGCCTTGAGAAGACGCGCGAGAGGATCATCTCGCTCGCCCGGGAGGCGCCGGGACTCGGCGGGTCGGCGCCGAATCCGGCCGCGATCGAAGCGCTCATCGCCGCCGACGGCGACGTCACGGAGGCACACGTGACCGCGGTCGTCGGAGCGGTTGGTTGGGAGCCCGCGGCGGGTGCTGCTGCAGCCAGAAGATTCCTGGCCTTCTGAACCGTGTTCGGTGATGACCCTGCCGGCGAGTGCTGGGCGCCGGAATGCCTCGGTTATCAGTGCCAGTTCTCGGCGTCGTACATGTACACCACCAGAGCGCGGCCTTCGGCACGCGAGGCGGCGCGGCCCAGCGCGATGGCGGCTGGGTAGTCGTAGGCGTCCTGCGCAGCGGTCATCGCGGTCGGCGAGGTGAGGATCCGATACCCGCAAACGCTGCGCCGCCAGTTGTCCAGGTACAGCGTCTCGCCGGCCGGCGGGTCCACCGGGTCGACGCGAGGATCGCGGCGATGCACCGGCCACTCACGTACGACGTCGCCGTGCCGGAGGATGGCCACCTTCTGGGCCATCCGAAGGATCTTGTAGCCCATCGGGATCCATTGGTGAAGATCAGGGTTGTTGAACATGGCGGGATCGGTGAACGCAGATGTGGGCCGGTGGCCGCCGAAGAGTAGGTACTGCGTCTCGGTGCGCTCGCTGTCAAAGGGGTTGATACGGTCCGCCTCAGTCGGCGGGTAAGGCCAGTAATCCATGCTCCGGATCCTGTCAGGTCCCTCTGACAGCGTCCGGGTACATCAATCTCGCCACCTGGTCGGCACGCTGTCTGCCGGTAGCGAGATGCTTGGGCTCTTCGGGGATGGGCAGGGTACGACGCCCGTACGCGCTGCGGGGTGACCAAGGCCGCTGTGCGCCGCGCCCGCCGGCACCGCATGCAGTCCAGCAGCGGGCGCCGTTGATGCTCTGTGCGGCCACCCAGCCCCCAGCGTGTTCACCTCATGCGACTAGGTTCGCTGGCAAGGCCGCCCGAACGACTGAGTTCGATGTCAAACGCCTGGATTGGATGACAGCGGACAGAACTGTTGCCTTCCGCACCCATTTCACGTCGATCTCACGAAGTCACCTGAAGGAAAGGGGTGGCCAGCCAGGGGCCCGGAGGTGCATGCTGGCCCGTTTCCCATCATGAGGAGGAGTACATGGAGATCCGGCCGCTTGAGGAGTTGCGTGCCGCGGACGATCTGTCGCTGGCGTTCAACCCCTGGGGGCTCGGCGGCCGTATGAGGCCCGAAAGCGCTGCGGAGTTCCAGCAGCGGCAGATCGCCGACTGCGACCTGGCGGCGGGTGTCGCGGCAGGAACACGCGATTCCTTCGAGCGGCTGCGCACCGTCTTCGCCTACGGCGTGCTGTGCTACGACGTGTACACCATGGTCGGCGACCAGGCGCTCCTCATCTATGAACAGGCGTTGCGCGACCGCTTCATGGAGTGGTGCGCCGGCACCATCACCTTCCGTCTCCCCCAAACCCCGGACGTCTCCTACACCGTCACGTCGTACGACGACGTCAAGAAGCGCGCGGATAGGATGACGCGGCAACGCGCGAAGCTCGTCGTCGCCACCCACGCCATCGAGTTCAACGGGATGCTGCACGGGCTCCGCCTGTGGGCGCGCACGGCGGGTCTGCTCCGCGGGCGGCGCAGCCGCGCGGTCGAAGACGCGCTGGCCAAGCTTCGTAACTACGTTGCCCATCCCTCCGGCCACCATGTCGATACCCCCGTCGGTGCGGCCCGGACGGTGCGGGATCTGGCGGAGCTGATCAACCAGTTGTGGGGGCAGGCCACTCCCGACGGGCGCCTGTACCCGGCACCTCTGCACCGGGAGATCGCCGTACTGAGCTGGAACGGTTCCGGGCGGGCGCGGATGGAGCCCGCCGACGCGCTCACCGCGCCCGACCCCATGGAAGATCAGGAGAGTGACGAGTACCAGCACGTCGTGGTACGGGCCATCCCCTTCATCCCGGGCAGTCGCTGGAATGACGCTCACTGGGCGGAGTTCGACACCCGCTACGAGACCACACGGTTCCCCACGGAATACCTGTGGGGACCGGGCACCCGAGAGGAGGCCCGGGCGTGGCTGGAGCAGGAGCGCCCCGAGGGGGACAGCGTCGACTTCACTGACCGAGTGTTCCTCGTCCAGGACCACGAACGCCTGCTGCCGCCGATGCGGCCGGCGGTAGCGGCCGGGCTACCCGACGACGAACGCGTCGGGGTCTGGCATGCCGTGCGGGCTGACTTCCCCGACGACGCCTTCGCGCACGTCCGAGGCTCCAGGGATAGCGGTGCTGGTCACGCCCGACGCCCCGGAGACTGTCCTGCCTGTTCCGCCGAAGTCCTTGGCTCCGGTTCCTACACCGAAGCCCTTCGCGCCGCGGCAGCCGTTCTCGGACCGATCGAGGCGGTACAGCTGCCCTCCATCCGACTCCCCTTGTCGATCTTCTGGCCCGACCGGCCGTGAGCGGCACAACACCAGGAGACGGGTGGCGGGCCAACAACATCAGTCACCATCGGACATGGCCGCGACTGCGCCATCACGACAGGAGCCATGCAGATCGGCAGCCCGCCGCCCGACCCCCGGGAGGGCCCAGGCCCGTGCCAGGGTAATCCCCATGAACCCCATGATCCCCGCACACGTCCCCGACGAGCCACCGCTCACCTACGCCGACAGCTTCGACATACCGGTCCTGTTCCGTAACGGACCCGCGGACAAGCCCAAGAGGCAGTGGCGGACCAACAAGCACAAGCCGTGGACCGAGTCGGACGGGTCCCCAGCAGCGGACGGCTGGTACGCCCCGACCACCACGTGGCGCGAGATCATCAAGGCCGCCACCGAGGTCGGCCGCGACATCACCCCGCATCTGCAGAACCAGCCGCAGTACGCGCACGGGGAACTCGTCGCCCGGGTTTCCCCGCTGTACGCCTACCTCGGCGCTCACCCCGTTAAGCCGCGGCACCCCGTACCGGGCGCCAAGGGCCGGCGCCTGACCCTGAACCCGGTCTACGCGCACGGGACAGAGCGCACGGCGAAGAACGCCGCCGCCTACCGGCTGGGCATGACGATGGCCGAGTGGGCCTGCCGTTCGCTGCTGGGCCTCGGGCAGACCGAACATCTCGAACTCGGCGGCCCCATCCCCGCCCTGAGCGAAACCTTCAAGGACCCGAAGAAGAAGCTGCCCGACCTGTGGGGACGGCACGAGGCGGAGGAGATGTACTGGCTGATCGAGGCCAAGGGCGGCAACGTCGGCGTCGGCACGCTCCGCAAGGGGTGGGCACAACTGGAGGCTGGCAGCAAGATACTCGGCTCGTACGCGCACCGCACCGTCCTGGTCGGAGCGTCCGTGCGGCCCGGAGACGACCTCTTCCTCACCATCGACCACGACCTGCACCCCGGCCAGCCGCCGCTCCACCCGGACGGATCCGGCACCGACGACGAGGCAGCGGCGAGCCCGGGCAACCTCGAAGACCACCTCGGCGACAGCGACGACGCGCTCATCGGCGCGGCCCGAGCCCAGATGCTCGCCTACCTGGCGCTGCGCTCGGCTCCCGCCTCTCATCTGCGCACGGTACCGGTGCCGGCCGACCGCGCTTCCCGTCACCGGCGCTCCGGGCTGACCACCCCCCTGGAGGACGACGGCCTTACCCTCGCCTTGCGGGCCGACGCCCGCGGAGCAGCGCCCCACATCGAGCAGCACACCCTGCGCGTCGGCATCCGCACCATGGGGCTCGACGACTTCCTCACCTGTCGAATCTCCGGAACCGAAGTCCACCTCGGCATGTCCCGGAAGCTGTTCGCCGCCTGCGAGCGCCTCCACGAGGAAGATCTCGCCATCGCCCGGCGCACCCCGGGGCTGCGCGCCGAGGACCTGCTGGCCGTCGACCAGGGGCTCAGCGAGGATGCTCAGGAAGAACAGCGACTCACCCAGCGGCGGATCTTCCGCGAGCAGCAGGAGGAAGCCCGTCCCCGGCTGCGCCCCCTTCTCCGTGACGCCTACGAGCGGGGTGCGACGAGCAACTGGAGCGACCTGCTGCGCCGTCCTCAGGAGCCGGAGCTCGACCTGGAGGGCGACGAGAGTCTTCTCGAAGCGGCTACCCCGGAGACGTACCTGGCCGTCAGCCGCTACGGCCTGCCCCCGATCCACGCCTAGCCCGTGGCGATGTGACTGAGCCGCGCCCAGTTGGCCACTTTGAGCACCAGAGGTGGCCGCGCGTTCCGCCTGCAGACAGGATCCCCTCGATGTTTCGATCAACCCGCCTGCGAACGTTCGGGTGACGCGGCGGCGCGTCACCCCGGCGACCGGGGGGCCTGCCCCGTCACTGTGGTCAAATCCAGAACGGTGGGCCCGGCGGGGTCGCTGCCCTGTGCTCGAGCCGACATCGAGCACGCCGTGGAGAAGCCAACTCGGCCGGCACCGCTGCACGGTCCGCATGTTCCTCGTGGCTCTCCGCCGCGCGCTTGTGTCGGGACGGCTCCGCGGTGTTGAGGGACTCCGAGTCATGAAGACAACCGCCGTCGAACGTCGCGCCGAACCGCTGCGTCTGTACACCGAGTTGCCCTGGCAGTCCGCCCTGCGCCGGGTCGAGGCCGCAGCGCCTGGATCCTTGCTGATCCCGCGGCCTGACGTCGACCAACTGCTGCTGGAGGCCCGGGTCATGGCCGCACTGGCATGGCGTCGGATCACCACTCTGCACCCCTGGGGTATCGAATACGTGGACCCGCGCTCCGACCGCCTCCTGATCCGATTCGAGGCCAACCCGGTCGAGCGGCGCGACCCGGACGAGACCCAGGCCCTGGACCTGGCCGAGGCGCTGCTGCCACGCGCCGACGAGTACGGCGATATCAAGGGGGTGCCCGGGGCACGTACCCCCGTCGAGCGCGGGCAGGTGATGCTCCGCGTGCTGGACACGTCCGCCTCCGTCACCCTGCTGGGTCTGGACCCCGACGAGTGGCTGCGCGCGGTCGACGTCCAGGACCAGCAGATGGGCGCCTACGGCATGACGCCGTGCCACCGCGACCTGCCGGCCCGGTGGCACCCGGCCGAGCGTCTCTACCGGCGGCCGAGCCGCCGCGGCACCGCGGCATCGGCCTGGCTGACCAGCGGGCTGCTGCGCCGGGTCGGCCTGATCCGCACCCTC
Organism: Streptomyces sp. NPDC091376; assembly: GCF_044757085.1. Lineage (NCBI taxonomy): Bacteria > Bacillati > Actinomycetota > Actinomycetes > Kitasatosporales > Streptomycetaceae > Streptomyces > Streptomyces sp. NPDC091376. The sequence continues at coordinate 30,002 of NZ_JBIVUF010000018.1, read as the reverse complement.
GGGGCACCGCTGGCCGTGACCGGCTGGCTCGGCCACCACGAACGCGGCGGTGGCGAACGCTGGATCATCGACCCCACGTTCGCGGAAGGCTCCGGCGCCCCAGCCACCGGCGTCTGATGGCGCTGCTCGCGGCACCCGGCTGGGGCCTGCCCCTCGCGTCCGTGGACGAACACTGCGCCTGCCATCTGCCGCCCGGCTACAGCGACCAGTGCACCGCCGTCGCCGCCGGCCTAGCCGAGCGGCCCGGAGTGCTGGAGGTTCGCGCCATCCGGCGCCGCGGCGACCGCTTGAAATGGATCCAGGAGCACCGCCCTGCGATCCACGCCGCCCAGCAGCAGCTTGCCCTCTCCGTGCCCGCCTGGGTCGACCGCTGGCTCGAGCGTGGTGGATCTCCTACTTCGCAGGCCGGTCCGCGCCGTTTCCAACCTTCGCTGAGAAGCACTCACACATCACGAGTCACAGCCGATCCCTGTCCTGTCGCACCAACCATGAGCGAACCTCACTGAAGGTTGATGGATCGCAGTTCGTCTCGTCGAGAAATCCTCGCAGCACCCCCGCTCATGAGGCGTGCAGATGGCCTGCACGACGGGGAAGGCCGACTTCTGCTCACCAGAGGCGGCGTTCCTGGGCCGTAAGACCCGCAGCGTTCATCAGGTGCTCCCACTGGGCAGCCAGTGGCTTCGACCACGCAGGGTCCACACCATGCCCGTACGCAAGCAGCCCGTCGATGTGGTTGACGAACCCTTGCAGGGAGCTGTAGCCAGCGTGCTCGACGTGGGCCCCAAGCCCGAACTTGGCGACACCGCGGACGTGATCTTCGAGTCCCCTTCTCGTGTGCCGCGGCAATCGCAGTCTCTCGCCGTCCACGAGGAGGCCCAAGACGATCTTGCGGGCACCTGGCGGAACAACGCGGGTCTTCTTCCTGTGTAGCCGGAACCGGGCGTCGGGCACCGTTGCCGAGACCTCGGAGACGCAGCGTGTGAGCGTGGAGCGGTCGAGGTTCCTCAGAGTAGAGAAGGTCATGTCGTCCGCATAGCGTGTGTACGTCATGCGGTACCGGTCGGCGACGGATGAGAGAGCCTCGTCCAGTGGGCGGGCGGCCAAATTGGCAAGGGCGCCACTCGCGGGGCCTCCCTGTGGGAGGTAGCCCAGGACCGGCGCTCTGTAGGTGGGGATGGCCTGGTACGCACTCCTGAAGTGCGGCAAGGTAATTCCTCCCGGAAGGCGGGTACAGACGCGGGCGATTTCGAAGGAGACGAGACGGTTGTAGCCGACCGCCCGCAGGATCGATTGAACTGCACGCTCGTCGACGGAGTGGAAGAAGTCATGCAGATCGAACTTCAGCAACCACGAGGCACCAAGGTGAAGCTGCGCGCACTGCACGGCAGAGCGTCCCCGCTGGTAGGCGTAGCTCGAACCGTGCGTCGGTATCCGGCTGAATACGTTGCCCAGGAGCCAGCGTTGTACGTCCATCAAGACGGGCGCAGGGGAAGCGATTGTGCGAGATTTGCCGGGCTCACGCTTGGGGCGGGAGAACTCGGTGTATGGGTCCTGTCGCCGCTGGACAATCTTCCGTAGGTAGAGGTATGGCGCGCCTGTCTGGTGGGCCAGGTGCCCCAGCGTCAGTACAGGTGTGAGTCCTTGACTTCGGACTCGTTGCATCTGCACCAAAGCCTCGTCGATGACTGAGGAAGTGATGCCATTCCTGCGGCCGAGGCTCCGGTAGTGTGCGGGAGAGTCGATGGTGGCCTACCTTCGGTGTATCCCGCCCCGGCGGGCTGGTGCGAGTCGCGCGCCAGACCCCCGTAGGAGCACGTGCGCCTCGCACCATCCAGGCGTTCGACAGCTTGTCCACAGCGTGCGGCTCACGACCGCAGCCTGACCTACCGATGCAGATCGTTGACTCGACGATGACCTCGCCGATTGCGCTAGGCCGTTACCAACTCTCCCGCAAGGCGCCAGGGTAGTAAGGCTCCTGACTGCCCTGCAAGCGGCTTACGACGACCCGGGGCTTCGCTTTGGCTGCCCGCAGCTCCTTCCACCCTGCGTCGGTAAGCCGCGTTTGAGAGTCCACCAAACCCAGCTTCTGGGCCTGGAAGACGAGGTTTCTGGCCATCGGAACCGAGACCGAAACATCGGTCGCCAGTTGTTCGGGGTGCCTATGGCCTTTCGCGATGTGGCCAAGGACCTCAACAAGGTCCCTGATGCCGCCGCGATAGCGCACGTGTAGCTTGCCCGATCCTGTCGGCTGGACTCGCCCCATGCCACGCAGCCCGAGTTCTGCGTTGCGCTCTGGCCGGTATCCGACGAGGTCACGCATGAGCCCCGGCGGCGCAGTGCGGTGCTCGAAGAACGGTGCCCACTTCCCGTCGGGACGCCGAGTCCGGCCCCTGGATTGGCGCAGGATGGATGGCAGATTGTTCGGGACGGTGTGCTCGAACACGAGCAGCCCCTCGCTGCCCGACCAGCCTGCACTGTCTTCGGGCCGCCGTGCGTAGTCTTCGCACAGCTTCCTGATCCTCCAGAGCTCGTCCGTATGCCACTGAGCCGAGGGAAGGTCCATCCCGCGGTGCAGCACCGACACCCCGTCGAACAGCCCACTGGCACGGATGCGCCGCAGTCCGGTGGTTGTTGCGGCGAAGAGGACCAAGTGCAGCCGGACCAACTTCAGGGAGCGCCAGCTGCGGACCGTCGCATTACGCAGCCAGGCCCGCGCGTACGCCAGAGACTCCTCGCCGGAGCCGGCGTAGTCGGAAACGAACACTAGGCTCCGTGCACGACGCGCCCGAAGAAGATCAATCGTCATGGCGTTGCGCGTCACAACGGAGGTGTCCAGGCTCCGCTGCACATCGCGGATGATGTTCTGGACGATCAACTCGCTACCGCCGCCATCGCCACCGGAAACCTGTGGTGACACGTTGTTGATGAACATCGTGTCCGTCGGCTTGCAGGAGCGGACGCCATACAGCGCCGCCGGTCTCTCCATGCTGGCTTCACCAGCTAGGACTGACCCCAGATGTTCCCGTAGCCCCTGCCTGAACGTCGTCTCCGACACGATATGCAGGCTGTCGAGCAACTGCTGAGCCGTCTCAGTGTCCCTGGGGCCGAAGTTGGTCAGCCACTCGATCCCCTGATGGGTTTCGCTTGGCCTCGCTGGCACCCTCACGGCACGCATGTGCACCGCGCCCCCTTGTACCGGATTCCGCATCTGAGCTGGCGTACCCCACCGTAGCGACTGCCCAAGCCTGTGTGGGCGTAGTTCTGGGCCCATGGGACTTGCCCCAAGACCGGAAAGTTAGCGTTTCGCAGTTCACGCAAGTCCGCTGAGTCTCAGGCCGTCAGCTGACGCCCATCGAGGGTGTCCGCCGCCGCGACACCACCGAAGCGATCGTCGGCGGCACGCTCGTTTCCCCAGCTCATCCGCAGTGGGCAGGCTTCGGCCGACTGTAGGGGCTCCGCTGGGCGGTGTGGCGGTCTTGGGGGGAGGTGGACCGGGTGGGCCGGCGTCGGTAGACGTGAGCAGGCCCCCGGGGCGGCGTCCCGGGGGCCTGCTGATGGTGGGGTCTTCGGTTATTTGGTCTCGCGGTTGTCGTCCGGCTCGGGCTCGGCCGGCGTACGACGGCGGGTGACGACGAGGGCGACGGCGCCTGCGGCGACAAGGAGACCCGCGCCGCCGGCAGTCCACGGGGTGGCGTCGGCGCCGGTGTGGGCGAGGGAGCCGGCCGGAGGCTTCGGCGTCGTGTTGTCGTTCGGCCCGGCCGCTGCGGTGGGCGAGGAGACGGCGGTCGGCGTGCTGGTGCCCGTCGAGGAAGGCTTTGTCCCGCCGGTCCCGCTGCCGCTCGGCTTGTCCGCAGGTGTGGACGGGGTGCCGGTGGGCTCGTGCGTCGGCTTATCTGACGGGTCAGGCTTCGGAGTGGTGGCGGTCTTGGCGTTGGTGACGGTCACGGTGACCGGCGCGCCGGGGCCTGCGGTGAACGTCTTCGACGGCTTGTAGAGGTCGTAGCCGGCGGGGGCTTCGATCTGCTTGACCCAGAATTCGGTCTTCCGGCTGGTCACGGGCAGCTCGCCGGTGGCTGTGCCCTGCGACCCGGTGGTGAGGGTGAGCAGGGTCTCGCTGCCCGTTCCGATGTTCACGGTGGATCCGGGCAGCAGCTTTCCGGTCTTGTCGTCCTTGGCCTGGAGGAGGACCTTGGCGGCCTTGAACGGGTCGGTGATCGTCAGCGGTGTGGTCGCGCCGGGGGTGACGATGACGTCCTGGTCGGCGACGACCTCGTGGAGCGGACTGCCGGAGGACGTTTCCTTCAACCGATACACACCGGGAGCGAGGTCGGGGAAGGTCAGCTTGCCCTGTGCGTCGGTCTTCCCGCGTCCAGCCTCCTTGCCGGTGGAGTCGAGCAGGAGGAACTCGGCGCCGGGGAGGACGTCCCCGGCCGCGTCCTTCTTGGTGATCGCAATGCTGCCCGCATCCGGGGCCGGTGTGTCGGCGGGAGCAGCGGAGGCTGAGGGCGTCGGCTCGGACGACTGGGCGGTCGCGGCCGGCGCCCAGGTGAGGGTGCCGGTCACTGCGGCGGCGACGGCAGCGGATCGGACGGCGCCACGGACGAAACGAGCATGCACGGGAAGAGGGTCTCCTTGATCAGGTGGTGGGGAGTTCATCGGGTCCGGCCAGCGACCGGAGGCGCGGGCGGCGGGACGGGTGAGCAGACTTAAGGTTCAGCGGGCGCGGCCACCACTGCGGGAGGTTGGCAGGGCGGGAGCCTTATGGGCGGTCCTGCCCGCAGCGCGGCTCGGCGCGGACGCGGTCCACGCGCCGGGGAACCAGACGGCGGTGTACTGCTCGATCGCATCGCGCAGGCCGGTGGTGACGGCACCCTCCCACGGTGGCTGACCGGGGCGGTGGTACGTGTCGAACGTGCCGTACTGCTTGGTGCCGCTTCGGGTGTTGTGGGCTTCGTCGCGACGGTGGAAGGTGCCGTGGTCCTCGAAGCTGAGTGCCACCGCATCGATCTCGCCCCGGTCCGCGTGGAGGACCGCCAGGCGCAGGCCGCCGTAGGTGTCCGCGTGGATGGTTCCGGTGAAGGTGATCCGCAGCCGCAGCGGTGCGCCCGGGGTGGGGGTTGCGTAGTAGGTGTTGCCCACGACGGTGCTGTCGTGGAACGGGAGGCACAGTTCGTCGAAGAACTCGGGGGCCTGCAGGGACAAGAAGGGGCTCCGGTCGAGGTCGAGCGGTTGTTATCGGCGTGGGCCGGGCAGGGCCGGGCGGCTGGTGGTGCTCCAGCGCGGGACGCTGGGAGCGGGGAGCGCGGCCGGGCGGCGTGATGCGGTAGCCCGTTGGACGTCCAGTGGGGTGGGGGCCGGTGGCTCGGGAGGGAGGATGGGGGCGAGCTGGGCCATGCCCTTGATGTAGCTGAGCGTGTCCTGACGCCAACGGGGCAGCGGGGCCTGGTCGGAGACGCACTGCGTTACGGCGGTGAGCAGGGCGACGGGGGTATCGGTGCTGGCCGTCGCGTACCAGACGGGGCGGTCGATGGACTTGCCGGCCCACAGCTGCCAGCGGGCGTCGCGCGTGGTCAGCTCGGCTTCCGGATCGAGGTCGCCGGTGGTGAACTCCAGACCGGCGAGCCCGTCCGGGGACTGGACCGCGAAGACGCCCCAGCGCGGACGGTCGATCTCCCAGCGCTGCTTCAGGAGGGGCACGACGGCGAGGAAGGGATCGTGATCGTCGCTCCCGGCGACCGGCCTGGTGAGGTAGGCGGCCGGCCCCTGTTCGTACGCCGTGGCGAGAGCGGTGGTGAAGGCGGCCACGAACTCGGTGGGGAAGCGGTCGTTGAAACAAACACCCCACGTCGGCGTGCCGAACGGGTCACGGTAGGCGTTGATCCGCCAGAGCCCGTCGTCCTCGCCTTCGGGAAGGTAGCCCAGGCGTACGCGCCGGTCGGGGGCGCTCACATACACGTTGCCGTCCTCGTCGCGCTGGAGTTCCCAGCCGAGTTCGAGGAGCGGGGCGAGGGCGGGGTCGCCGATCCCGGTGGTGGAGGCGAGGTAGCGCGGGGAGACGTAGACGTCTCCATCGATGTCGTGGCGCGGGTCGGGCTGGTGGCTCATCGTTCCGCCCGCGTCGTCACGGTGATCTCTTCGGCGGCCGTGTCGAGGCGTTCGTTGACCTCGGCGGTGTCGCGGCCGGTGACGATGTAGAACCCGGCCCGGGCGGTGAACAGGTCACCCTCGGGCGGAAGGAGGAGCAGGTCGCCGACCTGTCGCATCCACTGCACCTGCCGCAGCCACGGGTTGTGGGCGGCGAATGGCTGGTTGACCTGCCGCTGCGTGAGCGTGCCGGAGGCGGCCGGGTAAAGCATGCGGATGCCTGCGGCCTGGCGGCGGGTAGGGATGAGGTCCGGGGCTCGACCGCAGGCGAGGTCGGCGGCGGCCTTCGGCAGGTCGATGCCGGTGGCGAGGCGGACGAGATGGCCGATCATGTCGCCGCCGATACGTGCGTTGACCTCAATCAGCCGGGGCCGGCCATCCACGAGGCGCATCTCGACGTGCTGCACGCCGTCGGTGACCCCCACGGCCTTGACCGCCGCCGCCACGACGGGGGCGACCTGTGCGAGGAGCGGGTCGGTGGCATCGACGGTGTGTCCGGTCTCGTAGAAGTACGGGGCGGGCCCGAGGCTCTTGCGGGTCACGGCGACGGCGGTCGTCTGCCCGCGGTGGGTGACGCATTCGACGGAGACTTCCGGGCCGTCGAGGTACTCCTCGACACCGGTGTCCTCGCGGCTCTGGCTGGCTCCGGCGGAGGCGAACTCAAATGCGGCGCGCAGTTCTTCGGGGCGGTCGATGCGGATCACGCCGATGCTGCCGGCGGATGCGGCGGGCTTGATGACGGCGGGGAGGCCGATGGTCGTCGTCGCCCGTCCTGCCTCCAGCAAGGTGCGGGCCTTCTTCGAGGCGGCCGACGGGACCCCGTGACGGGCGAAAAGCGTACGGGCGGTGGCCTTGTTGCGGCAGGCCCGCATCACCTCGACGGAGTTCACGGGCAGACCGAGCGCGCGGGCAAGGCGGGCCGTGGAGACGAGGTGCCACTCCTCCCAGGTGATGACACCGGAGAGTTCGTGGCGTGCCGCCAGAGCCCGGCCCGCGGAGAGCAGTGCGGCGTCGTCGTGGAGGTCGACGACGGCGTGGTCGACGATGTACGGCTTCTCCCATGACGGCTCGGTGCCGGTCAGCAGGACGACGTCGTACGCGGCGGCCACCTGCTCCAGGCAGTAGCCGCGATAGGTCTCATCGCCGGGAGAGACGACGAGCACGAGGGGGCGAGCGGACAAGAAGGAGTTCTCCGGATCGTTGGACGGCGGGACGAGGGAAGAGGGGTGTCAGTCGGCACGGCGGCGGCGTAGCTCGAACGCGCTGGCCCAATGGGGATGCGCGGCGATCAGCTGCCTGGCGTAGAGGGCGGTGTAGTTGTTGTTCAGCCCGGGGACGCCGTACGGGAGTTGTCGGCGCAGGTCCTCGAAGAGGTCCTTGAGGCTGATGCGCGTGGCGCCGGCGGCAAGGCGACGGGCGGCCATGCGCTCGAGCGCGCTGTAGACGTGCGGGTTCTGTGCGTCGAAGGCGTGGAACTGCTCGGTGATGGTGCGACCGCTCGTACGGTTCGCCCTGGAGCAGGCAGCGGGCATGGGGAAGTTCTCCACAGGCTGGGGAAGCGCAGGGGGTCAGGTGCGCATGGCGGGATCGGTGCGCAGGCGGAGGAAGGCCGGGATCAGTCCGAGGGCCTGCAGGACGGCGCACGCGGTGATGACGTGGCCGAGCGCGTCGGGCGGGGTGAGCGCGGTGAGCACGCCGGCGACGGGGAAGGGCAGCAGGAGGATGAGGATGGTCGCGGACAAGGTGCTGCCGAACTTCTCCGGCGGGATCAGGCGGGAGCGCAGGGTGCGCAGGACGACCGTCATGCCGCCCTCTGCGGCCATCAGGACCGCGACCAGGACCAGGTAGGACACGTAGTCGGGGGCCTGTGCAGCGGCGAGGGTGGCGAGCGAGGCGATGGCGGCGCAGGCGGCGCCGACCGGCCACAGGCCCAGGCGGTCGATCGCGAACCGGCAGAGCGTGACGCTGAGGAGCGTCGCTCCTGCAGCGGCAGACCAGACCAGGCCGACAGCCGGGGCCGACTGCCCGTAGTGGTTGACGACGATCACCGGACCGGCAGCCTGGAGGAAGCCGATGGCGAGGTTGGACAGGGTCAGGCCAGTCACGAGCCAGCCGAGCGCGGGCAGAGACCGGATGGTCCGCCACCCGGTGATCAGCCCCGCACTCGTGTTGCCCTTCGCTGAGCGGGCCGGGGCGACCGGCGACGGCGGTGTGCGCAGGGCGAGCAGCGCGGCGAGCAGCGAGAACACCGTGATCACCGCGAGCATCTGCCAAGGTCCGGCGAGCAGCAGCAGACCTGCCAATGCCGGGCCGGCCAGGGTGGCGGTCTGGTCGATCCCGAGCAGCACGGCCTGGACACGGTGGGCCCGCCCACCGGCTCGACGGCCGGCGGCTGCGCCCGCGGTCTCGGCCGCGATGTAACTGAACTCGGTGAGCACGCCTGTGGTGGCCGCGAGTGCCATCACCGTCACGCTCGCCACGGCGCCGGACGGGTGGAGGTAGAGGAGGATCGCGCCGACGGCTACGACCAGCGCGCGGCCGAGGGAGGCGAGGAAGAAGACGACCGATGCCCCGCGCCGGTCAACAATCCCGCCAGCCCACCCGAACGCTGCCAACCTGGGCACCCACTCCAGGGCGAACGCCAGGCCGGTCAACGCCGCGGAGCGCGTGGTGACCAGCACCAGGAGCGGGATGCCGTAGGTGGACATGGCGAACGCGAGGGCGTCCACCGTGCGCGGCAGGTAGATGCTGCGCAGCAGTCCCCCGGTGTGGAGGGCGTGCCGGGGGGTGACGCCTCCGCTCACGCGACCGGCTCTGGGTCAAGGAGCACGGTGACCTGCGGGTTGGCGTTCAGCCACTGGACCAGCAGAGCGCGGGGGTGGTCGAGATCCGTTTCGGCCTCGGGGCTGGGCGTGTCCTCGCTCGCTGGTCGCGGGGAGCCATCGGCGCGGTCGGCGAGGAGCGCGGGGGCCAGGAGGCTGAGGGAGTGCTGGAGGCGGGTGGTGAAGTCGCAGACGCGGGTGGGGTAGGCGTGGCGTCGGGCCCAGCGTGCGGTGGCGTCGTAGAAGTCGGCCAGCTCCGAGCCGGCCTCGGTGAGGGCAAGGCCGACGCCGGGTGCGACCCGGACGAGACCGTGCACGCGGGCAACGTGGGTGGTCCGGCGAAGGTGGTGCGCAGAGAGGTCGGGGAGGGTGCCGGCGAGCCTTCTCGGCGGGATCGGCCCGTTGTCGTCGATCTCGGTGATCAGCCGGATCAGGCCCGGCGAGGACAGCAGGGCGAGTGCGTTGCGCAGTTCGGCCGGAGTGAAGGAGGCGGTCATCGGCGCGGACCTCCCGCCGGGAGCGCCGCCTTCGGGCGGGCCGTCGCGGTGTGCGAGAACAGGTCGCGGTTCTGCCACGTCGGGCGAGTGGCCCCTCCGGCCCGGCCAGCCGAGGAGGCTGTGGGAGCCGGCAGGGCGTGGTTGCTGACCCACGGCTTCGGCGCGGGTACGGCCCCCGGGTGCCCCCAGACGGGGTGCTGGGCAGCATGGGTGAGGGGGTGCCCGGCGGACCACGCGGAAAGGGCGCCGAAGACGGGCCCCAGGCCGTCGCCCGCCACAGACAGGCGGTAGGGCTGACCTATGCCCGCGGTGTCGACCAGACCGTCGGCCACGAGCTGCCGCAGCGGGGGGTAGATGTTGGTCCAGTCGCTGCTGGGCATGACGATCCTGGCCAGGGCCCGGCCGCTGACCTCTGCGCGGGACTTCAGTACCCACAGGATGGCGGCGGCGTGCCGCCGGGTGAGCAGGGTGAGGCTGTCCTCGATCTGCTCGATCGCGGGAAGCGGGCGGTCCGCCTTCTCCAGGTGCTCCTCGGCCCAGGTGACGATCACCGGCAGCACCCGCAGAAGGGCTGCGCCGCGGTCGGTGTGTCCGTAGGTGACATGCCGCGAGGTGTGTTCGGTGCGCTGGACAAGGCCGGCATCGCACAGGGCCCGCAGCTTGGGGTGGAGCTGGCCGTTCTGCAGCCACGACAGCCGATCCGCGATCTCGCTGTACCGCAGCGGCGGCCCGGAGAGAGCCAGCAGGATCCGTACGTTCCATCGCGGAGTGATCATGGCGAGCGCCTCGCTGACCCGCGCGATGTCAGCGTCGGTGTCAGGGGGCAGACCGGTGATGGCCAAGGGAGGAACTCCTGGGTGAGTGAAGAGGGATGCCCGCGGGTCAGCGGCTTCGTGCAGGGCTCACGGCCGGGACGGGCGGGGCGGGTACAGCTGGCGCGGTGGCCGGGGGCGGTGCAGGCGCGGTGACGCGGGTGAGGCTCTGGAGAACGGCGGAGACCGACTTGGCCTGGACGTCGCGGACTGCGACCGCTTCGGCGAGCCGGCGGGCGCCGTCGAGAAGGTGGGAGACCTCGTGTCGGCCGATCTGCCGCTCGGGGTGGATGAGCTGGGCGAGGCGGTCGCGGTGGAAGTCGATGCTGCGCTCGGCGAGGATGAGGTCGTCGTGCATGCCGAGCAGGGCAGAGAGCATGCCCGGCGGCTGGTCCTGGGCGTGGGCTTCGAGCTCGGCGAGCGGTGCGCCGTACAGGTCCTCGATCCGTCCGGCTATCTCGGTGGACGTCGAGTGGGGCAAGCGGGGGCTTTCACGGTCGGCGGGCCCTCGCCGCCCCGGCACGCGCGGGGGCCGGGGCGGCGAGGGACGGGGGCAGGACGGCTGCGACCACCGGCTGCGCCGTACGGACGGGGCGGGGCTGATGATCGGGCGGAGGCATGGTGCGCAGCAGCTCGCCGAGCGCGGCGCGGTAGCCGTCGCGGGCATCGAGCGCCGCCTCCAGCCACTGCGCGTCGAAGCGGAGGTCACCGGCTGACAGCTCGCCCATGTCCCGGTCGGGTGCCATCGCCTCGTGCACGCGGTCGCGGACCCGGGCGACCTGCTCCTCGGCCAAGGCGAGGAAGGAGCGCAGCTCCAGGGCGCGGGTCAGCGCGGGAGGGGCATCGGGCCCGGTAGCAGTCGCGTACAGCTCGGCGACCGGGGCGCCGAAGATCTCCTGCAGCTGGCCGTCTGCGGTGCTGGACTTGAGCCGGACGCTCACAGCACGGCCCTTCCCGCTCGCGGCACCGACGCCGGCGCAACTGCGGGGCGGTGCGGAGCGCTGGTCGGCACCGCCGGGCCCTTGCGGGCTCCGCGATTGAGACGGGCAAGGCGTTCGGCAGCGAGGCCCTTCTTCCCCGGAGCCTCCGGATCGAGAAGCCACCGCACGACCAGGGCCCGGCCGTCGCGTGCCATGACGGCCGCGTTGACGCGCTGGGCGAGGCCCATCGTCGGGTCGTCGACCTCACCGGGCTGCGTTTCCAGCGCGGCGAGGAGGTCGTCCTCCGCTCGGTCGAGCACAGCCTGGGAGTCGACGAGATGGCCGTGCCACGTGACGACCTCGGTGGCGTCGGGGTTCGCGGCCGGCGCGACGGCGACTGCGGCCCTCAACTGATCCATGCCCATTCCGAAGTGGGCTTCGATCCGTTCGGTGAGCACACCCAGGACATCCGCTGTGTCTTCGGGTATGTCGTCGGACAACGGGAACTCTTTTTCGGAAGACGACACCTAAAACTTCAAGGGCAGGGAGATAACGGCGGTCGGACGACCCCGGCTGCGAAGTAAGCCGGTTACTGCTGCCGGCCTGTCAGCTGAGGCACATGCGGACGTCTCGGTAGACGTACGTGCCGGAGACCCATCCCTTTACGCCGGTCGTCTTGTCCGTGATGTAGAGCCAGTTGCCGCTCTTCTTGTGCACGGTGAACTTGTGGCTGCGGTAGAGCACTCCGACCGCGGTGGACTTCGTGGTGGCCTTGGACCGGATGGTCACGGCCTTCGTGTGGACCTCGTACGGCAGCGGCGGGAGAGACGAGCAGCTGCTCGTCGGGACGGCAGTTGCCGCGGTGGCGACGGGCGCCGCATTCGCGGCGGTGGCGGACAGCACCGGCACAGCGAGTGCGCCGAGCATCGCAGCGGATATGGCAATACGGGTTGAGCGCATGCGGAAGAAACCTCCATGAGGCATAAGGCTTGAGGGGAAGGCACCGGGGCTTTGCCCCGGCGGCTGTATAAGAGTCCGGAGAATCGCCGGTTTGGCTAACCGGCGATCGTCGGCTATGTTCCGCCGCGCCGGTCGGCCTCGGAATTCAGCGTGAGGGGCCGGGCGGGCGTGGAGCGGGGGCCTTCGGCATGGCAGCCGGGCGGGTGAATGACGCTGCCGGGCGGACCGGCGGGAGGGGGCCGGCCTCGCCTGTGAGCCGGTCGTCGCACCACTGAAGGGCCTCTTCGACCCTGGCGAAGCCGCCCTCGCGCAGGGTGTGGGTCCACGCGTCGGTGTCGACTTCCTCGACCACGACGCGGAACGGTGAGGGGGCTCGCTCGTCGAGAGCGCGCAGTGCCACGACGGTGACCATGTCGTCCGGGTCGTCGCTGGTGTAGGAGTAGCCCATCGCGTAGTGGTCGCCGTCGCCTGCGAGGCGTTGCTCCAGGGCCCGCGTCGCCTCGTCCGCTGGCGGCGGGCCCAGTTCGGGGTTGAGGCCGATGGCGTTGGGAGGGCAGCCGCGGTGGATCAGCCAGGACTGAGCCATGGCGGGCAGCGGCAGCAGTTCCTTCTCGAAGTTGAACGTCCGCTTTTCCCTGTCCCGTTGCAGATGTACGGCGACGTACTGCGGCATGCCGGGGTGTCCGTAGGTGGCGGTGCGGTCGAACAGGACGTAGTAGCTGTGCACACCGTTGGCAGTGTGGTGTTCCGCCAGGGGGACGAGCAAGTCGGACCGCACTTCGACCTGACGGTAGAAGTCGAGGTGAACCTGCTCGTCGGCGTCGAGGTCGTCCACGTCGAATTCGACTGCGGGAAGGGGCTTCCGGGCGGGTGCCGGTTCGCTGGGGGACAACAAGAGCCTTTCGGGGAGTTCAGCGCCGCCGTGCCGGGGTGGACGGCCAGGCCCCGGGGCGAGCCGGGGGCTTCGGCACTTGGGTCGTGGGCGGCCGACGCGCGGCGAACAGCGCGGCGCGGCCGACATCGGTCAGTGCGACGGGCTGGCCAGGCCGGCACCCTCCAGCTGCTGTAGCTCGGCGTAGGGGATGCGGGTGCCGGAGGCAGTGGTCACCGACATCCGGCCGGTCAGGAGATGCTCGTAGAGCTTGGCCCCGCCGGCGATGGCCAGCAGCGCCGCCTGGTCGGCAGTCGACAGCGGCCTTTCGCTGGGCGCCGAGGACGCTGCGGCGGCGGCCTCGATGGGCTCCAGGGCGGTGATCACCTTCCGGGCGGCAGCGTCGCGTACGTTGGCGGCCTCCTCCAACTGGTCCACGGTCCGGTCGATGCGCGCGAACAGGGCGCCGTCGACGGGGAACTCGCCGCTGGACAGACGGTGGAGGAGGACGCGGTAAAAGGTCACGCCGGTCTCGGCCCGGACCAGCTCGCGGTGCCGGTCGACCAGGTGGGCATGTGGCTCGTCGAGGACGCCGCGGTCGCCGTACGCCCACAGGGTGTCGACGTCATGGCCGGTGACGGCTTCGATGCGATGGTCGAGTGGGGACACCGCACGCCGGACTGCTGCCGGCGCGGGGTCAGGGGGCATAGGCGGGACTCCGTCGTTCAGCGGGCGTGATGGTGCGAGGGGTTGAGTGCGGGGCGGGGCAGGCCCGGCAGCGCGGAGGGCGGCGGAGCAGGCCGGGGTGCGGGGCCTCGGGTCGTGAGCTGCGGGGAGCGGGAGCGTGCCGCGTGGGTGCGGGCGCTCAGTGGCCGGCGGGTCATGCCCAGGCGGCGGCCGACCTCGTCGTAGACGTCGTTGCCCGCCCGCGGTCGGATCGCCACGACGTGGATCTCCCGCTGGTGCATGGACTCGGCGGGTGCCGGGCGGACGCCGTAGACGACGCGCCAGTCCTTGCGGGAGTCCACGAACAACTTGCGGTAGCCCTCCAGGTCGCCCGTGAGCCGGAGCCCGAAGCGCTGCGCGTTCACGACTTCCTGCAGGTAGACAAGGGTGAGATCGCGGATGTCGCTGGGCGCCTGGAGGAGATCGGTCAGGGCTCGGGGATCGAAACTCAGGCCGAAAGCCGGTTGCTGCCCCCCGTTCACGACGTCGGCTCGTCCGGCTCAGGGGGCCCGGCCGCCTCCGCCGCGCTCGCCATCGCCTTCTCCGTACGCGCCGAAGGCGGCGGGCCCGGAAGGATCCGGTGGGCGGGACGCTCAGGTGAGGTCATGCAGGCCGACAGCGGACCGCCCGGCGCGCGAATCGCCGCGATGGCATGGGTGAGGAAGTCCCGGTGCCACACGAACAGGCCGGAGAGACCGGCTTCGGGGTCCTTGTGCTGCTGGTATGCGAGCCACAGGGCGTGAAGCCATGCAACGACGTCGTCGTGCTCCTGCCACTGCAGGCACCAGGGCGCCGCGGTGGTGACCTCCGCCCCGTAGACCGGGAGGAAGAAGTCATCGACCCAGTCGGACAAGGCGTCGAGCTCGTCCTCACGCTCCTCCCCATCCAGTTCCAGAATCGGGCGCGGCTCCGGCGGCGCAGCCGGGGGCGGTCCGCCGAGCCCCGGCATGCCGAACGCAGCGAACGGTGACCCGCCCGGAGCCGGGGCGGAGGCCAGATGGTCGAGCTGCTGCGCCTGCTGAGCCGACTGCTCCATCAGCCTGCGGACGCTCGCCTCGATTCCCTCCAGGTGGGGGTCCGGAATACGAACCGGTTCCAACTCCCCGTGGTCCGAGGGTTCTATGGATTCAGACATGGAACGTGGGGCCTCCTACGAGGTGCGGAAAAAGGGGAAGCGGAAGCAGTGCGGGCCGGTCGACGGACTGCCGGCGTCACGGCGGGATACCGCTCGGGGCCAGAAGCGGCGTCGGATTCTGCGCAGGAAAGGCGGTCGCAGCCTCAGACGGAGAGGTCCACGTCGTCCTGGGTGAGGGTTTCGCGGATCGTTTCGGTGAGCCGGTCGGCTGCGATGGACGCGTAGTGCTCGGTCTTCTCCACGCCGATGAAGTCGCGGCCTTCCAGCAGGGCGGCGACGCCCGTGGAGCCGGAGCCGGCGCAGAAGTCGAGCACCGTGCCGCCTTCGGGGCTGATCTTGACCAGCTCGCGCATGACCGAGACCGGCTTCTGCGTGATGTGCTGGCGCTTCGTCCCCGAGGGCTGGGAAGCCGAGTACATGCCCGGTAGATAGACGGGGTTCCGGGAGCCGTCGATCGACCCCTTGCTCGCCCAGACGATGAACTCGCAGTTCTGGGTGAACCGGCCCTTCTGCGGCCTGGCCTGCGGCTTGTGCCAGGCCAGGACACCGCGCCACAGCCAGCCGGCCGCCTGGATCGCGTCCGTTGTGGTGGGGAGCTGCCGCCAGTCGGTGAACAGCAGCGCGGTACCACCGGTCTTCGTGAGGCGGTGGGCTTCGGTCATGATCTGCGTCAGCCAGAACCCGTAGCTGCGCTGGTCCATGTTCTCGCCGGTGAAGTCCGGCAGGGCGTGCTGGGCGTCGGCGGAGGTGTACTTCTGCTTCGCCGAGCGCGTGGTGCGCTCCTTCGCAGTTCGACCGCCCGAGTTGTACGGCGGGTCGGTGATGACGGAGTCGACGCAGTCGTCCGGCAGGCCGGCGAGGACGCTGAGAGCGTCGCCCTGGTGCAGGGAAAAAGGCAAAGAGGGGCCCCAATTCGGGTGTGGAAGCGCAGAGGGAAACTCCCGTCTCGCATACGAGTCCCCGCAGGCCGGAATTGGGCATGAGGAAGCCCGGGCCGCAGACCGAGGAGGGCGAGGGGAGTCCAAAAACTGTAGAGGCGAATACGCCGACGACCAAGAAGTCCGCTGCTGACGTACCGGATTCCGGCACCTCATGCCGACTTTTTGGTCAGCCGCCAATCCGGGCCTACTGTTTTTGAACCGCCCGGCGCACACCGCCGCTGGCTACTCCCCACCACGCCTCACGGAGGTACCCCCTGCCCCGGCACACCTAGCTCACGACACGGCCATGCGGAGCGAGCGGCAACTCGCCCGCCGGCCCACACGATTGCCCACCCCGGCCGCCGCGCCCTTCCACCGCCACGCGCACGCGGCACGCCGGACACCGCACCCCCAAGGACACGTTCATGACGCCTTGCTACCCACCCATGCCCGAAATCGCTGACGCGCGAGCGGTCCGCGCCGGTTGAAGGCGGTCGCCGCCGGCATCGGCGTCGTCTTCCTCTCCCCACTGCTGCTCGCCGGGACGGCCATGATGATGGCCTCCTCCGCCGAAGCCGTGCAGACCTCCGGCTCTTTCAGCGGCTGCCTGACCGACATCGACTCCGACGAGGTCGCCAAGCACGTCACCGAGATCCTCGACGGAGCGTCCGGTAAGGACGTCCACATCGAGGGCCTGGATCTGCCCGCCGAGCAGGTCCCCAACGCGCGGACCATCGTGGCCACCGGCATCAGCCTCGACGTGCCCAAGAAGGGTCAGATCATCGCGCTCGCCACCGCGATGCAGGAGTCGCGGCTGCGCAACCTCAACTACGGCGACCGGGACTCGCTCGGCTTGTTCCAGCAGCGTCCCTCACAGGGCTGGGGCACTGCCCAGCAGATCCGTGATCCTGTCTACGCCAGTGAGCGCTTCTACAAGGAGCTGCTCAAGGTCAACGGCTGGCAGCAGATGACCGTCACCCAGGCGGCACAGGCCGTGCAGAAGTCCGGCTACCCGGACGCGTACGCGCAGTGGGAGAACCTAGCCACCGCGCTCCAGACGGCCATCGCCAAAACCTTTCCCAGCACCGGCAAGGACAAGGACGACAAGGGGCCGGACAAGGGCGACGAGTCCGCGACCGGCACCACCGGCTGCGCTCCAGCCCAGGACGGATCCGGCTTCGGCCGCATCCCCGAGGGGAGCGTCCCGAAGGGATAAAGGATCCCCAAGGATGCCGACCCCAGGGCCCGGAAGGCCCTGGACTGGGCGATGCACCAGCTCGGCACGCAGTACCAGTGGGGCGGCAGCTGCACCGACGCGCACGGCCCAGACCCGATGGGCCGCTGCGATTGCAGCTCGCTCATGCAGCAGGCGTACGCCCACGCCGGCATCACCCTCACCCGCACCACGTACACGCAGGTCAACGAAGGCAAGCCCGTCTCCCCCAGCCACCTCCAGCCCGGAGACCTGATCTTCAGCCGCGGCACCGCGAGCCGCCCCGAGCACGTCGGCATGTACATGGGCGAGGGCCTCGTGATCGAGGCCCCGCGCACCGGAAAGCCCGTCCGGATCACCCCGATCAAGGACTGGGACATCCTCGCCGCCCGCCGCGTCCTCTGACGCCGCTCCCGCCCGCACCCCGCTGCTGCGGGCGGGCCGCCGCCGCGGCCACTTCCCGCGCGCCGAGCGCGCCTCCCCCTCCGCTTCCCCCTTTCCCGCCGGCCCCTCGCCTGGCCTGCGTTCGCAAGGAGCCTCGCCACACCCATGTCCCTCCCTCTCGCAGACCGCGTCATCCAGCTCGCCTTCGACCCCGGCATCACCCCCGCGGGCGGCTGCCTGCCCGGCCTCGCCGTGCTGAAGAACGTCGTCAACTCGATCAACATGTTCGGGATCATCGCCGTCGTCGGCGCTCTCGCCGTCTCCCTCGGTGTGTGGGCCTGGGGCCACCACACCGGTGGCCACCAGGCCGAGGCCAACGGCAAGAAGGGCGCCGTCGTCGCCGCGGGCGCGGCTCTGGGCCTGGGCGCCGCGAACGGAATCGTCGCGTTCTTCTCGGCTCTCGGGTCTCAGGTCCACTGATGCAGAAACGATTCCTCTCCCTCTCCCTGTCCCCGTACGGCATCGGCTGGTCGGCCAACAAGCGGATCGCGATCGTCGCTCTGGTCGTCACCGTCCTGCTCGCGACCGCCGCCGCCGTCGCCTGGCTCAGCGGGAACGGCAACGGCCGCCAGGGTCCGGATCGCGCCGTTGCGGCGCCGGCGAGTAGCCCGTCCTCCTCCGAGGCCGCCCCGAAGCCCGTCGCCGGATCCGGATCGGTGCCCAAGCCCCCGCAGATCGCGGAGCCCGTCGCCTACGCCAAGGCCGTGGCCCAGATGCTGTGGTCCTACGACACCCGCAACACCAGCCGCGACCAGCAGCTCGCCGGCATGCGCGCGTGGATGACCAACGAGCCCACGTACGCCGACTGGGCATCGGTCTCCGGCCAAGTCCCGGATCCGGTGCTGTGGTCGCGCATGGCCGACCAGGACCAGCACGCCACCGCCAGTGTCACCGAGGGCCACTACCCCTCCGCGTTCAAGCAGGCCCTGGCCGACGACCCGTCCGCGATCACCAAGGCGTACATCTACGTCGTCACCGTCAACGGCAAGCAGCAGATCGCCTGGAAGAAGGGCGGCGGTGGAGCCGAGGAACGCGCCGTGACCCTGGCCGTGCAGTGCCGGCCCAACCACGACTGCGCCCTGGCCGCCATCGCTCCGAGCGTCACGCAGTGACCCGCGCCTGACACAAGAAAGGAGGGGCAACTCTCCGTGGGTTTCTGTGATTTCCCCCTGGCGGGCAAGCTGTGCGCCGTCGGCGACGCGGTCGACTTCGCCTCGGATCCCGGCAAGGCCATCGGTGACTGGATGGCGAAGTCGGCAGGCGAACTCGCTGCCGCCGCTGCCGACCTGGCGGCCAAGGCCGTCAACACCACCACGAAGGTCGACCTGAACGCCGGCTGGTTCCGCGACAACTACGAGATGCTGCTGCCGCTGGGCCTGGTCCTGCTGGTCGCAACCTTCTGCGCACAGCTCGTCCGGGCCGCCGTCAGACGCGACGGACAAGCCCTCACACAGGCATTCACCGGCACCATGTCGGGCGTCCTGTTCGCCTTCTGCGCCATCGCCTTCACCACGGTCGCCGTCGAGGTGGTCGACGCGATCTCCGACGGCCTGTTCAAGGCCGCGAGCCTGGACATCGAGTCGGCCGTGCGCCGCATCGTGAAGGTGAGCCAGATCGGCGCCCTGGCCGGGCTCGGCTGGCTCGTCCCGGTCGTGGCCGGCCTCGGCGCCGCCATCGGCGCCTTCCTCTACTGGTGCGTGATGATGGTCCGCAAGGTCGGCATCCTCGTCATGGTCACCCTGGCGATCTTCGCCAGTGCCGGCGGCGGCTGGGAGGTCGCACGCCGCTGGCGCAAGGGCTGGATCGAAGCCACCGCCACCCTCGTCGTTTCCAAGCTGTTGATGACCGTGATCTTCGTGCTCGGCATCGCCGCCATGGGCAAGACCGAGGCCAAGGACGGCATCGGTGCCCTCGCCGACGTCATGTCCGGCATCGTGATCATGGTCCTGGTACTGCTGTGCCCGTACGCGGTGTTCAAATTCGTGCACTGGGCAGCCGACGGAACCGACGGCGAGTCCATCCACCGCGCCGGCGGCGCCGGAGCCCAAGTCGCCAAGGCACACGCCGAGAACGCGACCCGCAAGGCCGCGGCGGCAGCCGCCACCGCCGGAACCGGCGGTGCGGCAGCCGGAGCAGGCGCCGCTCCGCAAGGCCCCGACGCCGCAGGCGGAGGCGGCTTCCCGGGCGACATCGCCTCCCACTCGACCGGTGGAGGCGGTGGCAAGGAAGACGCGCAAGGCGGTGGCACGGGCGTCTCGCCCGGTGGTGATGCCATCAAGTCCGGCCTGGAGAAGGCCGTCCAGCCCCCGCCGACGAGCGTCTCCGACGACACCAGCAGCCAGGTGGGAGGCAGCCCAGGCCCGGGTGGGTCCGGACCGAGCGCCGCGTCCAGCCAGGGCGACGGATGGCAGTCCGCTCCCCCGACCACGACCCCGCCGCCCCAGGGCGCACCGCCGTCCTCCAGCCAACAGAACGCCACGACCAGCGGACCGGCTGGGCCGCCCCCGCCCCCGACCGGCCCCTGATCCTCTGCCCGCTTCCGGGGGCGGGACGCACCGCGCGCTCCCGCCCCCGGGCCCCCACCCGCGCCTCCAGGACCCGCCCCATGACTGACCTTTCCGTCGCCCCGGTCACGGTGAAATTCCCGCACCGGTCCCGTCGCGGCATCCTCCTCGGCCTCTCCCTTCCCCAACTCGTCCTCGTGGCGTGCACACTGGCCCTGCTGCTGATGACGGTGCTCTCCACCGGGCTGCTCGGCGCCGTCGCCCTGACCCCGCTCTGGGCCGCCTCGGGCGCTCTCGTCGCGATACGCCGGCACGGCCGCTCCCTGATCGACTGGGCGCCGATCGTCACCCGCTACGCGCAGCGCCGACGCACCGGCCAGACGCTCTGGCTCGCCCGGCCCGTCACCCGACCCCGGCAGGAAGGCGTCCTTCACCTGCCCGGCACCACCGCCTCCCTCAAGGTGGTCACCCCCGGCGACTCCGCCAACGGCGCTGCAGCGGTCCACGACCCGCACCGGCAGACCCTGACCGCCATCGCCCGCGTCACCTCTCGCGCCTTCGCCCTCCTCGACCCCGCCACCCAGAACCACAACGTGGCCAGTTGGGGACGTGCGCTCGCGGGCATCGCACGGACCGGACACATCGCCACCGTGCAGGTCCTGGAGCGCACCGTCCCCGACAGCGGCGACACCCTCACCCGCCACTGGACCCAGAACGGGCAGCCCCAGGCCCCAGTCGCCGGACAGATCTACTCGGAACTGGTCGCCTCGGCCGGCCCCGCCGCCGCCCCGCACGAGACCTACCTCGCCATCTCCCTCGACCTGAAGGCCGCCAAGCGCCTGATCAGCCAGGCCGGCGGCGGACTGCCGGGCGCGTTCACCGTCATGGAGCAGACGACCGCCTCCATCGCCCAGGCCGCCCGGAACGCCGGGCTCATGGTCACGGGCTGGCTGAGCGCCCGGGAGATCGCCGCCGTCATCCGCACCGCCTACGACCCGAAGGCCCTCGCCGCGCTCCAGCAGTGGTCCGACACCGGCCGCGCCGAGGCGGACCCCGCAGCCGCCGGACCTGTCGTCCAGCTCGAGGAGTACGACCGCCTCGCCACCGACTCCGCCCGCCACGCCACGTACTGGGTGGAGAACTGGCCGCGCACCGAAATGGGAGCCGGCTTCCTGCACGGGATCATGTTCACGGCCGGAGTGCGGCGCAGCCTGTCCCTTATATACGCGCCGCAGGGGCTCGAGTCTGCGCTGCGGGACGTCCAGCGGAAGAAGGCCGCGATCATCGCCGACGCGAACGAGCGCGCCCGCCGGGGACAGGTCGACAGCGAGGAAGACTCCGTCGAGTACGCCGACGTCAAAATGCGAGAGCGCCAGCTCATCGCCGGGCACGCGGACGTGGCCCTGACCGGCCTGGTCACCGTCACGGCCGAGACCGATGCCCTCCTGGACGCGGCCTGCGCGCAGATCGAGACCAGCGCCGTCACCTCCGGCGTCGATCTGCGACGGCTCAACTACCAGCAGCCCGACGCCTTCACCCTCACCGCGCTGCCGCTCGCGCGGACCGCCCTGTGACGGACCCATCCCTTTTCGATCAAGGCGTGGCAGAGCAACCGCTGCCCGCCGCCCCCTGCCTCCCGGCAGGAAGGACCACCACCATTGACCTCTCACACTCCACAGGACGCGCACCCCTACCTTCGCGCCGCAAGCGCCGGAGTCCGCCACCACACCCGTGCACTGGCACCGTCGGACACAGGCCCTCCCCGGCCGGCAGACCGACTGCACCTTGACGTGCTCCACGCCCACCTCACCACCCTGCACCAGCTCCTCGACCGGCTCGCCGAGACCACCCGGCCACCGCACCCCACCGCCGGCCGCCGCCTGGCCACCGCGCACACCCACCTGTGGCAGGCCGCCAGCGAAGTCCACGCCGCCTTCCACCTGCTGCCCAGCAACACGACGGCGGGCAGCGAAGCAAGCGCGTGCCGTCCGGACCGGCTGCCCGAGGGACCGCCCGTGCTGACCATCTGCCAGCGCCACCTCGCCGCCGGCCACGTGGTCCGGCGCAAGACCACCCCCACCGACCTCCGCGCGCACACCACGGCCTGTGCGCAATGAGCATTACCCGCAGAATCGAGGGCCCCCGATGAGCCACCGGCCCGCCCGCCGCGCCCGCCGCGCTTCCGCGTCTCCGCTCTTCACTCCCCACAGAACGGACCGGGCCAGCCGCAAAGAGGCCCGTCGCCAGCTCGCCGAAGCCACCGCCAAGGCCCGCGCCGAAGCCAGCGCCCACCAGACAGAGACCACACGCGCCGAGCACGAGACTCCCGCCGCCCTCTACCCCTCAAGCGGACGCCCCGGACCCGCCTCCGCTCGCAGGAACCGGCTGAAGCTCCCCGCACACCGCATGACCACCGCCGTGGCCGCCGGCGCGTACCCATTCCTGGCGGAGGGCGGCCTCGGCGCGGAAGGCATTTACATCGGCCGCGATGTACACGCCGAGGCATCATTCGTCTTCGACCCCTTCGCGCTGTACGGCAAGGTCGAGGGCTTCACCAACCCGAATCTCCTCCTCGCCGGAGTCATCGGCCAGGGCAAGAGCGCGCTGGCCAAGTCCTTCGCGCTGCGCTCTGTGGCCTTCGGGTACCGCGTCTACGTCCCGTGTGACCCCAAGGGTGAGTGGACACCGGTGGCGGAAGCCCTCGGCGGCCGATCCGTAGCCCTCGGGCCCGGACTGCCCGGCAGGCTCAATCCCCTGGACGCGGCCCCGCGCCCGGAAAGCGTCTCCGAGGCCGACTGGGTCGGCGAGATCCGTAAGCGGCGCCTTCTCCTGCTCGGTTCCCTGGCCCGCACCGTCCTGGGTCGGGAGGTGATGCCCATGGAGCACACGGCCCTGGACGTCGCCCTCGACGCCGTCGTCACCCGCGCCGCCGACACCGGCAGCACCCCGCTCCTCGGTGACGTCGCCGCCACCCTCAACAACTCCGGCGCACTCGACGAGGCCGCCGGGATGATGTCAGGCCAACTCGGCGACGCCGCCCGCGACCTGGCCCACGCCATGCGCCGCCTCGTCCACGGTGACCTGGCCGGCATGTTCGACGCCCCCTCCACCGTCGCCTTCGATCCCAGCGCACCGATGCTCACCATCGACCTGTCCCGACTCGGCGGCTCGGGGGACGACACGGCGCTGGTCCTGGCGATGACGTGCGCCTCCGCCTGGATGGAGTCCGCCCTCTCCGACCCGAACGGCGGCCGACGCTGGATTGTGTACGACGAGGCGTGGAGGTTGATGCGGCACGTCGGGCTGCTGCAGCGAATGCAGGCCCAATGGAAGCTCTCCCGCGGACTCGGCATCGCCAACCTGATGGTGATCCACCGGCTGTCCGACCTGCTCACCGCCGGCGATGCCGGATCCCAGGGCCGCGCCCTGGCCGAGGGCCTTCTCGCCGACTGCAGCACCCGCATCATCTACCGCCAGGAGACCGACCAGCTCCACGCCGCGGCCTCCCTGCTCGGCCTGACCTCCGTCGAGATGGACGCCATCGCGCACCTCAACCGAGGGCGTGGCCTGTGGAAGGTCGCCGGGCGATCGTTCATCGTTCAACATCTTTTGCATTCGTGCGAGCTGTCGCTGTTCGACACCGACGCCCGCATGCACTGAGAAGTCCCGCGAGTTCACCCCAACTGGCAGTGACCCCGCGTTCTGCCGCCGACCGCCACCAATCGATGGAGCGCGTGGTCTTCGGCTGGACCGATGTCCACGCCGATCAGGCCGCCCTCTTCGGACCGTGACCGCACGACGATCCTGCTGCCACTCACCGCCAGTCGATCAGAACGGACCTCTCCCTGCCCTACCAAGATCCGGAACAGCGCGAGACCTCGCCCAACACGCTTCACCGCTACGCCCGCCGGGACGCCGAGCCCTTCCTGGCCGCGCACCTGCTCCCCGACGAGCCGCTGCCGCTTCCCGACCTGACTCCCTACCTCACCGCGCTCGCCATGGCGGAGACGCCCGCCGAGGTCAGCGCCGTCACCCGTCGGCTCGTCGAAGCCACCACGCCCGTGCTCGACCACATAGCCGGCCACTTCGTGGCCATAGCCCTCTGGGCCGGCCATGAGCACCGCCACACACCACAGGCGGTGCGCCTGCTACGTGACGCCGCCCACGGTGTCCGCCTGGCGCCGGCACAGGTCACCCAGGCCGATCTGGAGAACCTGCGTGCCCACTACACCCCGCCCGCAGTAGGCCCGGACGAAGACAGGGCCGTCCAGCCAGCCGCGGCCCGTCCCCGGTCGTTGGGGCCTTCGGCTGCCTCCGGCCCTCCGCGCTCCCGCCGCTAGAGCGCCACGAATCTCCTTGGGAGCACATGCCCACACTCCGCGCTGATCTCTCCGCCTTCGCCGACGCCCTGGCCGACCGGCTGCCCGGCCAGTGGACCACCGAATACGTCCGACACGCTTCCTGCGACGAGCAGTTCGCCAGCGCCGAGGCGCTCTGGGACGTCGGCCACGTCGACTACATCGTCAGCCAGTACGTCCTCAGTCACCACGCCGTCCTGCGCGACCAGGACGGACGACAGCTCTATCTCACCGATCGACCCTTGTACCGGCACCAGTTCGTCGTGGCACCGCTGGAGCCCGAAGGGCCCGGCATCAAGCCCCATCACTTCTCTGGAGTCGAGGAACCGAACGGCATGGCCGTTCGTGCCCAGCCAGCGCGGGCAGCCGCGCAGGTCACCCGACGCCTGCTGCCCCGCTACCAGCGGGCCTTGGACACCGTGCTGCACAACGCAACCATCCAGCCAGAGCCGCCGCACCGCCCCGGACCGCCGCAGGTGGCCGACGTCGTGACCCTGACCTGGTACGAGGACGGCGCGCTCGGCACTCCGTACAAGGACGTCCCCGAGGAAGCCCGCACGGTGCTTTACGCCCTCGGATTCCAGTACCACCCGCACCAGGCCGCATTCCTGTTGCCCGCCGCTTACGGCGAGGACGGCCGCGCTCTCCGCCTGCAGGCCCTGGTGCACCACCTCGCCCCAAAGGGCATCGGTGTCAACCTCCGCCACACCACCACACCGACCACCCTCACCACGCGGCAGCCCGTTCCCGCGCCGACCAGCGCCGCAGCCACCTTGCGCCACCGATAGGCCGACCGCCGGACCGGCCACGCGCGCCTACCCGTTCCCCCCTCTTCCCCAGTACGAGGAGCCCCCATCCGCACCATCCGCCGCACCCTGCCCTTGATCACCGCCACACTCTGCGTCGCCCTTGCTACGACCGCCTGCACCAACGACGCCAGCAGTCCCTCGGCCAAGAAGACAGCGCCCAGCGCCACCGCCGCGCCGGTGGCGACCCCCGCGCTCACGCCGGCGCAGGCACGCGACGCCATCACCCGCTACTCGACGACCAACTACCTCGCGCACGTCAAGCAGGACCCCGCGCTCCTCGACACCGTCGAGGACGGTCCCCGTTACGCGATGTCGCTGGCCGACCTCAAGCAGGACGAGGCGCTGCCGCAGGCGGACCGCCAGCCGTACCGGCTGTGGTCGTACGACCTGTCGGCGACCGAGTTGTACATCCCGCGCCTGAACAGCGGACAGCAGCGGTGGTTCGCCGCCGTCACCAGGGGCGGCAGCCAGCAGCAGTTCGCCCGCGTCCTGGTCATGGCCGAGAACACGAAGTCGAAGCAGTGGGAGATGGTGGCCACCGTCGACGTCGACGATCCCAAGCAGCTCCCGCAGATCGTGCTCGACAAGGATGGTTACGCCACCGCCATCGACGCCTCCTCGAAGTCCCTGGCCGCACCGGTCGGCCAGCTCCGCTCGGCGGTGACCGACAACTTCGCCACCGGAGGCGAGCTGACCGGGAAGAAGGTCTTCACTTCGAACCAGACCTCCCAGCGGCAGATCAAGGTGCACGACGAGACGACCCGGAAGTTCGGCCCGCGCGGCACCACCCGCTTCACTGCCGCCGACCCGCAGTTCACCGATGCGTACGCGCTGAAGACCACCACGGGCGCGCTTGTCGTCTTCTCCCACACGCACACCCAGCACGACGCCGTCGCCGCACCGGGTCTGCGGATCATTCCGGAGAAAGAGGACCGCGCCTGGCTCGGCACCAGCCCCAGCCCCGCCTTCACCTACACGTTCACCTGCTCGGACATCGCCGCCGTCCCGAGCGTGCCTGAGGCGTCCAGCCTCCTCGGCTACAGCTGCCGCCGCACCGACGCCAAGGCCGCCGGCCCCAGCGCCTCTGTCTAGAAGGACCCGTGGCCGAACCTTCCGTCGCCGGGCCAGGCACCGGCCTCGACAGAACTGCCCCGACCCCGCCGCGCGTCCCGCCCGCCGACCCAGCACCCACCCAGTGATCCTGAAACGCCCTGGAGGCCCCTCCTGTCGACCGGTTCCTTCATCGCTCGCCCCACCGAGACCGGCTACACCGGTATATACGTCCATCTCGACGGCCAGCCGAGCGAGAAACTGCCCATCCTCCTCACTGCCCACCGGTACCGGTTCGGCCGTGACGTCAAAGCTATGGCGCAGCATCTCGTGGATGGCGTCGCCGTGGGATGGGACGAGCTGGGCACTGATCTCCTGGACGGTGCCCCGCCCGAGATCCTCTCGTCGCTGACCGGCGGTGAACAGTGGGCCAGCAGCACCCTGGACCACCTGGTCACGCCCGTCGGCTCCCCGCCGGTCCGCATGACGGTCACCGAGAAGACCGCCGCCGATCTGGACGTGCAGTGGGGGTACATCCTTCGCCCCCACGGGATCGAAGTGATCAGCGTGCTGCACGCCGCCGCCGGTCCTCTCGTCGCGTGGGGCACCGACCCCCGCGCCCGGTTCAGCAACCACCCGGCGCACTGGTCTGCCCCCGCCTCGGCCGCCGCGCCATCGGCCCGTCCCGCCCCCACCTCGCCTTCGGTTGGTCCCCGCACCGCTGCCCGCCGCTGACCCTTCCCGCCCGCGCTTCCCGGAGATTTCCCTGCCCACGCCCCCGATCACAATCGTCATCGCCAGCCGCCTGCGTGAGGACCGCCTCGATTACCTGACCGCCATGCACGCCAGCCTCACCCGGCAGTCCGTGCCGTGGGAGGCAGTGATCGCCCTCGACGGCGCCGACCCGAGCCGCCTGCCCGCCCCTCTCGCGGCGGACCCGCGCATCCGTACCCTCACGCTGCCCCGCCCCGTCGGCGCCGCCTGCGCCCGCAACCTCGCCCTCACCCAGGTCCGCACCACGTACGTGAACTGGGCAGACGATGACGACGAGTTCACCGACGAGGCCATGACGGCACGGCTGTCCGCCCTCGAATCCACAGGGGTGGGCTGGTGCGCCGGCTGGAGTGAGGACCTGCACCCCGACGGCTCGACCACCCTGTGGCGCTGCCCGACGCCGCCAGGCCGACACGAGGCCGGCGACGTCATGAACTACTGGGCACGGCCGCAGGACACGATCCCGATCGGGCCGACCACGATCCTCGCCCGCACCGATCTCGTACGAGCAGCCCCGATGGGCGGCCTCGTCCAGGGCGAGGACTATATGGCGGCCGTCGGCATCACGGTCCTCGCCCCGGGAATCCTGCTGCGCCTGCCGGTCTACCGATACCGCAAGCACCCGGGGCAGATGACGCAGCAGGCGTCGTACGACCAGCTTGAGGCGGCGGCCCGCGAGCACGCGCACGGCTACGGACTCAGCCTGCGGGCCGCTCTTCGTACCCGCGAGGCTCTCGCCCGTGGCTGACGCGCACATCGTCCTCGCCTACCGGTCGGCGACGACCTGGGCCGCGCGTTCCTGCGCCAAGCCCGCGTGAGCGCAGCGCACCGGCGCCCGGCTCTCGCCGTGTCCGCACCCCTGCGTCCCCTGCCTGCGGCCCGTCCGGCACCCCGCCGCTGACCTGCTCCACCACCGACCACGTGAGGAGATGCCCACCCTCTTGGAACCCGGCACCCACTTTGTCTTCGGCACTCACAAGGAACACGGCTTCGTCGCCTCCTTCACCTCCTCCATGCCCTCGCACCTCGCCCAATGGTTTCTGCTGCGCGAAGAGTTCGAACCGGTCGCCGGCCAACCCGGGCTGTTCAGGCTCAGCGAACCGGAACGGGACGGCCCTCGCCGCACTCGACAGGCCGTCCACGACCTGCGCCGCCAGGGTTACGCCGTACACGCCGACGTCGTTCTCGACCCCGCCACTTCGGCCAGCCCGCCACCTCCCGTGCGGCCGAACGGGCTCCTGGAACGCCGCAGCCGTCTCGCACAGGCCGCCGCCGGCCGTACGACGCAGCGCGGCACGGCACCCACCACCTCGCCGCCGTCGGCCCGGCCGATCCCGCCGAAGCCCACCTACGCGCCGACCGTCCACCTGACGGCGTGGGGTGGCAGGCGATCCCGATGACACCCGGAAGCGACCCGGCCCCCGAAAGCCCGCTGCCCGTGGCACGCGACCTCGGAACCCGAGCAGGCGACTTCCGTCTCCGGATGTCCGTCATCGCCCGCGAGACCGAGATCGCGCTCGACATGACCCGCGACCGCTACGGCCGCACCGTTCACGAAGGCGCCGCGGCAGCCTCACGAGCCCACCGCGACAAGGCCGCCGTGGAGGCGTACGCCACGCACCTCGCCCCGTACGCCGATGCACTGCTCGATGCCGCTCACCGAGCGCTCGACGAGCTTCCGCCCGCCCGGCACATCACTGGGTGGCGGACCGTGCTGGACGGCCTCGCCGTCTCCGCCGCCGAGATCCGGCGGGCACTCGACCGGCCCGCCGCCCCCGGTTCCGCCGTACGCACGCAGCATGCGGCCTTGTGGCCCTACCTCGCTGCTTGGGCGGAGCACGGCTTCATTGCCAGCAACCTCGCCGACCAGCACCAGCACTACAAGGTCCCGCTGGCCGACGAAGAACAGCAGGCGTGGACCGAGCGGGCCCAGGCCGCGCAGCGGCGAGGCGAGCTAGAGCTGACCGAGTCCTGGTACGCCGCTGACGGGCAGCCCATCACCCTCGCCCATCTGATCGAGGACGACGACTCGACGGTGGTCGCCCTCAGAGGTGACCCGGACGCCCCCGGCTGGCAGGTGATCGGACACTTCGCCCACGAATACGAGGCCGGACAGGTGCTTCCCGCCCCCGTCCCACCCGGCGTACTTGGCGCGGACGTCTCTGTGTTCAACCGGCCCGTGCCCGCCCCCGAGATATCGCTGCAGGAACTCATCCGGGACGTCATCGAGGCCCAGCACGCCGGTGACGCGTCCAACGCGCTCCTCGGTGCCACCCAACGCGGCTACCACGCGGGCCCGATGGTCCGCCTTCAGGAACTCCTTGAGACCGCGGGCCAGTTCGCCAGCGCCCTGGAGACCGTACAGGGCCGGCAGATCGCCGCCCGGCTCACCGCACTCGGCCGACAGATCGACTTCCTCATCCGCGAAGTGCATGACGCGGCCGAGGACCTCGGGGCGACCGTCGCCGTTCTACCGCCGCACCGCACCCCCGTCCTACGGGTCCGCCCGCGCCCCGCCGTGGACACCACACCACCCACGCCGCCAGCGCGCACCACCACCGCCCGCCACCGCTAGGCACCGCTCCCCCGAGAGAAAGCACCCGTTGTCCCTGACCGCACCCCCGGCCCCGGCCCCGGCCCCGGCACCGCGCATCACCTATGGCGCGGTGCTGGGCAGCCCGTACGTCGCCCGCCTTCTCGGCGGCACCCTCACCGGCCGCCTCCCCAACGGCATGGCACCCGTCGCCATCCTCCTGTGGGCCACCGCGACCGGAGGCAGCATCGCTTTCGGCGGACTGCTCAGCGCCCTGTACGGGCTGTCCTCCGCACTGTCCCAGCCGGTCAAGGGACGCCTGATGGACCGCCACGGCCAGACCGCCGTGCACCTTCCCGCCGCCGTACTCAACTCCGCACTGCTGGTGGCCCTGCCTGTGGTCGGAACCCAAGTAAGACCGTGTCCTATGTGGTGCTGGCTCGTTGGACTGTTCATGGGGCGGGATACGTGGAGTTGGATTGTTCCGGACGGGTTGTGGGAGATCGCGAA
>NZ_JBIVUF010000017.1:28425-181963 GCF_044757085.1 Streptomyces sp. NPDC091376 | reverse complement strand
ATGGACGGCGGCGTCGTCGTCGAATCCGGCAACCCCCGCGACGTCCTCACCAACCCCCAGCACGACCGCACCAAAGCCTTCCTCTCCAAGGTGCTGTAACGCTCGGTGGACTTTCGTACCGAACGCCGGAGGCGGCAGGGAATGCCCTGCCGCCTCCGGCGTTCGTCCTTCGTCCGGTCACTTCAGGGCGAGCACCAGCGCGTCCGAGGGCGAGGCCCATACGGGGCGGGCCTCGGCGAAGCCGGCGGCGCGCAGCGTCTCGGCGTGCCAGCGGGCGGACGGGGTGTCGCCGTCGGCGTGCTCGCCGTAGATCTCGAAGCGGCGGGCGGTGGGCTCGGCGAGCACGGGATCCTTGGCCGCCAGGGCCCACCAGTCGGCCCAGTCGAGCGCTCCGGCCGCCTTGGCGGCGTCCATCTTGGTGTGGCGGTGGGCACGCTCGGCGGCGTTGATCCGGGGAGTGGTGTCGTCCTTCATGTGGTCGGCGTTCATGAAGACGCCGCCGTCCACGACGAGACCGGCGATCTGCCGGTAGAGCGCGGCCAGCGGTTCGCTGTGCAGCCAGTGCAGCGCGGTCGCGGTCAGGACGGCGTCGTACGAGCCGGACGGAAGGGCCTCGGTCCACCCCGGGTCCTTGAGGTCGGCGGTGACGAAGGTGACGCGCTCGTCCCCCGCGAAGTACCCCTCGGCGATGGCCAGCAGGGCGGGGTCGAGATCGACCCCGACGCTCCGCGCTCCGGGGAACCGCTCGAGCAGCCTGTCCGTGATACTTCCCGTACCGCACGCGAGATCCAGGATCCTCGGCTCGGGGCCGGCGAAGGCCTCGACCATGTCCAGCATCACCCGGAACCGCTCCTCGCGATCGGGCATGTACCACTCCTGCTGGCGGTCCCAGCTCTCCTGCCAGGCGCGCCAGTCGGTGCCGGTCGTCGCCGCGGTCTCCGCCATCCGAACCTCCCCTATCCGTAATACCCTCGAAGTCACAGCATCTGTTACTTCATCCATCGCCGACACTAGACCTCATTCGTAAGGACTACAAGTGGAACTGGCCTCTTACTCGGACTACGCCGTGCGCCTGGTCAACACCGAGGAGCCGGCGCGCGGCAAGGACACGCTCACGTCGGTCGAGGCCGTCCGCGAGCTCTTCGGCGCCTCCTCCCAGATGGCGCGCCGCGCGACCGACGCGGACGTCACCCGGTTCCGCTCCGTACGGGGCAGGCTGCGCGCGGTCTTCACCGCGGCGGACTCCGGCGACCCGACCCAGGCCGTCGACCTGCTCAATTCCCTGCTGCTCGAGTTCCCGGTCAGCCCGCAGATCTCCGGCCACGACTACCTCGACGAGGAGGGCCGGCCGCGCTGGCACATGCACCTCGCCGACCACCCGTCGAACGCGACCGCCGGATACGCCGCGACCGCCGCGATGGGACTCGCCTTCCACCTCACGGAGTACGGCGTCGACCGCCTGGGCCTCTGCCAGGCCGCACCCTGCCGCAACGCCTACCTGGACACGTCCACCAACCGCTCGCGCCGCTACTGCTCCGACCGCTGCGCCACCCGCGCCAACGTCGCCGCCTACCGCGCCCGCAAGCGTCTGGAGACCGAGCGGTCCGACAGCACGGGCCGTACCGCGGAGACCGCCCAGGCCAGCACCCCCGTCACCGACGCCTGACCCCGCGGGTGCGGCCGGTACCGCGCCCGTACCCGCCCCAGCAGCAGATCCTCGGGGACCGCGCCGAAGACCCGGCTGTCCCCCTCCGCGTGCGGGTTGTCCCCCAGCACCCACCAGCCGCCCTCGCGCCGCTCGACCAGCCGCTTCACGATCAGCAGGTCCTGCTGCAGCGGATGGCGCAGTACGGCCACGTCCCCGGGCCCGACACCGGCCCCGTAGTGCACGAGCAGCCGGTCGCCGTGCGCCAGCGTCGGGTACATGGAGGGCCCGGTCACCTCCGCGATCCCGAAGAGCGCCCTCGGCTCCCGCCCCTGCTCCGTCATCGGCCACCTCCGGGTCCTTCGGTGCGTTCGGCCACCGGTCCCATACTCGCCCTGGACTTTTGTCCTAAGCCCATGGGGGCACTCGCGAAATCGAGTCACTCACGGAGTAATGTCCCACCTGAGAAGACGATCACGAGGAAGGACAGCTCAATGCTCTCCCGCCTGTTTGCCCCCAAGGTGAAGGTCAGCGCACACTGCGACCTCCCCTGTGGCGTGTACGACCCGGCCCAGGCCCGTATCGAGGCCGAGTCGGTCAAGGCCGTCCAGGAGAAGATGGCCGCGAACGACGACCCGCACTTCCAGGCCCGCGCCACGGTGATCAAGGAGCAGCGCGCGGAGCTCGCCAAGCACCATGTGTCGGTCCTGTGGAGCGACTACTTCAAGCCCCCGCACTTCGAGAAGTACCCCGAGCTGCACCAGCTGGTCAACGAGACCCTGAAGGCGCTCTCGGCTGCCAAGGCGTCGACCGACCCGAAGACGGGCGAGAAGGCGCTGGAGCTCATCGCCGAGATCGACCGCATCTTCTGGGAGACGAAGAAGGCCTGAGGCCTCACGTCCCCCACTCGGACGCAGAACACGGATTCGGCCCCGCACCCTTCGGTGCGGGGCCGAACCTGTGACGGCGTGGCGGCTCGGGGCCGGCCGTCGCGGGCGCGCGGTCACCGGCGTGTGACACGTCAACACCCGTGACAGCTGGGCGAGTTCGCTCCCTGTCCGAGCGCTTTCGTACAGTGGCTCCATGAGCTCATCACCGGCCGATGACGATCTGCGCCGCCCACGGGACGGCTTCGCCCGATGAGCGGGGAGCGAGCGGGACTGCGGCTGGTGCGGGGTGTGGTCCTACCCGAGCGGGAGGAGCGCACGTTCTGGATCGACGGGGACCGGCTGCGCGCCGATCCCGCGCCGGGGGCCGACGCCGAGCTCGTGGTGGACGGCGGCTTTCTGCTGCCGGGGCTCGTCGATGTGCACACGCATCCGGGTACGGAGAAGACCACCGAGCCCTTCGACGACTCGGTGCTGCGCAAGCATCTGCTGCAGCACCGGGACGCCGGTGTCCTGCTGGTCCGTACGCCCGGGACCGCGGCGCGGATGCCGCCGTGGGTGGACGTCGACGAGGAACTGCCCCGCGTCCGGTCGGCCGGGCGGTGGCTGGCGACGCCCGGGAGGTTCTTCCCCGGGTTCGGGCGCGACATCCGCGAGGACGAACTACCGGTGGCGGCGGTCGAGGAGGCCTCGGCGTCCTCCGGCTGGTGCAAGGTCATCGGTGACTGGCGGTGGGACGAGCCCGCCGTGCCGCTGGATCTGCTGACCGCGGCCGTGACGGCCGTGCACGATGCCGGCGGCCGGGTCTCGGTGCACTGCCAGACCGCCGAGGGCGCGCGCAACGCCGTGCTCGCCGGTGCCGACAGCCTGGAGCACGGGATGCACCTCGATCCGGGACTGCTCGACCGGATGGCCGCCCAGGGCACGGCGCTCGTTCCCACACTCGGCGTCTTCGGCGCGAAGGTCGACGCCTTCCGCGCCCGTGAGCGCAGCCCCTACCGTGACGACTTCCTCACCGGCTGGGAGGGCCTGCTCGCGAACGTCCGCTCGGCGTACGAGGCCGGGGTCACCGTCCTCGCCGGCACCGACAGCTTCCCGTGCGGGACGGTCGCGGCGGAGTCCGCCTGGCTGGCCCGCGCCGGTATGCCCGCCGAGGCGGCGCTGGGCGCGGCGTCGTGGACGGCCCGCGAGTGGCTGGGGCTACCGGGGCTGACGGACGGCGCGCCCGCCGATCTCGTGGCGTACGACACGGACCCGGCCCTCGACCCCGCGGTCCTGGCCCATCCCTCCCGGATCATCCTCCGCGGCCGCGTGGTCCGCTGACGCCACCTCGGGAAGGCGCCACCCCTCAGGAGGGCGTCACCTCGGGAGCGCGGCACCTCGGCGGACAGCACGCGGGCAGCAGGCGGGCAGGCGCCACGTCGGCGGACGCCCGTGCGGCGGGTGCCGGTGTGTGCGGACGACGGCTCACGCGGCGGGTGCGTGCAGCAGCGGGCTCTTGTTGCGCAGCAGCCACTGCCGGTACGGGGCGGCGCGCAGAGCCGCTTCGCGGTAGGCCGCGGCCAGTTCGGCGTAGAGGAGGCCGTGGATCTCCGTGTCGGCGCCCGGGCGCCTGTAGAGCAGCAGGCGTACGGCCAGGGGGTCGCCCCGCAGCGGGCGTATCGCCATGTCCTCGCGCGGGCCGGAGGTGGGCTGGCAGGGGGCGATCGCCTCGCCGACCACGATGAGGGACGCGGCGGTGTGGTAGTCCGCGTGCAGGACCGGGGGGTCGATTCCGGCGGCGGCCAGTACGCGGCGCAGGCCGTCCCATTCGCCGTCGACCGTCGGATCGACCATCCACCGGTCCTCGGCGAGGTCGGTCAGATCGACGACGGGGTCCGCGGCGGCCGGATGGTCGCGCGCCATGGAGATGAACTGCGGTTCGCGTTCGACGAGTACGCGCCGCGGCAGACCGTCGGGGACGAGCAGCGGGCAGCCCTCGACCTCGTGGACGAACGCCACGTCGAGGTGTCCTGCGGCGACCATGCGCAACAGGACGTTGGCGGACACGTTCATATGGAGGGACAGGTCCATGCCGTCGGGCAGCCGCTGTCTGAGGCGGCGCAGCCAGCCGGCGAGGGCGCGGCTCGCCGTGGAACCGATCCGCAGCCGGCGGTCGTCCAGGCCGCGGGCCACGGCCGCCCTGGTCTCCGTCAGGAGCGCCGACATCTCGTCGATGAGAGGACGGGCGCGGCTGAGGACCGAGCGGCCGAGCGGTGTGGGCCGGCAGCCGGTGCGTTCGCGCAGGAACAGCTCCCCGCCGAGGGTGTTCTCGATGCGGCGCAGCTGGGTCGTCAGAGAGGGCTGGCTCATCCCCAGTTGCCGGGCCGCCCGGTGCAGGCTGCCCGCGTCGGCGATCGCGCACAGCACTCGCAGGTGCCTCACCTCCAGTTCCATACCACGAGCCTAGAACGGCACCCCGAGTCACACCAGGCACCTGTGTCGCAGTAATATCCCTGAAATTCTTGCTAGTTGGCGCTGGTCGCCGCCGTGATGCCCTGGTGCTATCGGCAGTTGGCATCATCCGCGCGCAGTCGCGTTCCTCGACACTCTCCCCAACCGAACCCCCACTCGGACGAGGAGAACCCCCCATGAAGCACCCCGAGCGACGCCGTCCCAGGGCGCTACTCTCCGCCGCCCTCGGCCTCGGCATCGCCGCCGCGCTGACCGCCGCCGTCCCCGCCACCGCGAGCCCCGCCACCACGAGCGCTGCCGTCCCCACCGGCACGCTCTCCTCGGCCGTCGCGTACGCCGGCTCGTCGGAGGACGCCAGGGCGACCAAGGCCTTCTTCGACGCGGTCGTGAAGTCGGTCGCCGAGAAGCGCGCCGAGAACCCGGGCGCCCAGGCCGTCACCGTCGTCTACAACGCGAGCAACGCGCCGAGCTTCCGCTCGCAGATATCGAGCAGCACTCAGATATGGAACGGCTCCGTCTCCAACGTACGGCTGCAGGAGGGCAGCAACCCCGACTTCCGGTACTACGAGGGCAATGACCCGCGCGGCTCGTACGCCAGCACGGACGGGCACGGCAACGGCTACATCTTCCTCGACTACCAGCAGAACCAGCAGTACAACTCCACCCGCGTCACCGCTCACGAGACCGGCCATGTGCTCGGGCTTCCCGACCACTACTCCGGCCCGTGCAGCGAGCTGATGTCGGGCGGCGGCCCCGGCACGTCCTGCCAGAACGCGAACCCCGACGCGGCCGAGCGCGCCCGCGTCGACCAGCTCTGGGCGAACGGTCTCGCCGCCGCCCTCGCCAAGGTCTCCTGACCCGCCGCGACCTCACGGCGCCCCGTGCCCGGGTTCCGCAACCCGGGCACGGGGCGCTCCCGTCCCGCGCCCTTGGTAGCGTCGGGCGGTGGATCACGACAGGCCCGACAGACCCGACCGACACGACGGACCCGACGGACCTGACAGAGGCGACGGCCGCGCCGGACCCGCCGGACCCGACGGCACGCGCTACTTCGCCGGTGAGTTCGAGACGCACGTGACGATCGGGACGCCTCAGGACGATCCACGGAGCGTCGAGGCATTGGCCCGCTGGGCGGAGAGCCACGGGATCAAGTTCACCCACATCCTGCTGGCCCGCGGCCGTACCCCCTCCCAGCCCATGCTCACCCTCTCGGGCACGGGCACGCTCGCCGGGCAGCGGCGCACGGCACGGGCCTTGGCGGAGCGGCTCACGGCGGCCGGGTTCCCCGTCGTACGGACGAAGATCGAGGCCGCGCCGTGGAACGACGGCGTGCCGCGCACCGCCGAGGACGCCCGGGGGCTGCCCGGCCACTGCCACTTCGAGCACCACGTCAAGCTGCGGCTGCCCTACGGGCACGACGCGGGGTTGCTGGCCGCCGTGTCCGAGCGGCACAACGCCCATGTCTCACGCAACGCCCGCCGT
Source organism: Streptomyces sp. NPDC091376 (assembly GCF_044757085.1). Taxonomy (NCBI): domain Bacteria; kingdom Bacillati; phylum Actinomycetota; class Actinomycetes; order Kitasatosporales; family Streptomycetaceae; genus Streptomyces; species Streptomyces sp. NPDC091376. Next base: position 175,495 of record NZ_JBIVUF010000017.1, on the reverse strand, counting down.
GTCCACGCCGACGGCGTCCAGGAACGCTTCGTCACCCAGCGGGTCCACGGCAGCGGCCGGACCGCAGCCCGCGCCGCTCTGGAAGGACTGCTGGCGGCACTCACCGCGGCCGGCTTCGAACCCGCCGAGACCGAGGAGGAGTTCGTCGTGGAGGACGACAATCCGGGCGTGGACGCGGGCTGGCTCGCGTCGAATCACCAGTGACCTGCCGCGCGGGTCAGGCGCTGGTCGCCAGCCGCTGCCCGAATTCCGCGCCCTCCGGTAGCTGCCGCCGGATCCGTCCGAGCGCCTCGTCGAAGTCGCCGCCGGCGATTCCGGACTCGTACACCGCTCCGCCGAAGTGCAGGGTCAGACTCAGGTCCACCCGGTCCGGCGCCCCGTCCGGCCCGGGTCCGCCGATCGCCAGGAGGCAGCTGAGCGTGGCCCGCCCCGCCGTACCGTCCAGGGTGACGGGCAACGGCATGTCCCATTCCAGTACGCAGCCGGCGAGCGCCCCGCCCGAGTCCGCCGCGCCCAGGGCGCCGAAACTCGGACCCTCGTACTCAACTCCCCTGATACGGGTGCGTACTTTGTGCCCGCTCGCCGCGACCGTGAGGGCTATCGCTTCAGCACCCTGGCGGTCCCGGTACCAGCCGGTCCAGACTTCCGTCGACTCCGATGACATGGCGCGGACTGTAGCGGTACGACCGGCTCCGCCGTACATCCGGTCGGCTCTCGAACGGTTCTGCGTGGATTGGGCACGGATCGGGCTACGCGGACGAACCCTTGGCCGAGCCGTCGGCCGGCTCCTCGCTCGTGCCCTTCGTGCCGTCCGCTTCCCTTTCACGCCCCGCCTCACGCCCCGCGCCCGGCGCGTCGTCGCTGCCGCGCGCGCAGTCGGGGTTGTGACAGGGTCCGGGATCCCACTCGGGAACGAACACCCCGAGTACCTTGCGCCGTTTGATGACGGAGCCGACAGGCTGTCCACAGGTCGAGCACACGTACTCGCCCTGCGGGCGGCGGACGGTCCGACGTCCTTCGCTGCCCATACGTCCAGGATAGATCCGCGCACCCAGGACGAACAGCGCTCGCGCGGCGCCGGGCCCCGCTCCCGCCCGCCCGTCGCCGCGTCGGCCTCGCTGTCGCCCGCGGCGGCTGCCGCTACCGCTTCCTGGTGTACTTCCGTACGAGCACGCCGTTGCCGAAGGTGCGCACCCAGTCCAGGGCGAAGTCGGTGACGGCGAAATCGGTGCCGAACATCGGCATGCCGGCCCCGTACACCTGCGGATACGTCTTGATCACCAGTTCGTCGATCTCGTCGAGCAGCTCACCTGCGACCTGCGCGCCGCCGCAGAGGTAGATGTCGAGTCCGCCCTCCTCGGCCTTGAGCTCGCGGACCCTGCCGACCAGGTCCTCGGAGATGATCTCGACACGGGGATCGGGGGACTTCTCCAGGGTGCGCGAGGGGACGTACTCCCGTAGATGCGCGTACGGGCTGGTGATGCCCATGTCCAGCGCCAGCTGGTAGCTGGCGCGACCCTGGATCAGGGTGTCGAAGTGTCCGTTCACGGCGTCCTGGATCCCCAGCGCCTCCCGGCCGTGGACCGGGATGGTCTCCGGGTACTCCGTCTTCAGGAACTCCAGGTACTCCTCGTCCAGAAGGCCGAGCATGGACGAGGCATCGCCGTTCGGGTCTCCGATGAAGCCGTCGATCGAGCAGGCGATGAAATAGGTGAGCTTGCGCAAACCGGTCCTCTGTTTCTGTCGGGAAGCTGAACCACTTCGGCCATAGTGCTCCATGTGTAGTGGTTGCGCAAGAGTCTTTCCCGGAAGCCATGTTGATGGAAGGCCCTCCACCGTCCCCGCGGTGCGACCGGGCAAGGCCGACTACTCCGCTACTCCGCGACAGGCCCCGATGCGGGCTCCCGCCACATGGGCCACATCGTCGGCCCGTCGGGCAGCTCCACCGTACGGTCCGTGAACGCGAAGCCCAGCCGCTCGTACAGCTTGCTGCTGCGGGCGTTGCTCGCCTCCAGATAGGCGGGCAGGCCCTCCCGGTCGCAGCGCTCCAGCGCGGGCGCGAGCAGCGCCGTGCCGAGGCCCTCACCCTGCCGCTCCGGGGAGACGGCGATCAGCAGCAGATACTCGTGCGCCCTGCCCGTCGGATGGGCCGCACCGGTCAGCCGGCCGACGAGCTCGGCACGTTCGTTGTCCGGGTCGGCGATCTCCCGCATCCTTGCGGGGGTGTCGTCCTCCTCCTCGGGCGCGTCGGCCGGCACTTGGAGCCAGAGCGCCGCGGCCGTGCCGTCCTCGGCCATGTCGACCCGGCCCTCGGCGAGCGCCGCCTCCAGGAAGACCCCGAGGAAGACACCGTGCACCCGGCGGCGGTGCGCCTCGTCGGGGAAGACCCAGCTGCTGACCGGATCGTGCATGAAGGCCTCGTCGAGGAGCCGCACCACCGTCTCCCGGTCGCTCTCGCCCGCCTGTCGTATCCGTACACCCATGTCCGGGCCCGCCTCTCCGTGATCGCCAACCGGCCGCTGTGATCTTAGAGTTGGGGCCCGGGCTCGCGCACGTGATCCGGACGCCCGGACTCAGGCGGCCCCGATGCAGGCCACCCGGAGCCGGGCTGCCCCGCATTCGGGCCCCCCCGATTCGGGCCCCCCGGATTCGGACTGTCCAGGATTCAGGCTGCCCGGGCTCAGCGAGAGCGTCGGGTGACGAACTCCGCCAGCGAGAGCAGATCCCCTGCCGCCCCGAGATCCGGGACCGCGCGCGACAGCTGCTGCACGGCCCGGGACATCCGGTCGGCCGCCTGGAGCTGCGCCCAGTCCCGGCCACCGGCCCGCTCCACCGCCTCGGCTGCGCGACGGACGGCCCTGGAGTCCATCGGGCCGCCGTACAGCTCGGCCAGCTCCGCCGCGGCCCCCGTGCCGGAAGCGAGGGCCGCCACCACCGGCAGCGACTTCTTGTGCGCGGCCAGATCGGCGCCGGCCGGTTTACCGGTACGGTCCGGGTCGCCCCAGATCCCGATCAGATCGTCGATGAGCTGGAAGGCCAGTCCCGCCTCCCGGCCGAAGGCGTCCATCGCCGCGATCTCCTCCTCTCCCGCGCCCGCGTACAGCGCGCCGAGGGCACAGGCGCAGCCCAGCAGCGCCCCGGTCTTGGCCGTCGCCATGGCGAGGCACTCGTCGAGCGAGACCTCGTGCGGCCCGCGCTGCTCGAAGGCACAGTCCGCCTGCTGACCGGCGCAGAGCTCGATCACACAGGCGGCGAGCCGGGCCGAGGCCGCCGCGGACGCGGGATGCCGGTCCTCGGCCAGCAGCCGCAGCGCGAGGGCCAGCATGGCGTCACCGGCGATGATGGCGTCCGGGGTACCGAACACCGTCCAGGCGGTGGGCCGGTGTCTGCGCGTCGGGTCCTCGTCGATGACGTCGTCGTGGAGGAGCGTGAAGTTGTGCGCGAGCTCCACCGCGGCCGCGGCGCGCACGGCGTGCCGTGGGTCCCCGCCGAGCGCCCGCGCCGCGGCGAGCACCAGCGCGGGCCGGATCGCCTTGCCCGCCGACCCTCCGGCCGGGGTGCCGTCGGCGTGCTCCCAGCCGAAGTGGTACATCGCGACACGGCGTATGGAGCCGGGCAGGGACTCGACGGTGGACCGCAGACGGGGATTGACGGCACTACGGGTGCGTTCCAGGAGCGCCGCCGCCTCGTGGCCTTCGGTGGCTGTGGCGTCCGTGCTGGTCATGGTCACGGTCACGTCCTCTGGTGAAGCTGGTGAAAGGTGGTGGGGCAGGGGCGGCGCCGGGCCGCCCCTGCCGGATCCGAGCCGGCGGAACGGCGCCGGGCGTCAGCGCCAGCGGCTCACCTCCACGTTCTCCAGCACCCCGAGCGCGTCGGGCACGAGGATCGCCGCCGAGTAGTAGGCCGTGACCAGGTAGGAGATGATCGCCTGTTCGTCGATGCCCATGAAGCGGACCGAGAGGCTGGGCTCGATCTCGTCGGGGATGCCGGACTGCTGGAGACCGATCACGCCCTGGTCCTCCTCGCCCGTACGCATACAGAGGATCGAGGTGGTCCTGGCATCCGAGACCGGGATCTTGTTGCACGGGAAGATCGGCACTCCGCGCCAGGCGGGGATGCGGTGCCCGCCGATGTCGACGGTGTCCGGATAAATGCCGCGCCTGCTGCACTCGCGGCCGAAGGCGGCGATGGCCCGCGGATGGGCGAGGAACAGCTTGGATCCGCGCCGCCGGGACAACAGCTCGTCCATGTCGTCCGGGCCGGGCACGCCGTCGTGCGGCTGCAGCCGCTGCCCGTAGTCGCAGTTGGCCAGGAGCCCGAACTCCCGGTTGTTGATGAGCTCGTCCTCCTGGCGCTCCCGCAGCGCCTCGACGGTCAGCCGCAACTGCTGCTCGGTCTGGTTCATCGGCTGGTTGTAGAGGTCCGCGACCCGGCTGTGGACCTTCAGCACGGTCTGGGCGACGCTCAGCTCGTACTCGCGCGGGGCCGCCTCGTAGTCCACATAGGTGTGCGGCACGAGGGCCTCGCCGACATGGCCGGCGGACAGATCGATTTCGGCCTCGCCGTACTTGTTGGTCCGCTGGTGAGGGATCGACAGCACCGAGAGGAGATGCGCGCCGAGCGACTCCGCTCGGTCCGCGAGGGCCAGCACGTCCTGGCGGGTGAGCTCCAGCGCGACGCACGCGGTGTCCGCCCGGACCGTGGACTCCCATACGGCGTCGCCGTCGACCAGGGACCTCTCCCCGAAGTAGGCGCCGTCGGCCAGGACTCCGAGCACGGCCTCGTCGCCGTACGGACCGGTGCCGATCTGCTCCACCCGGCCGTGCGCGAGGAGGAACACCCGGTCCGCCGTCTCGCCCTTCGCGGCCAGCACGTCGCCGGGCGCGAACCGCACCTGCCGGCAGCGCTGCGCCAGCTCGGCCAGCACCGCCTCGTCGCCGAACCCCCGCAGTGGTGGCAGCTCGCCGAGCTCGGCGGGGATGACCTCGACCTGGCTGCCGGTCTGGACGAAGGTGACCCGCCCGTCACCCACGGAATAGCTGAGCCGACGGTTCACCCGGTACGTACCGCCCTGGACCTGGACCCAGGGCATCATCCGCAGCAGCCACCTCGAGGTGATCTCCTGCATCTGCGGCGCCGACTTGGTGGTGGTCGCCAGGTTCCGCGCGGCGGCCGTACCGAGACTCTGCTGCGGCGACGCCTGGTCCTCGCGCACCTCGTCACCAACCGAACCAACCGACATGGGACTCCTTCGCAATCATGGGTTGACCTGCGAGAAGAGAGCCTTCCAGCACGGTGAGTAGGCGCGCCATTACACAAATGAGTGGGACTAGTCGGGGACGTGCGGGGCATGTCACGCGCTTTCCGCCCGATCGGCGCCATGGCCGGATCGGATCGCACACCGCCCGAACAGATGGCCCGATCCCGAGGGTTGGGGTAGAAGCCCGGTACGGACCACGACAAGCCGCGAAGGAGTGGGCCATGGCCCCACCCATGTCCGCGAGCAGCTTCCTCGACGCCCTGCGCGACGAAGGGCTGACGGTCGTCCAGGTCGGCGACTGGCGCACACACAACCGCAACCACAAAGGCCCCTGGGGCCCCGTGCACGGGGTGATGATCCATCACACCGTCACCAGGGGCACCGCCAACACCGTACGCATCTGCCGCGACGGCTACGAGAGCCTGCCGGGCCCGCTCTGCCACGGCGTCATCGCCAAGGACGGCACGGTCCATCTCGTCGGCTACGGCAGGGCCAACCACGCCGGTCTCGGCGACGACGACGTCCTGCGCGCCGTCATCGCCGAGAAGCTGCTCCCGCCGGACAACGAGGCGAACACCGACGGGAACCGGCACTTCTACGGCTTCGAGTGCGAGAACCTCGGCGACGGCAAGGACCCCTGGCCGGAGGTCCAGCTGGAGGCCATCGAGAAGGCCGCGGCCGCCGTCTGCCGCCGGCACGGGTGGACGGCCCCGTCCGTCATCGGCCATCTCGAGTGGCAGCCCGGCAAGGTCGACCCGAGGGGCTTCACCATGAACGCGATGCGGGCCCGTATCGCGGAGCGGCTCAAGTAGGACGGTCCCGGGGCGGCGAGAATGGCGGGGTGAACGCGTTCGACCCCGGCATCCTGCGGCCCCGGCTCCCCTCCCCCCTGGAGCCGGTGGCCGACGAGCGCTTCGCACGGCACGGGGTACGGCTGCTGCTCAAGCGGGACGATCTGATCCATCCGGACCTCCCGGGCAACAAATGGCGCAAGCTGGCACCGAACCTGCGTGCGGCCGCCGGGCGCACGGTGCTCACGTTCGGGGGCGCCTACTCCAACCATCTGCGCGCCACGGCCGCCGCCGGCCGGCTGCTCGGCTTCCCGACCATCGGGGTCGTACGCGGCGACGAGCTCGCCGGGCGGCCCCTCAACGCGACGCTCGCCGCGTGCGCGGCCGACGGAATGCGGCTGCGGTTCGTCGACCGTGCGACGTACCGCCGCAAGGCCGACCCCGAGGTGCTCGCGGAGCTCGTCCGTCGCTTCGGCGGCACGGAGGAGTGCCACGTCGTTCCCGAAGGCGGCAGCAACGCGTCTGCCGTACGCGGCTGCACCGAGCTCGGCCGCGAGCTGAGCGGCATGGCTGATGTGGTCGCCGTGGCGTGCGGGACCGGCGGGACGCTCGCGGGGCTCGCCGCCGGACTCCCGCCCGGCCGGGGGCGGGCGCTCGGCGTCCCGGTGCTCAAGGGAGGCTTCCTCGGCGAGGAGATCCGCGCCCTCCAGGAGCAGGCCTTCGGCGGCCCGGCGGGCGACTGGTGGCTGGACGAGCGGTTCCACTTCGGCGGCTACGCCCGTACCGCCCCCGCCCTCGACGCGTTCGCGGCGGACTTCGGGTCACGGCACGGGCTGGCCGTCGAGCGTCTCTATGTCGCCAAAATGCTGTACGGACTCGTCACCCTCGCCGAGGAGGGCGCGTTCGCACCCGGGACCACCGTCGCCGCGGTGATCACCGGCAGGCCTCACTCCGCTCCCTCCCGGTAGGCGGCGGCCTCCTCCAGATCCAGCCTCCGCAGCAGCGTGCGCATCATCTCGTCGTCGATCCGCCGCGCGTCACGCAGCCGCACGAAGACCTCGCGCTCGGTCTGGATGACCTCCCGGGAGAGGCGCCGGTAGATGTCGTCCGCGGACTCTCCGGTCACCGGATTGACCGCCCCGAGCCGCTCCCAGGGAGAGTTCCTGCGGCGCTCCAGGACCGCGCGCAACCGGTCGGCGAGCGGCCCCGGAAGGGCATTGCGCTCATCGGCCAGAAGCTCCTCCAGGCGCTCGTCCGCAGCCCTGGACGCCTCGCTCTGCGCCTGCGCCTCCGCCAGGGTGCTGATCTGTGCGTCGCGCTGCGGCAGCTTCAGGGCCCGGATCAGCGTCGGCAGGGTCAGCCCCTGCACGACCAGCGTGCCGATCACCGTGGTGAAGGTGAGGAACAGGACGAGATTGCGCGCCGGGAAGGGCTCGCCGCTGTGCGTGGCGAGCGGAATGGAGAAGGCGATCGCCAGGGAGACCACTCCTCGCATGCCGGCCCAGCCGATGATCACCGGCGACTTCCAGGTCACGCTCGGTTCGCGCTCCCTGATCCGCTTCGACAGCGCCCGCGGCAGGAAGGTCGCCGGAAAGAGCCAGATGAAGCGGACCACGACGACGGCGACGAACACCCCAGCCGCGTACATGGCGGCCTCCGCCATCGAGTAGGCGCCGAGCTTGCCGACGACGTACGACAGCTGCAGTCCGATGAGCGCGAAGACCGCGGACTCGAGGATGAAGGCGACCATCCTCCAGACAGCCTCCTCCTGGAGCCGGGTGGCGAAGTCGACCTGCCAGGAATGGTGCCCCAGGTAGAGGGCGACGACCACGACGGCGAGCACACCGGAGGCCCCGACCTGCTCGGCTGCGGCATACGCGACGAAGGGGATCAGCAGGGAGAGGGTGTTCTGCAGGAGGGCCTCCTTCAGGTGCGTGCGCAGCCAGTGGATCGGCACCATCAGCACCAGCCCGACGGCGATGCCGCCGACCGACGCCAGGAGGAACTCCCAGGCGCCCTCGGCCCAGCTCAGGCCCTCGCCGAGCGCCGCCGCCAGTGCCACCCGGTAGGCGGTGATGGCGGTGGCGTCGTTCACCAGGGACTCGCCCTGGAGGATCGTGGTGATGCGGTTCGGCAGACCGAGCCGGCGGGCGATCGCCGTGGCGGCCACGGCGTCCGGCGGTGCCACCACGGCCCCGAGCACGAGCGCCGCGGGCAGCGGGAGGTCGGGCACCAGCAGATAGGCGACGTACCCCACGACGACCGTCGCGAAGAGCACGTAGCCGAACGACAGCAGGGCGATCGGCCGGATGTTGGCCCGCAGATCGAGGTAAGAGCTGTCGACGGCCGCGATGTGCAGCAGCGGGGGAAGGATCAGCGGCAGCACGATGTGCGGGTCGAGGGTGTAGTCCGGGACCCCGGGCACGTACGAGGCGATCAGCCCCGCCGCGACGAGCAGCAGCGGTGCGGGCACCGCCGTCCTGCGGGCCGCCCCGGCGATCACGGCGCTCGCCGCGATCAGCGCCACCAGTGGCAATGCGTCCATGATCCGCCCCTTGCAAGGTCACCTGCGTCGTAACCTGGCAATCATGAGCGAGTGTCCCCATGTTCTCGACCTGCCGCGCCCCGAACCCTCCCCGCTGAGCGACACCTGCCTGGAGTGCGAGTCCGACGGCACGCATCCGGTGCAACTGCGACTCTGCCTGACCTGTGGACACGTCGGATGCTGCGACTCGTCGCCGAACCGGCACGCCACTCGCCACTTCGAGGAGGAGGGGCATCCGGTGCTGCGTACCCTTGAGCAGGGAGAGGGCTGGCGATGGTGTTTCCCGGACGGTTCGATCGTCTGACGCCTGGGTACGTCAAAGCTCCGCCGGTTCTTCGTAATTGAGGTCCGCAGAACACTAGCCACTGTGCGTACTCATGGGCTTACCATGAGTGACAGCGTCGGGTAGGGGTCCCGGCGACACGGCACCATGGATCGCGATAGCGTCGCCAGTCCAGGTACGGGCTGCGCACCGATGCGTAGCACTCGGCTCCGGGATCGCCCTCCCGGAGCCTCGATCGACCTTGTGCCACCTTGGAGGTGAGGGTGTCCCAGATCGCAGGCGAGCCCGGGACTCAGGACTTCGTGGAAGTCCGGCTGCCCGCTGCGGGTGCCTACCTTTCCGTGCTGCGTACGGCCACGGCCGGCCTCGCGGCACGCTTGGACTTCACCCTCGACGAGATCGAGGACCTGCGCATCGCGGTCGACGAGGCCTGTGCGATCTTGCTGCAGCAGGCCGTCCCGGGATCCGTCCTCAGCTGCGTCTTCCGGCTCGTCGACGACTCCCTGGAGGTCACGGTCTCGGCTCCGACGACCGACGGCCGCGCCCCGGAGCGCGACACCTTCGCCTGGACGGTGCTCTCCGCGCTGGCCGGCAAGGTCGACTCCACCGTGGCGGACGACCGTACGGTCTCCATCAGCCTGTACAAACAGCGCGGCGCGGGACCCGGGCCGGCGTGAGGGACGGGGACGGTCCGGTGCGGGACGAGGAGCGCATTCCCGGAGCGCCGGACGGCGGCCGTGCGGCTCCGGCGGAGCCGGTGTTCGCACCGGCGGGCATCCCGGAGCAGCAGGCCAGGCCGCACCCGGAGGACGAGCGTGACGGCCTTCCGGCCGCGGCGGAGCAGAAGCAGGCTGGGGGTACCTCCCAGGCGAAGCACCGGGGTAGGGCGGCCATGAGCGAGCAACAGCAGGACTCCAGGGAACGCGAGCACCACGATCCGAACGACCGGAGCGGGGCGCGCGCGATGTTCATCGAGCTGCGCAAACTTCCGGAGGGCTCCCCCGAGCGGGCAGAGCTCCGGAATCAGCTGGTCCGGATGCATCTGCCCCTGGTCGAGCACCTGGCCCGCCGCTTCCGCAACCGTGGTGAGCCGCTGGACGATCTGACCCAGGTCGCGACGATCGGTCTGATCAAGTCCGTGGACCGGTTCGACCCGGAGCGCGGCGTCGAGTTCTCCACGTACGCGACGCCGACGGTGGTCGGCGAGATCAAGCGCCACTTCCGCGACAAGGGCTGGGCGGTGCGCGTGCCCCGCCGGCTCCAGGAGCTGCGCCTCGCGCTGACCACGGCGACCGCGGAGCTGTCCCAGCAGCACGGCCGCTCGCCGACCGTCCATGAACTGGCCGAGCGCCTCGGCATCTCCGAGGAGGAGGTCCTGGAGGGCCTTGAGTCCGCCAACGCGTACTCGACGCTCTCCCTGGACGTCCCCGACACCGACGACGAGTCCCCGGCCGTCGCGGACACGCTGGGCGCGGAGGACGAGGCGCTCGAGGGCGTCGAGTACCGGGAGTCGCTCAAGCCGCTGCTGGAGGACCTGCCGCCGAGGGAGAAGCGGATTCTGCTGCTTCGCTTCTTCGGCAACATGACGCAGTCGCAGATCGCGCAGGAGGTCGGCATCTCCCAGATGCACGTCTCCCGCCTGCTGGCTCGCACGCTCGCGCAACTGCGCGAGAAGCTCCTGGTCGAGGAGTAGGACGGGCCAGGCGGTGCGGACCGGCCGGAGGGCTATGCCCGGCCGCGGATGCCCAGTGCTTCCGTCGTCGCCGCGTTGATCAGCAGGACCAGCCCCGTCACGGCGACGACAGCGAGCACGATCCCGGCGGGAATCAGCGCGCCCGACGAGCGCAGCAGGGTCCAGGCGACCGGCAGCGCCATGATCTGGGTGATGATCGCGGGGCCACGACTCCAGCCGCGCCGCAGCAGCAGTCCGCGCGCCGCCAGCAGCGGGATCACACCCAGCGCGATCAGCGTCGCGCCGCCCGTCTCGGCCTGCGACGTACTGTCGGGGTCACCGGTGAGCCCCAGCACCAGCATGCAGACGCCGCCGGCGATCAGGGCCAGGGCCTCCAGGCCGCACAGGGCCGCCGCGGCGGTCAGCCGTCCGGGGCGCGGTCCGGGCGCCGCGGAGGTCGCGTCAGGGGTCTGCTCAGCACTGCTCACCCCTGCAGGGTAGCCGGGCCCGCTCCGCCCCGGACTGGGCCGGGTACCCCGCGGTAGGTACCCTGGCGGCCATGCGCGCACTCCTCGTGGTCAACCCGGCAGCAACCACCACCAGTGCCCGCACCCGTGACGTCCTCATCCACGCCCTCGCCAGCGAGATGAAGCTGGAGGCCGTCACCACGGAGTACCGCGGCCACGCCCGGGACCTCGGCCGGCGCGCGGCCGACTCCGACGACATCGACCTGGTCGTGGCGCTCGGCGGCGACGGCACAGTGAACGAGGTCGTGAACGGACTTCTCCACGCCGGCCCGGACCCTGACGCCCTCCCCCGTCTCGCGGTCGTGCCCGGCGGCTCCACCAATGTCTTCGCCCGCGCCCTCGGGCTGCCGAACGATGCCGTCGAGGCGACCGGGGCGATCCTGGACGCGCTCAGCCTGCGCAGCGAACGGACGGTCGGTCTGGGAGTGGCGGCCGGCACTCCGGGTACGGAGGACGAGGCCGTTCCGCCCCGCTGGTTCACGTTCTGCGCCGGCTTCGGATTCGACGCCGGTGTCGTCGGCCGGGTCGAACAACAGCGAGAGCGCGGCAGGACGTCGACGCACTCCCTCTACATACGCCAGGCGGCGCGCCAGTTCCTCGGGGACCCGCACCGCCGGCGCGGTTCGATCACGCTGGAACGCCCCGGAGCCGAGCCCGTGAAGGGCCTCGCGCTGTCGATAGTCTGCAACACCTCTCCCTGGACCTACCTGGGCAATCGTCCGGTCTACGCCGCTCCGGCGGCGTCCTTCGACTCGGCCCTGGACGTCCTCGCGCTCGGCCGGCTCTCGGCCGCCGCGCTGGCCCGCTATTCGACCCAGCTGCTCACGTCGACCCCCGACCGCGGGCCGCGCGGAAAGCATGTCGTCTCCCTTCACGACCTGACCGACTTCACCTTGCATTCGAAGGCTCCACTGCCCTTCCAGATGGACGGAGACCACCTCGGGCTCCGCAGTAGCGTGACGTTCACAGGCGTACGCCGTGCACTGCGTGTGATTGTGTGAGCGGAAGGGGCAAAAGTCCTTCCACTCGAACGTTTAGGCGTGGGTCCACCCCATGGAAGTACGGCTGTGACCTAGTCGACACCGAGGAATCAAAAAAAACTTTCCGGAAGGGGTTGTATCCGCCGCCGAGGTTTGCGAATCTCTACATGGCGATCGGGACGGCCCGCAGGACCGGCCTCCACTGAGAGCCAGAACCCCTCCTCACACCTGGACCGCAACCAGTTCATCTGGGCGTTGGCACTTCCGGTGCGGGGGGATTCGTGAAAGCGTTCACATTCACAAGCAACCTGCACGTAATACCAAGAGAGGTAGCAGCCATGGACTGGCGTCACAACGCCGTTTGCCGCGAGGAAGACCCCGAGCTGTTCTTCCCCATCGGCAACACCGGTCCTGCGCTGCTGCAGATCGAGGAAGCCAAGGCCGTCTGCCGTCGCTGCCCCGTCATGGAGCAGTGCCTGCAGTGGGCGCTCGAGTCCGGTCAGGACTCCGGCGTCTGGGGTGGCCTCAGCGAGGACGAGCGTCGCGCCATGAAGCGCCGCGCCGCTCGCAACCGGGCGCGCAACGCCAGCGCCTGACGGCCCCCTGTTACGAGCCTGAGCCCGGCGGCGCGTACGGCGAGTACGCACTCACCGCCCCCGAGCCGCAGCGCGCAGCAGTAACCCAAGCGTTCGAGCCCCGGACCGTGTTGATACGGTCCGGGGCTCACTGCTGTGCGGGGCCCGCTACTTCTGGCTGCATACGGGGATGTCGAGGACCACACGCGTACCGCGCCCGGCGGCCGGCTTCATGTCGAACGAGCCGCCCAACTCACCCTCGACCAGAGTCCTCACGATCTGCAGACCCAGATTCCCGGCCCGCTGCGGATCGAAGCCCTCGGGCAGGCCACGGCCGTCGTCCTGCACGGTGATCAGCAGCCGCTCGTCGGAACGGGGGCCTCCGCGTACCGCCGAGACCTCGACCGTGCCGTGCTCCCCCGGTGCGAACGCGTGCTCCAGCGCGTTCTGCAGGACCTCGGTGAGGACCATGGACAGCGGCGTGGCGACCTCCGCATCGAGGATTCCGCAGCGGCCGCTGCGCCGGCACACCACCTTGCCCGGGGAGATCTCGGCCACCATGGCGAGGACCCGGTCGGCGATGTCGTCGAACTCCACCCGCTCGTCCAGGTTCTGGGACAGCGTCTCATGAACGATCGCGATGGACCCGACCCGTCGGACGGCCTCGTTGAGGGCTTCCCGGCCGCGCACCGAGTCCATCCGGCGGGACTGCAGCCGCAGCAGGGCGGCGACCGTCTGGAGGTTGTTCTTCACCCGGTGGTGAATCTCCCGGATGGTGGCGTCCTTGGTGATCAACTCGCGCTCACGGCGCCGGAGTTCGGTGACGTCGCGCAGAAGCACGAGGGAACCGATGCGGGCTCCCTTCGGCTTGAGCGGGATGGCCCGGAGCTGGATGACGCCGCCGTTGCCCTCGACCTCGGCCTCGCGCGGGGCGTATCCGCTGGCGAGCTTGACCAGTGCCTCGTCGACCGGACCGCGGGACGGGGCGAGTTCGGCGGTGATCTGTCCGAGGTGCTGGCCGACCAGGTCGGCGGCGAGGCCGAGCCGGTGGTAAGCGGAGAGGGCGTTGGGGGACGCGTACTGGACGACGCCGTCCGCGTCGAGGCGGATCAGGCCGTCTCCGGCGCGCGGGGAGGCGTCCATGTCGACCTGCTGCTCCGGGAAGGGGAATGTCCCGGCGGCGATCATCTGGGCGAGGTCCGAGGCGGACTGCAGATACGTCAGTTCGAGCCGGCTCGGCGTGCGGACGGTGAGCAGATTGGTGTTCCTGGCGATGACCCCGAGGACGCGGCCCTCGCGGCGTACGGGGATGGACTCGACCCGTACCGGCACCTCCTCGCGCCATTCCGGGTCGCCCTCGCGCACGATCCGGCCCTCGTCGAGCGCGGCGTCGAGCATCGGCCGGCGGCCGCGGGGAACCAAATGGCCGACCATGTCGTCCTGATAGGAGGTGGGACCGGTGTTCGGCCGCATCTGGGCGACGGAGACATAGCGCGTGCCGTCCAGGGTGGGGACCCAGAGGACGAGGTCGGCGAAGGAGAGGTCGGAGAGCAGCTGCCACTCCGAGACCAGCAGGTGGAGCCACTCGAGGTCGGACTCACTCAGAGCGGTGTGCTGGCGTACGAGGTCGTTCATGGAGGGCACGCTGTGAGCGTACCTTCGCTATGAACCTGACGGGACGGCCCTCCGTGGTGGAGGATGGGCCCGGAACACATGCCTGCCGATGGATGGACAGACCAGAATGGTCTAGTCCACAATGACCAGGTAAAGACCTCCACCCTCCCCGCACAGGAAGGTGGAACCGAGGACCCGGCGCTCTCTGCCCTGACTGCGCCGAGCCCTCCACACGGCCGAGCGGGAACCGCACACCCACCGGCCGGGCAACTCCGGGCTGCGGTGCCGGACGGGCTGAGGGTCCCGTCCCGGCGCCGCGGCCCGCGGGTGTTTTCGGGACCGGTTCGCCGCCGCGGACGGGCCCCGGCGCGCTCTCAGTGGGTCTCGGTGACCTTGGCGAGGGCGCGGGGCGCGTCCGGGTCCTGACCGCGGGCGATGGTCACCTCGTACGCGAGGAGCTGGAGCGGGAGGATCTCCGGGACCGGCTGGACCTCCTCCGCCACCCCTTCCGTGGGCAGCACGAAACCCGCGGACGCCGCTTCGACCTGGGGCTTCGGCCCGACCACGAAGAGATCGGCACCGCGGCCGCGCAGACGGTCCAGGACGGGCTGGAGGGCCTCGCCCCCATGCCCCTCCGGCACCACGGCGATCACCGGGGAGATGTTGTCGACCATGGCCAGCGGGCCGTGCAGCAGGTCCGCGCCCGAGTACGACAGAGCCGGGATGTAGCTCGTCTCCATCAGCTTCAGGGCCGCCTCCTTGGCCGTCGGGTAGCCGTAGCCCCGGGAGGTGATGACCATGCGCTCGGCGAAGCGGTAGCGCGCGGCCAGCTGCCGCACCTCGGCCCGGCGGGCCAGGATCTCCTCCGCGAGCCCCGGCAGGACGTGCGCCGCGGCGCCGTCGCCGCCGCGCAGCCCCTCGACGAAGAGATAGAGCGACAGCAGTGACGCCGTGTACGTCTTGGTCGCCGGAAGGGCCTTCTCCGGGCCGGCCAGGATGTCGATGTGGAACTCGGAGACCGCGGCCAGCGGGGAGTCCGGGTTGTTCGTCACGGCGAGGGTCACCGCGCCGGCCTCCCGCGCGGCCCTGGTGGAGGCCACCAGGTCAGGCGACCCGCCCGACTGGCTGACCGTGATCACCAGCACGTCGGTGAGATCGGGCTTCGCCCCGTACGCCGTCGTCGTCGACATCGAGGCGAGCCCGCACGGCAGCCCGAGCCGGATCTCCAGCAGGTACTTCGCGTAGAGCGCGGCGTTGTCGGACGTCCCGCGGGCGGTCAGCAGGACGAAGCGGGGCTTCCTCGCGGCGATCGCGGCCGCGACCTCGCGGATCCCCGGTGCCCCCTGGTCGAGGATCCGGCGCAGCACGGCGGGCTGCTCGGCCATCTCGGCGGACATGATCCTGCCCGCGTGCTCGCTGTGCTCGCCGGGCCCGGTGGGCGTCGTGGCGGCCATGTCTCGTTGCCTCCCATACGGTCCGGGCGCCGTCCGGCTCAGTCGACCACGGGGGACCACACCCCCGCCAGCCGGGATTCACCGGGGCGCCACCCCCTTCTGCTAGATTGGTCTATACCACATGACCTTTCAACCGATCGGCGGGCCCAGCGTGGAAGTTGTCATCGTCCAGGACGCCAAGGCAGGCGGGGAGCTCATCGCGCAGGGCATCGCGGAGCTGCTCCGCCGCAGGCCCGACGCGCTGCTCGGGGTGGCCACGGGATCGACGCCGCTGCCCATCTACGAGGCACTGACGGCGAAGGTCCTCGCGGGGCGGGTGGACGCCTCCCGGGCGCGGATCGCGCAGCTGGACGAGTACGTGGGCCTGCCCGCCGGGCACCCCGAGTCCTACCGCTCCGTCGTGCTGCGCGAGGTCGTCGAACCGCTCGGGCTGGACGCGGACGCGTTCATGGGCCCCGACGGGTCGGCCGAGGACGTACAGGGCGCCTGCGAGGCGTACGACGCGGCGCTGGCGGCGGCGGGCGGGGTGGACCTGCAGCTGCTCGGGATCGGCACGGACGGGCACATCGGGTTCAACGAGCCGTGCTCGTCGCTCGCGTCGCGCACGCGGATCAAGACGCTGACGCAGCAGACCCGGGTGGACAACGCGCGGTTCTTCGGGGGCGACATCGAGCAGGTGCCGCATCACGTGATCACACAGGGGATCGGCACGATCCTGGAGGCGCGGCACCTGGTGCTGCTGGCGACGGGCGAGGGCAAGGCGGAGGCGGTCGCGGCGACCGTGGAGGGACCCGTCGCCGCGGTGTGCCCCGCGTCGGCGCTGCAGCTGCACCCGCACGCGACGGTGGTGGTGGACGAGGCCGCGGCGTCGAAGCTGAAGCTGGCGCACTACTTCCGCCACACGTACGCGAACAAGCCGCAGTGGCAGGGCCTCTAGGTCAATACGTCCAGACCCGCCCCGCAAGCACGAGACGGTGCCGGGCCGCCCCCACGGGGGAACGGCCCGGCACCGTCGCCGTTCGGAGCCCGCCGGCCGGCGGCCGCCGGCACCACGCACGCGCACCGCGTGCCCGGCTGCTCCTCGGGCGCGGTTGAGGCCCGGGGCGCCCCCCGCTTGGGGCGGCCCGGGCCTCGGTCCGTGGGGTGCGCCGGAGGCGCTACGCGCGGGTGATCGCCTCCGCCGCGGCCAGGCCGCAGACCCTCGCCGCGCCGAACGTCGCCACGTGCAGGGCGCCGCGCGGCGGGGCCTGGTTGAGGCCCATCTCCACGACGATCGTGTCCGGCCGGGCCGCAAGCAGGGCGTCCAGGGACTGGGACATCCACGTGTGGCGGTGGGCGTCACGGACGACGGCCACGATGCGACGGTCACCTGCCGCCAGGAGGACGTCGTCGACCGCGGCGTCCGCGTACGTACCGGTCTCGGTGCCCGGCAGCATGCGGGCCAGTTCGGCCGCGACGCCCCACGGGGTCTCGTCACCGACGGCGATGTTGGCCACGGGCGTGAACGCGGCGACGTACGGCGCGGAGGTCAGCGGCTCGTAGGGCCGCTCCCCCGCCGTCACGCGCACCGCCCGGCGCGCCGCCGTCAGCCCGATGTCGGTGCCGGGCGCGGTCCCCTCCTGTGAAGCCGCGCCCGGCTCCGATGCCGCCCCCCTGGCCCCCCTGGTCCAGTCCGCGAGCGCGCGCACGCGCGCGGCCGCGTCGGCCAGTCGCTCCTCGGGCAGCTCGCCCTTGCGTACCGCGGTGACCAGCGCGTCGCGCAGCCGCAGCACGGTGTCCTCGTCGGCCAGGCCGCCGCCGACACAGATCGCGTCGGCACCGGCGGCGATCGCGAGGACACTGCCGCGCTCGATCCCGTACGTCGAGGAGATGGCCTGCATCTCCATGCCGTCGGTGACGATCAGTCCGTCGTAGCCCAGTTCCCGGCGCAGCAGACCGGTGAGAATCTGCGGGCTCAGGGTTGCCGGGCGGTCCGGGTCGAGCGCGGGTAGCAGGATATGCGCGCTCATGACCGACTTGGAACCCGCTGTGATGGCCGCGCGGAAAGGCTGCAGCTCACGGGCGTGCAAAGTGGCCAACTCCACATCGATCCGGGGCATGGAGTGGTGTGAGTCGACGGCGGTGTCGCCATGTCCCGGGAAATGCTTGGTACATGCAGCGACCCCGGCGGACTGGAGTCCCTCGACGTACGCGGCGGTGTGCCGGGCGACGAGCCGGGGGTCGGACCCGAAGGAACGTACCCCGATGACCGGATTGTCCGGATTCGAGTTGACGTCGGCGGACGGAGCCCAGTTGAGGTCGACTCCGCACTCCGCCAGCCGGCGGCCGAGTTCGGCCGCCACCGCGCGGGTCAGTTCGACGTCGTCCACGGCCCCCAGGGCGTGGTTGCCGGGGAAGGAGGAGCCGGTGCGGACCTCCAGCCGGGTGACGTCGCCGCCCTCCTCGTCGATGGCGACGAGTACGTCGTCCCGCTCGGCCCGCAACTGCGCCGTGAGCCCGGCCAGCTGGCCGGGCGAGGCGATGTTGCGGCCGAACAGTCCGACGGAGGACAGCCCTTCCCCGATCCGGCGCAGCAGCCAGTCGGGTGCGGTGGTGCCGACGAAGCCGGGTTGAAGGACGGCGAGGGCGTCACGCGTGAGCGTGTCGATACGGTCCACGAGCGTTGTCATGAAAGGCGTCATCCCTTCACTGCGCCGGCCGTCAGACCCGCGGCCATCTTGCGCTGGACGAGGAGGAAGAGGATCACGATGGGAACGGCCATCATCGTGGCGCCGGCCATCATCGGCGCGTATTCGGTGCCGTGCTTGGTGGTGAAGTTGCCGAGCCAGACGGTGGCGGTCTGGTTCTGCTGGCTCATCAGCATCAGCGCGTACAGGTACTCGTTCCACGCCTGGATGAAGCCGTACACCGACGTGGCCACCATGCCCGGGGCGAGCAGCGGGAAGACCACCCGCATGAAGGCGCCGGTGCGTGTGCAGCCGTCGACCATCGCCGCCTCCTCCAGCTCCTTGGGGATGTTGACGATGAATCCGCGCAGCGTCCACACCGTGAAGGGGAGGATGAAGGTGAGGTACGTGATGATCAGGCCGGTGAGCCTGTCGTACTGACCGAGGTCGTTGAGCAGCAGGAAGACCGGGATGATCATGGCGACCAGCGGCACCATCTGGACGGCCAGGATGCCCACGATCACGATCTTGCGGCCGCGGAAGGCGAAGCGCGAGATGGCGAGCGCGGCCAGCATGCCGACCACGATGCCGATCAGCACCACGACGAGCGAGACCACGAGGCTCCGCCCGACCGGCCCCCAGAAGTCGGCGATGTCGAAGGCCCGCGAGAAGTTCTCCAGGGTGAACGTCCCGGGGAAGAAGTGCGGGTTCGGGTCGATCGCGTCCTTGGCGGGCTTGAAGGCCGTGTTGAGCATCCAGTAGACCGGGAAGCCGGCCGTGACGAAGACCAGCAGGCCGAGCAGGTTCCAGCCGAGCCTGTTCCTCTGTGCTGTCGCGGCGCTCACTCGACTTCTCCGATCTTGAGCATCTGGCGCATGTAGACGGCGACCACCCCGAGCAGCAGGACGACCGTCACCAGGGCGATCGCCGAGCCGCCGCCGTAGTCGTTGACCACGAAGGCCTTGTCGTACGAGTACGTCGTCAGCAGCTGGAACTCGGCCTCCGGGTGGCCGTTGCGCATCACGAAGACCTGCGGGAAGACGCCCATGTCCCAGATGACCGAGAGCGTCGTGAGCATCACGAGGAGGGGCTTGAGGACCGGAAGCGTGACGTAGCGGAACACGCCCCACGAGCCGGCGCCGTCGAGGCGGGCGGCCTCTTCGAGCTCCTTCGGCACCTGGGTGAGTCCGGCGCTGAGGCTGATGACGACGAAGGGCACGGCCCCCCAGACGACCAGCAGCATGATGACGGCGAGACCCTGCGGGCCGCTGGCGAACCAGTTGTGCCCGATCATGTCGACCCCGGGCAGTCGGCTGAGCAGCCAGTTGAGCACGCCGTAGTCGGTGTCGAAGAGCCACTTGAAGATGGCGGTGGCGACGATGATCGGCATGCCCCAGCTCGCCACGAGCGCGATGTTGATCAGGGTCTTCACCCAGCCGGAGACACGCTGCAGCAGCAGGGCTATGAGCATGCCGAGGACCATGGTGAGGACGACCGAGCCGACGGCGAAGATCACCGTACGGACGACGACGGCCCAGAACTCGCCGTCACCGAGGATCTTGGTGAAGTTCGCGAAGCCGACCGACTCGGCCTCCTGGAAGCCCCACAGCTGCGGCTGTCCGAACTTCTGGAAGGAGAGGGTGACCAGCCGGACCAGCGGATAGCCGAGGACCAGCAGCAGGATCAGCAGACAGGGCGCCAGCAGGCCCCACGGCAGCGCGGCCCCGCCCGTGCGTCGCTGCTTGACCCGGTTACCGGCTCCCCCGGTCCCCGCCCCGGCGCCGGGGGCTTTCGACGGCCGCGTCGGCGGCACCTTGGCAGTGGTTGTCTCTGCGGCACTCATCGGGTGCTCCCAGGGTCCCTCTCCTCGTACGGAGCAGGGCCCCGTCGGTGACCGACGAGGCCCTGCGGAAGGTCACTTGGTGTTGATGACCTTGTCGATCGCCTCGTCGGCCGCCTTGGCGGCCTCCTCGACCGACTTCTTGCCGGTGCCGATCTCCTGGAGCATGGTCTTCAGGGTCTGGGCCTTCTCGACCTGACCCCAGCCCGGTGCCATCGGCACGAACCAGTTGGACTCCGCGGCGGTGGCCGGGACGACCGTCTTCGGGTCGTTCTTCAGCGTCGCGAGGTCCGTCTTGTTGTTGGGCAGGTTGCCCTTGGCGAGCAGACCCTTCTGGCCCTGGGCACCCGTGAAGGCGTTGATCCACTCGGCCGCGGCGCCCTGCGCCTTGGACTTGACCGGGATGGCGAGGTCCGAACCGCCGAGGAAGACGGGGAGCGGCTTGCCGGACGGGCCGGGCATCACGAAGGTCTCGAGCTTGTCGGCGAGCTTGCCGACCTTGTCGGTCTCCGGGGCGGCGGCGGCGCCGCCCTCCCAGGCCGCGCCGAAGATGGTGGCGGCGTTGCCCTGGCCGAAGACGATGTGACGGTCGGACTCGTCCTTCGTCTTGTCGCCGTGCATGTACCTGTCGAGGATCGACTTGTACTCATTGAGGCCCTTGATGGACTCGGGCGAGGAGAGGTTCGACTTCCACTGGCCGCCCTCCTCCTTGGCGATGGAGCCGCCGGCGCCGTAGACGAAGGACATCGCGGCGTACCAGTCGGGCGAGGGCTGGTACCAGGCGCTGAACTTGGCGCCCTTCTTCTTCTGGATCTTGTCCAGGGCGGCGGTCAGCTCCGCGTAGGTCTTCGGGGTGGCCTTCACGCCGACCTCGGCGGCGATGTCCTTGCGCCAGTGGCCGACCCGGCCGCCGGCGTAGTACGGGACGCCGTAGGTCTTGCCGTCGTACGTGACCGACTCCTTGAGGCCGTCCAGCCAGGCGTCGGACTGATCGAACTGCTTCGCGTCGACCTCGGCGAAGGCGCCCTTCACCATGTAGCCGAGCATCTCGGTGTTGCCCATCTCGACGACGTCGGGGGCCTTGTCGGTGGCGAGGACGGCGTCGAGCTTGGCGTTCTTGTCCGGCCAGCCGTAGTACTCGTGCTTGATCTTGATGCCGGGGTGCTTCTTGGCGACCGCGGCGTCCGCCGCCTTGACCAGGTCGGGCCAGTTGTTCTGGGCGTCGACCGTCAGCCAGACGGTGAGCTCCTTGACGTCCGCCCCCGCCTTGTCCCCGCCCTTGTCGCTCTCGGAACCGCACGCGACAATGCCGACCATCATGCCCGCGACGCCGATCGCCGCGATGAGCTTGCGCTTCACGCCACCCTCCTCAGGGATGCTGCAACCCCCCGCCCACCGCGAGGACATACGGAGCCATACGCCGAGTACTGCTCGTGGGGCTGGGACCTGGTCTTTAATGGTTTAGACCAGTACTCGGGAGCTTGGCCTAGACCTTTAGGGGTGTCAAGGGTGTATAAGAAGGGCTGTCGTGTCCGTTATCGGAACGACACCTGAGGGAGGGCGACGACCCGACCGTGCCACCATGTGAGCCGCAACAGACGGAGGAGCCGGTGACGGCAGCAGCACACGAGTCGGGAAGGCGGGCCATGGCCACGGACGGGGGCGGCACGGAGTCGGAGAACGGGACGGCGACCCGTACCGCGCGCGTGCCCAAGTACTACCGGCTCAAGAGGCACTTGCTCGACATGACGGAGACTCTGCCGCCCGGCACGCCCGTCCCGCCCGAGCGCACGCTCGCCGCCGAGTTCGACACCTCGCGCACCACCGTGCGGCAGGCCCTGCAGGAACTCGTCGTCGAGGGCAGGCTGGAGCGCATCCAGGGCAAGGGCACATTCGTCGCCAAGCCCAAGGTCTCCCAGGCACTGCAACTCACCTCGTACACCGAGGACATGAAGGCGCAGGGCCTGGAACCCACCTCGCAGCTGCTCGACATCGGGTACGTCACGGCCGACGACACCCTCGCCGGGCTGCTGGACATCTCACCGGGCGGACGGGTGCTGCGCATCGAGCGGCTCCGGCTGGCGAGCGGTGAACCGATGGCGATCGAGACCACCCATCTGTCGGCGAAGCGCTTCCCGGCGCTGCGCAGGTCGCTGGTCAAGTACACGTCGCTGTACACGGCACTGGCCGAGGTGTACGACGTCCACCTCGCGGAGGCCGAGGAGACGATCGAGACCTCGCTGGCCACCCCGCGCGAGGCGGGACTGCTCGGCACGGACGTGGGCCTGCCGATGCTGATGCTGTCGCGGCACTCGCTGGACGCGCAGGGCGAGCCGGTGGAGTGGGTGCGCTCTGTCTATCGCGGCGACCGGTACAAGTTCGTCGCACGGCTGCAGCGGCCCGAAGCGGGCTGACCGGCGCCTCGGACCGCCGGGTCGCGGGTCTCCGGGTCACCCCCAGGGGTGGCCCCTGCCCGGGTTTTGGAGCAGCCTCATAGCAGACCGTCCCACCAGTCGTTGCCGTACCGATATGCGGACTGGGGGTGACGCTGGTGCAACGGTCCCCTAGATTGCCTGCGCGTTACAGGTGATCACGACGGGACGGGAGCCACACCATGGCCGAGCCGGCACCATCGAACACTCCACAGCGGAGAATGGCTCCGCAATCCATCGCAGTCTGGGTACTCGTCGCTCTGGTGGGCGCGGCCGGCTGGAGCGTGCTCGCGCTCTCCCGCGGCGAGGAGATCTCCGCCGTCTGGATGCTGGCCGCAGCACTCGGCTCCTACGCCATCGGCTACCGGTTCTACGCGCGCTTCATCCAGTACCGCGTGCTCAAGGCCGACAGGACCCGCGCCACTCCCGCCGAGCGGCTCGACAACGGTGTCGACTTCTACCCGACCGACCGCCGGGTGCTCTTCGGCCACCACTTCGCGGCGATCGCGGGGGCCGGCCCCCTGGTAGGCCCCATCCTGGCCGCCCAGATGGGTTACCTCCCGGGCACCATCTGGATCATCGTCGGCGTGATCTTCGCCGGCGCCGTCCAGGACATGGTCACGCTGTTCTTCTCCACACGCCGCGACGGCCGCTCGCTCGGCCAGATGGCGCGCGACGAGATCGGCCCGTTCGGCGGCGTCGCGGCCCTCATCGCCGTCTTCGCGATCATGATCATCCTGCTGGCCGTACTGGCACTGGTCATCGTCAACGCGCTGGCGCACTCGCCGTGGGGTGTCTTCTCCATCGGCATGACCATCCCGATCGCGCTCTTCATGGGCATCTACCTGCGCACACTCCGGCCGGGCAAGGTCACCGAGGTGTCGGTCATCGGTGTCGCGCTGCTGCTGCTCGCGATCGTCGCCGGCGGCTGGGTCGCCGACTCCTCGCTCGCGGACTTCTTCACGCTGGAGCCGGGCACGCTGGTCATCTGGATGGTGGTGTACGGATTCTTCGCCTCCGTGCTGCCGGTCTGGCTGCTGCTGGCACCCCGCGACTACCTCTCGACCTTCATGAAGGTCGGAACGATCGTGCTGCTCGCGGTGGGCGTGCTGATCGCGGCGCCGACGCTGAAGATGCCGGCGGTCACCGAGTTCGCGAGCAACGGCCAGGGGCCGGTCTTCGCGGGCTCGCTGTTCCCGTTCGTCTTCATCACCATCGCCTGTGGCGCGCTCTCCGGCTTCCACTCCCTGGTCTCCTCGGGAACCACCCCGAAGATGATCCAGAAGGAGACGCAGATCCGGATGATCGGCTACGGCGCGATGCTGACCGAGTCGTTCGTCGCGGTCATGGCGATGATCTGCGCCTGCATCCTGGACCCCGGGCTCTACTTCGCCATCAACGCTCCCGCCGGCGTGCTCGGCACGACGGTGGAATCGGCCTCCACGGCGGTCGCGAACCTCGGCTTCACCATCAGCCCGGAGCAACTGACCCAGGCAGCCAAGGACGTCGAGGAAGCGAGCCTGCTCTCCCGCACCGGTGGTGCGCCGACGTTCGCGCTGGGCATGTCCGACATCTTCTCGGCGGTGGTCGGCGGGGCCGGCATGAAGGCGTTCTGGTACCACTTCGCCATCATGTTCGAGGCGCTCTTCATCCTCACGACGGTCGACGCCGGCACCAGGGTGGGGCGCTTCATGCTCCAGGACACCCTCGGCAACGTCTACAAGCCGATGAAGCAGGTCAGCTGGAAGCCCGGAGTCTGGTTCGCGAGCGCGGTCGTCGTCGGCTGCTGGGGCTACTTCCTCTGGGTCGGCGTGCACGACCCGCTCGGCGGGATCAACCAGCTCTTCCCGCTCTTCGGCATCGCCAACCAGCTGCTGGCGGCCGTCGCACTCGCCGTCTGCACCACCCTGTTGATCAAGTCCGGACGCCTCAAGTGGGCCTGGGTGACGGCCGTTCCACTGGCCTGGGACGCCGCGGTCACCCTGACCGCGAGCTGGCAGAAGGTCTTCTCCGCCGACCCGAAGGTCGGCTTCTTCGCCCAGCGCGACAAGTACCAGGCGGGCATCGACGCGGGCCAGGTGCTGCCGCCGGCCAAGTCGATGGACGAGATGCACACGGTCGTCACCAACTCCACCGTCGACGGCTTCCTCGCGGCGTTCTTCGCCGTGCTGATCGTGGTGGTCCTCCTGGACGCGGCCAGGGTGTGCATGAAGGCGATCCGCGAGCCGGAGAGCGCCCGTCTCACCGAGGTCCCGTACGTCGAGTCGAAGATCGTGGCCCCGGACGGACTGATCGCGACCAAGGCGGAGAAGGCGGAACTGGCGGCGGTCGGCGCCGGCGGCGAGGACCGTGAGGCTGCGGGAAGCGGCAAGCCGTGAGTACCGTGACAGGTATGACGGCGGTGAGCGGCGTACGCCGCGCGGTGGACTGGGTCCGCTGGTACGTGCGCGAGGTGTCGGGCGAGTCGGTGTACGACCGGTATGTCGCCCACGCCCGGGCGCACGACCCGGACGCGAAGGTGATGTCGCGCGCCGAGTTCGAGCGCTGCCGCATGGACGCGAGGGAGGCGGATCCCCGGGAGGGCTTCCGCTGCTGCTGAGCGGCACCGGTACGACGACGGGCCGCCGTTCCTCCCCGGGAGGAACGGCGGCCCGCTGCCGTGTCCCTCGGCCGCACCGCCCCCTGCGTTCCGCCCACCGTATCGACCGGCGCCGCGGCTTCGTCCGTACTCCCGAGCGCGACCGGGAGCCGCTGCCGGGCCTCGAACCGCTCGCCCACGGCCTGGAGCTCCAGCGCACCGCCGGAGGCTCGCGACACAACATGTGGGGGGTGCGGCAACCACCGCACCCCACATGTATGCTCATCTCGCTGTCGCCGCAGGGGAATCCGGTGCGAATCCGGGACTGTCCCGCAACGGTGTGCCGGTGCGCGCGTGCCTACGCACGTGCCTCCCGCGAGTCCGAGGACCTGCCGACGGTGCGCCCGGACCGTCCGGTTCGGGTGCCGAGAACGTCCGGGCCTCGCGGAACAGGTCGGTGGACGCGGCGCATCCCCACGACAGGGCGTGCATCCGTGCCCCGCGCCCCGCCGGCCCCGAGCCGAGCGAGGGAGAGCACCCCGTGACCATCGCGCCGCCCGATCCTGCTTCGACGCAGCTCGTCGACGAGCCAGGTACCGCGCTTCTGCGGACCCTGACCGACCTCACCGCCGATCTTCCCGACACCGACCCGGGACGTGTCGCCGCCGCCGCCCTCCGGGGCCGTCACGCGGGATCGGACGAGGCCGAACTGCGGGAGCTGGCCACCGAGGCGGCCGCCGGTCTGATCTCCGAGGACCCGGCGTACTCGCGGCTCGCGGCCAGGTTGCTCACCCTCACGATCGCGGCGGAGGCGGCCTCGCAGGGGGCCGCCGTCTTCTCCGGCTCGATCGCCGTCGGTCACCGCGAGGGCCTCATCGCGGACCGCACCGCCGTGTTCGTACGGACCCACTCCGCCCGCCTCGACTCGCTCATCGACCCGGCCGCCGACGACCGCTTCGGCTACTTCGGCCTGCGCACCCTCTACAGCCGCTATCTCCTCCGGCACCCGATCACCCGCAAGGTCATCGAGACCCCGCAGCAGTTCATGCTGCGCGTGGCCGCCGGTCTCGCCGAGAACGACTCCGTTCCCGCTCTGGACGAGGTCGCGGCGCTGTACGGCCTGATGAGCCGGCTGGACTACCTGCCGTCGTCGCCCACCCTGTTCAACTCCGGCACCCGCCACCCCCAGATGTCGTCCTGCTATCTGCTGGACTCGCCGCTGGACGAGCTGGACTCCATCTACGACCGCTACCACCAGGTCGCGCGGCTGTCGAAGCACGCGGGCGGCATCGGGCTCTCGTACTCCCGTATCCGCTCCCGCGGTTCGCTGATCCGCGGTACCAACGGCCACTCCAACGGCATCGTCCCGTTCCTGCGGACCCTCGACTCGTCCGTCGCCGCCGTCAACCAGGGCGGCCGCCGCAAGGGCGCGGCCTGCGTGTACCTGGAGACCTGGCACGCGGACATCGAGGAATTCCTGGAGCTGCGGGACAACACGGGCGAGGAGGCGCGGCGTACGCACAACCTCAACCTCGCGCACTGGATCCCCGACGAGTTCATGCGCCGGGTGAACGCGGACGCCGACTGGTCGCTCTTCTCCCCCGCCGACGTGCCCGAACTCGTGGACCTGTGGGGTGACGACTTCGACGCCGCGTACCGCGCGGCGGAAGCCTCCGGGCTGGCCCGCAAGACCCTCCCGGCCCGCGAACTGTACGGCCGCATGATGCGTACGCTCGCGCAGACGGGCAACGGCTGGATGACGTTCAAGGACGCCTCCAACCGGACCGCGAACCAGACCGCCGAGCCCGGCACGGTCGTCCACTCCTCCAACCTCTGCACCGAGATCATCGAGGTGACGAACGACGGGGAGACCGCCGTCTGCAACCTCGGTTCGGTGAACCTGGGCGCGTTCGTGACCGGGGCCGGCGAGATCGACTGGCAGCGGCTGGACGAGACCGTCCGCACCGCCGTGACGTTCCTCGACCGCGTGGTGGACATCAACTTCTACCCGACCGAGCAGGCCGGCCGTTCCAACGCCAGGTGGCGCCCGGTGGGCCTCGGCGCGATGGGCCTTCAGGACGTCTTCTTCAAGCTCCGGCTGCCGTTCGACTCCGCCGAGGCGAAGACGCTGTCGACGCGGATCGCCGAACGGATCATGCTAGCCGCGTACGAGGCGTCCTGCGACCTCGCCGAGCGCAGCGGCCCGCTGCCGGCCTGGGAGCAGACCCGCGCCGCACGCGGGGTGCTGCACCCGGACCACTACGACGTGGAGCTCAACTGGCCCGAGCGCTGGGCCGCGCTGCGCGAGCGGGTCGCCACGACCGGTATGCGCAACTCGCTGCTCCTCGCGATCGCCCCGACCGCGACCATCGCGTCCATCGCCGGCGTGTACGAGTGCATCGAGCCGCAGGTCTCCAACCTCTTCAAGCGCGAGACGCTGTCCGGTGAGTTCCTCCAGGTCAACTCCTACCTGGTCGAGGAGCTGAAGCGCCTGGGCGTGTGGGACGCGCAGACCCGTGAGGCGCTGCGCGAGTCGGCCGGCTCGGTGCAGGGCCTGAACTGGATCCCGGCCGAGGTGCGCGAGCTGTACCGCACCGCGTGGGAGATCCCCCAGCGCGGTCTGATCGACATGGCCGCGGCCCGGACCCCGTTCCTGGACCAGTCCCAGTCGCTGAACCTCTTCCTGGAGACGCCGACCATCGGCAAGCTCTCCTCGATGTACGCGTACGCCTGGAAGCAGGGCCTGAAGACGACGTACTACCTGCGCTCGCGCCCGGCGACGCGGATCGCCCGTGCCGCCTCGGGCGCCACCGTCCCCGTACCCGCGCAGGCGAAGCCCGAAGAGGCCATCGCGTGCTCCCTCGAGAACCCCGAGTCCTGCGAGGCGTGCCAGTAGTTCCGGCCCGCCACCACCCGAACACCCCCCTGGAGGACGGCGCTTCGCGCCGACTGCTATGACCGCCAATTCCAAGAACCTGCTCGACCCGGGCTTCGAACTGACGCTCCGCCCGATGCGCTACCCGGACTTCTACGACCGCTACCGGGACGCCATCAAGAACACCTGGACGGTGGAGGAGGTCGACCTCCACTCGGACGTCGCCGACCTGGCCAAGCTGTCCCCCGGCGAGCAGCATCTGATCGGCCGCCTGGTCGCCTTCTTCGCGACCGGTGACTCGATCGTCTCGAACAACCTGGTGCTGACGCTGTACAAGCACATCAACTCCCCCGAGGCGCGGCTGTATCTGTCGCGGCAGCTCTTCGAGGAGGCCGTGCACGTCCAGTTCTATCTGACGCTTCTGGACACCTATCTGCCCGATCCGGCGGACCGCGCCGCGGCCTTCGACGCCGTGGAGAACATCCCGTCCATCCGGGAGAAGGCCCAGTTCTGCTTCCGGTGGATGGACTCGGTCGAGAAGATCGACCGGCTGGAGACCCGGTCGGACCGCCGCCGGTTCCTGCTGAACCTGATCTGCTTCGCGGCGTGCATCGAGGGGCTGTTCTTCTACGGCGCCTTCGCGTACGTGTACTGGTTCCGCTCGCGGGGACTGCTGCACGGTCTGGCGACCGGCACGAACTGGGTGTTCCGGGACGAGACGATGCACATGAACTTCGCGTTCGAGGTCGTGGACACCGTCCGCAAGGAGGAGCCGGAGCTCTTCGACGACGAACTCCGGCAGCAGGTCACGGACATGCTGACGGAGGCCGTCGAGGCGGAGCTGCAGTTCGCCCGCGACCTGTGCGGTGACGGGCTGCCCGGCATGAACACCGAGTCGATGCGCGAGTACCTTCAGTGCGTCGCCGACCAGCGGCTTACCCGGCTGGGCTTCGCTCCGGTGTTCGGCTCCGAGAACCCCTTCTCCTTCATGGAGCTGCAGGGCGTTCAGGAGCTGACCAACTTCTTCGAGCGCCGCCCGTCCGCCTACCAGGTGGCCGTCGAGGGATCGGTGGACCTGGACGAGGACTTCTAGGAGCGTCGTCGATCTCGTGGGGCCCGGGCCGGCTGCGGCCCGGGCCCCGCGCGTTCCGTCCGTGCGGCCCGAGCCGGTCAGATCCCGCAGCTCGGCGCCGACCAGAAGCGGCTGGGACGGTGGTCGAGGTGGGTGTGGTCGTTGTGGTCCGGGTAGCCGGGGCCGAGGATGCCGTTGAAGCCGTGGTTACGGGCCTGCTGGGCGAGTCTGCACAGGGTGTGGGGACCGGCACCGAGGTCGGCGGCGTCGCCGTAGAGGTGGCGGCTGCTCGATGCCCCGCCGACCGCGTCGTTGCACGCGTGCGAGCGGAAGCCGCTGGTCACGGTGATGGGCTGGTCGCCGAGGGCGTGCCGCATGGCTTCGAGCTTCCACATGGTGCGCAGGGCGTTGGACTTCGCGGTGGCGGCGCTCACCGCGCCGCCCGCCCAGGTGGAGTTGCAGTCGTTGAGCTCGGCGTAGCTGAAGTGGATCGGCGTGCAGTCGTCGTCCTGCAGCGCGTAGAGCTTGGTGAAGGTGCCGGGACCGGCGACGCCGTCGGCGGCGAGTCCGTACGCGGACTGGAAGCGCTTGACCGCGGCGGTGGTCGCGGGACCGTAGTCGCCGTCGATCGCGAGGACCGCGCCGGAGCCGGGGTATCCGGCGACGCGGATCTGGAGCTGGGTGACATCGGCGCCGTTGGCGCCCTGGGAGAGGGTGCGGGACCAGGTGTAGCAGCCGTCGGCGTGCGCCGTGCCGGCGGTGGCCACGACCCCACCCAGCGAGGCGGCCATGAGCATGACAAAGGACAGCAGGAGTCGAGCGGTGCGTCGGGGCATCGGCCCTCCATGACGAGTCCACCGGATGAGGGAGTGCACGCCAGAGACTGACGTGACGGTCGACGCGCGTCAACAGGGCCGGGACAGCTGTCATTTGTCGGCCCACTGGCGGTAACGGCCGCGCCCCGCACCGGTCTACGGAGCGGGGCGCGTACACGCACGACGGCGAGCGGCGGCCGAGGTCGGCAGCCGCAGGGATCAGTCGTTCGGCACGGTCTCGTAGCGCGGCGTGCCCTCGGCCATCTGCCGCAGCGCGTCCTTGCGGTCCCGCTTCGACAGCCGGTCGATGTACAGGTAGCCGTACAGGTGGTCCGTCTCGTGCTGCAGGCAGCGCGCGAAGTAGCCGGTGCCGCGGACCTTGATCGGGTTGCCCTCGGCGTCCTGGCCGTGCACCTCGGCGTAGTCGGGGCGGGCCAGCGACGCGTAGGCCGTCGGGACCGACAGGCAGCCCTCGTTGGAGTCGTCGAGGACGCGGCGCTCCGGCGGCAGCTCCTGCAGCACCGGGTTGCAGACGACGCCCGTGTGACGGACGCCCTCGTCGTCGGGGCAGTCGTAGACGAAGACCTTCAGGTCCACGCCAATCTGGTTGGCGGCCAGGCCCACACCCTCGGCCGCCCGCTGGCTGGCGAACATGTCGTCGATCAGCGCCGCGAGCCCGTCGCCGAACTCGGTGACGTCCTTGCACTCCTTGTGGAGCACGGGGTTGCCGACGACGGTGATGGGACGGGCCGTGCCACGCTCGCGGTAGGCCCGCTCACGCTCCTCGCAGTCCTCCGTGTCGACGACGAAGCCGTCGTTGATCTGCTCGTCCGTCTCCTGCTGCGCCATTCCGCCGTAAGCCTTCCTCAAAACCGTCCCGGTGACCCGTACAGCCTACGGCCCCCGCCGGAGTGGTCAGCAGACTTCCTCGAGATCCCGCCACTCACGGCTGTCCGGACTGTCCGCCACCCAGCCGTCGAGCAGCCCCCGGACCAGCGCGGCCGGCGCCGCGATACCGCACTCACGCTCCGGCACCCACAGATCCCCGGCCGTGCGGTGGCCGAGTGGCCCCGGGTGGCCCGGCTCGCTGTGGTCGTGCGGGTCCAGGTGCTCCCCGTCGCCCTCTGCGCTCGGCATCCGGCTCTCGGAACAGGCCCGGCACAGCAGCCGCACCGACGAGGACCAGTCCTCGGCGGCGAACCCGGCGTCGGCGGCCAGCTGCTCCAGCGCGTCCCGGTCGTCCTCCGTGGCGGCCTCAAGCAGCACCACCCAGGTGGGGACGGGCGAGGGCGCCCACAGCTCGATCTCGTCGAAGACGGGGAAGCTGTGGCCCGCGGCCGTGGTCCGCTCGCCGTGCGGCACCCCGTCGTGCAGGACGACCTCGCCCCAGCGTCGGCCGGACGACGGCAGCGGAATGGACAGGACCTCCATGCGCGCCGGGTCGAGCCTGCGGCCCCATACGACCTCGGCCTCGCCCTCCGGCGACAGGCGTACGGCGGCACTGCCCAGCTCCATCCCGACGGGCTCGACGCCCGCCGAGGCCCCTCCGCCGCCCGCGGCACGCGGGCCTCCGGGCACCTTCAGCCCGTACGCCTGCCAGGCACGGCGGGCCAGCGGCCAGTCCTGCAGGGCGGTCGCCGCGATCCCGACGTTCCACCAGTCGGGAGCGCCGGTCTCCTTGTCCAGCAGCGCGACGGCCCGCAGGCCCGCGGCGCGCGCCTGCTCCCAGTCGTGCCGGAACTTGTGCAGCAGCGCCAGGTTGAACCAGGACTCGGAGAGCCAGGGCTCCAGGTCCGCCGCGCGCGTGAGCAGCGCGCCCGCGTCCTCGTACCGGCCGTCGCCGATCAGCGTGAACGCGCGGTCGGTGGCCTGCCGCCAAGAGGCGGAGGGCCGATGCCGTACCTTCCCGAAGATCCTCACGATTCCCGCCTGCCGGTCGCTCGGGTCATTGCCCCCGGACACTTGTCTGAGTGTCTGTGTGTCTATATCTCTCAGTGGTCCTTCTTTCGCATCCAACCATGCCCGGTCGGACGGCCGCTCATTACCCATGGGTTACCCAGCCTGGGCGGGACCGAGACCACCACGCGACAGGACGCGGGCCAGGGATTCCACGACTTCCGGCTGGTAGTCGCGGGCGGTACCGAGGCGGAGCTGCTCCAGGGCGGCCAGAGCGCTCCCCGCACTTTCACCGGTGAGATCGTCGTACGCGTTGACGGTACGGACAATCCGGGCGGGCAGCGGCTGTTCCCGGTAGGGGTCGGCCTGGCGCTCGACGACCACGGCGACGGCCG
This sequence comes from Streptomyces sp. NPDC091376, assembly GCF_044757085.1. Lineage (NCBI taxonomy): Bacteria > Bacillati > Actinomycetota > Actinomycetes > Kitasatosporales > Streptomycetaceae > Streptomyces > Streptomyces sp. NPDC091376. The sequence continues at coordinate 143,225 of NZ_JBIVUF010000017.1, read as the reverse complement.
CGGGAACCCCCGTCTGACGGACGACGGCACCGCCCAGGAGAGCGATCCTTCGCTGTTCCACGACCGGCAGCAGGGCGGTGGCGCCTTCCGGGACCGGGTCGACGAGCGAGAGCTGCCCGATGTCGTGCATCAGCGCCGCGTACTCCAGAACGGTCAGCTCGGGCCCGGAGAGCCCCAGCTCACGGCCGACGGCCGTGCTCAGCGCGGCCACCCTGTGGGCGTGCCCGTGAGGGGTGTAGCCGGCGATCTCGGTCGCCCGGGCGAGTGAGGCGATGGTCTGCCGGTAGGTGGTGCGGACCGCCGCGTACCGCCGGAACGACAGCTGGCTGAGCAGCAGCGGCAGGCAGAAGACGGGCAGTGCCCAGAGCCCGGCGACGGCGGTGCCGAGCGCCATCACGGCACCGGTGGCGCAGACGGCGGAGCCTATGCCGGGCAACGTGCGCAGTTCGTCGCGCAACAGCGGACCGTAGGGGTGCCGCGTACGGGCGCGGAGCATCAGCGCGGCGAGCACGGCGTCGCAGAGCGCGGTGAGGAGCAGCAGGAGCAGCAGGTAGAGGGCGTGGTACGGCCCCCTGCCGAGATGGTCGGCCAGCGCACCGGAGTTGTAGAGCGGCTGGAAGCAGACCGCGGCGAAGGCGACGGTGAGCACCCTGCGTGCCACATGGTCGAGGGCGGGCCCGCGGCCCCGGGCGATGTGCGGTACGGCGCCGACGAGGGCGGCCGCGGTGACGACCGCGACGACCTGGAGGACACCATGGGTGGTGGGCCGCCCGCCGCTTTCGCCGAGCAGCGCGTACGCGAGTGCTCCGGCCGACCCGAGAGGCGCGGGTTCCCGCTCTCCGGGCAGCGCGCCCCCGCGGGCCAGCTCCCCGACGGCGATGAGGACCCCGAACGCGAGCGCGATCCCCGGGTCCTCGATCCCGGTCCAGGCGGTCCGGCCGAGCCCGGCCGCGGTGAGCACGGCGGCGGCGGCGTACACGGCCGTGACGACGGCCGGCGCCCTCGGTCTCATCCGCCCCGCCTGTGCCGTGCCGGCGCCGGCGCCGTCGTGGGGACCGCCGGGGCGGCGGGCCGCTCGCGGCGCGGCTGGGCGGGTACGGCGGGTTCGTCGGCGGTGACGCTGGTCTCCCAGCCGTGGCGGTCGAGGGCACGGACGAGGGCACGGACCATCCGGGGGTCGAACTGCGTGCCGGCGCAGCGTTTGAGCTCCTCGACGGCGGTGGCGACGGGCCGCGCCCTGCTGTACGACCGGGTCGAGGTCATGGCGTCGAAGGCGTCGGCGACGGCGACGACCCGGGCGAACTCGGGGATCTGGCGGCCCACGAGGCCGTACGGGTAGCCGCTGCCGTCGAGGCGTTCGTGGTGGTGCAGGATCGCTGCCCTGGCCTCGCCGAGGAAGCCGATGCCGCGGACCATCTCGTGCCCGTACTCCGGGTGCAGCTCGATGATCCGGCGCTCCTCCGGCGTGAGCGGGCCGTCCTTGCGCAGCACGCGCGTGGGCACGCCCAGCTTGCCGACGTCGTGGAGGATCCCGGCGAAGCGCAGCACTTCGAGGCGCTCCTGCGCCATGCCCAGCTCGCGGGCGATCAGCACGGACGCCCGGCCCACCCGCTCGCTGTGCCCGCGGGTGTACCTGTCCTTGATGTCGACGGCCTGCACCAGGGCGCGGATGGTGGACCGGTGGGCGCCCTGCTCGCGGTGGTACTGCGCGAAGACCCAGCTGGAGATGTACATCGGCAGCAGGACGAAGAGTGCGGACACCGGGCCGTAGGGGCTGCGCCACAGCACCGCCATCATCAGCCCGGCCAGCCCGTGCACGACATGCGGGCCGAGCGAGCGCAGCAGCGTTCCGCGCCAGGCCGACCGTAAGGGGACGCGTTCGGCGCCGGCGAGGATGGCTCCGTCGAGCGCGGTCACGACGAGGCAGAACGTCAGTGCGGCGGCGGTCGCGGGCAGCAGGGCGTAGGGGAAGTCGGGGGTGCTCAGCGCGGCGGGGCCATCGAACAGTACGGCCGCACGGGACGCGGCGCAGGCGGCCAGGGCGAGCTGGGCCGCCCGCCAGACGCGCCGGACGCCGCGTGGACGCTGCTCGACGTGGGCGAACAGTGCCCCCGGTACCGCGGCCAGCGCGGCGGCCGCGGGCGGCAGCAGCAGCGCGGCGGCGAGCAGCACGGGGAAGAACGATCCGGCGCCGATGGGTGCGGACCGGCCGGGCAGCCGCCCGGGGAAGGGACAGCGCGCGGGCGCCTCGCAGACTGCGTACAGCCCGGCGAGCAGCGCGACGGCGCTCCACGGCGTACCCGCCCCGGGGCGCACGGCAGGGAGAGCACACGCTCCGGCGCCCACCACGGCGCACCCGATGTACACGCGCGCCGTTCCGGGAATGCCTTTCACCCGCTCTCAGCCTCCTAGGCCGCCCCCAAATCGAGCGCAAGGCTAGCGAGTTGGCCGGGTCCGGAGGTTCGGAAGCGGCCGATTAGCACCATCGGGTGACACGAGCGTGATGTGCGGGGGACCGGCGAAGGACGTGCCCGGGCACGGCGCTCGGTACGGCGAAGGGCGTGCCCGGGTACGGCGAAGGGGCGTGGCCCGGGCGGGCCCGCCCCTTCGTCCGTCGTGCCGGCGGAGTCGTGTCCCCCGGCGGAGCCGGACTACTCCGCGGGACTCGGCGCGTCGGCCGGGCCCGCTGTCACATCGTGGTCGGGCACGGTCTCACCGGCCCTGATCAGCTCGATCCGTCCCATGACCTTGGCGCGCAGATCCACCGGTACGTCGTCATGGCCGCAGCAGCGCTTGACGAGCTTCTTCACCGCCTGCTCCAGGCCGTACTTCTCGAGGCACGGGGAGCACTCCTCGAAGTGCACCTCGAACTTCGTGCAGTCGGCGTCGGGCATCTCGCGGTCGAGGAACTCGTAAAGATGGTCGAGCACCTCTGCGCAGTCAGTCTCGTGCGGCTCTCCGCAGCTCATGAGCCCGCGCCTTTCCGATCGTTCGTCGACTCCCCGGCGCCCGCGGGAACGAGTCCGCGATCGCGGGCGTAGTCCTCGAGCATGCCGCGCAGCTGGCGGCGGCCCCGGTGCAGTCGGGACATCACCGTACCGATGGGTGTCCCCATGATGTCCGCGATCTCCTTGTAGGCAAAGCCCTCTACATCGGCGAGATAGACGGCGATGCGGAACTCCTCGGGGATCGCCTGCAGGGCTTCCTTCACGTCCGAGTCGGGCAGATGGTCGAGCGCCTGGGACTCGGCGGAACGCAGACCGGTCGACATGTGCGACTCGGCGCGGGCGAGCTGCCAGTCCTCGATCTCCTCGGCGGCACTGCGCTGGGGCTCGCGCTGCTTCTTGCGGTACGAGTTGATGAAGGTGTTCGTGAGGATGCGGTACATCCACGCCTTGAGGTTCGTGCCCTCGCGGAACTGGTGGAACGAACCGTAGGCCTTCGCGTACGTCTCCTGTACGAGATCCTCGGCGTCGGCCGGATTGCGCGTCATGCGCAGCGCGGCCGAGTACATCTGGTCGAGGTAGCCGAGAGCGTCCCGCTCGAAGCGTGCGTTGCGCTCGCCGGCCGTCTCTTCGGTACGGCCGTCGTCGGTCCCAGTGACCGGACCCACCTCCTCCAACGCTGTGGCGGGGCCGAGACCGGACCCGCTCGAATCGGAGGATAGACGACCAACCGCTCCGCCCGCCGCCCGAATCGTGGCCGCCTTCGGCGCGGACAGCACGGTCCACTCGAGGTCGGCGGCCTGCGACCTGCTCGGGCAGATGGTCGAACCCATGCGCTGGACTCCCTCTCCACGCTTCCTGTACTGACGCCACCCACAACAGAAGACCCGCCCTCTCCTATTCCCCGCGCGGCCGTTACCGGGGTGACGGGTGCGACACCTGGGGTCGGCGGGTGCGGTGCCCGGGATTGCCCGGGGTTCGGTGGCGGGTGCGGCGCCCGGTGCGGTGCCGTGCCCGGCGGCGTCAGACGAGCGCGGTGATCCACTTCCGTACGCCGTCGACCACGGCGGCCAGGGCCTCCTCCTGGCTCAGTGCCGCTCGCTTGGGCACGGAGAGCCCGTGGTCGGCGGAGTCCACCTCGATCAGCTCGTACTCGCCCCCGGGAAACTCCGCCGGCTTCCCGAACGGGTCGTTGCCTCCCTGGACGACGAGGACGGGCACGCCCGCGCCGAGCAGCTCCTCGGCGCGGGACTTCTCCGGCTTCCCGGGCGGGTGGAGCGGGAAGCTGAGCGCGAGCACGGCGCGGGCGCCCAGCTCGCGGGCGGTGCGGCAGGCCACGCGGGCCCCAGCGCTGCGCCCGCCCGCGACGACGGGCAGCCCCTTCTTCTCCAGGGCCGGCCACAGGGCCCGCCAGCCGATGTCCAGGGTCTTCGGCGCGGGTGCCACCTGCTTGCCGGCCACCCGCCAGGGCTGTTCCACGAGAGCCACCGTCACCCCGGCGGCGGGCAGCTCGGCGGCGAGTGCCTGCAGGTCGCGGGCGCCGATGCCGCCGCCCGCGCCGTGGCTGACCGCCAGCACGAGCCGGGCCCCGGCCGTGGCCGGGTGCCAGGTGATGCGGGCGTCCCCGGCGGGTGTCGCGATGATCTCGCTCTGTGTCACGTACAGCAGTGTCACATCAGCCGGCCCCGAAGTCTCAGAACAGCGTGCCGACCTCGGGGGCCGCCAGCTCCTCCAGCAGCTCGGGCCCGTTGTTGCGGACGTTCGAGACCGCGGTGCCCACGGGGTACGCGCGCATCAGCCCGGGCGGCGGCGGCGCCAGCAGCGCACGCAGCTCGTCCGTATCGGTGCGGGCCGGGTCCAGCCAGGCGTCCCAGCGGTCCTCGTTGAGCATCAGCGGCATCCGCGGATGGATGTCGGCCAGCGTATGCGGCCCCTCGGCGGGCGCCACCGCCAGCGGGCTGCTCTCCGCCTCCGTCGTGATCACCGAGCAGGTCACCCACCAGGACTGGGGGTGGTCGTCGGGCAGGGTCCGGTCGCGCCAGAACTCGTAGAGCCCGGCCATCGCGAAGACCGAGCCGTCGGCCGGTGTGACGAAGTACGGCTGCTTGCGGGGCCGCTTCTTCCTGCCCTGCACCTCCAGCTCCCGCTCGTCGGCGCCGGTGACCCACTCGTAGTAGCCGTCGGCGGGCAGGATGCAGCGCCTGGCGACGAAGGGGCGGCGGAACGAGGGCTTCTCGTGGACGGTCTCCGCACGGGCGTTGATCATCCGGGCCCCGCCTTCGGGCGTCTTCGCGAAGGACGGGACGAGTCCCCACTTGAGTTTCCGCAGCTGGCGAACCGGACGACGGTCGTCAGCGTCCTTCACAGGACGCTCCAGTACCGCGTAGACCTCTTTCGTCGGGGCCACGTTCCAGTCGGGGGCCAGGGTCTCCGTCGGCTCCCACTTCTCCACGTGGAAGAGTCCGGTGAGGTCCTCGGGCCTACGACTCGCTGCATACCGTCCGCACATAAGTGCCACACTGCCAGACCCCGCGCCTCCCGAGGAGCCACCCCGGACATGGTCACACCCGAAGTCTTCGGCACCCAGCCCGCGCCCGAGCAGTGGCTGGTCATAGTCACGGCCGCGCTCGCCCTCGTCGCGGTCGTCCCGCACGCGCTGTGGCGGCTGTCCCGCAACGCGATCACCATCGCCCACGAGGGCGGTCACGGCCTCATCGCCCTGGTCACCGGTCGCCGGCTGCAGGGCATCCGGCTGCACTCCGACACCAGCGGGCTGACCGTCAGCCGCGGAAAGCCGACCGGCCTCGGCATGATCCTCACGGCGGCCGCCGGCTACACCGCGCCGCCCCTGCTCGGCCTCGGCGGCGCCTGGCTGCTGGCCGCGCACCGCATCACGCTGCTGCTCTGGGTGGCGACGGCCCTGCTGATCGCGATGCTGGTGATGATCCGCAACCTGTACGGGGCACTCACCGTGATCCTCACAGGTGCCGCGTTCCTGTTGGTGTCCTGGCTGACCGAGCCGGCCGTGCAGGCGGCGTTCGCGTACGCGGCGGTGTGGTTCCTGCTGCTCGGCGGCGTCCGCCCGGCCTTCGAGCTGCAGGCCAAGCGGCGCCACGGTGGCGCACCCGACTCGGACGCGGACCAGCTGGCGCGACTGACCCATGTGCCGCCCGCGATGTGGTTCTTCCTCTTCCATGCCGTGTCGCTGTGCTCGTTGATCGGCGGAGGCCGCTGGCTGCTCGGTCTGTGACCGGTCGGGGTGCTCCGTGACCGGTCGGGGAACGGCTGCGGCCCCATGGGCCCACTAAAGTGAAGGCCATGACCGAGACCCCCGTGCACCCCGCCCTCTGGCCCGCCCCGCACGCGAGCGGGCCCGTCGATGCGACGGTCACCGTTCCCGGGTCGAAATCCGTCACCAACCGCGCGCTCGTACTGGCCGCGCTGGCCGCCGAGCCCGGCTGGCTGCGCCGCCCCCTGCGCTCCCGCGACACCCTGCTCATGGCGGAGGCCCTGCGGGCCATGGGCGTCGGCATCGAGGAGCAGATCTCCTCCAGCTCCACCGCCACCGGCGGCCCCGACAGCGGCGAGGCCTGGCGGATCATCCCGGCCGGACTGCACGGCCCCGCCACGGTCGACGTCGGCAACGCCGGCACGGTGATGCGCTTCCTCCCGCCGGTCGCGGCGCTCGCCGACGGCCCCATCCGCTTCGACGGCGACCCCCGGTCGTACGAGCGTCCCCTCGGCGGCGTGATCAACGCGCTGCGTGCGCTGGGCGCCCGGATCGACGACGACGGCCGGGGTGCGCTCCCGATGACCGTGCACGGCGGCGGGGCCCTCGACGGCGGACCGGTCGAGATCGACGCCTCCTCGTCGTCGCAGTTCGTGTCCGCCCTGCTGCTCTCGGCGCCGCGCTTCAACCAGGGTGTGGAGGTGCGGCATGTGGGCTCCCGCCTGCCGTCGATGCCGCACATCCGCATGACCGTCGACATGCTCCGTACGGTCGGGGCGCAGGTGGACGAGCCGGAGACCGGCGGTGAGCGCGATGTCTGGCGGGTGCGCAGCGGTGCGCTGCTGGGCCGCGATCTGACCGTCGAACCGGATCTGTCCAACGCCCAGCCGTTCCTGGCGGCCGCGCTGGTGACCGGCGGCCGGGTCACCGTCCCCGACTGGCCCGAGCGCACCACCCAGCCCGGTGACGCGCTGCGCGAGATCTTCACCGAGATGGGCGGTTCCTGTGAGCTCACCGACGCCGGTCTGACGTTCACCGGCACGGGCCGTATCCACGGAATCGACGTCGACCTGGGCGAGGTCGGCGAGCTGACCCCGGGCATCGCCGCGGTGGCCGCCCTGGCCGACTCCCCCTCGACGCTGCGCGGTGTCGCGCATCTGCGGCTCCACGAGACCGACCGCCTCGCCGCGCTCACCAAGGAGATCAACGAGCTCGGCGGCGATGTCACCGAGACCGAGGACGGGCTGCACATCCGGCCGCGCCCGCTGCACGGCGGGGTGTTCCACACGTACGACGACCACCGGATGGCCACGGCCGGCTCGATCCTCGGCCTCGCCGTGCCCGGTGTGGAGATCGAGAACGTGGCGACGACCGCCAAGACCCTGCCCGACTTCCCGAGGATGTGGACCGACATGCTCACGGGCAACTGAGCGGGACGGCACGACATGCGCCGCTACGGCAAGCACACCGACGAGGACGACATCCGCCAGCGCCCGAACCCCAAGGGCAACCGGCCGCGTACGAGCATCCGCCCGAAGCACGAGGACGCGGCCGAGGGCATGGTCCTCACCGTGGACCGCGGCCGCCTCACCTGTCTCGTCGAGGACCGTACGGTCCTCGCGATGAAGGCCCGTGAGCTGGGCCGCAAGGCTGCCGTGGTGGGCGACCGGGTCGAACTGGTCGGCGATCTGTCCGGCAGGAAGGACACGCTGGCCCGCATCGTCCGGATCGGCAAGCGCACCTCCGTCCTGCGCCGCACGGCCGACGACGACGATCCCTACGAGCGCGTCGTCGTCGCCAACGCCGACCAGCTCGCCATCGTGACGGCGCTCGCCGACCCGGAGCCGCGCCCGCGGTTGATCGACCGCTGCCTGGTCGCGGCGTTCGACGGCGGTCTGGAGCCGCTGCTGGTGCTGACCAAGTCGGACCTGGCGCCGCCGTCGGCGCTGCTGGAGCTGTACGGCGCGCTGGACATCCCGTATGTCGTCACGTCGCGGGACGAGCTGTACGACGGCGAGGCCGCCGAGCGGGTGCGTGAGCACATCGGAGGCCGGATCACCGCCTTCGTCGGCCACTCGGGCGTCGGAAAGACGACGCTGGTCAACGCGCTGGTGCCGGAGGAGCGCCGACGGAGCACCGGGGTGGTCAACGCGGTCACGGGCCGCGGCCGGCACACGACCACCTCGGCGCTGGCGCTGCCGCTGGCGGGCACCGGCGGCTGGGTGATCGACACGCCGGGCGTGCGGTCCTTCGGGCTGCATCATGTCGACCCGTCCCGGGTCATCAACGCCTTCCCGGATCTGCAGCCGGGTACGGAGGGCTGTCCGCGTGCCTGTTCGCACGACGAGCCGGATTGCGCGCTGGACGAGTGGGTCGCTCAGGGACACGCCGATCCCGCGCGTCTGTACTCGTTGAGACGGCTGCTGGCGACGCGCGAGCGACGCGAAGGCGACTGAGCCGCGCACGTTTGCGGGCGACCACGGTTGGTAAGTGCATAATCGCACCAAGCGAGACGAAGCAGTCACTGAATCAGTCACTGGGCGCGGAACTGGCGACGCGGGAGGCACTGACATGGCGTGGCTGCTCGTAGTCGTCGCCGGACTTCTGGAGACGGGGTTCGCGATCTGTCTGAAGCTGTCGCACGGCTTCACCCGTCTCTGGCCGACCATCGCGTTCGCCGCCTTCGCCATGAGCAGCTTCGGGCTGCTGACGCTGTCCCTGCGCAAGCTCGACGTCGGTCCGGCGTACGCGGTGTGGACGGGCATCGGAGCGTCGGGCACCGCGATCTACGGAATGATCTTCCTCGGCGAGGTGGCCTCGACCCTGAAGATCGTCTCGATCGGCCTCGTGATCGCCGGCGTCATCGGCCTGCAGCTCTCGAGCCCGGCGCACTGAGCGCGGTCCGGACCAGCTGACCGACTCCTTCGGGCGCCGGCGCGACCACACAGGAGAGCGCCAGCCGCACGGCCAGCTCGCAGCGATGGGCGAGCAGGACGGCCTCCTCCTCGGCACGACGTACGCCGGCCTGCCCCAGCACCGCGAGCGAGCGGTCCCGTACCGCCGCGACCAGCTCGGCCGGTGCCGGGTGCCCCGCGTCCGCGCGCCGCTGGGCCGGGACCGCGGCTCCGGCGACGGACGGTCGCGCGGGCCGGGGGGCGGGCAGCCGCTCACCCCACGCGCCGGTGAGCAGCGCACGCAGCAGCGGGCGGGCACGGGCTTCGCCCACGGTCCACTCGGCGAGCGACACCAACTGCTCGGCGATGCCGGTCTGCTCGGCGAGGATCCGGTCCACGCCGTGGAGATACGCGTCGGCCTCGCGCCGCACGAGCGCGCGGGCGAGGCCGTCCTTGCTGCCGAACTCGTTGTAGAGCGTCTGCCGGGAGACCCCGGCGGCCGACGCGACGTCGACCATGCGGATCCCGGACCAGGGCAGACCGGAGAGAGCGGTGAGAGCGGCGTTCAGCAGGGCTTCTCGCGCTGTGGGCATCGGGGCCTCCCGGGCGGGGCCTTCGCGGCCCAGCGGCTCTTCGCTCAGAGTTGACGGCCGGGCACCCGCTGTCAATACCGCCTGCGCCGGCCTGGGGTGCCAGGGCCGCAGGCTTTCGCCGCGACACCCGGCGATAGAGTGCGACCATGGCCGGTTATCACGATGATCTGCGTCTCGCCCATGTCCTCGCGGACGCCGCCGACGCGGCGACGATGGGCCGGTTCAAGGCACTCGATCTCAAGGTCGAGACCAAACCGGACATGACTCCGGTGAGCGAGGCCGACAAGGCGTCCGAGGAGCTGATCCGGTCCCAGCTCCAGCGCGCCAGGCCGCGGGACGCGATCCTGGGCGAGGAATACGGCATCGAGGGCACGGGCCCGCGGCGCTGGGTCATCGACCCGATCGACGGCACGAAGAACTACGTCCGCGGGGTGCCGGTCTGGGCGACGCTGATCTCCCTGATGGAGGCCGGCGAAGGCGGCTACCAGCCGGTCGTGGGCGTCGTGTCCGCTCCGGCACTGGGCCGCCGCTGGTGGGCGGCGAAGGGGGCGGGCGCGTACACGGGCCGCAGCCTGTCCTCCGCGACCCGGATGAACGTCTCGAAGGTCGAGCAGCTGTCCGACGCCTCGTTCGCGTACTCGTCCCTGAGCGGCTGGGAGGAGCGGGGTCGGCTCGACGGCTTCCTGGACCTGACGCGTGAGGTCTGGCGCACCCGCGCGTACGGAGACTTCTGGCCGTACATGATGGTCGCCGAGGGTTCGGTGGACATCTGCGCGGAGCCGGAGCTGTCCCTCTGGGACATGGCTGCGAACGCGATCATCGTGCAGGAGGCGGGCGGCAGCTTCACCGGCCTCGACGGGACGCCGGGGCCGCACAGCGGCAACGCGGCGGCGTCGAACGGACTGCTGCACGAGGAACTGCTGGGCTATCTCAACCAGCGCTACTGAAGCCGCCTGGCGCGTGACCTGCGCGTCAGCTCGGTGGCCTGCTTGTTCCTGGTGACGCACTCCGGGGGCGTGCCCCCGGAGTGCGTCAAAGGACGACGCGCCCCCTCTTGTTGGCTTCCGGAATCACTGCGACTCTGAGAGTCCCCCCACTTGTGAACTTGTGAATCAGTTCTCGTTGAACGGTTCACCAAGGAGGTGGCTCCATCCATGCTCGTCCGTGACGCCATGAGCACGGTGGTCCTCACCATCGGGCCCGCACACACCCTCCGGCAGGCCGCCCGGCTGATGGCCGCGCGCCGGGTCGGGGCGGCCGTCGTCCTCGACCCCGACACCAGCGGTCTCGGCATCCTCACCGAGCGCGACATCCTGAACTCTCTCGGCGCGGGCCAGGACCCGGATCGTGAGACGGCAGGCACCCACACCACCACCGACGTCGTCTTCGCCGCACCGGCCTGGACGCTGGAGGAGGCCGCCGAGGCCATGACGCACGGCGGCTTCCGCCACCTCATCGTGCTCGACGCCCACGGACCCGTCGGCATCGTCTCCGTACGCGACATCATCCGCTGCTGGGCGCCTGCCCGGCACCCGGCCGCGGCGACGACGCTCGCGGGCTGATCCCGACCGGACCCCGACCGACCGCGACGCCAACCGCCGATCACCGACCGCCGACCGCCGACCGCCGACCGCGCGCATGCGAGAGGGCCGGATCTCCTCCGCGGAGATCCGGCCCTCCCTCTTACGGCAAGCGATCCAGTGCTGGTTGTCAGCCGCGCAGGGCCTGGACCGCGGCCTCCAGCCGCTTGCCGAAGTCACCGTCGGCCCGACGGAAGTTGTCGACGGCACGCTCGGCGATGTCGTCGCGGGAGACCTTGGCGATGAAGCCCGCCAGGTTCTCGATCAGACGGCCCTTCTCGTCCTCGGACATCAGGCGGTACAAGTTGCCCGCCTGGACGAAATCGCTGTCCTCGGAGTGCGACGGGGCCGCGTGGTCACCGGTGGCGCCGGCGACGGCCGTCGGCTGCCACAGGGGCCTGTCCGTCTGGAACGGTCCGCCGAAGCTGTTCGGCTCGTAGTTCTTCGCGCCCTTGTGGCGGCCGTCGTAGAGGAAGCCGTCACGGGAGTTGGTGCGCGCCTCGGTGGCGTGCGGGCGGTTCACCGGCAGGTGGTCGGCGTTGATGCCGACGCGGTAGCGGTGGGCGTCGCCGTACGCGAAGAGACGGCCCTGGAGCATCTTGTCCGGGGAGGGGCCGATGCCCGGCACGAAGTGGGCGGGGCTGAAGATCGACTGCTCGACCTCGGCGAAGACGTTCTCCGGATTGCGGTTGAGCTCCAGCTTGCCGATCTCGATCGGCGGATAGTCCTCGTGCGGCCACACCTTGGTGAGGTCGAACGGGTTGAAGCGGTAGTTCGCCGCCTCGGCCGCCGGCATGATCTGGACCTGCACGGTCCAGGACGGGAAGTCACCGCGCTCGATGGACTCGCGCAGATCGCGCTGGTGGCTGTCCGGGTCCTCGCCCGCGAGCCTGTTGGCCTCGGCCTGGGTGAGGTTCTCGATGCCCTGGTCGGTCTTGAAGTGGTACTTGACCCAGAAGACCTCGCCGGCCTCGTTGTTCCACTGGTACGTGTGCGAGCCGTAGCCGTTCATGTGGCGGTACGAGGCGGGGATGCCGCGGTCACCGAAGAGCCAGGTCACCTGGTGGGTCGACTCGGGGCTCAGGCCCCAGAAGTCCCACACGTTGTCCGCTTCCTGGCTGCCCGTGTACGGGTCGCGCTTCTGCGTGTGGATGAAGTCCGGGAACTTGATGGCGTCCTTGATGAAGAACACCGGGGTGTTGTTGCCGACGAGGTCGTAGTTGCCCTCCTCGGTGTAGAACTTCAGCGCCCAGCCGCGGGGGTCGCGCACCGCGTCGGCCGCACCGAGGTTGCCCGCGACGGTGGAGAAGCGCAGGAACGTCTCGGTCTGCTTGCCGACCTCGGAGAGGAACTTCGCACGGGTGTACCTGGTGACGTCCGCGGTCACGGTGAACGTGCCGTAGGCGCCCGCACCACGCGCGTGGACGACGCGCTCCGGGATGCGCTCACGGTTGAAGTGCGCGAGCTTCTCCAGCAGCAGCTGGTCCTGGACCAGCACCGGCCCGCCGACGCCCGCGGTCTCGCTGTTCTGGTTGTCGGCGACCGGCGCGCCGGCCTCCGTGGTGAGCGGTCCCTGCGTCACGTGCGCCTCCTGCGAATCCTGCCTCATTGCGTGCAAGTCCTGTCCTTTGGCCAATGCCGTTCCAGATCCTACGATAGACATTGTCTAAGTCAAGCTAGCTTCCAAACTCACACCCGTTCGGAACAGACGTCCCCTGCTGTTAGGCTGATACGTATGAGCGACCTGTTGGAACGACTGCGCGGACGCGGCTGGCGTATGACCGCGCAGCGGCGCGTCGTGGCCGAAGTTCTCGACGGTGAGCACGTCCATCTGACCGCCGACGAGGTGCACGCACGCGCCGTTGAGCGGCTGCCCGAGATCTCCCGGGCAACGGTGTACAACACGCTGGGTGAGCTGGTCTCGCTGGGCGAGGTCCTGGAGGTGTCCACGGACCGTCGCGCCAAGCGCTACGACCCGAATGCCCACCAGCCGCACCAGCACCTGGTCTGCGCCCGCTGCGGCTCGATCCGCGACGTCCACCCGACCGGCAATCCGCTCTCGGACCTTCCAGCGACGGAGCGCTTCGGCTTCACGATCTCCGACGTCGAGGTCACGTACCGGGGCCTGTGCCCGGACTGCGCGAGCGCCTAGCTTTCGGGCGCCTCGCGCGCGCCTCTCGGCAGCGCGCACCTCGGCGGCACGGGCCGCCGACAACGTCGACAAAAGGACTCAGGGCCCGGATCCATGGGATCCGGGCCCTGAGTACGTGGTAGCGGGGACAGGATTTGAACCTGCGACCTCTGGGTTATGAGCCCAGCGAGCTACCGAGCTGCTCCACCCCGCGTCGGTGAACCCAACAGTACGTCACCGCGCTGACCAGAGCAAATCAGTAACCGTTCCCCTGTTCGCCCACCCGTTCACCGTCCCGATCGCCGTCCCGATCGCCGCACGCCGGCCGTCCGCTCACGCCGTGAGTTCCTGGTGCAGCGCCTCCCGCAGCGCCTCGGCCCGCTTGGCGACCTCGGCGGGCCCCAGCTCCACGGCGCGGGCACACCAGCGCTGACCCTCGGTGAGCTCGCCGCGGCGCGCGGCGAGCAGCGCGAGCCGTAGCGCCGCGCGGCCGTGACCGGCCCGTGCGGCGCGGGTCCACCACAGGGCGGCCTCACGCTCGTTGCCCTCGCGGGCGAGCAGCAGCCCGAGGTTGAACGCACCGTTACGGCTGCCCGCGTCGGCGGCCTCCCGGTACCAGCGGGCCGCGTCGGCGATGTCACCGCGAGCCGCCGCGAGCATGCCGACGCGCACCTGGGCACGCCGGTGCCCCTGCTCGGCCGCACGCTCGTACCACTCCTCGCACTCGGTCTTCTCGCCCACGGGCTCACCGAGCGCCGGCGGGCCCGGCAGCGGCTGACGGGCGTCCAGCAGCGTCGCGAGCCTGAACGCGGCCTCGGCACTGCCGCCGCCCGCCGCGCACCGCAGATGGCGCTCGGCGCTCTGCTCGTCCCCGTCGCGCAGACTGGCCATGCCGACCTGGAGGGCGGCCTCGGTGTGTCCGGCGGCGGCGGCGCGCTCGTACCAGCGCAGGGCCGTACGGTCGTCGTCCCGGCCCGCGTACAGGATGCCGAGGTTGAACGCGGCGTCCACGCTCCCCGACTCCGCGGCCTTGGAGAACCAGGGCTCGGCGCCCGTCGCGTCCCCGGCCTGCAGCAGCAGTACGGCGAGCGCGTTGGCGGCCTCGCGGTGCCCGGCGTAGGCGGCACGGCGGTACCACTGCTCGGCCTGGCTCGTACGGCCCTGGGCCGCGCAGAGCAGACCCAGGTTGTACGCACCGTTGACGTCGCCCGCGTCCATGGCGGTGCGGTACCAGCGCTCCGCGGACTGCTGCTCACCGCGTGCGGCGTGCAGTGCGCCCAGCGCGTTGGCAGCGTTGCCATCGCCGTCCTGGGCGGCCCGGAGCCACCACACGGCGGCGCTCTCCTCGTCGCCCGCGTCCCTCAGCAGGAATCCCAGCGCACACGCGGCGCGTGCCTCTCCGTCCTTCGCGGACGTGAGGTACCAGCGCGCGGCCTCCTTCAGCTCGCCCCTCCGCTCGAGGATGCCGCCGAGATGCAGCGCGGCCCGCCGGTGCCCGCGCGCGGCGGCCTGCCGGTACCACTGCTCGGTCTCCCGCAGCGCTCCCGGTGCTCCGGCCGTCCCACTCCCGGCGACCGCCTCGGACGCGTCCGGACCGCCGGACGGATCCGATGCCGCACTCCCCGCCGCATGGCTGTCGTCGTCCCGGACCACGGCCACAGCGCCGGAACCGGCGTCCGCATCCGTGTCCCTGGTCCTGTCCCTGTCCCTGTCCGCTGCTACGTCCGTGGTGAGCGCCTGCCGCTCCAGCGCACGGGCCAGACGGTAGGCGGCCTCGCGATGGCCCTGTTCGGCGGCCGCGCGAAGCCAGCGCTCCGCACCCGGCTCGCTGCGGTGCTCCAGCAGGTCGGCCAGCGCGTACGCACCGAGCGCATGGCCCTGCTCGGCGGACTGGCGCAGCCAGTACTCGGCGGCGGGCTCGTCGCCGCGCTCCCGGAAGTGCCGGCCGAGCGCGTGCGCCGCGGCGGCGGAGCCGGCGACGGCGGCGATACGCCACCAGCCGGCCGCCTCGTCGGCGTAACCGCGCTGGTGCAGCAGCACACCCAGATTGTTCGCGGCGGCCCGGTCGCCCTCGGCGGTGGCCGTGCGCAGATGCGGCTCCGCACCATCGAGGTCGCCGCGGCGCAGCAGCATCGCACCGAGGGCGCTGATGGACGCGACATCCCCGGTCTCGGCCGCGCGACGGTGCCTGGCCTCGGTCTCCGCCTCCGAATCAGAAGCGGCCATGGGCTCCACAGGAGTCAGGGACTCGAGCGGATCCACGGCGTCGACGGCCATCACGGCGGCCACGCCCACCGCGGCCACCGCGGTACCGGCGTGTTCGTGCACAAACCGCCCTGTCTCCAACAGAGTTGCCCTGTCCCCCATAAATTCCATCGTCGCACCACCTGCAACCCGCGTACACCTGGTATATCGCAGCCAGTGAGGTCACTTCAGCGTTTTGTCGACATGCCCACAGAGAGATAAGTCAAACACGTCTCACCCCAACACGCCGGACTCAACTCGCCCCGTTCGGCACACACTTCGGACGCGCCGGTCCATGACATACGTCGAGGGCCCGGATCCAAAAGGATCCGGGCCCTCGACTTCAGTAGCGGGGACAGGATTTGAACCTGCGACCTCTGGGTTATGAGCCCAGCGAGCTACCGAGCTGCTCCACCCCGCGCCGTTGTGTACCTACAGTACCACGGTGCGGAGTGGACCCAGCTCAGCGGGCCCTCGGGTCAGCCGCTCGGCGTCCCCGGCTGTGCCGCGGCGGCTCGCTCGAGCGCCGCCTGGAGATCCGCCTGCGCCTTGCCGTACGCCGCCCAGTCGTTCTTCTTGAGCGCCGCCTGACCCTCGTCGTACGCCTTCTGGGCGTCCGCGATGGCCTGCTTCAGCGCCGCGCTGCCCGTCGCCGGCGGCTGTGGCGTGTCGGTCGGCGGTGGTGGAGTCGTCGTGGGCGGCTGTGCCCCGTCCACCCCGAACACCGCGTTCAGCGCCTCCGCCAGGCTGTCCTTGAAGACCGGCTTGCCGCCGTAGGACACGGCCACCTTCTTCAGCAGCGGGTAGTTCGCCGCGCCGCCTCGTGCGTAGACCGGCTCGATGTAGAGGAACCCGCCGTCCAGCGGCACCGTGAGCAGATTGCCGTAGTCGATCTCCGAGTCGGTGCCTCTGAGGTCGCGGACGAACGTCGCGACCTCCGGCACACTGTTGAGCTCGCTCTGCACCTGCGAGGGGCCCTGCACGGTCGAGGTGACTCTCAACAGCCTGATCGTGCCGTAGCCCTTGCCGGTCGCATCGGCGTCGATCGCCATGAACGCACCGAGGTTGGGCCGCCCGCTGGGCGTGAACGTCGTCGTCAGCGAGAACTTCTGGTCCTTCTCGCCCGGCATCTTCAGGCTCAGGTAGTACGGCGGAACCGCGCTGCCGTCCTTCTGCGTCGGGTCGTCCGGGACCTGCCAGGCGTCACTGCCGCTGTAGAACTGCTCGGGGTCCGTCACGTGGTACCGCGTGAGCAGCTCCCGCTGGACCTTGAACATGTCCTGCGGGTAGCGGAGATGGGCCAGCAGCCCCGGCTCGATCTCGCTCTTCTCCTTGACCGTGCCGGGGAAGGCCTTCATCCAGGTCTTCAGAACCGGATCCTTGGTGTCCCACTGGTACAGGTCGACCGTGCCGTCGTAGGCGTCGACGGTGGCCTTCACCGAGTTGCGGATGTAGTTGACCTGGTTCTGCTGCGCGACCACGGCCCGCTGGCTGTCGGTCAGCGAGTCGGCCGTGGTGTCCCCCAGCGTCGTACGGGATGCGTAGGGGTACCCGTTCGTCGTGGTGTAGGCGTCGACGATCCACTTGATGCGGCCGTCGACCACCGCCGGGTAGGCGTCGCCGTCGATGGTGAGCCAGGGGGCCACCGCCTCGACGCGCTCCTTGGGCGTGCGGTTGTACAGGATCCGCGAGCCCTCGCCGATCGCTCCCGAGTAGAGGATCTGCGGCTCGCTGAACGACACCGCGTACGCGGCCCTGTTGAACGCGTTGGAGAGGTTGACCCCGCTCTTGCCCTTGTAGCTGGTGGTCTCCTCACCGTTCTTCTCGTAGTCGAGCTCCTTCTGCGGGCCGCCCACGATCGAGTACTGCTCGGTCTTCTCGCCGTAGTAGATCCGCTGCTCGTACCTGCCGAGCTGGCCGGTGGTGGGCAGACCGGACTCGGTGAAGTCGGGAGCGCCGACCGTGCCCTTGTCGGGATCGTCGATCACGCTCGTGCCCTTGGCCGCGATCGCTCCGTAGCCGTGGGTGTAGGTGAAGTGGTCGTTGATCCAGTTGCGCTTGGGGATGCCCTTGATGTTGAGCTCGCGCAGACCGATGACCGTGTCCTGCGGCTTTCCGTCCGGCCCGGTGTACCGGTCGACGTCCAGGGTCGCGGGGAACTGGTAGTACTTCCGCTCCTGCTGGAGCTGCTGGAACGCGGGCGAGACCACATTGGAGTCGACGACCCGGTAGCTGGCGGCCGTGGTGGCGTCCTCGCGCTGCTGCGCCTTGCGCTTCGGGTCGCCCTTGCCCGGGTAGTCCTCCGCCTTGGCCGCCGCGATGCCGTAGGCCTCGCGCGTCGCGTCGATGTTCTTCTGGATGTACGGCGCTTCCTTGGCCTGCTCGTTCGGCTGGACCTGGAACTTCTGCACGATCGCCGGGTACAGCCCGCCGATGAGGATCGCCGACAGCACCATCAGGCCGAAGCCGATCACGGGCAGCTGCCAGGTGCGCCGCCACAGCGTCGCGAAGAACAGCACGGCGCAGATGACCGCGATGCAGAAGAGGATGGTCTTGGCCGGCAGATACGCGTTCGCGTCGACGTAGCGCAGGCCCGTCCAGTTTCCGGCCGCCTTGAAGTCACTGGACTTCACGGCCAGGCCGTACCGGTCGAGCCAGTAGGCAACGGCCTTGAGCGCGACGAAGATGCCGAGCAGCACGGACAGATGGCCGGTGGCCGCGGCGGTCGCCCGGGCGCCCGGGCTGGTGACGCGCAGCCCGCCGTACAGATAGTGGGTGAGCGCGGCGGCGATCAGCGAGAGCACGGCGGCGGCGAAGCCGAAGCCGAGCAGGAACCGGTACCAGGGCAGATCGAACGCGTAGAAGGCCACGTCCATCTGGAACTGCGGGTCCTTCTGGCCGAACGGCACTCCGTTGACCCACATCAGCCAGGTGCGCCACTGGGAGGACGCGGAGGCTCCGGCGATCAGCCCGACCAGCGCGGTGATCCCGAGGAGCACCCACTTCTTGTACGGGGCGATGCCCATCCGGTACCGGTCGAGGCTCTGCTGCTCCAGCGACATCGCGCTGAGCGGCGGCCGCAGCCGGTGCGCCAGCCAGATGTTCAGCCCCACCGCGCCCGCCATCAGCAGGCCGAAGACCGCGAACAGACCGATCTTGGTCCACAGGGTCGTGGTGAACACCGACGAGTACTTGACCGAGCGGTACCAGAGCCAGTCGGTCCAGAACCCGGCGAACATGACAAAGGCCATGGCGAGCACGGCCAGCACGCCGAGTGTCATCAGCAGCGTCCGGACGCGCCGGGACGGCCGACCCACTCTGATCCGTGGCCCGGTCGGGCCTCCGCCGCGGTCCGGCATCTGGAAAGCCAACGTGCGCCCCTCGAAGTTCGCGGTCGTGTAAAGCGTCGGGTAAAGCGTTGTCCACGCGTCGTACAAGCGTCCTGCAGGCGTCCGGCGCGTGTTCGGTGGGTCCACGCGATCGTAGAGCCCACTCATGCAACTTACTGAGGCTTTACCTAGTTCCCGACTTCGGGGCCGAAGGAGGCAGGATGTTGAGCATGTCCAACGTTTCCCCCGGCGGCCCTCCGATGGCCGCGAGCCCGCTCACACGAGCAGTGCTCGAAATCGACGAGTACGCGTCCGGCCTCGGCTGGGACCAGCCGGCCCGGCTCTTCGCCCTCGTCGACACCGCGCAGCTGCGCACCCAGGAGCCGGGCCTCGCCGCCCAGCTCGGTCTCGACGAAGGGGACGCGGGCGCTCCGCTCACCCCGGTCGAGCAGGACGAGATCCCGTCCGGCACCCCGCTGGACGAGTTCCTCGGCACGATCGCCTGGCCCGACGCGGTGGCGGGCTGTGCGCTGACCGTCGAGCGGCTGATGCTGCCGCCGTCCGCGGAGGCGTCCGTCCCCGAGGGCCTCGACGAGCCCGGCCTGGCCAAGTGGGTCGCCGCCCACCCGGGCCGGCAGGAGGTCCGGATGACGGTCGCCGTACTCCGCGACGGCGCGCGCGAGTCGGCACTGCGCCTGCGGGAGAAGGACTCCCCGACCGAGGTGCTCACCGGCTCCGACCTGGTGCCGGGGCTGGCGGAAGCGCTCTCCGCGACGTTCGAGGCCTAGCGACCGGCGACGGAAAGGGGGCGCTCCGCCGTCGCGGTGCGCCCCTCCGTCGCGGGAATCCTGTCAGCTGCGGGAAACCTGCCCTGCCGGTTTCAGCTCTTGGAGCAGCTGGGCAGTCCCGCGGTCTTTCCGCTGCGGATCTTCTCCAGCGCCTTCGTGGCGTCGTCGATGGTCTTGACCCTGACCAGGGTCAGCCCCTCGGGGATATCGGAGGCCGCGGACGCGCAGTTGTCGCTGGGCGTCAGGAAGTACTCCGCTCCCGCCTTCCGCGCGCCGACGAGCTTCATCTCGATCCCGCCGATCGGCCCGACGACGCCCTGGTCGTCGATGGTGCCGGTGCCCGCGACGAACTTGCCGCCCGTCAGATCGCCCGGGGTGAGCTTGTCGACGATGCCGAGCGCGAACATCAGTCCGGCGCTGGGGCCGCCCACGTCGGCGAGCTTGATGTCGATGTGGAAGGGGAAGGTGTGGTCCGTCCCGGCCGTGATGCCCACGACGGTCCGCTTGGCCTCCTCCGACCTGACGGTGCCGACCTGCACGTCCTTGCCACCGGAGACTTCCTTGCCGGCCTTCTCCGCCGCTGCCGCCTCCTTCGCCGGCACGATGGTGAAGTTCACCTTCGAACCGGGGGCGTGCTTGACGACGGCCTTGGAGACATCGTCCGGCTTGTCCACCGGCGTGCCGTCGACGGCCTTGATCACGTCGCCGGCGTGCAGCGCCCCCTGCGCGGGGCTCTCCTTGCGGATCGAGGAGACGACGACCCGCGACTTCACCGGGATCCCCAGCTCGCGCAGGGCGGCGACCTTGGCGCTCTCCTGGGACTGGCTGAACTCCTCGGCGTTCTCCTGGTTGGACTGCTGTTCCGTCTTGCCGTCCGGATAGAGGGTCTCGTGCGGCACCACGACGTTGTCATGAGCCAGCCAGCCGTAGACGACCTCCGCCAGGTTCATCCGGTACTCCGCGCCGGTGACCCGGACCGTCGTCATATTGAGGTGACCGGTCGTCGGGTAGGTCTTGCGGCCGGAGATCTGGAGCACCGGCTCGCCGCCGGAGTCACCGAGGGTGTTCACGGTCGGCCCGGGCGACATCTCGGAATAGGGCGGGGTCAGGAACACGCCCACGCAGAGCAGCACAATGAGGACCAAGGTGGAGGCGAGCATCGTCGCTGTGCGGCGTGGCATGGAACGACAGTACGGGACCGGCCTGTGAGTGCACCTGCCGGGCCGGTCCGTACGGGGGCGGTGCAGCGGGCGGTCAGACGGGGTCCGTACCGGAGTGGGACTTCTCCATCGCGTCGCGGAATCGCGCGTAGCCGGCGAGCTCGGCGACGTCTCCCGTGGTTCGGTTACGTGAGGCCCAGCTTCCCCATATCGCCGCGCCGATGGCAGCGAAGAACGGAATCAGCAACCAAGCGAGTGCCGCCATCACGACCTCCCAACCCCATGAGCTGGACAACTGCTCGTGCAGCTGACCGATCAGCAGATTAACCATTCGCCGCTTCAACGCTGGTGCCAGGGGGGCGGTTACGCAAATCGGGCCATGGGCCACCGTCCGGGTGCGGGCTCACTGCGCCACTCAGCAGGCGCCGACCCACTCCTCCGTACCGTCCGAGAACGTCTGGTGCTTCCAGATCGGGACCTCGTGCTTCAGGTCGTCGATCAGCTTCCGGCAGGCCTCGAACGCCTCCCCCCGGTGCGGGCACGAAACGGCGACGACCACCGCCAGATCCCCGACCTCCAGGTCACCCACACGGTGGACGGCCGCGAGGGCTCGCACCGGAAACTGCGCGGCGACCTTCTCCGCGACACGACGCAGCTCCGCCTCGGCGGAGGGGTGGCACGAATAGCCGAGCGCGTCGACGTCCGCGCCGCCGTCGTGATCGCGCACCGTGCCCACGAAGAGCGCCGTGCCCCCGGCCGCGGAGTCGCCGACGGCGCCGAACACCTCATCGACGGAGAGAGGGGTGTCACGGATCGCCAGCAGCCGGATCGGGTCCGCTGCGGGCTGCTCACCGGGGTGGTCGTTCATGCGTGCCATGGCCCCATCGTGCCGTACGCCACCGACGACGAGGAATAGCGCTTTCGACCGGGCGGACACCGCGGCGGTTGGAGCGTCCTACAGGCCCCGGCGCTTACGGGCACGGCGTACGAGCGCGGCCGTGCCGAGCAGGGCCACGGTCGCGCCCGCGGCGCCCGCGGCGGCGGTCGCGTCCTTGCGTCCGAGACGACGGCCCGCGACGGTGTGCCGGCCCTCGACCTCTTCGAGCAGCGCGGCAAGCACCTCTTCGTTGGTCCACTGCGGCCGCCACCCGGCGTCGTGCAGCCTGCCCACGCTGACGACCCACGGGTGCATCGTGTACGCGAGGTCCCCCGCCGGGGACGGGGTGAGACCGATCCGGTGCAGCCGCGCCGCCGCCCCGAGGGCGACGGCGGAGGGCAGCTCCATGCGGCGGATGCCGCTGAGCTCCTCGACCTCCTCCTGCTCCAGCCAGCCGTCGCAGCCGACCGCGAACTCGCCGTCGACCTTCTCCAGGGCTGCGTACTCCAGGGCGCTCACCAAGTCCTCGACATGGCAGAACTGCCAGGTGGGGCGGGATCCGGCGACGACGAGCAGCCGCGGCGACTCGAAGTAGCGGGTGAGAGCCGTGTCCGTACCGCCGACCAGGATGGCGGGCCTGACCACCGTGACGTTGAGCCCGGGGTGGGCCCGGGGCGCCCGCCGGCCCAGGCGCTCGATCTCCAGCAGGTCGCCGACGCCGGTGGCCTCGGCGGTGGCGCGCAGTTCCGCGTCCTCGGAGAGCGGGATGTCGTTGTCCGGCAGCGCTCCGTAGACCATCGCCGAGGTGCACAGGACGACCCGGTGGACGCCCGCGGCGGCGGCCGCGGTGAGCACGGTCTGGGTGCCGCGCACGTTGTACGCGGTCCGGGCGGCCCCATCGGTCTCCAGGTCGAGGTCGAGCGCCAGGTGCACGACGACGTCGGCGCCGCGGAGCTTCTCCGCGATCGCGGGGTCGCGCACGTCCAGAATGTGCCAGTGCGCCTCGGGAACCTCGCCGCGGCGCTCGTCGACGGCGATGACCTGTCTGATCTCGTCCGAGGCGACGAGGCGCCTGGTCAGCAGGTCGCCGACGCCGGAGGCGGCGCCGGTCACCGCGACGACGGGGCCGCGCCCCGCGGCCGGGGCCGAATGGTTTCGCGCTGCGCGAACCTGCGGATCTGGGGAACTCACCGGGCGTCTCCAGCGGTTGTCTTCAGTACGGGCGCGGATGAACGCGTACGTACCAGGTGGCGTCCATCCTGCCGCAGGCCATGAGCCAGTGAAGCATCGAGCCCATGTCCGGACCCGACATGTCGACGCCGCCGCGGCCAGCCGGGCGCCGCTTAGGCTGGTGGTGTAGTCGGGCAGTCGCCGCCGGCGGAAAGCCGGTGGCCCTACGAGCCGAGGAAACCCGTGAGTGACACCCCATTCGGATTCGGCCTTCCGCCGGAGGAGCCGGAGAACGGCGACGAGGGCAAGAAGAAGGACCCCGCCGGAGGTGGGCAGGGTTCCGGCGGCGGCCAGGGCGGCCCGGCAAACCCCTTCGGGTACGGGTTCCCGGGCGCCGGGGCGGGCGGGGCGGACAATCCGTTCGCCGCGATGTTCGGTTCGCTGAACCCGACCGATCTCGGAGCGGCCTTCCAGCAGCTCGGGCAGATGCTGAGCTATGAGGGCGGCCCGGTGAACTGGGACATGGCGAAGCAGATCGCCCGCCAGACGGTTTCCCAGGGCACCCAGGACGGCACGAAGGACGCGAGCATCGGTCCGGCCGAGCGTGCCGCGGTCGAGGAGGCCGTGCGCCTGGCCGACCTGTGGCTGGACGGTGCGACGTCCCTGCCCTCCGGTGCCGGTACGTCCGTGGCGTGGAGCCGCGCGGAGTGGGTCGAGGCGACCCTCCCGGCCTGGCAGCAGCTCGTCGACCCGGTCGCCGAGCGCGTGGGCGTGGCGATGGGCGATGTGCTGCCCGAGGAGATGCAGGCCATGGCGGGCCCGCTGATCGGCATGATGCGCTCCATGGGCGGCGCCATGTTCGGCCAGCAGATCGGGCAGGCCATCGGCGTGCTGGCGGGTGAGGTCGTCGGTTCGACCGACATCGGGCTGCCGCTGGGCCCGGCAGGCAAGGCCGCGCTCCTTCCGCTGAACGTCGAGGCGTTCGGCAAGGACCTGGGTGTCGCCAAGGACGAGGTCCGGCTGTATCTGGCCCTGCGCGAGGCCGCCCATCAGCGGCTCTTCGCGCATGTGCCCTGGCTGCGCTCGCATCTCTTCGGCGCGGTCGAGGGGTACGCACGCGGGATCAAGGTCGACACGACCAAGCTGGAGGACGTGGTCGGCCAGTTCGACCCGACGCACCCCGAGCAGCTGCAGGAGGCGCTCCAGCAGGGCATGTTCCAGCCCGAGGAGACCGCGGAGCAGAAGGCGGCGCTCGCCCGGCTGGAGACCGCGCTCGCGCTGGTCGAGGGCTGGGTGGACGCCGTGGTGCACGATGCCGCGAAGAACAGGCTGACGTCCGCGGACGCCCTGCGCGAGACCCTCCGCCGGCGCCGTGCCTCGGGCGGTCCCGCCGAGCAGACCTTCGCTACGCTCATCGGCCTCCAGCTGCGTCCGCGCCGGCTGCGGGACGCCTCCCGGCTGTGGGCGTCGCTCACCGACGCGCGCGGTCTGGACGGGCGCGACGGTCTGTGGGAGCACCCGGACATGCTGCCGACCGCCTCCGATCTCGACGACCCGGACGGCTTCGTCCACCGTGAGCACCTCGACTTCTCCGAGCTGGACAAGATGCTCGGCGAGGCGGCCGAGGGCCGTGACCAGAACGGCAAGGACGACACCGACAAGTGAGCCTGTACGACGACGCCGTCCGGGTACTGAAGGAGTACGAGGGCGTCCGGGAGGGACGCGAGGGCCAGGAGGAGTTGCGCCAGACCTACCTCGGCCATCTGGCGGCGTACCCCGACGGCATGTGGAAGGCCTGCGAGGCCGGGCATCTGACGGCCAGCGCGCTGGTCGTCGACCCCTCTCGCGACCGGGTGCTGCTGACCCTGCACAGAAAGCTGGGCATGTGGCTGCAGATGGGCGGCCACTGCGAGCAGGGGGACGCCACGCTCGCCGACGCGGCGCTGCGCGAGGCCACAGAGGAGTCCGGCATCGACGGACTCACGCTGCTTCCGGGCGGCCCGGTGACGCTGGACAGGCATGCGATCCCGGCGCCGTGCCACTGGCATCTCGATGTGCAGTACGCCGCTCTGGCGGCGCCGGACGCGGCCCCGGCGATGAGCGACGAGTCACTGGACCTGCGCTGGTTCGGCTATGCCGAGGTGGCCGATGTCGCCGACGCGTCGGTGGTGCGGCTGCTGGAGCGGACCCGCGCGCGGCTGTAGCGCGATCCGGGGAGCGCCTTGTGTGTGAGGGGCGGACGCTCATGGGCGTCCGCCCCTGCACAACCGGCTTCTCGCACAGCCTGCTTCGCGCTCAGCTCCAGACGTTGTTCTGGTTCTGGGCGTGGGAGCCGTGCTGGCCCATGCCGTACTGGGCCCGCGCTCCCTGGCCGACCTGCGCGTTCTGCGGGGGAAGGACCTCACTGGGCTGGACCAGCGCGAAGCCCTGACCGAGGAAGCTCAGTTCCCAGCCCTCTCCCGTGTTGCCCCGGCGCCGCCAGACGCCCGTGGAGTGCGTCTGGGCCTGCATCTGCACCCGCAGCGAGGACGACCAGGCGACGATCGCGTCGGCGTCCACATTGACGTACTTGTCGGGCGTGACCTGCATCATCAGCGGCTGGCCCGAGGTCATCAAGGCGACCTTGCCCCGCCCGGAGATGTTGAGCTGGTACTTGCCGGAACCGGAGATTCCGTACTGGCTGTCCACGGCGATGACTTCGGTGTGCAGCGCGGAGTCCAGCGCCAGCACATAGGCACTGTCGACGGTCATACCGTCCTGGTCGACGTCCACCACGTGCACGTACTGCGCGAGGTTGGCGAAGTAGACCGTGCCCTGGCCGGAGCAGCGCATCAGGTCGAGACCCTCGCCGGTGCGGGCGCGGGCGCGGCGCTGACCGCTCGTCTGGTACTCACCGTCGAAGTCGATCAGCCCCTGATAGGCGACCATCGCGCCCTTGCGGGCGAGGACGTCGTCGTGCCCGGTGAGCGCGACCCGCAGGAGCTGCGGGTTCTGTACGGCGTACCGCTCCTGGGACTGCTGTTCCGCGTGACTGAAAAGCGGGCTCTGCATGGTGTGTTCTCGCTCCCCCTCAGCCCCGGATCCGCAGACGGTCGGTGCTGTCCTCGCTCGGCTGTACGACGACGATGCCCTGGCCCGAGAAGGCCATCTGGTACGCCTCTCCGCTGCCCCGCCCGATGAGGGAGGAGGCCTTGAAGCTGCGCTTGCCCTTCACCTTCAGGTTCGGCGACCAGGCGACGAGGGCGTCCGGGTCGACGTAGGTCTCGTCCTCCCCGCGGCCGCAGTCGACGACGATGGGCGTGCCGCGCGAGGTCAGCGCGACCCATCCGGTGCCCGCGACCTCGACGTTCCACAGGCCCTGCCCGGCGAACTTGGCGAGTCCCTTGACCCGCTCGACGCCCCACTGGAGGTGCGCGTCGAAGGCGAGGAGGTTGGTGCTGTTGACGGACAGGGAGTCGTTGTTGAGGTTGATGACGACGACGTCGGCGCCGTAGTCGGCGAGGTAGAGCAGCCCGTCGCCGGAGCACTTCATGATGGGCGCGCCCTCGCCGGTGACCCACTGGGAGGCGATCTGCCGAACGGCCGGCGGATTGGGCTCGTACTGAACGAAGCCTTCGTAGGCGACCATCGAGCCCGTACGCGCGTACAGGTCCTGGCCGCTGGTCATGGCCACCTTGAGCATCGTGCGGCCGTGGTTCTCCATCCGGGCCACGACGGGGGTCGGGGCGTAGCCCGCGAGTTGCTGATTCACTTTCCGGGCTCCCTCAGACCTCGTAGGGCTGGACGACGATGAAGTTGCCGGGGGCGCCCCGGAACTGCAGATTCACGGTCTCTCCGCTGTGGCCGGGGTACGCGTTGCGGCGCAGCCGTACCTGGCTGGAGAGGATCACCTGGGACGCGGACGACCAGGCCACGATGGCGTTGGAGTCGGCGAAGGTGGTGGGTGTGACCGGCAGGACCACCGGGATGCCGTGGGTCTTGACCACGACGGTGCCGGTGCCCTGGAACTGCATCGTGAACAGGGCGCCGCCGGGAATGCCGTGGCCCTCGATACGGCGGACCTCGTGCTGCAGCGACTCGTCGAACGCCAGGACGTTCTCAGCGGAGACGCAGATTCCGTCGCCCTGGAGCTCGATGGGGTGCAGATGTGCGCCGTTCTCGGCGAGGAACACCTGGCCGCGGCCCGTGCAGCGCATCAGCTGCATCTCCTGGCCCGTGGCGTTGCCGACGATCCGGCCGGAGAAGCCGGCGCTCTTGTAGCCGAAGTCGACCTTGCCCTGGTACATCACCATGCTGCCCTGACGGGCCAGCACCGGTGTGCCGCCCATACCCAGGTCGACGCGCATCAGCTGCTGGTTCTGCGGGGTCCACCGCTGGCCGGTGGGCAGTTCCTTGTACGGCTGGAGGGCTGCCTGGAGACCCGCGCCGGCCTGCGGGGCGCCCTGGGGGACTCCCTGCGGCATGCCCGGCTGACCGTACGGGGCGGGCTGCTGGCCGAAGGGGGCGGGAGCGCCCGGCGACTGCTGGCCCGGGACCTGCCCGAACTGCGGCGGCGGCTGGCCGTACGGGGACGGCGGCGCCGGAGGCGGCACCGTCCCGCCGGGAGGCGTTATCGGGGCGGCGATGGTCGGCGCCGCGTGAATCTGCGGGTCGACCTGCGCGGGCGCCGGCGCAGGGGCAGGCGCGGGGGGCGCCCCGAACGCGGGGGCGGGCTGCGGAGCTTGAGGCACCTGCGGAGGGACCGCAGCCGGAGGCGCTGCGGGGGCACCGAACGCGGGGGCCGGTGCGGGAGCGGCGGCGGCCGGCGGGGCGAACCCGGGCACGCCCTGCTGCGGGGCAGGCTCCTCCTCGGCCACCTCTCCGCCGAAGTTCTTCAGCAGCGCGTCGAGGCCGCCGTCGAAGCCCTGGCCGACGGCGGCGAACCGCCACACGTCCTTGAGGTAGAAGTCGCCGAGCATCACGGCACGTTCCGTGGAGAACTCCGAGCCCGTGAAGGCGTACCGGACGACCTCCTCGCCGCCGGCGACGATCCGGATGTACCCGGGGCCGATCTGCGACATCTGGCCCGCACCGTCGACCGTCGCGGTGAAAGACAGCTTGTGGATGTGCGCCGGCACGCGATCGAGCGTGACACGGAACGACTCGGTGTCACCGGCCTGCGCACCGAGGAGCTGAATGGACTCCTCCGGCGATTTCGGCTGGTTGAAGAAGATGAAATAGCGGTCGTCCGAGAGCTGCTCGTTCGCGTCGAGGGCGAAGCAGCTGATGTCGAAGGTCAGCCCGGGAGCGGCGATCTGCACGCCCACGTACAGGTCGGTCCCCGGTGTCAGGTCACTGATCTTGGCCTTGTGGCCTCGTTGGAATTCCCTGGCCATGCGTAACGACCGTCCCCCATCCCGACGAAAAATCTGACTGCGTCGCGCCAGGCTAACCGTTATCGGTGACATCGAGCCAAGCCGGTACACATTCGGTACAGGATCAGAAGAAGTCACTCACCGCGCGCGGTCGGCAGGTGCGGAAGCCGCTCCACGGCGACCACTCCTTCGAGGTACCCACGGGCCCGCTCGGTGCGCGGATACGCCTCCAGCAGCCGCCAGAAGCGCGGCCCGTGACCCGGTACGAGCAGGTGGGCCAGCTCGTGGACGAGCACGTAGTCGACGACGTACTCAGGCATGCCCTGCAGACGGTGCGAGAGACGGATGCTGCCCTCAGCCGGAGTGCACGACCCCCAGCGGGTGTTCTGATTCGTCACCCAGCGCACCGACGTCGGTCTGGCCCGGCCGTCGAAGTACTGCTCGGACAAACGCTCCGCGCGCTCCGCCAGTTCCGCGTCACCGAGAGTCCGCTTGCTCTCCTGCGCGGCGAGCTTGTCGAGCATGACCGTCACCCAGCGCCGCTCCTCCGCCTCGGACATCCGGGCCGGGATGAGAACGATGGTGCGGTCACCTTCCCGGTACGCGGAGACCGTTCTGCGGCGCCGGGCACTTCGGCGGACCTCGACCGCGCTCGTCGCGGAGGGGCGGGGCGAATGTCTGATCACGCTGCGCTGCTGGCTTTCGGCGCTGTGCGGTCGGTCGGCGGACACGCCCCGACGTTACCCGCTGCCCATGGGAGAAGTCCCGCCTCCGAGGCGGTTCTACCTTGATCCACTCGACGGCGTGCACCAATAAGAACGACTAATGCCCCAAGGCTGTGGATAACTTTCCGCACTCGCCGCCGGGTCCGTGCATTCTGATGCCGTGACAGAGCGATCCACCCGCACGACCGACGGGTGGACCAGGAACGAACACGGAAGAAACGCCGTGCGAACGGGGGCGAGCATGCATCCGGTGGTGAAGCCTGCGCTGCGGCAGGCCTGGCGGGACCTGCGCCATGTGCAGTTCGGGACGACAGCGGCTCATGCCGTGGTGATGGGGCCGGTGGACACGGCGACCGGATGTCTGCTGTCGCTCTTCGACGGGACCCGGGGTCTGCCCCGGCTCCGCGACGAGGCCCGGGCCATAGGGCTGCCCGACGGCCAGGTGGACGCGCTGCTCGGCCGGCTGGCGAAAGCGGGTCTGGTGGACGACGCGACGGGCGGCGGTCCGGCGGCGGACGCGTTGCGCAAGCGGACGGGGGCGTTCGACCGCCTGCGCTCCGACCTCGCGTCGCTCTCCGTCGTCCACCCCGAACCGGGCGGCGGGATGGGGCGGTTGGCGGCCCGCAGCGCCATACGGGTCCAGGTCCGGGGCGCGGGCCGGGTCGGGGCGGCGCTCGCGGCCGCACTGTCCGCCGCGGGGGTGGGCGAGATCGAGGTGCTGGACGGAGGGCGTGTGGAGCCGTGGGACGTGGCACCCGGTGGGCTGCCGGCGAAGGCGGTCGGTGAGCGCAGGGCGGCGGCCGCCCGGCAGCTGGTGCTGCAGTCCGCCCCGGGCCGGGCGGTGCGGCGGACCGCCGGGAGCCCGCCGCCGGTCGAGCCCCCTCTCACGCTGGTGATCGTCGCTCCACGGGACGGTCTCGCGGCGTACGCCCCCGATCCTGGGGCGGCCGAGGACTGGGTGACCACCGGAACACCCCATCTCTATGCGGGCGTTGTCGAGGCGACCGGTGTGGTGGGACCGCTGGTGCTGCCCGGCGGCACGGCCTGCGCGGGCTGCCTGGCGCTCCACCGGGCGGACCGCGATCCGGTGTGGCCGCGGATGATGGCGCAGTGGAGCACGCCGGGGCGCCGCGCCACGGGCCCGGCAGCCTGCGATCTCTCACTGGCCACCGCGGTCGCCGGTACGGCCGCGGCGCATGCGCTGTCCTTCCTGGACGGCGAACTGCCGGCGAGTACCGGAGCGCGCTGGGAAGTGTCGTCGCCGCTGCTCGACTGGCGATCGGAGCACTTCAGGGCACATCGCGACTGTTCTTGTGGGGCCGCTGGGCAGACTCAGGGGGAGCGCGCCTCGAAGGCCGGGACGCCGCACGACACAATGGCCGGGGTAACGGCGTCGACGGAGCAATGCCACAACGCAGACGCGGCACGGCGGCTGGGATTTGGAGGGGCGCATGTCTGATCTTCCCCGGAAGGCGGTCACCCGTACCGCCAAGTTGGCCGCTCTGCCACTGAGCTTCGCCGGCCGTGCCACCTGGGGCCTGGGCAAGCGGATCGGCGGCAAGTCCGCGGAGATCGTGGCTCGCGAGCTGCAACAGCGCACGGCGGAGCAGCTGTTCAAGGTGCTGGGTGAGCTGAAGGGTGGTGCGATGAAGTTCGGGCAGGCCATGTCCGTCTTCGAGTCCGCCCTGCCCGAGGAGGTGGCCGGCCCCTACCGGGCCGCGTTGACCAAGCTCCAGGACGCCGCTCCCCCGATGCCGACGCGTACGGTGCACGAAGCGCTGGCGGAGCGGCTCGGCGAGGACTGGCGGGAGCTCTTCCTGGAGTTCGAGGACAAACCCGCGGCGGCCGCGTCCATCGGCCAGGTCCACCGTGCCGTCTGGCACGACGGACGCGAGGTCGCGGTGAAGGTCCAGTACCCGGGCGCCGGGGAGGCACTGCTGTCGGACCTGTCCCAGCTGAGCCGCTTCGCCAGGCTGTTGGGGCCGCTGATCCCGGGGATGGACATCAAACCGCTGATCACCGAGCTCCGCGACCGCGTGTCGGAGGAGCTGGACTATTCGCTGGAGGCCCGGGCCCAGCGGGAGCACGCCGCGGAGTTCGCCGACGACCCCGATGTGCTGGTGCCCGATGTGGTGCACCAGGCCGACCAGGTGCTGGTCAGCGAGTGGATCGACGGGATACCGCTGGCCGAGGTGATCAGCGACGGCACGCAGGAGCAGCGGGACCGTGCGGGGCAGCTGCTGGCGCGTTTCCTGTTCTCCGGTCCCGCGCGCACGGGGCTGCTGCACGCGGACCCCCACCCGGGGAACTTCCGGCTGCTCCCCGCCCCCGGCGCGGCGGAGGGCGGGGAGGATCCCGGTGAGTGGCGGCTGGGGGTGCTGGACTTCGGCACCGTCGACCGGCTTCCCGGCGGACTGCCCAGGACGATCGGTGACTCGCTCCGGATGACACTGGAGGGCCGGGCCGAAGAGGTGTACGGGGTGCTGTGCGAGGAGGGCTTCGTCAAGGAGTCGATCGACCTCGACCCGGATGCGGTGCTGGAGTATCTGCTGCCGATCATCGAGCCCGCGCAGGCCGACCGGTTCACGTTCACCCGCGGCTGGATGCGGGCCCAGGCGGCGCGGATCGCGGACCCTCGCTCTCCGGCACACCAGTTGGGCAAGCAGCTCAATCTGCCGCCGGCCTATCTGCTGATCCATCGGGTGACGCTGAGCACGATAGGTGTGCTGTGCCAGCTGAACGCGACGGTGCGGCTCCGCCACGAACTGGAGTCCTGGGTGCCCGGCTTCCTCGCCGACGCGGACGGCGTGGCGGTGGAGGCCTGACGCCCGGCCGTCACCACCAGGACGAGTCGAGCCGGCCTTCGATGGCCCTGATGTTGGCCCGCGCGCACTCCTCGCAGAAGTAGTGGCGGCGGCCGTTCTCCACGGAGCAGGTCCAGGTCGGCGGAGTGCCCTCGGCGACCGCACCGCACCGGGAACACACGACGTTCTCGGCACCCGGCGGGGCAGGGTGATGAGTCTGCTGGTCCACCTCGTGACGATAACCCCGTGGGTGATGTACGGCAGGACAACGCACCGCGGGGGCCGGTCCCTTCGGACCGGCCCCCGCGAGAGGCACTGTTGTGGTCTGCGGCCAACAGTCGTCGGCTACTGCATGACGGCCATGGCCAGCGCACGGCGGGCGCGCATCGACGCGCGCTCGGCACGCCGCTGCATCCGCCGAGCGGTGGCCAGGCTCATGGCCTGGCGCTCCACGTCGGCTTCCCGCAGGCGCTCGTGCATATGCGCACGAGCCAGGGCTTCTGGGATGAGTTGCATTTCACGGGTCCTGTTCTGACGCGAGGCGTTCGCGCCGATGGTGGTGACAGCTGGTGTGGCGGAGCCGGAGGGCTCAGCGGCGGAAGAGGTCATCGGGGCCTGCTTCTGGGGATCGTGCGTGTGGGGGCGGTCAATGGTTCCCGCGTGCTTCGGGAGCTTGGGGGTCGTCCCCCAGGAGATCTCGGTCATGCCGCGACCGGGTTCTTGCGCGGGCGGCCACGCGGCCGCTTCCGGGCGACGACGACACCCTGGATGAAGAGCTCGCCACCCCAGACACCCCAGGGCTCACGCCGCTCCTTCGCCCCGGCGAGGCAGGCCTCGACCAGCGGGCAGGTGCGGCAGAGGGACTTGGCGTACTCGACATCGGCCGGCGACTCGGCGAAGAAGACCTCCGGGTCGTAGGAGCGGCAGGGGACGGGTACGCCGAGGTTCTCGATGGCGTCGTCGAGCGCGGTCAGCGCCGTGAGCGGGGTCAAGGTGGAGTCCTCCGTGAGGCCGGGCGGGGGGATCGTTTCGGAAGGCGGTACGGACGGGGCGTGCGCTTCGAGTTGCACGGTGGTGTCTTCCTCGTCTGGTCGGTCCGGTCTGTTGACCGGGCTTCGGCTGGTACCGGGTCTTGCTGGTCCCGAGGCCCCTTCGCTCCGTTTCCTCATCGGGGAAAACAGAAGGGCCGCGGATCCCTGGTGGGGTTCCGCGGCCCTGAAGGCGCCGGCCTGATCCTGGATCAGGCTGGATCACTCCAGGGTTCGAGCCCACGGAAGGCCCACATCGTGTGGTGCTGCGTCGTCTGCTGCTGGGTTCCGGCACCGGTCGCCGCGAGGGCATAGGCCTTGGCCTCTGCCGCCACTACTCCTGCTTCCAGTGCCTTGGTCGGTCGCTCATTGCGCTCCCGGACGGGCAGGCCCGCAGGGAGAGAGACCGGACGCAGGGCTGCGAAGCCAGACAGACCGGTGCCAATGAACGCCGAACCGGAGAGGCCGAGCGAGCAGGCGGAGACGACCGAGCGATCGGTCATTTTGACGGTGTTGCGGACGAAGCTTGTGTTGATGCTGATCACTGGAATCGCCTCCTCTCGGCGTCTCTGGGACCGGCCGGGGCCGATCACGCGTATTCGGATAAGTACAGCACGACAACAGGGCTTCGGAGAAGCCGCCGTTCCCGTGGTTAAGAACCTATGGGGATGACTGGGGCGGGCGCAAACTATTTTCTCGACGAGTTTGTATCAGTCGTCCTCATCGCCCTCACCAAGCTCCTGGCCTGCGCAGATGGCCAGGACATCGGCGCCGAAACGCTCCAGCTTGCGGCCGCCGACGCCGGAGATCCCGGCGAGCTCCCCCTCGCTGTCGGGCACGGTCTCGGCGATCGCCATCAGGGTCTTGTCGGTGAAGACGCAGTACGCCGGCTGGCCCAGCTCCCTGGCCTGCTCGGAGCGCCACTCGCGCAGCCGCTCGTACAGCGCCTCGTCCATGTCGGAGGGGCAGTCCTCACAGCGCATCAGTTTCATCTCGCCGGCGTCGGTGAGCGTCTTGCCGCACACCCGGCACAGCACGGGCCCACGCCGCTTGCGCCGGCCGCCTGCACCTCCGCGCTCGATCCCGCCGCCACCGCCCGCCGTTCGGGTGCCGTGGGCGGCCGAGCCGGGCCGCAGCCCGTTCAGGAAGCGCGTGGGGCGGCGGGAGGCACGGCCGCCGGGCGAACGGGACAGCGCCCACGAGAGGGACAGATGGAGCCGGGCGCGGGTGACCCCGACGTAGAGGAGCCGGCGCTCCTCCTCCACCTGCTCGTCGGTCTTGGCGTAGGTGATCGGCATCATGCCCTCGGTCAGACCGACCAGGAACACGGCGTCCCACTCCAGGCCCTTCGCGGAGTGGAGCGAGGCGAGGGTGACGCCCTGGACGGTCGGGGCGTGCTGGGCGGCCGCGCGCTCGTCGAGCTCGGTGACGAGATCGGCCAGGCCCGCCTCCGGCTTGACGCGTGCGAAGTCCTCGGCGAGCCGGACGAGCGAGGCCAGGGATTCCCAGCGGTCCCGCACGGCACCGGAGCCGGCCGGAGGTTCGGTGGTCCAGCCCTTCGTGGACAGGACCGCCCGGACCTGGGACGGCAGGTCGTCCGCGTCGTCCAGCAGGGCGTCGTTCCCCCCGGCCCGGGCGGCACCGCGCAGCGCGACGCCCGCTTCCCGTACCTCGGCACGCTCGAAGAACCGCTCGGCGCCACGCAGCTGGTAGGACACGCCCGCGTCGGCGAGCGCCTGCTCGTACACCTCGGACTGCGCGTTGACCCGGTACAGGACGGCGATCTCGCCGGCCGGGACACCCGCGGCGATCAGATCGCGGATGCGCCGGGCCGTGCCCTCGGCCTCGGCGGGCTCGTCCCCGTACTCCGTGTAGACCGGCTCGGGGCCGGGGTCGCGCTGCGAGATCAGCTCGAGCCGGTGCTCGGCGGCACGGCCCCTGGCCTGACCCAGCAGACCGTTGGCGAGGTGGACGACCTGCGGGGTCGAGCGGTAGTCGCGGACGAGCTTCACCACGGTCGCGTGGGGATGGCGGGCGCGGAAGCTGAGCAGATGGTCCGGGGTGGCCCCGGTGAAGGAGTAGATCGTCTGGCTGGCGTCGCCGACGACGCACAGGCTGTCCCGGTCGCCGAGCCAGAGCTCCAGCAGCCGCTGCTGGAGCGGCGACACGTCCTGGTACTCGTCCACCACGAAGTGCTGGTACTGGCGGCGGATCTGGTCGGCGATGTCGTGGCGGTCCTGGAGGATGCCGACCGTGAGCAGGAGGACGTCCTCGAAATCGATCACCGAGCGATCGCGCTTCAGCTGCTCGTACAGCGCATAGATCTGGCCGATCTCCGACGGGTCGCGGGGGGCGTCGCGGAGGGACTTGGCGACGGCCGCGGGATAGTCGGCAGGAACGGTCTGGGTGACCTTGGCCCATTCGATCTCGCTGGTCACGTCCCTGAGCTCATTGCGGTCGAGCCGGATCCGGCAGCGCGCTCCGGCCTCGGCGACCAGCTGGATCTTGCGCTCCAGCAGCCTCGGCAGCTCACCGCCGACGGCTTTCGGCCAGAAGTACTGGAGCTGGCGCAGCGCTGCCGAGTGGAAGGTGCGGGCCTGCACTCCGCCCGCGCCGAGCTGGCGCAGCCGGCCGCGCATCTCTCCCGCGGCGCGGTTGGTGAAGGTGACGGCCAGCACACTCGACGGCTGGAGTATCCCGGCCCGCACTCCGTAGGCGATGCGATGGGTGATCGCACGCGTCTTGCCCGTACCGGCGCCCGCCAGGACACACACCGGGCCGGTCAGGGCGGTCGCGACCTCGCGCTGCTCGGGGTCGAGCCCGGCGAGCACCGCGTCCGCCGACTCGGGGACCTGAGGGAAGAGAGTGGAGTGCGTTGCTGCTGTCACCCCGCCATGCTGCCAGGTCCCGCGAGATCACCGGCACGGTTGTCCACAGGGGGACAGGATTGGTCGTACCAATACGGGAATGGGGGACGGGTCGCGTACGTTCGACTACTGGCACACCCCATGGGGCACCCACCCCACGAGCTCAGAGGAGCGG
The DNA here is from genome assembly GCF_044757085.1 of Streptomyces sp. NPDC091376. Lineage (NCBI taxonomy): Bacteria > Bacillati > Actinomycetota > Actinomycetes > Kitasatosporales > Streptomycetaceae > Streptomyces > Streptomyces sp. NPDC091376. The sequence continues at coordinate 107,332 of NZ_JBIVUF010000017.1, read as the reverse complement.
GAGAAGAACATGCAGGGATCCCTGACGATGTACAGCACGACCTGGTGCGGGTACTGCCGTCGGCTGAAGAGCCAGCTCGACCGCGAGGGCATCTCGTACGTCGAGGTCAACATCGAGGAGGACCCGCAGTCCGCGGCGTTCGTCGAGAAGGCGAACAACGGCAACCAGACCGTGCCGACCGTACTCGTGGTTCCGCCGAACGGTGGCGAGAACATCGTCATGACGAACCCCAGCCTGGCCCAGGTGAAGCAGGCCCTGGCCATCTGACGCACCCCCCTCTGCGCTGCGCCCCCTCCGGTCGAGTACCGGTGGGGGCGGCGTCGTTCCAGGGGCCGCGCCGTTCCAGGGGCGGCGTCGTTCCAGGGGCCGCGTCGGACGGCCCGTGCGCCTACCAGGTGCTGACGAAACCGCCGTCGACGGTGATGTCCGATCCGGTGATGTTGCCCGACCGGTCGCTCGCCAGCAGCAGCACCGCGTCCGCGACCTCGGACGGCTTGGAGAACCGGCCGGTGACCGCGACCCCGGCGGCCCGGGCGACGACCTCTTCCGGAGTCGCCCCGGTCGCCTCCGACACGGTGGCAGCGACTCCCTCGCCGCCCAGCCACAGATCGGTCTCGACAGGTCCGGGGCTGACGGTGTTCACCCGGATTCCGCGACCGCCCACCTCCTTGGACACGGCCTTGGAGAAGTTCGCGAGAGCGGCCTTGGCGGCGCAGTAGTCGATCACATGCGGGTCGGGGAACACCGCGTTGATCGAGCCGATGTTGACGACCGAGCCGCTGCCCCGGACCAGCATCAGCGGCAGGACCCGGCGGGTGACGCGCACGGCGGCGAACAGATTGAGGTTGAAGGCCGCCTCCCACTCCTCGTCGGTGACGCTGAGGAAGCCGCCGGGGCGGGCGGGCGCCGATCCCACGTTGTTCACGAGGATGTCGATCCGGTCCCCGGCCGCATCGACCAGCAGATCCGCAGCCCCGGCGCCGCCCAGGTCCACCCGCACCAGCCGCACCCGGCCGGTGCCGATGAGCGCGTCGAGTTCGTCGGAGGAGTGCCGTGCCGCGGCCACCACCTGCACGCCTTCGTCGGTCAGGGCCTGCACGATCGCGAGCCCGATCCCCCGGCTCGCGCCGGTGACCAGCGCCACGCGTCCTTCCAGTCCGAGATCCATACCGTGTCTCCCGTCTCTGCTGCGCCACGGCCGTGCGGCACAGCAGGGCACCGTGTGCCGCTCTCCACACACTGCACCGCGCGGCGCGTCACCGCCCGCCGGGGAACACCGGCCGACCCAGGTGGGCAGGGCTCAGGACGCGAGGACGTCAGGCGAGCGAACCCGGCTTCGGCAGGGGCTTTCCGTACCAGAGCTCGATGAGACGGGCCGCGATCGAGATCCCGTACGGAGGCAGCACCTCGCCGGACTCGAAGGCCACCCGCAGGTCCTCCCGGGAGAACCAGCGGGCCTCGTGGATCTCCTCGCCGTCCACGGTGATCTCGGACGAGGTGGCGCGTGCCATGAAGCCCAGCATCAGGCTGTACGGGAAGGGCCAGGGCTGGCTGGCGACGTACTCGACCTCGCCGACCGTGACGCCCGCCTCCTCGTACACCTCGCGGATCACGGACTGCTCGATGGACTCGCCCGGTTCGACGAAGCCGGCGAGCGTGGAGAAGCGGCCTTCCGGCCAGTGGACCTGCCGGCCGAGCAGGGCGCGGTCGTCCTCGTCCGTGACGAGCATGATCACGGCGGGGTCGGTCCGCGGGTAGTGCTCGGCGCCGCAGGCCGGGCAGCGGCGGATGTGACCGGCGGCCGCGATGACGGTGCGCTCACCGCAGCGGGAGCAGAAGCGGTGGAGCCGCTGCCAGTTCTCCAGGGCGACCGCGTGGACCATGAGTCCCGCGTCGCGCGGGGACAGCAGCAGTCCGGCCTCGCGCAGCCCGGCGGGGCGGGCGGACTGGTCCATGCGTCCGGGCAGGGCGTCCTTCTGGAGGGCGAAGTAGCTGACGCCGTCCTCGTCGGTGCCCAGGAAGTACCGGTGGGTCTCGGTGACAGGAGCCTCGAAGGCCGGCGTCATCACGAGTTCGGTACGGCCGTCGGGGGTGTCGTCGATCAGTACCTGTCCCTCCGAGACGACGAACACCCGGGTCGACGGGTGGCTCCACGCCGCCGCCAGCCATGCCTCGTCGAGTCGGTGGTGCGCGGCGCGGTCGATGCCGCTCGGCGCGGTGAGGCCGATGGGACGGCCGTCGGCGACATGGTCGAAGGTGCTCACAGGTGCTTCCCACTCCCCCGGGATGACCGGTTGTCTGCGGATGGACCGGATGTCTGTCAGTGGCGGTTGTCTGTCAGTACCGGCTGTCTGTCAGTGGAGGGCGCCGGCCAGGTCGCCCCACAGGTAGGCGGCGGTTTCGACGCCCTTGAGCAGCAGCGCCAGCTCGATCTTCTCGTTGGGCGCGTGCCACCCGTCGGAGGGTACGGAGATGCCCAGGAACAGCACGGGTGCGTCGAGTACGTCCTGGAGGTCGGCGGCGGGTCCCGAGCCGCCCTCACGGGTGAAGCGGATCTTCTGCCCGTCGAAGGCGCGGCTCATCGACCGGGTGACCGCCTGCAGGGCGGGGTGGTCCAGCGGGGTGAGGCAGGGCCGGGTCGCCGCGCCGAAGGTGATCTCGTGGCGGATGCCCACGGGGATCAGGGAGGCGACCCAGCCGCGGACCGCTTCCTCGATCCGGTCCGGGTCCTGGCCCGCGACCAGCCGGAAGGAGAGCTTCAGCAGGGCGGAGGACGGGATGATCGTCTTGCCTCCGGGCCCCTGGTAGCCGCCGCCGATGCCGTTGACCTCGGCGGTCGGGCGGGCCCAGATGCGTTCCAGGGTGGAGTGTCCGGCCTCGCCGGACGTCCCGTACGACTTGGCCGTACGCAGCCACTCCGCCTCGTCGAACGGCAGCTCGGCGAGGAGCTCGCGCTCGGCCGCCGTCAGCTCGGTGACACCGTCGTAGAACCCGGGGACGGTGACTCGCTCGTGCTCGTCGTGCAGCGCCGCGACGATCCGGGCGGCGACGGTGGCCGGGTTGGGAACCGCCCCGCCGAAGGAGCCGGAGTGGATGTCCTGGTCCGGTCCGTACAGCTCGATCTCGCAGTCGGCGAGGCCGCGCATGCCGGTGCAGACGGTGGGGGTCGTCTCGGACCACATGCCGGTGTCGGAGACGATGACGGCGTCGGCGCTGAGGCGGTCCCGGTGCCGCTCGACGAGGTCGCGGAAGTGCGGCGAGCCGGACTCCTCCTCGCCCTCGACCAGGAGCTTCAGACTGACGGCGGGCGTCGTGCGGCCGGTGGCGGCGAGATGGGCCCGCACCCCGAGGGTGTGGAAGAGGACCTGGCCCTTGTCGTCGGCGGCGCCGCGGCCGTACATCCGGCCGTCCTTGACGACCGGCTCGAACGGATCGGTGTGCCAGCCGTCCGCGAGCGCTGCCGGCTGCACGTCGTGGTGGCCGTAGACGAGCACGGTGGGAGCGTCCGGGTCGGCCGACGGCCATTCGGCGAAGACCGCCGGCGCGCCGTCGGTCGGCCAGATCTCGGTGGTCGGGAAACCGGTCTCCTTGAGCTTCGCAGCAAGCCATTCCGCACTGCGCCGTACGTCCGCGTCGTGCTCGGGCTGGGCGGAGACCGACGGGATGCGCAGCCACTGCGCGAGGTCGTCGAGGAAGCCCTCGCGATGTTGCTCCAGGTACGTACGGACGGCGTTGTCCGGGGTGACGCTCATGGCCTTGAGCCTATCCGGCTCCGGGGGCGGGTCCTCCGGCCGCCCGGTCGGGGACCGGCTCGGGCACGCGGTCCGCCAGGAGAACGCGCTCCAGGGCCGCCCTGCCGGGCAGGCCGTCGGGGCGGACGACCTCTCCTGTGCGCACGTAGACGAAGGCGGCGGCGACGGAATCGGGCGGGAGGCCGTGCTGCTCGGCCCATGCGAGGCGGTAGACGGCGAGCTGGAGCGGGTCCGCGTCGCGCGCACGACTGGTCTTCCAGTCCACGATCTCGAACGCCCCCGTGGCCTCGTCGCGATAGACGGCGTCGATACGGCCCCTGATGACGCGGCCCGCGAGGGTGAGCTGGACGGGCGCCTCGAGCCGGTAGGGGACGCGGTGGGCGTACGGGGTGCGCTCGAAGGCCTCCTTGAGCACGGCGAGGTCGCGCTCGTCGGCGATCCCCGCCTCGTCCGGATCGCCCCCGGGCAGCTCGTCGGGCCCCAGCATGGGCAGCGGCAGCTCCTCGAAGCGCGACTCGACCCAGGCGTGGAAGCGGGTGCCACGGCGGGCGGCCCGCTGCGGCGGGCGGGGCATGGGGCGCGCCAGTTCCTGCGCGAAGCCGTCCGGGTCGGCGGCGAGCCGCAGCAGCTGGGAGGCGGACAGCGACGCCGGTACGGGCACGTCGCGCACGGACGCGCGGACACGGCGGAGCTCTCCGGCGAGGGCTTCGAGATCGCGGTCCCAGGAGGCGATGGCCCTGGCGTCCTCGGGCGCGAGGGGCTCGGCGCGCTGCGCGGGCAGGCGGGGCCGGGCACCGGCCTCACCGGACCGCGCGAACGCGCCTGCACCGTCCACGGCGTCCTCGGCGTCCTCGGCGTCCTCGGCGTCCTCGGCGTCCTCGGCGTCCTCGGCGTCCTCGGCGTCCTCGGCGTCAGGATGGTCCACACCGGAGGCCGGCTCGGTCTCCCACGGCTCTTCGCCCGCCCACGTCTCTTCCTCCGACCAGGCCGCCTGCTCGTCCGCCCACGCCTGTTCGTCCTCCGGCCAGAGATCGTCCAGGGGCGGCTCCGGCTCGTGCGACGGCTCCGGCTCGTGCGACGGCTCCGGCTCGTGCAACCGCTCCCCGTCGCCCCGTCGCTCCGGCTCGTGCAGCCGGCCCGGCGCCTGCGCCGCGGCGGAGTCCAGGTGCGCGAGCACCAGGTCGGCGGCCGCGCGGCGGCGGGCCAGCGCCGCCGGGTCAAGGGGCAGCGGCCAGGCCTGCTCGGCCGCCTTCTCCTGGAGGGCCGGGTTCTCCGCGTCCTCCTCCGGCTCCTCGGTCCAGGCCTCGATCTCGCCGTAACCCGCCGCGCAGTGGTCGTACAGGGCGTGCAGGAAGGCGGAGGGGCCGCGGCGGCGCTTCTGGGTGGGACCCCACCAGTGGGCCGAGCCGAGGAGGAGGGAGCGCGGGCGGGTGAAGGTCACATAGCCCAGTCGGAGCTCCTCCGTGTGCTGATGGTCCCTCATGTCCTCCTTGAACGCCTTGAGGCCCCTGGCGTCCCAGGAGGTGACGTCCGGGAGGGTGTCGGCGTCACCGCGCAGCACATGGGGCAGGACCTTCGCCTGGGAGGTCCAGGATTCCCGGGAGCGGGTGCTGGGGAACTGGTCGGCGACCAGTCCGGGGACCGCGACGACGTCCCATTCCAGTCCCTTGGACTTGTGGGCGGTGAGCACCTTCACCGTGTTCTCCCCACCGGGCAGGGCGTTGTCGAGGCCCTTCTCGTACTGCGCGGCCGTGCGCAGGAAGCCGAGGAAGGCGAGCAGGGTCGCCTCGCCGTCCAGCGAGGCGAAGGAGGCCGCGATGTCCAGGAAGTTGGCGAGCGTCTCACGGCGGCGGGCGGCCAGGGCGTGCGGTGAGGCGGACAGCTCCACGTCCAGGCCGGTGGCGCCCAGGACGCGGTGGAGTACGTCCATCAGCGGGTCGGCGAGCGAGCGCCGCAGCTCGCGCAGTTCGGTGGCGAGGCGGGCGAAGCGGATCCGGGCCTCGGCGGAGAACGGCAGCCCGTCGTCCGCTCCGGCCTGCTCCAGGAAGGTGTCGAGCGCGTCGGCGAGCGAGATCACCTCGGCCGGGTCGGTGCCTTCGACGGCCGCGGCGAGCCGCTCGTCTGGATCCGCCCCGTCGTCCTTGGCGCGGTGGACGAGGAGACGGGCGCGGCGCCCCAGCAGGGCCAGGTCGCGGGCGCCGATGCGCCAGCGCGGTCCGGTGAGGAGCCGCACGAGCGAGGCGTTGGCGCCCGGGTCCTGGAGGACTTCGCAGACGGCGACCAGGTCGGCGACCTCGGGGAGATGGAGCAGCCCGGAGAGCCCGACGACCTCGACCGGGATGTCCCGGGCCACGAGGGCGCCCTGGATCCCCGCGAAGTCCCCCGCCGTACGGCACAGGACCGCGATCTCGCCCGGCTCCTTGCCGGTGCGGACGAGATGGGCGATCGAGTCGGCGAGCCACTCGATCTCCTCGGCGTGGGTGGGCAGCAGCGCGATCCGTACGGAGCCGTCGCGCTCGGCGCCCGGCGCGGGGCGCAGGGCCTCGACGCCTTCGTGCCGTGCGCGCAGGGGTTCGGCGAGGCCGTTCGCGAGGCCGAGGAGGCGGCCGCCGCTGCGCCGGTTCTCGCTGAGCGAGTAGCGGGTGGCGGGGCCGCCGTCCGCGTAGGGGAAGTGGTCGGGGAAGTCGTCCAGGTTGGCCACGGACGCGCCGCGCCAGCCGTAGATCGCCTGGCAGGGGTCGCCGACGGCGGTGACGGGATGGCCACTGCCCCCGCCGAACAGTCCTGACAGCAGGAGCCGCTGGGCCACGGACGTGTCCTGGTACTCGTCGAGCAGGACCACCCGGAACTCGTCGCGCAGGATGCGGCCCACCTCGGGGCGGGTGCGCGCGAGCTCCGCGGAGAGGGCGATCTGGTCGCCGAAGTCGAGGAGGTCGCGCGAGCGTTTGGCCGCGCGGTAGCGGACGACGAGGTCGAGCAGCTCACGGCGGGCGGCCGCGGCCTCGGGGACCTTCCTCAGATCCGCGTTGGTGAGCTTGGCGGACTCCAGGGTGCGCAGGAGCCCGGAGTCGTGGGCGAGCAGGTCCTCGGGGGCCACGAGATGCTCGGCCAGCTCGGCGTCGAGCGCGAGCAGTTCGCTGACCAGGGTGGGGAACGATTTGGTCAGCGCGGGGTACGGCCCCGGGGCCTCGCGCAGCGTTCGCGCGGCGAGCTGGAAGCGGGTGGCGTCGGCGAGGAGCCGCGCGGTCGGCTCCAGGCCGATGCGCAGGCCGTGGTCGGTGAGGAGCTGTCCGGCGAAGGCGTGGTAGGTCGAGATTCGGGGCTCGCCCGGCGGGTTGTCGGGGTCGATCGTGTCCGGGTCGGTGACTCCGGCCCGTACCAGGGCCGTTCGGACGCGCTCGGCGAGCTCTCCGGCGGCCTTGTTGGTGAAGGTCAGACCGAGGACCTGCTCGGGGGCGACCCGCCCGGTGCCCACGAGCCACACCACTCGTGCGGCCATCACCGTCGTCTTGCCCGAACCGGCTCCGGCGACGATGACCTGCGGGGCGGGCGGTGCGGTGATGCAGGCCGTCTGCTCCGGGGTGAACGGGATGCCGAGGAGCTCCTTGAGCTGCTCGGGGTCGGTGATGCGTGCGGACACCCCAGAGAGGCTAACGGGGACCGCTGACAGCGCCTGCCGCCCGTGGTCCCCGTCCGTGCCGGCCCGCGGGGTCAGCCGCCCAGCTTCGAGGGGTCGACGACCTGGTCGGCGGGCGGAACCGTCACCGTGATGGGGGCGTTGAAGTCGGAGAAGGCCGCCGACTTGGGCTCCTTGCCGCCCTCGCTGGTGAACTTCAGCAGGTAGGGCTCGCCTTCCTTGGCCACGTAGAAGGTGAACGTCTCGGCGCCGTCCTTCTTGGTCAGGACGACGGCCTTCTTGCCGTCGACATCCGCGTCCGCGCCCTTGGTAAGGCCGGTCTTGGCACTGTCCGCAGGTTCCAGGAGGGCGTCGAAGTCACACAGGACGCCCATCTCCTCCTTGTCGACCTCCTCGGCGGGGATCTTGATCCAGCGGCCCTTGAACAGCTCCTTCACGGCGGCGATCTCCTCGGCCGAGGAGCCGTCCTCCTTGAGCGACTGCTCCCAGAACTTGTCGTCGCCCTTCATGTACATGGGGCCGCCTACCTTGCGCATCTCCGCCTTGGCGCCCTTGGAGCCCATGGTGCCCCCGCAGTCCCCCTTCTCGGAGATGGCGAGGTCGAACTCCATCGGGTCCTTCTCCGAGGAGTCGAGACCCTTGACCTTGACGGAGTCGGCGGCCTTGGTGATGTCCAGCGACTTGTCGGCGATCTGGTCCGCCGTGAGGCCCGCGAACGGGTCCACCGGCGCCTTGGGCGACGGGGCGGAACTCGCCGGCTTGTCGGCGCCGCCCTTGTCCTTCTCGCCACCACAGGCAGTCAGACCGACGGCGACGGTCGCGCACAGCACCGCCGTGACCAGAATCTTCCGGTTGGTCACCGTGTCCCCATTTCCTCTGAGCTTTATCTCTCGCTTATGCCGACCGTGGGACTCACCAAGCACCCGAATGGATGCACGGCAAGAGCGTGATTCACGCCATATGGCGAAGCGGTGCTCTCCTCGGCCGGTCCGCCGTCGTCCGACGACGTGTCCGCCGTCATTCGACGACGTGACGCCCCTCGGGCCGGGCACTGCACGAGGAGCGGAACGCGCAGTGGTCGCACTGCGATCCGGTGCTCGGTGTGAAGCGTTCGTCGAGGACGCGGCCCGCGGCCGTGGCGAGCAGCTCGCCGACCCATTCGCCGCTGAGCGGCTCCTGCGACTGGACGCGCGGGAGGCTCTCCCCGCCCTCCTTCTGAGGGGCGGGCCGGCGCAGCTGGACGAGTTCGGCGCCGCCGGGAGCCGGGCGGCGGCCGTCGAAGACCTCGTCGACGGCGCCCTCGCGGACGGCGAGCTGGTAGACGGCGAGCTGGGGGTGGTGCGCGACCTCGTCCCTGGTCGGCGCCTGCTTGCCGGTCTTGAAGTCGACGACGTACGCGCGGCCCTGCTCGTCCTGTTCGACGCGGTCCATGGAGCCGCGGATCCGTACTTCGTAGGCGCCCGCTTCGAGGGTCACGTCGAAGTCGTGCTCGGTCGCGGCGGGCGTGCGGCCGCCGCGGTCCATGACGTGCCAGCGGAGGAAGCGTTCGAGCGCCACGCGCGCCTGCCCCTTCTCCTGCTGGGACTTCCAGGGGGCGTCGAAGGCGAGCGCGTCCCAGACCGAGTCGAGACGTTCCATGAGGACGTCGAGATCGGCGGGGGTACGGCCGGAGGCGACCTCGTCGGCGAGGACGTGGACGACATTGCCGAAGCCCTGGGCGGCCGTGGCGGGAGCGTCCGCCTTGACCTCGCGTCCCAGGAACCACTGGAGCGCGCAGGTGTTGGCGAGCTGGTCGAGGGCGCTGCCGGAGAGGGTGACGGGGTGGTCGCGGTCGCGGAGGGGCACACCGCTGTGCGTCGGGTCGTACAGGCCCCACCAGCGGGAGGGGTGGGCGGCGGGCACGAGGGACTGGCCCTCGTCGTCGGTGAGCGCGGCGAGCCGGGCGAGCCGGCGGGCGGCGGCGTCGCGGAGCGCGGCGGAGGCGTCGGGGTCGACCGTGGTGGCGCGCAGTTCCGCGACGAGGGGTGCCACGGCGAGCGGGCGGCGTGGGCGGCCGGTGACGTCGCGCGTCTCGACGCCGAGTTCGGTGAGGAAACGGGAGGGCTGGTCACCGTCGTCGGCGGGTGCCTTGACGGCGGTGACGACGAGGCGGTCCCGGGCACGGGTCGCGGCGACGTAGAACAGTCGGCGTTCCTCGGCGAGGAGCGCGCCCGGGGTGAGGGGTTCGGCGAGCCCGTCGTGGCCGATGCGGTCGGCTTCGAGGAGGGAGCCGCGGCGGCGAAGGTCGGGCCAGAGCCCTTCCTGCACGCCGGCGACCACGACGAGGCCCCATTCGAGGCCCTTGGACCGGTGGGCGGTCATCAGGCGGACGGCGGCCGGGCGTTCGGGGCGGCGGCTGAGGGTGTCGGCGGCGATGTCCTGGGCCTCCAGCTCCTCCAGGAAGTTGAGGGCGCCGCGGCCGCCGGTGCGCTCCTCCGCGCGGGCGGCGGTGTCGAACAGGGCGCAGACGGCGTCGAGGTCGCGGTCGGCGTTGCGGCCGGCCGCGCCACCGCGGAGGGCGGCCCGCTCCAGGCGCTGCGGCCAGGGGGTGCCGGTCCACAGCTCCCAGAGTGCCTCCTCCGCGGTCCCCCCGCCGTCGAGGAGCTCGCGCGCCTTGCGCAGCAGCACGCCCAGCCGCTGGGCACCGCGGGCGTAGGCGGGGTCGTGGGCGGTGAACCGCTCGGGTTCGGCGAGAGCGCGGGCGATGAGCACGTCCGAGGGTGGCGGCACGCGGTTGCCCGCGGCCCGCTCCTCGTCGCGGAGGGCGCGTCCGAGACGCCGTAGGTCGGCCGTGTCCATGCCGCCGAGGGGAGAGGTGAGCAGGGCGATGGCGGTGTCGGGACCGAGCTGGGTCTCCTGCTCCGGTGCGCCCCCGGGAGTCCGGGGGGCGGACCCCACGGCACCTGGGGCGGTCGGGCCCGTGGGCTCCACGGTCGGCGACGGCTCCGGCACCGCCGCGTCCACCGGCTGCCCGGCGGAACCCGCGTGCTGCCCTTCCTCGGGTGGCTGCCCCGCCGAACCGGGGGCGTCCCCCGCGGCCACCGACTGCCCGGCACCATCCACCACGGCCACCGGCTGCCCGGCGGATCCGGCACCATCCCCCGCGGCCGTCGACTGCCCGGCGGATCCGGCACCATCCCCCGCGGCCACCGGCTGCCCGCCGGATCCGGCACCGTCCCCCGCAGCGGCCGGCGCCGTCGGCGTGGCGGCCACGCGGAGTGCGGTCAGCAGGGGTGTGACCGCCGGCTCGTGACGCAGGGGGATGTCGTCGCCGTCCGCCTCGACCGGTACGCCGGCCGAGGTGAGGGCGCGGCGGGTCGCGGGGAGGCTGCGGTTGCCCGCGCGGACGAGGACCGCCATCTCGTTCCACGGGACGCCCTCCTCCAGGTGGGCGCGGCGGAGGATGTCCGCGATGTTGTCGAGTTCCGTGGAAGCGGTGGGGTACGTGTACGCCTCGACGCGGCCGCCCGCGCGGACCGCGGCCAGCTCCCGGTGCGCGCGGACCTTGTCCGAGGGCAGCCGGGTCAGCGGCATGCGCCGGGTGAGCACGCGGGTCGCGGACAGCAGCTCGGCCCCCGAGCGGCGGGACGTCGTGAGGACCGCGACCGGGGACGGGCGCCCGTCGGCGCGGCGGAAGGTTCCCGGGAAGTCGAGGATGCCGTTCACATCGGCGCCTCGGAACGTGTAGATCGACTGATCGGGGTCGCCGAAGGCGACCAGCGTGCGGCCGCCCCCGGCCAGTGCCCGCAGCAGCCGGACCTGGGCCGGGTCGGTGTCCTGGTACTCGTCGACGAAGACGGCGTCGTACCGCTCGGCGAGCCGCTCCCCCGTCCCCGGCCCTTCGGCGAGGAGCGCGGCGCGGTGGACGAGTTCGGCGTAGTCGAGGACGCCCTGCAGGTCCAGGACGTCCAGATACTCGGCGAGGAACGCCGCGGCCGCCTTCCAGTCGGGCCGTCCGGTACGCCTGGCGAAGGCCGCCAGCGCGTCCGGGCCGAGGCCCAGCTCACGGCTCCGGGCGAGTACGGCGCGTACCTCGTCCGCGAAGCCGCGTGTGGTCAGGCAGGCCCGCAGCTCGGCGGGCCAGCCCGCCGCCGCGCGGCCTTCCCGTTCCAGGTCGAGCTGGCCCGCCAGCAGGTCGCGTACCGCCACGTCCTGCTCGGGACCGGACAGCAGCCGCAGAGGCTCGGCGAACAGATCCGCGTCCTGGTGCGCGCGGACCAGGGCGTAGCAGAACGAGTGGAAGGTGGTGGCCTGCGGCGCCCGGGCGCCGCCGAGCCGCACCGCCGTACGGTCGCGCAGCTCGACCGCCGCCTTGCGGCTGAAGGTCAGCACCAGGAGCCGCTCCGGATCCGCGCCGCGCGCGATCCGTGACGCCACCGCCTCCACCAGCGTCGTGGTCTTCCCCGTCCCGGGCCCCGCGAGCACGAGAAGCGGCCCGTGTTCATGGTCAACCACCGCGCGCTGGGACGCGTCCAGGAGAGGGGGATCCACCGGGCCCGGCGAGGTACGCACCAGTCGGTACGCGCCCGGGATCCTCCCCCTGTGCTCCTGCGGGCGCGGGGAAGCCCCTTGCCGTACCCGTCGGTGCGGGGTTCGCCCGGTGGAAGAGGAGGAGCTCACGTGGATCGCCGGTCCTGGTGGGTGTGCTGACGGTGGTGACGACGGGGCCGGCGCGAAGGCGCGGACGGCCGGGACGACGGTGGCTGCCTGGACGGCCGGTGGTCGACGGAGCCGGTGGCGCGGAGGGCGCCGCCGGCGTTGGTGACGACGCTACGCCCGCGGGCGACCGCGTCGCAGACGGTCCGCTCAGGACCGGGCCGGAAGCCGCGAGCGAGTCCCGGACGACTCATCGCACCGCCGAATGGCGGAAGCTGTCAGGTGTGAGCCCTTCCGTCCGTCGTGGCCGCCGCGGGCGCGCCGCCGTCCCAGCGTGCCCGCCTCATGTCGAGGCGCGGCACATGGTCCTCGGCGCCGCGCGGAGCCTGCCGCAGCGGGGTGCCCTCCGTGCGGTAGTGCTGCAGCGCGCTCAGTTCGTGGCCGGAGAGCAGCACGCCGTCCGAGCGGACCACGCGCCACCACGGAACCGCTCCTCCGTAGAGCGCCATCACCCGGCCGACCTGGCGCGGCCCGCCCTCACCGAGCCACTCCGCGACGTCCCCGTACGTCATGACCCGGCCCGGCGGGATGTGCTCGGCGACTTCGAGCACCCGCTCCGCGTACTCCGGCAGTTCCGGCACTTCCTCGCTCATCCGGCCCATCTTGCACCATGGCACGGACAGCGGACCGCGAGAGCCACTCAAGGGACACATCTGGACAAAGAGGTGCATCGTGTACACCATGCACTCCCGCGTCGCACCCTGATGCCACCCTCCGCCGGTTCGCCGTGCCACCATCGTCCGGGCGGTGACTGGTGATACGAGATCAAGAAGAGACGGACACGACGAACGAACTGGGCGTGCAGCCCGCCGCGGCGGCGAGCACCTCCGGCTCCGAGTCACGCCCGGAAGCCGCCGAACCGCACAGTGAGCGTTCGGATCACCCGGATCGCACGGCGCCCGCCGCCCCCTCGCACCCCAAGGACGCCGAGGACACCGAGCACCGGCAGGCGAACCCCGAGCAGGCGGACCCCGAGCAGGCGGACCCCGAGCAGGCGGACCCCGAGCACGGCCACGCGGACACCGGGCACCGGCACGGAGAGCGTGACCGGCGGCACGGCGAGGGAGCCTGCGACGGCGGAGAAGACGACGTGGCCCACATCGACCGCGTCTCCAGGGACGAGCCCCTCCTCCCCGCCCGTGTCCACCGCCCCTCCGACCTGACCCGGCTGCTCACCGGCACCCTGGCGATCGCCGTCGTCCTCGCCCTCGCCGCCTTCGCCCATGGCACCACGACCGGTCTCGAATCGGACATCTCCAAGGGCACCGGCCAGGCCCCCGACCTGCTGGTCAAGGTCGCCGGCCTGATGTCCAGCATCGCCGTCCTGCTGGTCCCCGTCGCCTTCGCCATCGAGCGGCTGATCAAACGGGACGGACTGCGGATCGCGGACGGCGTCCTCGCCGCCGTGCTGGCCCACGGAGTCACCCTCGCCACCGACCTCTGGGTCGCCAAGGCCGCGCCGGGCCAGATCCAGGACGCGCTGACCCAGCCCGCCGCGGGCGGCGGCCTCACGGACCCCGTCCACGGCTACCTCGCCCCCGTGATCGCCTACATGACCGCGGTCGGCATGGCGAGACGGCCCCGCTGGCGCGTCGCGCTGTGGGGCGTGCTGCTGCTCGACGCCTTCGCGATGCTCGTCGCCGGCTACACCACACCCTTCTCGATCGTCCTGACCGTGCTGATCGGCTGGACCGTCGCCTACGGCACGCTCTACGCCGTCGGCTCCCCTAATGTACGGCCGACCGGCCAGACCCTCCTGGCGGGCCTGCGCCACGTCGGTTTCCGCCCGGTCACCGCGATGCGGGCCGAGGACGTACCGGACTCGGCCGACCAGGGCGATCGCGGCCGCCGCTACCTCGTCACCCTGGAGGACGGCCCTCCGCTCGACGTCACCGTCGTCGACCGTGAACAGCAGGCGCACGGCTACTTCTACCGGGTGTGGCGCAGGCTGACGCTGCGAGGCATCACCACGCGCCGTTCCATCCAGTCGCTGCGCCAGGCCCTTGAGCAGGAGGCGCTGCTCGCGTACGCGGCGATCGCCGCCGGCGCCAACGCGCCCAGGCTGATCGCCACGTCCGAGCTCGGACCGGACGCCGTCATGCTCGTGTACGAGCACCTCGGGGGCCGCTCCCTGGACTCCATGGCGGACGAGGAGATCACCGACGACGTGGTCCACGGGGCGTTCCGGCAGATGCGGGCGCTGCAGTCGCGCCGTATCGCCCACCGCAGGCTCACCGGGGACGCGATTCTGGTGGATCGTTCCGGCACCGTCGTGCTGACCGATCTGCGCGGTGGCGAGATCGCGGCCGGTGACGTGGTGCTGCGGATGGACATCGCACAGCTGCTGACCACCCTGGGCCTGCGGGTGGGGGCCCAGCGCGCGGTGGCCGCGGCGGTCGACGTGCTGGGTCCCGACGCGGTCGCGGACTGTCTTCCGCTGCTCCAGCCGATCGCGCTCAGCCGCTCCACCCGGGCGACGCTGCGACGGCTCGCCCGGGAGCGTTCGCAGCGCGAGCGCGAGGCGGTGCTGGCGGCCACGGAATCGACCAGGCAGGCGAGGGCGGAGGAGACCGTCACCGGCGCCGCGGCCGACAGGAAGGCGGCCCGCAAGTCCGTGCGCGCGGAGAAGCAGGCCGAGAAGCGGGCCATGGACGAGGCGCTCGACGAGGCCCGCGAGGAGGATCTGCTCGCCCAGATCCGGCACCAGATACTGCTGATCCGGCCGCAGGCACCGGTCGAGCCGGCCCGGCTCGAACGGATCAGGCCCCGCACCCTGGTCAGTCTGATCGCCGGAGCCTTCGCCGCCTACTTCCTGCTGTCGCAGCTCTCCAAGACCGATCTCAGCGTGGTCATGCAGGCCCACTGGGGCTGGGTCGCCGCCGCCGTTCTCTTCTCGGCGCTGAGCTACCTCGCGGCCGCGATGAGCCTGCTGGGCTTCGTGCCGGAGCGGGTGTCCTTCGTGCGGACCGTCGTCGCGCAGATCGCCGGATCGTTCGTGAAGATCGTCGCCCCGGCGGCGGTCGGCGGTGTCGCGCTGAACACCCGCTTCCTCCAGCGCTCCGGTGTCCGGCCCGGACTGGCCGTGGCGAGCGTCGGGGCCTCCCAGCTCTTCGGTCTCGGCGCGCACATCCTGCTGCTGCTGTCCTTCGGCTACCTCACGGGTACGGAGAAGACGTCGTCGCTCACGCCGTCGAGGACGGTCATCGCGGGCCTGCTGACCGTGGCGGTCCTGGTGCTGGTGGTGACCGCCATTCCGTTCATGCGGAAGTTCGTGGCGACGCGGCTCAGGTCGCTGTTCGTCGGGGTGGTGCCGCGCATGCTGGACGTGCTCCAGCGCCCGGTGAAGCTGGTCACGGGCATCGGCGGGATGCTGCTGCTGACCGGTGCGTTCGTGATGTGTCTGGACGCGTCCATCCGGGCCTTCGACAACGGCAACCAGCAGCTCAGCTACGCCAGCATCGCCGTCGTCTTCCTGGCGGGCAACGCGCTCGGGTCGGCGGCGCCGACGCCGGGTGGTGTGGGCGCGGTCGAGAGCGCGCTGACGTTCGGTCTGCTCGCGGTGGGTCTGCCGTTCGAGGTCGCGGCTCCGGCCGTGCTGCTGTACCGGCTGATGACGCTGTGGCTGCCGGTGCTGCCGGGGTGGGTGTGCTTCAACCAGCTCACCCGCAAGGGGTCCCTGTAGCAAGCGTCCTTCCGCGACGGCGCCCGTGACCGGCGGTCCCGCAGGTCCGGGGCGCCGTTCACCCGTCCGGTCCGCCGCCGACAGGCGGACCGCAGCGCCGCGCCGCAGGATGGGGTCATGCCGACCTCCCCCACCGGCCGCCCCGAGGGCAGCACCGCCGCGGGCGACGACGACGGCCGAGACGCCGTGTGGCGCCGCGGCGGCGTCGTCCGGCGCGCCGGCACCGTACTCGCCGCCGCGACCGCCTCCATGATCCTCGTCACCGCCGGCTGCTCCCACGGCGACGCCGACAGCGGCGGCGAGGAACGGGACCGGGACCTCGGCGCCCAGACCCTGGACTGGCAGCCGTGCCCGGCCCCTTCGGAGGCGGAGGGCGGCGGCACCGCTCCCTCGCCGCTGCCCGGCGGCACCAAGTGGGAGTGCTCGTTCATGGAAGTGCCGCGCGACTACGCGCAGCCGGACGGGGACACCATCGAACTGGCCCTCATCCGGGCGAAGGCCCGTGACCAGGCCCGGCGGATCGGCTCGCTGATCTTCAACTTCGGCGGTCCCGGCGGCTCCGGCGTCAGCACCCTGCCCGCCGCGGCGGGCGACTTCGAGAAGCTGCGCGCCCGCTACGACCTGGTGAGCTTCGACCCGCGCGGGGTCGGCCGCAGCCAGCCCGTGGAATGCCTCGGCGACCGGGAGCTCGACACGTACTACGCCCAGGACGCCACCCCGGACACCCCCGCGGAGGAGAAGGCGTACACCGACAACCTCCGTACCTACGACTCCGGCTGCGAGGAGAACTCGGGCGTGGACCTGCCGCACGTCGGCACCGTCAACGCCGCCCGGGACATGGACCTGATGCGCCAGGTCCTCGGCGACGACAAACTCCACTACTTCGGCATCTCCTACGGCACGGAACTCGGCGGCGTCTACGCGCACCTGTTCCCGAAGAACGTGGGACGGGCCGTCTTCGACGCCGTGGTCGACCCCACCAGCAGCTCCGAGGAGGGCTCGCTCGGCCAGGCCAGGGGCTTCCAGCTTGCGCTCACCAACTTCGCCAAGGACTGCATCGCGCGCGGCGACGCCTGCCAGCTGCCGGGCAGCACACCCGAGGAGATCCAGGACTTCATCATCGATCTCCAGAACCGGCTGGAGAAGAAGCCGATCCCCGGGATGGGCGACCGCATGCTCACCCAGACCCAGGCGACCAACGGCATCGCCCAGGCCCTCTACTCGAAGGAGTACTGGCCGCTGCTGGAGCAGGGACTCGACGAGGCCGACGGCGGCAACGGCGCGCTGCTCCTCGCCCTGTCCGACGCGATGAACGGCCGCAACAGGGAGGGCCAGTACAGCAACCTCCAGGCGGCCAACGCGGCGATCAACTGCGTCGACTTCAAGGAGAGGTACACGCTGGAGCAGACGAAGGCCCAGCTCCCCGAGTTCCGCAAGACCTCGCCGGTCTTCGGCGACTACCTCGGCTGGGGCCTGCTGGGCTGCAGCCAGTGGCCCGTGGCCGGAGAGTGGGAGACGCCCGATGTCAGCGCGCCGGGGGCGGCCCCGATCGTCGTGATCGGCAACACCGGGGATCCGGCGACCCCGTACGCGGGCGCCAAGGCGATGGCGGAGGAACTCGGCAAGGGCGTCGGCATCGAGCTGACGTACGAGGGCGAGGGGCACGGCGCCTACAACGGCGGAAGCACCTGTGTGCAGAGCGCGGTGGACCAGTACCTCCTGGAAGGAAAGGTTCCGGCCGCCGGGACCGTCTGCCGGTAGCCGCGCTTCCACAGGGGCCCGGAGTCACTGTCGGTTGCGGCACCTAGGATGGCGGATCAGTGGAACGGGTCGGTTGATTCTCCAGGGGGGCCGGGATGTCCTTGCGTACGAGGTCGGTGGCGGCAGCCGTCGCGCTGGCACTGGCCGGCGGGGCGCTGACGGCCTGTGCCACGGGCGGCGGTCCAGAGGCGGGCGGCAAGGGCGGGGACACACCGCCGGCCACTCCGGTGCAGAAGGGCGACGCCGCGCAGGGGCTGCCCGACGCGCTCGCGAAGCAGCGGCCCGACTGGAAGCCCTGCGAGGGCGAGGACGGCTGGACCTGCGCCTCGGTGAAGGTGCCGCTCGACTACGGCGCCCCGGACGGCGAGACGATCTCCATCGCGCTGATCCGCCGCCCGGCACAGGGCAAGGGCAAGCGCCTCGGCTCCCTGCTGTTCAACTTCGGCGGCCCCGGCGCCTCCGGCGTCGGTACGCTCCCCCGCGCCTCCGTGGAGTACGAGAAGCTCAACTCCCGCTACGACCTCGTCAGTTTCGACCCCCGGGGGGTGTCGTTGAGTTCGGGCGTCATCTGCCGCAACGACGCGGGCATGGAGGATGCCGCGACCCGGGTCGATCTCACCCCCGACACCACCGCCGAGGAAGCGGCCTACTTCGCGGACGCCAAGGACTTCGGGCAGGGCTGCGAGCAACGCGCCGGCAAGCTCCTCGCACACGTCGGCACGGCGAACGCCGCACGTGACATGGACCTCGTCCGCCATGTCCTGGGCGACCGCAAGCTCAACTACTTCGGCATCTCGTACGGCACGCAGCTCGGCGGCACCTACGCCCATCTGTTCCCGGGCAACGTGGGGCGGACGGTGCTGGACGCGGTGGTCGATCCGACGGCGGACGCGTTCGGTCACGCGCGCAACCAGACCACCGGCTTCCAGCGCGCCCTGGACAACTACCTCAAGAGCAGAGGTGAGGACCCCGCGGCAGGCACAGCGCGCATAGCGGCGCTGCTGGCGCGGATCGACAGGAAGCCGTTGCCCGCCGACGACGACCGTGAGCTGAATCAGAGCCTCGCGCTCACCGGCATCGTCCTGTCGCTCTACTCGGAGAGCATGTGGCCCGATCTCACCGAGGGCCTCGAGGAGGCGGAGCGGCGTGGCCGCGGCAGCAAGCTGCTGGCCCTGGCCGATGCCTACAACGACCGCACCGAGAGCGGCAGTTACGGCACGCAGAGCCACTCGCAGCGGGCCATCTCCTGTGCGGACACCAAACAGCGCCCGACGCCTGCGCAGGCGAAGGCGCTGCTGCCGCAGTTCAGCAAGATATCCCCGGTGTTCGGCCCGTTCCTGGCCTGGGACACGGCGGGCTGGTGCGCGCAGTGGCCGGTGCCCGGAGAGCGGGACACGACCGACGCGAGCGCGAAGGGCGCGGGGCCGATCCTGGTCGTGGGCACGACCGGCGACCCGGCGACGCCGTACGAGGGGGCACGCCGCATGGCGGACGCCCTCGGCAAGGGCGTCGGCATCCTGCTCACCAACAAGGGCGAGGGCCACGGCGGTTACAGCCCGTCCAACACGTGCGTCGCGAAGATCGTGGACGACTACCTGCTGGACGGCAAGGTTCCGGCGGACGGCGGGACGTGCGGTTAGATCCGCTCCGGCACGCGGTGCGCGCCTCTTCGCGGGCGTACGCGAAGGGGCCGGCCCCTGCCGGGCCGGCCCCTGCTTCCGAAGCGCTGCGGGTCTAGTAGACCGGCTTGTCCGGTTCGATCTGGTTGACCCAGCCGATCACTCCACCGCCGACGTGCACCGCGTCCGCGAAGCCCGCCGACTTGAGCACGGCAAGGACTTCCGCACTGCGGACACCTGTCTTGCAGTGCAGGACGATCTTCTTGTCCTGCGGCAGGCCCTGGAGGGCGTTGCCCATCAGGAACTCGTTCTTCGGGATCAGCCGGGCGCCCGGGATGGAGACGATCTCGTACTCGTTGGGCTCACGGACATCGATGATGTCGATGCTCTCTCCGTCGTCGATCCACTCCTTGAGCTGCTTGGGAGTGATCGTCGAGCCGAGGGCCGCCTCCTGTGCCTCCTCGGACACGACGCCGCAGAAGGCCTCGTAGTCGATGAGCTCGGTGACGGTCGGGTTCTCACCGCAGACCGCGCAGTTCGGGTCCTTGCGGACCTTGACCTGGCGGTACTGCATCTCCAGGGCGTCGTAGATCATCAGTCGCCCGACCAGCGGGTCCCCGATGCCGGCGAGCAGCTTGATGGCCTCGTTGACCTGGATGGAGCCGATGGAGGCGCAGAGCACGCCCAGCACGCCGCCCTCGGCGCAGGAGGGGACCATGCCGGGCGGCGGGGGCTCCGGGTACAGGCAGCGGTAGCAGGGACCGTGCTCGGACCAGAAGACGGACGCCTGGCCGTCGAACCGGTAGATCGAGCCCCACACATAGGGCTTGTTCAGCAGCACGCACGCGTCGTTCACCAGGTAGCGGGTGGCGAAGTTGTCCGTGCCGTCGACGATGAGGTCGTACTGGCTGAAGATGTCCATCACGTTCTCGGCCTCGAGCCGCTCTTCGTGAAGGACCACGTTGACGTACGGGTTGATGCCCTTGACGCTGTCACGCGCGGACTCGGCCTTGGAGCGGCCGATGTCCGACTGGCTGTGGATGATCTGCCGCTGCAGGTTCGACTCGTCGACCTCGTCGAACTCCACGATGCCGAGGGTGCCGACACCGGCCGCGGCCAGGTACATCAGCGCCGGCGAGCCGAGGCCACCGGCGCCCACACAGAGCACCTTGGCGTTCTTCAGCCGCTTCTGCCCGTCCATCCCGACATCCGGGATGATCAGGTGGCGGGAGTACCTGCGGACCTCGTCTACGGTGAGCTCGGCAGCCGGCTCGACCAGGGGTGGCAGCGACACGGGGACTCCGTTGGTGGGTTACGTCAGTACGGGTGTTCTCGCTGTAACACTGCCACGCGCCTTCTCATTCCGAGACACCCGGTCCAATCCGCGAGACGATTTCGTCCCAGTAGCCGGGCAACGCGTCGAATGCTCCGCTTTGCCCCGGCCCTCTTCCCTTGCGGTCGGTGAAGAAGATCGTTCCCGCTCCCTGCCAGCGGGCGATCCGCATCGCCTCGTCCAGATGCGTCCGCGGCACTCCGTACACGAAGTGCGCGAAGCGCTCGGGCGGAAGGTCGGCGGTCCACTCCGCCACCTGGGACCAGCGGTAGTCGGTCCAGTGCCCGGAGAAGGTGACGAGCTGGTCGGCCACTTCCGCGTACCCGGGATAGGGGTGGCTGCCGTGCCCCAGGACGAGGTGACCGCCGTCCAGGACGGCCTCCAGCGTGGCCGTGGCGCGCCGTACGTGGTGCAGGTCCTCGCGCTCGACCGGGCAGTTGTCCAGCAGGAACCCCCCGACCTTGTACCAGTCCAGGTAGCGGTGGGCGTCGGAGACGATCTCGCCGAAGGTGCGGGTGCCGTGCGCCAGATCGATGTGGCCCAGCACCCGGACACCGGCGTTGGTGAGCCTGCCCGCCGCTTCGAGACAGTGCGGGTCGGGCCGGCTGCCGGGTCCGTTCGCGACATTGAGGACGGCCCAGTGCAGCGAAGTGCCCGGCCGGGTCAGCTCGGCCCATTCGACCGGGGCGAGCAGGGGGTGGGCGTAGCCGGGGACACCGAAGCCGAGCCGGTCGGCGCCCGTGGCGGAGAGTGCGAGGTCCGTGCTGATCAGATGCGGCATGCCGCCTCCATCCAGATGTCCGCGAGGGACTCCTCCAGGTTGATCCGGGGCCGCCAGCCGAGCCGGTCCCGGGCAGTGCGTACGTCGGCCTGCTGCCAGCTGCCGCAGCCGTCGGGGTACGGGTACGGCGTGGCGCCCAGCTGCTCGGTGAGGGACTCGGGGCCGCGGGGGGCGCCGATGACCGGGTGGCCGGGGCGGACCGGGGAGCTGTCGAGTTCATGGAGCGCGCCCGCGTAGCCGGCGACCCTGGCGAGTACGGCGGCGGCGTCACGCAGCCGGACCGCGCGGCCGGTGCCGATGTTGACAACGCCCTGGGCGGCGGAGAGCGAGGCGGCGTGCACCGCGCGCGCCACGTCCCGTACGTCGACGAAGTCGCGCTGGACCCCGAGGCCGCTGAGCTTCAGCTCGGCGTCGCCGGACTGCATGGCACGGCGCATGGCCTCGGCGAGCCGGCCCAGCGGCGATCCGGCGGGGGTGCCGGGGCCGACGGGCGAGAAGACCCGCAGCACGACGGCGTCCAGTCCCGAGCCGAGCACCAGCTCCGTCGCGGCGAGCTTGGAGACCCCGTACGGGCCTCCGGGGCGGGGCACGGCGTCCTCGGCGGTCGACGAGCCGGGCTGCGAGGGCCCGTACTCGGAGGCGCAGCCGACCTGGACGAGCCGGGCCTCGCAGCCGCTGCGGCGCAGGGCCTCGCACACGGTGGCGACGGCCACGGTGTTGTGCCGGGTGAGGTCGCGGGCGCCACCGCGGGTGGCACCGGCGCAGTTGATCACCACTCCGGGATGGACGGCGTCCAGGAACCGCGTGAGGGCTCCGGGGCTGCCGCCCGCGAGGTCGAACCGTACGTCGGCGTCGTCGCCGCGCCCCAACGCGGTGAGGTGCACGGCCGGGTCGGCCAGCAACCGGTCGGCGACGAACCGGCCGAGGAAGCCATTGGCTCCGAGCAGCAGCACCCTCATCGCGCGGCTCCTCGGGGCCGACGGGCCGGTGCTGGGTGGTGCGGGGTCATTGTCGTTCGTCTCCTCGATGGGATGGGGCTGTGGTGGGTACGCCCGCGGCGTCGGCTCCGCGGGTGCGTGTGGGGGGCGCGTGGGGGCGTCATGTGGTGTGGGCCGAGGCCCGGGAGAGCGCTGCCGCCGCATGGACCAGCAGCCCGAGCGCGGCGGCGCCGCAGAAGAGGGCGGGCACTGCGGCGACGCCCCAGTGGGTGACCACGGCCTCGACGGGCCGGGCGAGGAAGCCGCAGCCGGGGAGGCGGCCGCCGACGACGGTGGCCAGGGCGAGTGCTTCGCCGGCGCAGGCGGCGGCCAGGCCGGCCGCCGCGGCGTGGGGGAAGCCGTGCACGGTGAGCAGCCGGGCGAGGAAGAGCAGCAGTCCGAGGGCGACGGCCGGGGCGAGTGCCACGGGCAGCAGCAGGGACGTCAGCACGAGCAGACCGGTGAGGGCGCCGGCGTGGAGCGCGACGCTCGCGAACAGCAGGGGGCGTGCGCCGGCGGCGAACTCCTCGAGTCCCCGGCTGCCGTCGAGCCTGCGCCGGGCCCGTGCGGAGAAGAACCCGGCGCTCCAGGCCGCGGGGGCGACGGCGAGGGCGAGGCCCACGAGCGGGCCGGGCGTCAGGGGCCAGGGGCCTTCGGGGCCGCCGCCGAGGAGCTGGGTCAGCAGCCCGTCGCCGAGGAGCGCGTACGCCACCAGCCAGCACACCAGAGGGCGTGCGGCGGGCACGGTGCGCCCCGGGGCGCGAAGGGGCCCGCGCCGCAGGCTCCACGCCAGCGCCAGGGCGAGCCCTGTCGCGCCGACGGCGCCCACCGCGATCCACGCGCCTCCGTCGGTGAACCGCAGGCCCGCTGCGGCGAGGACGGCCACGGCGCCCGGCAGCAGCACGGCCGCGGTGTGCGCGGGGCGCTCGGCGGGCGTCTCGTCCGCGGCGGGCCGCGGGCTCGCCTCGCCGCGGGGCACCCGGGCGTACAACTCCTCGGCGAGCGAGAAGACATCGCGGTGCCGGAACCTGGCGGCGGTGCGGTCGGTGACGCCGTGGGCCTCCAGCCCGGCGGCGATCTCCAGGGGGTCGACGGCTCGTTCGCACAGTTCGCGGTGGCGGTGTATGAGCGCCTTCACCGGGTCGGCGGGGCCGCGGCGCCCTGCCTTGTTCCGGTCACGCCCGGACCCGGCGGACGCGGAATCCTTGTCCAGCAGTTCCTTCGAGCGGGTGTCCCATGCCCCGGGGCTGGCGGGCCGCTTCGGCACGTCGGCCACGGCGACGGTCCGGCACTCGGAGTCCGGCGGCTGCCCGGCGGTGGTTCTGCCGGGGACAGGTACGGCGGTGGAGTCAGGCATCGGGGCCTCCTGGGGCGGCCGCGGCGGTCATGGGAGCGGGGCCCGCCCAGCGGGGGCGGGTGCGGCCGCCGGTCCAGTGGCCGGGGACGTGGGCCTCAGCGGGCGTGGCGAAGGGCAGGGGCTCACCGTCGACGTCGACGGCCTCCGAGTCGCGGTGGACCGGGCTGTGCGAGATGAGCTCCAGGTAGATACCGCGAAAGGCGGCGAGATTCTGCTCGACGGTGAAGAGTTCGAGTGCCCGGGCACGCGCCGCGGCGCCGAGCCGCGCACGGCGCTCCGGGTCGCGCAACAGCGCGAGGCAGGAGTCCGCAAGCGCCCGCGGGTTGCGCGGGGGCACCACGAGCCCCGTACCGCCGATGACTTCGACGACCGCGCCGACGTCCGTCGACACCGTCGCACGTCCGCAGAACATCGCCTCGACGAGGCTGATCGGGAAGCCCTCGACGACGCTGGACAGGACGATGACGGCACCCGCGGCATAGGCGTCGGCGAGGTCGGGGGCCTCGGGGCCGCCGATCTCCTCGAAGGAGACCGGGTTGTCGCCGACCGCGTGCGCGTCGGCGGCCTCGTCGGGGAAGAGCTGCGCGGCCAGCGCCCTGCAGTGCGCGAGGTACGCGCCGGCCTCCGGCCCCTGCACGGGAGCGCCGAGGATCCGCAGCCGCGCGTCCGGCTCCTCCTTCCGTACCTCGGCGAAGGCGTGGAGCAGCGCGATGAGGTCCTTGGCCGGTTCGATCCGGCCGACCCAGACGAGGGTGTGCGGGTCGCCGCTGTCGTCCCCCTCCCCCACCGCGGTGAAGCGTTCGGCGTCCATGCCGGGGTAGACGGTGCGCAGCCGGGCGGGGTCGGCGCCGCACTTCTCCTGCCAGCGTCTGGCGTGGGTGTTCCCGGGGGTGATGACGGACGCCTGCCGGTAGACCTCGGACGCGAGGCGCCCGTGGAAGGCGGCGAGCAGGGCGCGGACGGGCGCACCGAGGGGCGCGTCGTGGGCCGAGAGGTAGTGCGCCCGCAGTTGCACGCCGTACTCGGTGACCAGCAGCGGAACCCCGAAGAAGCGTTTGGCCAGAAGCCCGGGCAGGGCCGCGGTACCCCCGGACGCGGCATGGCAGAGGTCGACGGCGCCGAGCGAGTCGTCCCCGTACCAGTCGAGCGAGAGCGGGCGCAGAGCACGCTCCAGTTCGTCGGTGAAGGCGAGGTAGTCGGGGACGGCCGCCGTGTGCACGGCCCGGCGTGCGCCCGGGGCGCGGCAGGCGCGTTCGAGGATGCGTACGGCCAGTTCGGAGCGGAGCGCGGCGTACAGTCCGCCGCGTTCGCGGGCGAGTTCGGCGAGTCCGTACAGGCCGTCGGCGAATCCGTCCTGCTCGCCGTCGCCGCACACGGCGGTGGCGAGCGATGTGAAGTGCCCGGCGAACGCGCGCCGTTCGCGCCGCCCGTAGGTGCGGCCGTCGTCCTCGGGCGCCCAGAGCGGTGCGGTGCGTACGCGCTCGACGTGGGGCGGCAGTTCGATCCAGCCCTGGTCCTCCTGCCGGGCGCTGCGGCTGAGGGCGTAGACGTCGAATTCGTGCTGCGCGAGCCCGCGTACGAGCCGGTCGCACCAGAGCCTGGACTCACCCGTCGCGTACGGGTAACCACCATCCGTGAGCAGTCCGATCCGCACGAGCGCACCCCCGATCTCCTGTATGTGCGGCCGCCTTGGTCCGGCGGCTCGCGGCGGGAAGACGTTATGCGGATATGCCGGTGGCGCGACGGACGGTTGTCCATCGCGCCACCGGAAGGGGTGAATGCACGTAACTTTCCCGCTCCCGTAGCGTTCGGTCGCGCTACAAGCGGTTTCCGTCACGTTCCGTCAGACCATGGCGAAGCCCGGCTCGCGCCCCGTACGGCCGTACGACGGCGCGGGAGACGGCGAGGGCGAGGGCGCGGGCGCGGGCGCGGGCGACGCGCAGGGTCGCCGTTCCCGAGAAGGCCGCCGTCCCGGCCACCGGACGGTCGGGGACGGGCGCCCGCGGGCTGCCCGGACTCAGCTCCCCGGATGCACCCAGGGGTTGGGACGGCACTTGACCCCGTCGATGTCCAGCGACTTGGTCTGCTGCTGCATCACCGGGGCGAGGGCGCCCGGCGTCCGGCAGTTCACATGACCGTGCCCGAGACGGTGCCCGACCTCGTGGTTGATGAGCATCTGGCGGTAGGCGAGCATCGCCTTGGCCCCGTAGGTCTCCGACCCCTGGGCCCAGCGGAACGCGTTGATCATCACGCGCTCGGTGGACGCGGAGTCGCAGGAGACGTTGTCGACGGTGGTGTCGAGATCGGACTTGGCGCACCACGTCGCCGTGGTCCCGGGGCTCGCCAGGGTGATGACGAACTCGGGCTCTCCCGAGGAGATGCGCTCGAAGGTCATGGCGCCACCGTGCGCCCAGCTCCGTTCGTCGTTGAGCGTCTTCTGGACGGCTTCCGCGAACAGCTTCCCGTCCAGGCCGAGGTTCTTCTCGACGTCGATCCGGTAGCGGACCTTCCGCCCCTTGCCCGGCGCCTTGTCGAAGCCCGCCACCGCCTCGAACTTCCCGGTGCCGCCCAGCTTGGGATCGAGCGGGAACTGCCGGGTCATCAGCTGCGCGTACGTCAGCGGCGCGGCCGGCGCCGCCGGTGCGACCGGCGCCTGCTGGGGCGGGATGACCCGCTGCTGCGAGCGCGAGGCATCCTCCAGAGATCCCCGGTTCCCGCCCTCCGCCGCCTGGCTGGCCGTCGCGTCCGCGCCCGTGTCGGTGACCTGTCCGGCCACCACGACCGCGAGAACGGTGATCACGGCGGCGGCCGCGATGCCGGTGAACGTACGGCCCTTGCCGTGCTTGGCGGGGGGCTCCTCGTCGGATTCCGTGGCGGCGGAGCCGGACCGGGTGTCCCGGTCCGGCTCCCGCTCGCCTGTACCGACGCCGCCGCCGGGCGCGCCGGGACCGTCGAAGGCATCGACGAACTCGCGCCGCGGGCCGGGAATCCGGGCACCGGCGCCTATCGGCGGCCCCTGGCGCCCGGGCGGCGGAACCACGGGGTGCTGCCCGGTCGTGGTGCTGGTGTGCCCGCGCGGGGCGCCCTGCCAGTCGCCGTACCGCTGGCCTGCCCCTTGCGGGCCGCCCCAGCCTCCGCCCGTCTCGTACTGCTCGGGGTGGCCGCCGCGCACCTGCGGCACCCCGTGCGCCGGCGTGCCGTGGGCCGCGGGCCCGGCGTGCTGCTCGGGCGGGGCGCCGGAGCGCCGGCGCCGCCCCGTGCCGGATCCGGCGGGTGTGGTCGCGGTGCCGGCGCTGCCGCCGGCGGTGTTCCTGGGGTCGTCGGCCTTGGGTGCGGGGCCCTTGCGGCTGTGTCGTCCCACGCCCCGGTCAGCTCCTCGTGCTGTCGTCGAGTAGTTCCCGTACGGCCTGAGCGACCGTCTCGGGATACTCCATCATGGCGACGTGACCCGCGTCCGGAAGGGTCAGCAGTCGCGAGTCGCGGAACGCGGCGGACGCCTTGCGCGCCATACGGTACGAGACGAGCTGGTCCCGGCACCCGTAGACGAGCAGGGTCGGCGCGAGCACCCGCTCCGCCTGACGCCACAGCCCGTGCTGCCCGCCCAGTGTGTACGCGTCGACGATGCCGCGGGCCGATCGCGCCATCACGTCCCAGAAGTACGGCAGCTCCAGCCGCCGCTCCATCTCCTCCACGGCGTGCAGGAGGGCCTCGTCGGTCACCTGGCCGGGGTCCCCGTAGCAGAGGGCGACCACTCCACGGACCCGCATCTCCGGAGTCCAGTTCCTCGTCAGCCGCCGGAAGAGGGGTGCGACGCCGGGCAGGGCCAGTGACGCGGTGGGCCAGGCGCTGCGCTGGGCGCGCAGCTCGGGCAGCGCGGGCGAGACCAGGGTGAGCGTGCTCACCAGGTCGGGGCGGACGGCGGCGACCCGCGTGACGACGGCGCCGCCCAGCGAGTTGCCGAGCAGATGGACGGGTCCGCGGCCGCGCGCGTCGAGCAAGCGGATCACCGCGCGGGCATGGGCGGTGATCGAGTAGTTGCCGTCGTCGGGCGGTGGCGAGTCCCCGAAGCCCGGGAGGTCGACGGCCTCGCCGTCCACCGTGTCCTCGAGACACTGCATCAGGGACGTCCAGTTCTGCGACGAGCCGCCGAGCCCGTGGACGTAGAGCGCGGGAGGCAGTCCGGCGCGCGCCGGTGGGCGAGCGCGCACGGTCAGCGTCAGCCCGGGCAGCGAGACGGAGCGGAGTTCCTCGCCCTCCGCGACCCGTACGGCCCGTACCCGCGGAGCCGGTGCGGCGGCGCGGGTTTCCGGCAGCTCGGTCGAAGACATGGGGGCAATGTTACGAGACGATCACGCGGCGCATCCTGTGTTCGCCGTCACAGATCGCATAGCGTCGGGCAGAGCTTGCTTCTAGGCTCATATATGGGGAACTCGACCCTGTCCCATGCCGCACAGGAAAGGGATCCAGATGGCTGTCGACCCGACGGACCCGGAAACCTTCGCAGAGGACGATCAGGGCCGGTCAATCACGCTCGACGAGCTGGACGAGCTCGACGAGGAAACCCCGGAGGCGGATGCCGCCGAGCAGCACACCGAGCTCCAGCAGCGCGGCGACGAGCCGCTGGACCGCCTCGAACCGGGCGAGGCGAACGAGGCGGACGCGGCGGAACAAGCCCGGGTGGTGGAGCTCGACGAGGACGACTACCGCTGATTTGTTCGGATTCCCGGTCATCACCAGCTACCGCGGGCGTCCGGTACGTGAAATTCTGCGCTCGCACCGCGCACATCACGGTTACCCAAAAGTACGATGGCGGGCGCGAGCGCAGAACGCACGCACGGAACACTGTGCTTGTGACATCGAACGTGGGAGGCGGCGTGACAGCCATCGAGCAGACAGAAGCGGCGCGCCCGAGAGGCACCCGCCTGCCGCGCCGTGCCAGACGCAACCAGCTTCTGGGCGCGGCCCAGGAAGTATTCGTCGCCCAGGGATACCACTCGGCGGCCATGGACGACATCGCCGAGCGCGCCGGCGTCAGCAAGCCGGTGCTGTACCAGCACTTCCCCGGGAAGCTCGAGCTCTATCTGGCGCTGCTGGACCAGCACTGCGAGTCCCTGCTCCAGGCCGTACGGGGCGCCCTCGCGTCGACGACGGACAACAAGCAGCGCGTCGCCGCCACCATGGACGCCTACTTCGCCTACGTCGAGGACGAGGGCGGCGCGTTCCGGCTGGTCTTCGAGTCCGACCTGACGAACGAGCCCGCGGTGCGCGAACGGGTCGAGCGGGTCTCGCTGCAGTGCGCGGAGGCGATCTCCGACGTGATCGCCGAGGACACGGGACTGTCCAAGGACGAGTCCATGCTGCTGGCCGTCGGACTGGGCGGGGTGTCACAGGTGGTCGCCCGGTACTGGCTGTCCAGCCCTTCCGGCATCCCTCGCGACAAGGCGGTGCAGCTCCTCACCTCGCTCGCGTGGCGAGGCATCGCCGGCTTCCCGCTCCACGCGGGCGACGGCCAGGGCGACGGTCACTGACCGCTCCGGTCGCCTCTGTTCGCTGCGGGCGTGCACGGCTGGTCCGTGGGACATCGCCTCACCGGGCTAATGTGTGCTGGGTACGGCGCGGCTGACCGCGCATCGCTGACCGTTCGGAGGGACATAGCCGTGGAGGTCAAGATCGGCGTGCAGCACGCGCCCCGGGAAATCGTTCTGGAGAGCGCTCAGACCGCCGAGGAGGTCGAGCGCGCGGTGGCCGACGCGCTGGCCGGCAAGGCGCAGCTGCTCAGCCTGACCGACGACAAGGGGCGCAAGGTGCTGGTACCGGCCGACCGTGTCGCCTACGTCGAAATCGGCGAGCCGGCCACGCGCCGCGTGGGCTTCGGCGCGCTCTAGACCACACCTTGCGGAAGGGCCCGGCGGGGGACTGCCCCGCCGGGCCCTCCCGTATCCCGTCCCGGCCGTCGTGTCCAGCGGTGATCGGGTGGTGCTGATGGTTGCTTTCCGGCCGGTCCGGGTAGGACGGGCTACGACCAGATGTGCCCGCCGACGTCCGTGAGGTGATCCGTGGTGATCCTGGAAGCTCTCGGTTCCGTCCTGCTCGGACTCGCGCTCTCATGGGCGGCCGTGCGAAGGCTTCCGGACCGGCTTCCGGCCCCCCGCGTGGTCTTCGCGACGGGCACGCTCGGCGCGCTGTTCGGCGCGTATCTGACGCACATGGCCGTCGGCCCGGGCAATCTGCTGGGCACGCTCCTCGGCGCGGTCTTCGTCGGGGCCGTCACGCTGTCGCTGCTGATCCGGCCCACGACACGGCGACTGCGCCGATCAGCCGCGGTCTGAGGTCCGTCCGACCGCCGGCCGAGCAGCGCCGCCGCCGGCCCCGCTCACCGCGTCACGCCGCCAGCCCCAGCGCGGCCATCCGCTTCGTGTGCGCCTTGGTGATCCGGGTGAACATCTCACCGACCGCCGCCAGGTCGAAGCCGTCGGCGACGCCGCCCACGAGCATCGTCGACAACGCGTCCCGCTCGGCGACGACCCGCTGCGCCTGGGACAGCGCCTCGCCCATCAGCCGGCGCGCCCACAGCGCGAGCCGGCCGCCGACCCGCGGGTCCGCCTCGATCGCCGCGCGCACCTTCTCCACGGCGAAGTTGCCGTGCCCGGTGTCGTCGAGCACTCCGAGCACGAGCCGGCGGGTGTCCGAATCCAGCCGCACGGCCACCTCGCGGTAGAAGTCGCTGGCGATCGAGTCACCGACGTACGCCTTGACCAGACCCTCCAGCCAGTCGGACGGGGCTGTCTGACGGTGGAACTCGTCCAGCGCGGCGGCGAACGGCTCCATCGCCTTCGTGGGCTCGCTCTCGATCGCAGTCAGCCGGTTCCTCAGCTGCTCGAAGTGGTGGAACTCGGCGGAGGCCATCTTCGCCAGTTCCGCCTTGTCCGCCAGGGTCGGGGCAAGCTTCGCGTCCTCGGCGAGCCGCTCGAAGGCCGCGAGCTCCCCATAGGCGAGCGCGCCGAGCAGGTCCACCACCGCGGCGCGGTACTGGGGGTCGGCGGAGGCCACGGCCCAGTCCTGGGCGGCGATCCCGGTGAGTTCTTCGGCTGCGTCGGCGGCGGGCGCGGTGGCGTTGTCAGGCGTCTCCATGAAGCGCACAATAGCTCGCCGTCCGCACCGCGGAAGGGCCTGGTCAGCCGCCGTCGCGGCACGGTTCCCAGGAATTCGCCCAACACAGATGCGCGAATCCGGGGTACAGTGGTATTAAGCCTGCCGGATATCGCGGCGGGCCCTCTGAATGAGGATGCCCGGTCGGTGGCCCGATCGGCTCCGACCTGACAGCCCTCTGTGCGCATTCCCGCCACATGAGGGGACCTCAGCGGCATGAGCGCTCGAGCGACGGCAGTGGTCCCGCGCCTTCCGGCCAATCCACGGTCGGCCGTCCCGTACCCAGGTGCGGTAAGACCCCCAGCGTTCGCCTCGCGCCGCGTCTCACAGAAGAGGCAACACCCTGACTACGCAGGCCAAGACTTTCCGAGAGCTCGGGATCCTTCCCGAGACCGCCGAAGCCCTCGAGGCCGTCGGCATCATCACCCCCTTCCCCATCCAGGAGATGACCCTTCCGGTCGCCCTCTCGGGCACCGACGTCATCGGCCAGGCCAAGACCGGCACGGGCAAGACCCTCGGTTTCGGACTTCCGCTGCTGGAGCGCGTCACCGTCCCCGTGGACGTCGAGGCGGGCCGGGCCAGGCCCGAGCAGCTGACCGACACGCCGCAGGCGCTCGTGGTCGTTCCCACCCGTGAGCTGTGCACGCAGGTCACCAACGACCTGCTGACCGCCGGCAAGGTGCGCAACGTCCGCGTGACCGCGATCTACGGCGGCCGTGCGTACGAGCCGCAGGTCGAGGCCCTGAAGAAGGGCGTCGACGTCGTCGTCGGCACGCCCGGCCGGCTGCTCGACCTCGCGGGCCAGAAGAAGCTGAACCTCTCCCACGTCAAGGCGCTCGTCCTCGACGAGGCCGACGAGATGCTCGACCTGGGCTTCCTGCCCGACGTCGAGAAGATCATCCAGCTGCTTCCGGCCAAGCGCCAGACCATGCTGTTCTCGGCCACCATGCCGGGCGCGGTCATCGGTCTCGCGCGGCGCTACATGTCGCAGCCCACGCACATCCGCGCGACCGCGCCGGACGACCAGGGCGCGACCGTCGCGAACATCACACAGCGCGTCTACCGGGCGCACTCCATGGACAAGCCGGAGATGGTCTCGCGCATTCTGCAGGCCGACGGCCGCGGTCTCGCGATGATCTTCTGCCGTACCAAGCGCACGGCCGCCGACATCGCGGACCAGCTCGCCCGGCGCGGCTTCGCCTCCGGCGCGGTCCACGGCGACCTCGGCCAGGGCGCGCGCGAGCAGGCCCTGCGCGCGTTCCGCAACGGCAAGGTCGACGTGCTGGTGTGCACCGACGTCGCCGCGCGCGGCATCGACGTCGAGGGCGTGACGCACGTCATCAACTACCAGTCGCCGGAGGACGAGAAG
This sequence comes from Streptomyces sp. NPDC091376, assembly GCF_044757085.1. NCBI lineage: Bacteria > Bacillati > Actinomycetota > Actinomycetes > Kitasatosporales > Streptomycetaceae > Streptomyces > Streptomyces sp. NPDC091376. The sequence goes on along the minus strand of NZ_JBIVUF010000017.1, from coordinate 75,220 downwards.
ACCTACCTCCACCGCATCGGCCGCACCGGCCGCGCGGGCGCGACCGGCACCGCCGTGACACTGGTCGACTGGGACGACATCCCGCGCTGGCAGCTGATCAACAAGGCGCTGGACCTGAAGTTCCCCGACCCGGCCGAGACGTACTCGACCTCGCCGCACCTCTTCGAGGAGCTCGGCATCCCCGCCGGGACCAAGGGCGTCCTCCCCCGGGCCGAGCGCACCCGCGCCGGTCTCGACGCGGAGGAGCTGGAGGACCTGGGCGAGCCGGGCGGCCGTGGCGCACGCTCCTCTTCCCGTACGAAGGCGGACTCGTCCCGTACGAAGACGGAGGAGCGCCCGGCGCGCACCCCGCGTCAGCGTCGGCGCACGCGCAGCGGCACGCCGCTGGGCGACGAGACCGCGGCTCCGGCTCCCACCGCCGAGGAGACCGCGGAGGAGCCCCGCACACCGCGTCGCCGTCGGCGCACCCGCGTGGGCGCTACCGAGACCGAGGCCGCCCCGGCTGTCGAGGCCGTCACGCCCACGGAGGAGGCCGCGAAGCCGCGCCGCCGCCGTACGCGCGCGTCGTCGACCGCCCCGAAGACCGAGACCGAAGCCGTGGCCGTGGCCACCGAGGTCGCGTCGGAGGAGCCGGCCAAGCCGCGCCGCCGCCGCACTCGCGTGAAGGCCGCCCAGCCGGAGGCCTGATCCGCTCGCTGAGGGCCCGTCACCCCACCAGGGGAGGCGGGCCCTCGGTCGTTCCCGGGACGAAGTCCGGCGCCTGGAGGGCCGGGGCCACGAGCCTCTTCGCGTCGGGTCACCACGTCCGGGATGCGATGCCCCCGAGGAGTCGAGCCCGAACGGCCCCGCCCTCACAGCTGGCGGCAGGGGCCGACCCGCCACGGTCCGGGACGGTGAAGCCCCCGGTAATCTCACCCGCATGAGCCGGCCCCCCACCTTCGTGCCCCCCGCCTGCGCCCGCAGTCACCACCTGCGCACCGCCCGGGGGGACTTCGCCGTGCTGGACGCCGTACCGAGCGGCCCGGTGCACGGCACCGCGATGCTGCTGCCCGGGTTCACCGGGAGCAAGGAGGACTTCATCGCGTTGCTGGAGCCGCTGGCCGCGGCCGGTTTCCGTGCCGTGGCCGTCGACGGCCGCGGGCAGTACGAGAGCGACGGCCCGGCGGACCAACAGGCCTATGCTCAGTCCGAGTTGGCCCAGGACGTGCTCGCACAGGCCGCGGTGGTCGGCGACGCGCCCGTCCATCTCGTGGGGCATTCGCTCGGCGGCCAGATCGCCCGCGCCGCCGTCCTCCTCGACGCGCGTCCGTTTCGCTCGCTGACGCTGATGTCGTCCGGCCCGGCCCGGATCTCCCCCGCTCAGCAGGACAAGGTCAAGCTGTTGAGCGACGCCCTCGCCGTGATGGACATGGGCCAGGTCTGGGAGGCGATGCGGGCGCTGGACCCGCCGGAGGACGCCGACGTCAACGGCGAGGACCTGCGCCACCGCTGGCTGCGCCACAATCCGGCCCAGCTGCTGGCGACCGGTCACCAGCTCACCGTCGAGCCGGACCGGGTCGACGAGCTCGCCGCCGTACGGCAGCTGCCCGTGCATGTGCTGTCGGGCGAGCGGGACGACACCTGGCCGGTGCCGCTGCTCGACGCGATGGCGGTACGGCTCGGGGCGCGCCGCACCGTGATCGAGGGCGCCGAGCATTCACCGAACACGGACCGCCCGGCGGCGACCGCCGAGGCGCTCGTCGGTTTCTGGCGTCAGAACTGACCGTGGAGGTGCTGCCAGAAGCCGTCCCGCAGGGCCCGGCGCAGATGCGCGTACCCCCGCAGGGAGTGCTTCAGCAGTTTCTCCGCCTCGATGAGCAGGTCCTGGTCGACCGGGCCCGGCAGATAGGGGTGTCCCGGCAGCAGCTCCGCCATCGGCTCCCGGCCGCGTTCGACCAGCCAGGCGGCGGCGATCTGCGCGCCCACGAAGCGGACGTCGTCGCGTGATGGCGGCGGGCTGTCGTCCTCGTACGTCGTGACGGGCCTGCGGGTGACGTAAGGCCTGCAGAAGTCGAGGTCGAAGGTGCGCTGGCTGTCGACCTCCCAGAGCAGCGGCTCCGCCTGGTTGCGTCCTTCGCCCGCCTCTATGCCCCACAGATGGACCCGTGCGCCGTACCCCTGGGCGGCCTCCACCGCGGAGACGAGGTCCTCGTCACCGCCGACGAGAGCCGCGTCGCTGATGGCACGGTGCCGGGCGAGTGACTCCAGGTCGGTCCGTATGAGGGAGTCGACGCCCTTCTGCTGGTTGTTGGCGTTGAGGTTGCCGAGTCTGACCTTGACGTCGGGCAGCTCGGCGATGGACTGCTGCTCGACCGTGTGGATGCGGCGCCGGGCACCGTCGTACCAGTAGACGCGCAGCAGCCGGCTGTCCGCGAAGATGGTGCGGGCCTTGTCGATGAACGCCTCGATGAGCCCTTCGGCGTCGAGGTCGAAGGAGCGGCGGTCCTCGGTGCCCGTCACCAGCAACCCGGCCGCAGCATAGACGTAACCGGCGTCGACGAAGATGGCGTGGGTGGACGGGGTCTTCGCGACCTCGGCGAGCATGCGCTGGAGCAGCTCGTTGGTGCGCTCCAGGCGGGCGCTCATCTCGGTGAACTCTGCGTCGTTCATGACGACCCCATTGTGAGCGGGCCGCGGTCCGCCTGCCAGTACTTAGCCATCCAAAAAATTTCCTTAGCGTAGGGAATGTTTGCAGACAGCATCTCGTTGAGAAGAGCAGAAGAGACGGCCAGAGAGGAGCCCTTTATGCGCTTCGAGATCATGCGACTCGACGATGTCGACGGTACCGCCGTGGACAGCACCGTTGTGGACGCCGCCTCCGTGAACCGGATGGTCCAGCAGGCCGCCGCGATCGGCCAGCGCATCTACATCCGCCCGGCCGAGGCCTCGGCTTCGTAACGCTCAGTGGCGAGACGCCCCCGTACGGAACGGTTCCGTACGGGGGCGTAGTGCTGTGCGGACACGGGGCGTCATGCCCGTGCGGCGACCGGGGTCGCGATCAGGAACCCTGGATCACCTGGGTGACGCCGTTGATGATCTGCTGCACGGCGATCGCCGACAGCATCATGCCCGCCAGTCGGGTCACCAGCACCACACCGCCGTCCTTGATCAGGCGGATGATCAGCAGCGAGTAGCGCATCGTCAGCCACAGCACGACGTGCATCGCGACGATCGCGGCCCACACCGAGATCTGCGCACCGACACCGGAGGCGTGCTGCACCGCGAGGATGACCGACACGATCGCACCGGGCCCGGCCAGCAGCGGCATGCCCAGCGGTACGAGCGCCACGTTGACGTCCTTGGTCTGCTGGGGCTCGTCCGTCTTGCCGGTCAGCAGATCGAGCGCGATGAGCAGCAGGAGCAGACCGCCCGCGATCATCAGCGCGGGGACGGAGACATGAAGGTACGCGAGGATCTGCTGGCCCAGGAGGCCGAAGACGGTGATCACTCCGAAGGCCACGGCGACCGCCTGCCAGGCCATCCGCCGCTGGACCTTGGCGGGGCGTCCGGAGGTGAGGGCGAGGAAGATCGGGGTGATCCCGGGGGGATCCATGATCACGAAAAGGGTGAGGAAGAGGGAGCCGAAGACGGCGAAGTCGAACACAGTGAGGCCTTGCGGGGTGAAGGGGTGTCGGGGGACTGAGGAAAGCGGGGATGCGCGGGCGCGCCGGGACGCGCGCACCTGCGAGGGGCACCGGCGGCGCCTGGGAGGGCCACGGAACGAGGCACCGGAAGGGGCCGCGCACGGGTGCCGGGCTAGCGGAGCGTTCCGCCCGTGCCGGGCACCGGGAACGCACCGGTCGCACGGCGCGTGATCTCGCCGTAGATCTCCGGGTCGGTCGTGTAGTCCCCGAGCCGGCAGGTCTTGCGACTGCCGTGGTAGTCGCTGGAGCCGGTGGGCAGCAGGCCGAGGTCGGCGGCAAGCCCGCGCAGCCGGGCGCGAGTCGGCTCGTCGTGGTCCATGTGGTCGACCTCGATGCCGTCGAGGCCGGCCGCGGCCAGCCGGGCGATGGCGGCCTCGGGTACGACCGCTCCGCGCTTGACGGCGAGCGGGTGCGCGAAGACGGTCACACCGCCTGCCGCCTTGACCAGACGGATGGCGTCGAAGGGGTCGAGCTCGTGCTTCTCGACGTACGCCCGTCCGCCGTCCGCGAGCCAGTCGGGCGTGAAGGCCGCGGACACGTCGGGCACGACGCCGAGCTCGACGAGCGCGGAGGCCACATGCGGCCGGCCGACGGATCCGTCGCCGGCTATCCGGGCCACCTGCTCCCAGGTGACGGGCACCCCCAGCTCCTGGAGCTTGGCGACCATGCCCTGGGCGCGCGGCACCCGGTCGTCCCGCACCAGCTCGCGCTCGCGCGCCAGCTCGGGCTCCTCGGGGTCGAAGAGGTACGCCAGCATGTGCAGACCCACACCGTCGACGCGGCAGGAGAGCTCGGCGCCGGTCACGAGGGTGAGGCCCGCGGGCAGTGCGGCGATCGCCTCGGCGTATCCGCCCACGGTGTCGTGGTCGGTCAGCCCGACGACGTCGAGTCCGGCTGCCGCCGCGTTGCGCACCAGCTCGGCCGGGGTGTCCGTGCCGTCGGATGCCGTGGAGTGGGTGTGCAGATCGACGCGCACGACGCATGACTCCAGGGCTCGGGGCGGACAGGGCGACGCTCAATCGTAACGGCGGCGCGCACACCGCCCGGACCACCGCGTCAGGTGAACACCGTCACGTCCCCCGCCCCACGGGTGCCGGTACCGTCACCGGACCTCGCGTCGTCACCCACACCGTCACGCTCGCGTCGTCACCCACACCGTCACGACAGCAGTCGCGGCGAGAGCGCGCCGCACGGCAGCAGCTCCACCTCCGAGCCGGCCTCCCGCAGATCGGTCAGTATCAGATCGTCGTACATCAGCAGCCCGGTCGACTCGGGCCAGACGATCGCCCACAGCCACAGTCCCCGCGCCTCGCCCGCGAACACCGCGCGGTCCTCGGGGGCGTCGTTGACGTGCCAGAGCGGTGTCGGCCGTCCGGTGGCGAGGACCTTTGCCTGGGGCGAGATGTCCACGGTCATGTGCGGCCCCGGGTCGGGCCCGTCGATCCCGGCGAAGCGGGCGCCGAGACCGACGCCGAGCTCCTCGGCGACCAGCAGCAGCTCCCCCACACCGCCCAGGGGCCCTGGCCCCGAGCAGGCGACGGCGGTGGCACGGCCGCCGCTGCGGTCGTCGCCCGCGTACGCGACGCCGGTGAAGAGCCAGCCGACGGGGAGCGGCCAGGGCATCCACACGGGCACCTTGGCGCGAGCCACCACCACGCTGAGGGCCTCGACGCTCGGCGGGATCACCGGCTGGAGTGGATGCACGGAACCGTGCACATCGCACTGCCAGGTGTCGGCGAAGAGACCGGGCGCCCTGACCCGGCCACCACACTTCGGGCAACTGGGTTCGCCCCTCATAGCGCTCAACGGTCCTACCCGTCCGCCGCCGCGTCAAGGACGATCACCCGTCCCGCACGGCGGTTTCACCCGACCTCAGCAGGGAAAACTACATGCCACTTGCACTAATTAGCTAACCTAACTTATTGTTTGTATATAGCAACGACCTCACGAGAGAGACAGAGGAGCATCCATGCACGCAGCGGATCCGTTCGCCGGCGAGGAGGAACGACGGGATGGCGCGGAAGGAGGAACTGGAGCGGAGGCGACGGCCGGCGGAGTCGGCGGGGGCGGGGGCGGCATCCTGCGTCAGCCGAAAGCCGTCTGGGCCACGGCCGGCGCGTCCGTCGTCGCCTTCATGGGCATCGGCCTGGTGGACCCGATCCTGCCCTCCATCGCCAAGGGCCTGGACGCCACGGCCGGCCAGGTCTCCCTGCTGTTCACCTCGTACTTCCTGATCACGGCCGTCGCGATGCTGGTCACCGGCTTCGTGTCCAGCCGCATCGGCGGCCGCAGGACGCTCCTCGCGGGCCTGGTGCTGGTCGTCGTCTTCGCCGCGCTCTCCGGCATGTCGGGCTCGGTCGGCGAGCTCGTCGGCTTCCGGGCCGGCTGGGGCCTCGGCAACGCCCTCTTCGTGTCGACCGCGCTCGCCGTCATCGTCGGCGCGGCCACAGGGGGCAGCACGGCGGCGATCCTGCTCTACGAGTCGGCGCTCGGTCTCGGCATGGCCTGCGGGCCGCTCGTCGGCGCCGTGCTCGGCAACGCGAGCTGGCGCTATCCGTTCTTCGGGACCGCGGCCCTGATGGCCATCGGCTTCCTGTGCACCGCGGTCTTCCTCAAGGAACAGCCGAAGCCCGCCGCCAGGACCTCACTGCTCGACCCGCTCAAGGCGCTCGGCCACGGCGGGCTCGCGTCGGTCGCCGCCTCGGCGTTCTTCTACAACTACGCCTTCTTCACCGTGCTGGCCTTCACCCCGTTCGTGCTGAACATGTCTCCGTACCGGTCCGGAGCGGTCTTCTTCGCCTGGGGCGTACTGCTCGCGGTCTTCTCGGTGCTGGTCGCGCCGCGGCTGCAGAAGCGGTACGGCTCGCTCAGGGTGCTGGGCGGCTCGCTGCTGTTGCTCTCCGTGGACGTGGTGGTGCTCGGGTACGGCGACCACACCACGGCCGTCGTCTGCACCGTGCTGTCCGGGGCGCTCATCGGCGTGAACAACACCGTCTTCACGGAGCTGGCGCTCGGCGTCTGTGACGCCCCGCGCCCGGTGGCGAGCGCGGGCTACAACTTCGTCCGCTGGTTCGCGGCGGCCGCTGCGCCGTTCCTGGCGCCGAAGATCGAGGAGTGGAGCAACGTCCATATGCCGTTCGTGGTGGCCGGGATCGCGGCGGTGTGCGGCGCGGGCGTCGTGTGGGCGCGGCGGGCGTCGCTCGTCCACGAGACGACGGAGCCGAAGCCGGTCCACGCGACGCGGGACGGAGTCGCGGTCTTCGCCGACTGACCCGCGCGGGCCTGCGTCCGCCGGCGCGCGTGGGCCGGCTCCCCGGCCCTCGGCCGACTCGCCCGACCGCCCCACCTCGGTCGGCTCGCCCTACGGTCCGCCCGGGCCGGCTCGCCCCACCCGATCAACTCGGCCATGAGATACGTCACTTCAACGACGGCGCACGACGGCTGTGGTCACGCCAGGGAAACGGGCCTGCGCAACGGATCGCGCAGGTCCGTGCCCTGCGTCAGCCAGCGCTCCTGGAGCTGCGCCGCACCGTGCACCCGCTTCCACGCGGCCTCGTTCTGCGTCATCGGCAGCAGCGGCAGGAAGCGCACCGGGTCCATGGGCGCGTCGAGCTCCAGATCCTCGACGAGCCCGCCGGACTCGGCGACCAGGACCGACGAGAACGGCGCGGAGGGCCACAGCGGCCCACCCACGTCCATGGAGTTGCCGGGCGCCACGATGACCCCCTCGACCTGCGGAGACGAGGCCAGGACGGCGAGCGGACGCAGCACCTTGTCGGTGTCGACGAGCCCGGCGCGCACCGACAGGACCAGCTCCGCGCGCGGCCCCTTCACCGGGTCGGCGAGCATGTCCTCGGGGTCGGTCATCGGCTGGGCGGACATGCCCAGCGTGGCGTACCGGACGATGTCCCCGTCGATGAACCGGAGCACCTCGATCCGGTCCGTGCCGACGAAGGTCACCGCGGCGCGCGCGTCCGGTTCGCCGAGCGCGCTGCGCAGCCGGGCCTCGACCAGAGCAAGAACTTCTCCCATCCCGCGAGCATAGATCGCATCAGGAACGGGCAAAGGACGAAGTTGACCCGCTGTCGGCTGATAGGCTTGGCCGCCTGTTCGGGACAACATGCCGAAAGCATTGTTCTCGAGTTCCCGACGACACGTCATCCCCCACGGGGGACCGGCCGGAGGAGGTGGGGCTGCGGTGGATCGAAGTCGACCGTGCAGTACCAACAGCTCTTCCGCGCGACTCCTCTCCTCGAATCGCTGAGGGTTCTCCGCACCGTCGGATCCATGGCACCGCGCATGACGGAAGAGCACGTCTTCCCTGCCTGACTGTCTGTAGCGAAACGCCGTCGCCGCGTCCCGCGGTGCCGCCCGCTTTGCGGACGTATCGAGACACGTCCTCATTCCGGGCTGTGCCACGCCACGCACCGGCGGCCTCTCCGTGAAGGAGCCTGCCATGTCGATGATCCGTGACCTGCGCGAAGCGGTCCGCCCCACGCTGCGCAAGAGCAGCGGCCCGTACAGCGCGTACGGTGCCTACGACACGACCCGTGACCCCTCGGCCTCCAGCGCGGTCGTGGACTGCGCCGTCTACCGCGACGGCGAGCGGGTCAAGGACGAGGCCTGCCTCAACCCGCACGAGGCGATGCTGCGGGTGCGCGAGGGCGGCGGATTCGCGTGGATCGGGCTGCACGAGCCGACCGAGGAGGAGTTCTCCGGCATCGCGGCCGAGTTCGGGCTCCACCCGCTGGCCGTCGAGGACGCCGTGCACGCCCACCAGCGGCCCAAGCTGGAGCGGTACGACGACACGCTCTTCACGGTCTTCAAGACCATCCACTACGTCGAGCACGCCGAACTGACGGCGACCAGCGAGGTCGTCGAGGCCGGCGAGGTGATGTGCTTCACCGGGCCTGACTTCGTGATCACCGTCCGGCACGGCGGACAGGGCTCGCTGCGCAACCTGAGGCACCGGCTGCAGGAGGATCCGGAGCTGCTCGCCAAGGGCCCGTCGGCGGTGCTCCACGCCATCGCCGACCATGTCGTGGACGGCTACATCGCGGTCGCGGACGCCGTTCAGGTCGACATCGACGAGATCGAGATCGACGTCTTCTCCGCGCCGTCGAAGGGCAGCACGCGCGGCACCGACACCGGACGGATCTACCAGCTCAAGCGTGAGGTGCTGGAGTTCAAGCGGGCGGTGACCCCGCTGCTGCGGCCGATGCAGCTGCTGAGCGAGCGCCCGATGCGGCTGGTCGACCCCGAGGTCCAGAAGTACTTCCGCGACGTCGCCGACCACCTGGCCCGGGTGCAGGAGCAGGTCATCGGGTTCGACGAGCTGCTGAACTCGATCCTCCAGGCCAACCTGGCGCAGGCGACGGTCGCCCAGAACGAGGACATGCGCAAGATCACGTCGTGGGCCGCGATCATCGCCGTACCGACGGCGGTCTGCGGCATCTACGGCATGAACTTCGACCACATGCCGGAGCTGCACTGGAGGTACGGCTATCCCATGGTGCTCGTCGGCATCGTCGGGATCTGTCTCACCATTCACCGCACGCTGAAGCGCAACGGCTGGCTCTAATAGGCTGCGGGCATGAACGACGCTCCTCTCGGCAACGACGTTGCGCCCGGCGACGATTCTCTGCTCGGCCGGGCCCTCGTCGAGGAGGCCACCAAGAAGTCGGGCCTCATCTGGGTGCGCGGCAGCGGACCGGCCCGTGCCCTGTGGCATGTGTGGCACGAGGGCGCCGCGCATGTCGTCGGGGACGGGCCCGGTGAGCAGCCGCTGCCGGAGCTCGTCGACGGCTCGACCGCCGAGATCACCGTGCGCAGCAAGGACAAGGGCGGCCGGCTGGTGGCCTGGACCGCCGCGGTGACCGAGCTGCCGCCCGGCTCCGAGGCGTGGGAGGCCGCGGTCGCCGAGCTGAAGGGCAAGCGGCTCAACGCGCCGGACGGCGAGCGGATCACCGAGCGCTGGGCGCAGGAGTGCCGGGTGCTGCGGCTGGAGCCGCGCGAGTCGACCACGGTGCATCCTCAGGACTCGCTCTCCGCCGTGCCGCTGCCCAGCCCGGCGACCACCCGCCGGCCCGTCCCGGCGGCCCTGCCCCGGCTCCTGCTGCGCCGGCGCCGCAAGAACTGATCTGGACAGGACGGCCGGCGTGGCGCGGGCTCCGTGTCGGTCGCTCGTACTCCGGGTCAGTCGCTCGTACGGGGAAGCTGACGGCCGTAGTCGACCGTCTCCTCCTTCGAAGGGGCTTCGAGGGCGAAGTCCTCACCCCAGTCCGCGAGCGTGAGCACACCCGCGCCGCCCGCCCGGGCGAACTGCAGCGGGTAGGGGGTGCCCTCCAGCGAGACGTCGAGCGATCCGCCGTTGCCGTCGCCGCCCAGGATCTTGATCGTGCGTACGCCCTCGATCGAGTCGCGGTCGCCCTTGCTGAGCTTTCCGTGCAGCCCCAGCAGCCCGTCGAGCAGCACATCCATGTCGGTGAAGCCGCGCAGCTGCTTGTAGGCGGGATCGTCGTCGGGGATCTTCACGTACATGTCGTCGAGCTTGTTCGCAGCGGTCTCGTCCTCCTCGCCCGGCGGCTTGGATGCGCCGCCCTTGCCGTCCGAGTCCGCTGTGGCCCAGAAGTCCGCGTCCGCCTTGAGGTAGAGCGCGTCCTCGACACGCAGCAGCTCGAACGTCGAGTTCTTCGAGGTGACCGAGCCGATTCCGCCGGCCTTCTTCAGCCGCATGTTCAGCTTGTACGTGCCGCCCTTGGACACCAGCGTGCCCGCCAGGCGTACCGAGTCCGCCCCGTCCGCCGCCGCCTTGGCCTTCGCCTCGATGGCGGGCGCCTCCAGTTTGCCGACGCCGTTCGTCCCCGCGTCCGGGTCCTCGCCGCCGCATCCGGTGACGGCTGCGGCGAGCGCCGCGCACAGCGCGACGGGGAGCGCGGCCCGGCGGGCACGGGCGGCCGGGCCCGGGGGGAGAGCGGTCACGAGCGCACTGCCTCTCATACGCGTGGGGGTGGCAGACCGCAGCGTACCCAAGGTGCGGAGGCTCTCCGGAAGGGAGCCGTCCGGACCCCGGGCGGCGACGGCATGGAACGGTACGGGCCGTCCTGAAGCCGCTGAACAGTGGCGTTCCGGAGCAATTCGCTTCCGCGGAGGCGCTCGGCACGGCGGCGGACGACCCGCTCGACGGCGCCCCGGTCGCGTCCTCATGCCCCGGAGTGAGCGGCGTCGGGTCCGCGCAGGAGATGACGTCCGGCATCGCCCGCTCTATTCCCGTCCGAGGGCCGGCCCGGACGTGACGAAGGCGACCGCCGACAGGGGCCCCCGGGGCTCGATCCGGCGCCGTACCATCGTCCGTATGGTTACGGAAGACGCGGTGCGCGAAGCACTGGCGACGGTGAACGACCCCGAGATCAACAAGCCGATCACCGACCTGGGCATGGTCAAATCGGTGGAGATCGGAAACGACGGCACGGTCGCCGTCACGGTCTACCTCACCGTCTCCGGCTGCCCGATGCGCGAGACCATCACCCAGCGCGTCACGGACGCCGTCTCCGGCGTCGAGGGCGTCACCCGCGTCGATGTCGCACTGGACGTGATGAGCGACGAGCAGCGCCGTGAGCTCGCGTCCTCGCTGCGCGGCACGACAGCCGAGCGCGAGGTGCCGTTCGCCAAGCCCGGCTCGCTGACCCGGGTGTACGCGGTGGCGTCCGGCAAGGGCGGCGTCGGCAAGTCCTCCGTGACCGTGAACCTGGCGGCGGCGATGGCGGCCGACGGTCTGAAGGTCGGGGTCGTCGACGCCGACATCTACGGCCACAGCGTGCCGCGCATGCTCGGCGCCGACGGCCGTCCCACCCAGGTCGAGAACATGATCATGCCGCCGTCCGCGCACGGCGTGAAGGTCATCTCGATCGGCATGTTCACACCGGGCAACGCGCCGGTGGTGTGGCGCGGGCCGATGCTGCACCGCGCTCTGCAGCAGTTCCTCGCGGACGTCTACTGGGGCGACCTGGACGTCCTGCTGCTCGACCTGCCGCCGGGCACCGGTGACATCGCGATCTCCGTGGCGCAGCTGGTGCCGAACGCGGAGATCCTGGTCGTCACCACCCCGCAGCAGGCCGCGGCGGAGGTCGCGGAGCGTGCGGGCTCGATCGCCGTCCAGACCCACCAGAAGATCGTCGGCGTCGTCGAGAACATGTCGGGCCTGCCGTGCCCGCACTGCGACGAGATGGTCGACGTCTTCGGCACGGGCGGCGGCCAGATGGTCGCCGAGGGCCTGACGAAGACAACGGGGGCCACGGTCCCGGTCCTGGGCCAGATCCCGATCGACGTCCGGCTCCGCGAAGGCGGCGACGAGGGCAAGCCCGTCGTCCTCACCGACCCCGACTCCGCTGCCGGCTCGGCCCTGCGTGCCATCGCCGGCAAGCTCGGCGGCCGCCAGCGCGGCCTCGCGGGCATGAGCCTGGGCATCACCCCGCGCAACAAGTTCTGACCCGCGCGACGAGGTCCGGGCCGCGGCACGAGGTCTGAGCGCCGCGACAGGTCGCAACGCGGCCCGAGCGACGAGGCCCTGGCCGACAGTGGGGTCGTCCCGGCCGAAGGGTGCGCACCCGCGCGCAGAGCCGAACGGGCACCGTTCCGTGTGAACGGTGCCCTTCGTGCGTCTAGGCGTACGCCCCGAGGTCCTGCACCACCGCGAAGCCGAGCCCGTACGCGCTCATACCGCGCCCGTAGGCCCCGATGTGCACCCCGTTCCCGGCGGACCCGGCCAGCACCCACCCGAACTCCGACTCCCGGTAGTGGAAGGGCATCGGCACCCCGTCCACCGGCAGCGACAGCTCGGACCAGGCCGAGCCGTCCAGATCGTCCGCGAGCTCGAACGCGGTCTCCGTCTGCTGGGCCAGCCAGTCGTCCCGCAGCACGTGGTCGAGCTGCGCGGGCCAGGTGTACGCGAGCAGGCCCGAGCCGGCCAGCCAGGCGGCCGATGAGACCGTCGTGGCGTCCAGGACACCCGTACCGTCGCCGCTGCGCCGTACCGGGCTCGCGGCGACCGTCACGACCACGGCGAAGCGTTCCTTCTCCGCACCGGCCGCGTCGGACTTTATCGACGGCTCGTCGCCGTGCCCCATGGACCCGTGCTGCACCGCACCGTCCGCGTCGGTGCCGACCTGCATCAGCCAGCGCTGCGCGGTGAAGGCCTCGTCCAGTCCGTACCAGGGGAACGGGGCCCGCAGATAGCCGTCGACCGTAGGCCGGGCCGCGGGCACCCCCTCAGCTGTGGACGTGCTGGGCGAACCCTGCGCCCCTGCCCGACTCGTGGTCTCCATCTGTCCGGCCGCCTCCTTGATCACCAAGGCCCGGAACGGCCCGCCCCCCGCGGGCGTCCTCTATTCCGGACAGATGGAGGATAGCCACCTCGCACCGGCTCGTAGGGATTGGTGGCGGTCGGGGGCACTCAGGTGGCGTCTGCGTCGAACGGCGGGCGCTCGCCCTGATCGGGCTTTTCGCGCTTCTTGACCAGATCCGGTGCGGTGGTGCCCGGCGATCCGTTGACCGCCGCCGGCACCGAGGAGTCTCCGGACTCCCTGCCGTGCACCGCGTCCGCGACGTCGTTCATCTCCTTCTTCAGGTCGAAGCTGCTGCGGATCTCCTTGAGATCATCGTTCTCGTTCAGCTGCTTCCTGAGGAAGGCCTTGGGATTCAGGTCCTCGAACTCGAAGTCCTTGAATTCGGGGCCCAGTTCGCTGCGGATGTCGTGCTTCGCGTTGTCGGAGAATTCCCGGACCTTGCGGATGAAGCGCGAGGCGTCCTGGATGACCTTGGGCAGCTTGTCCGGGCCGAAGACGAGCACGGCGAGGACAACGAGCGTCACGAGCTCGAGTGCACCTATGTCATTGAACACCTTGTTGCTCCTCGTGTTCTTGTTCCCCGTGCCCGCAGCGCAGGGACGAGTGGCCGGCTCCACGGTACCCGGCGAATCTGTCCCCGCGGTACCTCCGGGGTGTCCGTCACGTGCCCGTGGACGAACCGAGCGTCAGCGTCTTGGTCTGCTCTTTGCCGTTGCGGGTGAGCGTGAGTTCCAGGCGGTCACCGGGGCGGTGCGCACGGATCTTGACGATGAGTTCCTCGCCGCTGTGCACACGCTGGCCGTCGACCTTGGTGATGACGTCGCCGGGACGGACACCGGCCTTGGCGGCCGGCCCGCCCGCGGTGACGGACGCGGCACCGTCCTTGCCCTTCTCGCCGACGCGCGCGCCGTCGCCCGAGTACTGCATGTCGAGGCTGACGCCGATCACGGGGTGGGTGGCCTTGCCGGTGTTGATCAGCTCCTCGGCGACCCGCTTGCCCTGGTTGATCGGAATGGCGAAGCCGAGGCCGATGGAACCGGACTGACCGGCGCCTCCATCGGGGCCCGGCGCGCTGTCCGCGGCGCGAATCGCGCTGTTGATGCCGATGACCCGCGCCTTGGAGTCCACGAGCGGGCCACCCGAATTCCCGGGGTTTATCGGGGCGTCGGTCTGCAGCGCGTCGACGTAGCTGACGTCGCTGCCGTCGCCCTTCTCGCCACCGGCGGTGATCGGGCGCTCCTTGGCGCTGATGATTCCGGCGGTCACCGTGTTCTGCAGATCGAAGGGCGCGCCGATGGCGACGACGGGATCGCCGACCCGGACGTTGTCGGAGTTGCCCAGCGGCAGCGGCCTGAGCCCGGAGACGCCGGTGACCTTGACGACGGCGAGGTCGTAGCCGCTGTCCTTGCCGACGAGGGTGGCGCGGGCGGTTTCGCCGCCGCTGAAGGTCACGGAGATGTCGCCGGAGCTGCCGGCGGGGTCGACCACATGGTTGTTGGTGAGGATGTGGCCCTGCGCGTCCAGGACGAACCCGGTGCCCGTGCCCTGCTCGCCGCTGCCGCTGACGTGCAGCGTGACCACGCTGGGAAGGGCGCTGGCGGCGATACCGGCGATGCTGTCCGGGGCCCGGCCGGAGTCCTCGGCGCCGGACTGCGGCAGCTCGACGGTGCTGATCCCGCCGTTGCGTTCGAGGTAGGCGCCGACACCGCCGCCGAGCACTCCGGCGAGCAGCGCGAAGAGCAGTGCGCCGACGAAGGCCATGCCACGCCGGGCCTTCTTCCTGCGGGGCTCTCCGGGCTGTGTGAGCGCCACGCCGGGCGAGCTCCAGGGGTCGTACTGGCTCCACTGCACCGGTACGGGCGCGGGGGCGGGTGGGGCGGTCGTGGGCCCCGGCGCCGGTGCCGCGTACTCGCCACCTGAGGGGTACGGCGGTGGCGTCCCGCCCCCGGGCCGCTGCACGGGCGGGGCCGGCGCCCACGGGCCGGGGCCGCCGTAGGGAGGCGTGCGGTACTCGTCGGGCTCGTGCAACGGCCGTACGCCGCCGTCCGTACGGTCACCCGCCGGGAGGCCGTCACGGCCGTGCGGCACCGGGTCGGCCGGGTCCGTCCAGCCGTCACCCGCCGGCTGCGGGTGCGGCTGCTCCGTGACGGAGGCGTCCGGCTCCGGGGCGTGCGGCTGCTCCTCGACGGAGGCTTCCGGCTCCGGGGCCTGCGGCTGTGCGTCCGGCACCGATGCGGGTGCGGGCGCGGGTGCTGCCAGGGGGTATTCCGCCTGGTCGTCGACCGGAGCGGCCGGTGCCACGACCTGTGCGCCGTGCCGCACGGTGTCCGGTCCGGGTCCGGCGTCATGTACGGCGTCGGGCGTGTCGGCCGTCGCCACCGCGTCGGTCACCGACGACGGTTCGGGGCGGGCCGGCCGGCTCCACCACTTCGGCTTGGGACCCGTCGGCTTCCCGTTCTCCATGCTCTCCCCGCTACTGGCCGGTTCGTGCGCCCCGCCGGGCACCCCGTCCCTGGATTCAACCAGGTTTACGAGTGGTGTCCCACAGCCCGCCCGGCCACCTGCGAACGACCGCGGTGGATCAGCGCCGGGTCGGGGCCGCGAGCCTGCTGGGCAGCGGAGTGCCGGACGCGGTCGGGCCGGGGGCCGTGGCCAGTTGGAACGCCGAGCCCGTGGGCCGTATCAACGACGGTGAGGAGCCGCCGGCCAGCAGCGGCTGCGCGGCGAACGGATGGGACAGCGGCTGTGCATGGGCCAGCGTCTGCGGAGCCACCGCAACCGCCGGAGTGCTGCTCATGCCGCTCAGCCCGGTGGCCCCGCCGCGGCGGCGGTTCGCTTCCGCGCCCGTGCCGGCCGGGGTCTGCGCGCGCAGCGGTGTCACATTGTTGCCGCGGTTGTCCCCGCGGGCCGTGGCGTCGCCGGTGGTGGCGAGCGGCAGCGTCCCGCCGAGGGCGATGGCCGCGAAGGACACGGCGCTGGCGGCAGCGAACGCGAACCTGCGTCCGCGCCACAGGGAGCGCTCCGCCTCCTGGCGCCCCACGTCGTGAATGCGGAACCCCGAACCGGGACCGCCGTCGGGCAGACCGTGCCCGCCCGGTACGAATCCGAAGTTCTCCGGGGTCATACCGAAGACGCCATCGGTGGGACGCCCCCGGCCGAACGGGCCTCCCCGCCCGTCGTCATCACCTCCGGGCGGTCCCGCCGGCAGCCCCTGCAGCCGTGCGAGCAGACCCTCGGAGGGTGGCGGCGGGGCGGCCGTGGCGAAGACGCTCTTCAGCCGGCGCTGTGCATCGGCCTCGGCCTTGCACTTGGCACAGGTCGCGAGATGCGCGAGGACGCGATCGCGCACGTCGTGTTTGAGCTCGCCGTCCACCAGGGCAGCGAGCCGGTCCCCCAGATGCTGCTCCGCGGGGGTGGGACTGATGCTGCTCACGCCGTCCCGCCCTCCCCGGCCACGCCCGCGAGCGCGCGCTGCTCGGCACGCGCCTCCGGAGAGCGGTGCTGCAGGGCCTTGCGCAGATGGGACCGGCCGCGGTGGATCCGGCTCCGGACGGTGCCGAGCTTGACGCCGAGCGTGGCCGCGATCTCCTCGTACGAGAGGCCCTCGATGTCGCAGAGCACCACGGCGGCGCGGAACTCGGGCGCGAGGGTGTCCAGTGCCTGCTGGACGTCGGCGTCGAAGTGGGTGTCGTGGAAGACCTGCTGCGGGGACGGCTCACGGCTGGGCAGCCGCTCGGCCGCGTCGTCACCAAGGGCGTCGAAGCGGATGCGCTGCTTGCGGCGGACCATGTCCAGGAACAGGTTGGTGGTGATGCGGTGCAGCCAGCCCTCGAAGGTCCCCGGCGTGTAGGTCGACAGGGAGCGGAAGACACGGACGAAGACCTCTTGGGTGAGGTCCTCCGCGTCGTGCTGGTTTCCGGTCAGACGGTAGGCGAGACGGTAGACCCGACCGCTGTGCGTGCTGACGATGTCCTCCCAGGAGGGAGGGGTCCACGCCTGCGATTCCGCATCCGGTGCGAAGGTCGCGGTGGGCACGGAGTCGGCCTGGCTGGAACGGGCGTCAGCGGTGTCGGTCACGGATTTCGGCTCACCCGCCGACCCGAGAAGGCGCCTCAGCAGCCCTCTCCGATCCACAGGCGCAGCCGCACCTCCCCTGTCGGCTCTGGTGGTGTCCAGTGGAGCCCCTACCATAGCCACCTCGCCCGTTAGCTCCGGATAAGAATCTTTACGCGAATTTGGGAACGGGTGGCGCGCGTCCACACCTTTCCCCCTGCTCTTGCACAACGCCCGGTCCCATCTGCGGGTTCCCGGGTGCAGCGGATACAGTCACGGTTGCGCCAACTACGGGGACAGGAGAGGGTCATTACCGCCAACCGGCAGACGAGCTGGGCGTTCGCCGACGCCTTTGTCGCCGAGGACGAAGCACTGCGCTGGGCCCGTGAGCGGGCCCGGGAGGCAGGGCTGCCCTCGGTGTCGCCGGGTACCGGTGCCGCGCTGCGGCTACTGGCCGCGACGGCGGGCGCCAAGGCGGTGGCGGAGATCGGCACGGGCACCGGAGTCTCCGGGATCTATCTGCTGCAGGGCATGCGGCCGGACGGCGTGCTGACCACGGTCGACCCCGAGCCGGAGCGGCAGCAGTTCGCCCGGGAGGCCTTCCGAGCCGCCGGCTTCGCGGCGAACCGGGCGCGTTTCATTCCCGGCCGCGCACTGGACGTACTGCCGCGGCTCGCCGACGGCGGATACGACCTCGTCTTCTGCGACGGCGACCGCATGGAGTCGCTGGAATGCCTAGCTGAATCGTTGCGCCTACTGAGACCCGGCGGCCTCGTCTGCTTCGAAGGCGTCTTCGCGGACGGCCGCACGGTCGATTCGGCGGCCCAGCCCGGCGAGGTACTGCGGGTGCGGGAGCTGCTGCGCACGGTGCGGGAGAGCCAGGAGCTGCTGCCGTCGCTGCTGCCGGTGGGCGACGGCCTGCTGTGCGCGGTGCGCCGCGGCTGACCGCCGCGAACTACGGCCTTCTCGGCCCGGCCGGCACGACGCGGACACGGCACTGCCCCGGCTCAGCGTCATACCGAGCCGGGGCAGCACAGAAAGGTGTGGGCGCTTCCGCTGTCAGCCGACGACCTTCTTGAGGGCGTCGCCGAGGGCGTCTGCCTCGTCCGGAGTCAGCTCGACGACAAGCCGACCGCCGCCTTCGAGCGGAACGCGCATGACGATGCCCCGCCCCTCCTTGGTCACCTCGAGCGGGCCGTCGCCCGTCCGCGGCTTCATGGCCGCCATGCTCGTTCCCCTTCCTGAAACCAGCTCATCGTCACCGACGGCCCCCTGGGTGGGCACACGTCACCGGCATCGAACACATTGCTTCCCAGCCATTATCCCGCATCGCGGGACCCGATGACCAACATCAGTCGGCATCGCTTGCGCAACGCGCTTTCGCAAAACCACTCATTTCGGGGATCCGCCTGCGATACTTCGCCCTCGCGCCACTCTCAGGCACCGATCCGACAGCGTAAATTTCTTTGACGCAGGTCACATACCGGTGCGTATGTCGGCCCTACGCGATCTCCGCCATGCTGGGCTCGACATCACTGCCCGAGGTGCGAAGGGGACCCTGCCATGGCGGACACCGTGCTGTACGAGGTGAGCGACGGACTCGCGACGATCACGATCAACCGGCCCGAGGCCATGAACGCGATGAACGTCGAGGCCAAGATCGCCCTCCGGGACGCCCTGCTGGCCGCCGCCGCGGACACGGGCGTACGCGCGGTACTGCTGACGGCGACGGGCCGCGCCTTCTGTGTGGGCCAGGACCTCAAGGAGCACGTCTCACTGCTGATGTCCGACAAGGAGTCGGGCACCAGCCACACCATGAACACCGTGCGCGAGCACTACAACCCCATCGTGCGGGCCATCACCGAGATGCCGAAGCCGGTGGTGGCGGGGGTGAACGGGGTCGCCGCGGGCGCCGGGATGGGCTTCGCCCTGGCCGCGGACTACCGCGTCGTCGCCGACTCCGCGAAGTTCACGACGTCGTTCGCCGGGGTCGCGCTGACCGCCGACTCCGGGGTCTCCTGGATGCTGCCGCGGCTGATCGGCCCGAGCCGTGCCGCGGACCTGCTGCTCTTCCCGCGCTCGATCACCGCGCAGGAGGCGTACGAGCTGGGCATCGTGAACAAGCTCGTGCCCGCCGACGACCTGACGGCCGAGGCGGCGGCCGTCGCCCGGGCGCTGGCCGAGGGCCCGACCCTGGCCTACGCGGCGATCAAGGAGTCCCTCGCGTACGGCTCCGGTCACTCGCTGGCCGAGACGCTCGACAAGGAGGACGAGCTCCAGACCCGAGCCGGCGCCTCGGAGGACCACGAGATCGCCGTACGGGCCTTCATCGCCAAGGAGAAGCCGCAGTACCTCGGCCGGTAGGCGGCGCCGCCGACCACGGCCGGCCACGGCCGTGGTCCCCGGCGGGCCGTGACCGGCGGCGGACGCGGGGACGCGGCGGAGACGGGGCGACGCGGGCGTCAGGCCGCCGGTGTCGCCCTGCGGGCCGTACAGCCCTCCAGATGGTCGTCGACCAGGCCGCACGCCTGCATCAGCGCATAGGCCGTCGTGGGGCCGATGAAGCGCAGCCCGCGCTTCTTGAGGTCCTTGGAGAGGGCCGTGGACTCGTCCGTGACCGCCGGGACGTCCGCGATCGTGCGCGGCGCCCGCCGCCCGGCCGGATCCGGCGCGTACGACCAGATCAGCGCGTCGAGCTCGCCCGCCGGCCAGCCGGAGAGCACCTGGGCGTTGGAGACGGTCGCCTCGATCTTCGAGCGGTTGCGGATGATGCCGGGGTCGGCGAGGAGGCGCTCCTTGTCGGCGTCGGTGAAGGCCGCCACCGACGCGATCCTGAAGTCGGCGAACGCCTGACGGAAGCCCTCGCGGCGGCGCAGGATCGTGATCCAGGAGAGCCCGGACTGGAACGCCTCCAGCGCCAGCCGCTCGAACAGCGCGTCGTCCCCGTGGACCGGCCGGCCCCACTCCTCGTCGTGGTACGCGACGTAGTCCTCGGTGGACAGGCCCCAGGGGCAGCGCAGCCGCCCGTCCGGCCCCGCCACGGCACCGCCGCTCATCGCTCCTGCTCCTCGCCCGGCTCCGGCCCCTTGTCGAAGAACCCGGGCCGCTCCTTCGGCTCGTCCTCGGGCCGCTTGTCGAACAGCTCCGGCGGGCCGACCGCCGTCGCCTGCCGCCCGGCGAGCATCGACTCCAGCTCGGCGATCCGCGCGTCCCGCTCCGCGAGCTCCGCACCCAGCCGGCCGAGCACCTCGTCGACGTCCGCCATGCGGTAGCCGCGCGCCGTCACGGGCAGGCGCAGCGCCTCGACATCGGCGCGGCCCACCGGGCGTGTCACCGGCAGCGGGTCCACGAGCCGCTCGGGCGCCACCTCGGGGAGGACCGCGGTCTCTCCGCCACCGACCACCGCGAGAGTGACCGCGGCGATCACCACGACCATCGCGATCAGCAAGAACCAGAACACAGCGCGCGCCTCTCCCCGGAGCAGGAAACCGTCCTCCGCCGATCGTGCCATGCGCCACCGACAGTTAAGGTCGCAGGCGACCGATCGCGAGGAGGAAACAGCGGATGCAGGGGATGCACGACGGGACTCTGCGGCTGGGGCGACGCGAATTCGGCGCGCACGAGCCGGTGATCATGGCGATCGTGAACCGGACCCCGGACTCCTTCTACGACCAGGGCGCCACGTTCCGTGACGAGCCCGCTCTCGCCCGTGTCGAGCAGGCGGTGTCCGAGGGAGCCGCCATCATCGACATCGGTGGGGTGAAGGCCGGTCCCGGTGAGGAGGTGACGGCCGAGGAGGAGGCGCGTCGTACGGTCGGCTTCGTCGCCGAGGTACGCAGGCGCTTCCCGGACGTGGTGATCAGTGTGGACACCTGGCGGCACGACGTGGGGGCGGCGGTCTGCGAGGCGGGCGCCGATCTGCTGAACGACGCCTGGGGCGGGGTCGACCCGAAGCTGGCCGAGGTGGCGGCACGCTACGGCGTGGGCCTGGTCTGTACGCACGCGGGCGGGGCGGAGCCGAGGACGCGGCCGCACCGGATCGCGTACGACGACGTGATGGCGGACATCCTGCGGGTGACGACCGGACTGGCGGAGCGGGCGGCGGAGCTCGGCGTGCGCCGGGACGGGATCCTCATCGACCCCGGCCATGACTTCGGGAAGAGCACCCGGCACTCGCTGGAGGCGACCCGGCGGCTCGGCGAGATGGTGGACACGGGCTGGCCGGTGCTGGTGTCGCTGTCGAACAAGGACTTCGTGGGCGAGACGCTCGACCGCCCGGTGAAGGAGCGGGTGATCGGCACGCTCGCGACGACCGCGGTGTCGGCGTGGCTCGGTGCCCAGGTCTACCGGGTGCACGAGGTCGCGGAGACCCGCCAGGTGCTGGACATGGTGGCCTCGATCGCCGGGCACCGGCCCCCGGCGGTCGCCCGCCGGGGACTGGCCTGACCTCGCCCCCCTCCACCGTCGGCATCGGTCCCGGCCTGGCCCCGGGCCGAGGTCCGGGGCCGGGCCGGGCGGGGGTCTCAGGCCTCGAAGCCCTCGTAAGCGACCGGCGCAGGCGGCCCCGTCTCCTTCGTGACCAGGGCGACCGCCTCGTCCACGTCGTCCGTGACGTGGAAGAGCAGCAGGTCACGCTCGGACGCCTTGCCCTGGGCGACCACGGTGTCACGCAGCCAGTCGACCAGGCCCGACCAGTACGCCGAGCCGAAGAGCACGATCGGGAAGCGGGTCACCTTGCGGGTCTGGACGAGGGTGAGGGCCTCGAAGAGCTCGTCCAGCGTGCCGAACCCGCCGGGCATGACGACGAAGCCCTGCGCGTACTTGACGAACATCGTCTTGCGGACGAAGAAGTACCGGAAGTTCACGCCGATGTCGACGTGCGGGTTGAGCCCCTGCTCGAAGGGCAGCTCGATCCCGAGCCCTACGGAGATGCCCTTGGCGTCCCGTGCGCCCCTGTTGGCGGCCTCCATCGCCCCCGGCCCGCCCCCGGTGATCACCGCGAAGCCGGCCTCGACGAGAGCCCTGCCGATACGGATTCCCGCCTCGTACTCGGATGTGCCGGGCGCGGTCCGCGCGGAGCCGAAGACGCTGATCGCGCTGGGCAGTTCGGCGAGTGCGCCGAAGCCCTCGACGAACTCCGACTGGATGCGCATGACCCGCCAGGGATCGGTGTGCACCCATTCGGAGTCGCCTTCGGTGTCCAGCAGGCGCTGGTCCGTGGTGCCGGGCTGGATCTGCTCTCTGCGGCGCAGCACCGGACCCAGCCGCTGTTCCTCCGGCCGCCGTGCTTCGTCGGGGTTGCCCATGACCTGCTCCCTCCGCTGCGGTGCTCGTTCCAGGTCAGGGTAGGTCGAAGCAGGTGGACAAGAGCGAAATTCCGGAGGTCGGGCACGCGGAGGTCCGGATGCGTGGCCTCAGGTGGTGAGCCAGTCGCGGAGCCGCTCCTCGCAGTGGGTGATCCTGTCGATGGCCACGTGCTCGTCCCGCTTGTGGGCGAAGAGCGGGTCGCCGGGGCCGTAATTGACCGCGGGAACGCCCAGCGCGCTGAACCGCGAGACGTCGGTCCAGCCGAACTTGGGCTGTGCCGATCCGCCGACGGCCTCCATGAAGGCCGCGGCCGCCGGGTGCGACAGCCCGGGCAGCGCCCCGCCCGTGTGATCGTCCACGATGAACTCGGCGACCCCGCAGTCCGCGAAGTACTCGCGGACATAAGCCTCCGCCTCCGCCATGGTCCGGTCCGGTGCGTAGCGGTAGTTGATCACCACGGTGCACTCGTCGGGGATGACGTTCGTGGCGACACCGCCCTCGATCCCGACGGCATTGAGGCCCTCGTGGTACCGGAGCCCGTCGATCACCGGGCGCCGCGGCTCGTACGTGGCCAGCCGGGCCAGGATCGGACCGGCGGCGTGGATGGCGTTGGATCCCATCCAGCTGCGCGCGGAGTGTGCGCGTTCCCCGGTCGTGCGCAGGTGCACCCGCAGCGTGCCCTGGCAGCCGCCTTCGACCTGAGCGTCGGAGGGCTCCAGGAGTACGGCGAAATCACCCGTGAGCCAGTCGGGATGGGCGTCGGCCACATGCCCGAGACCGTTGAGGTGAGCGGCGACCTCCTCGTTGTCGTAGAACACGAAGGTGAGGTCGCGGTTGGGCTCGGGAACGGTCGCGGCGATCCGCAGCTGGACGGCGACGCCCGACTTCATGTCCGAGGTGCCACAGCCCCACAGGATGCCGTTCTCGTCCAGCCGGGAGGGGACGTTGTCCGCGATCGGCACGGTGTCGATGTGACCGGCCAGGACGACCCGCTCGGCGCGCCCCAGGTTCGTCCTGGCGACGACGTTGTTGCCGTGCCGGTCGACGGTGAGGTGGGGCAGGGCGCGCAGCGCGTCCTCGATCGCGTCGGCGAGGGGCTTCTCGTCACCGCTGACCGACGGGAAGTCGATGAGCCGTGCGGTGAGAGCCGGGCCGTCAAGGGTGAGGTCAAACGCGGTTTCGGGCATGGCTCCGACCCTAGCGTCCCGCACGGGCACCCCCTGCGGGCCGTGGTCCGAGGTGCCCGGCCCGCCCGCCCGGGGGCTCCAGTACGGTGGGCGGCGTGACCAAGACCGCCTCCCCCGTCCGGCGCGGCCGCTCCCTCCGTAACGCGGCTGCGCTCGCCGTGCTGCTGGCGCTGGTCGCGTACGTGGCCGTGCAGTACGAGAGCGGCGGCGGCGCGCCGCGCTGCCGGGTGCACACCGGTGAAGGCGACGGCCCCGGCGCGGGTACGTCGTACGAACTCAGCCCGGAGATGGCCGCCAACGCCGCCACGATCTCCGCGGTGGGCACGACCCGTGGCATGCCGGAGCGCGCGGTCACCATCGCGCTGGCGACGGCGCTGCAGGAGTCGGCGCTGCGCAACATCCGCCACGGCGACCGGGACTCGCTCGGGCTCTTCCAGCAGCGTCCCTCCCAGGGCTGGGGCAGCGCGCGGCAGATCCTCGACCCGGTCTTCTCGGCCGGGGCGTTCTACGACCACCTGGCCAAGGTGCCGGGCTACTCGCGGCTGCCGCTGACGGAGGCGGCGCAGCGCGTCCAGCGCAGCGGCTTCCCGCAGGCGTACGCGAAGCACGAGCCGGACGCCTCGCTCCTCTCCGCGGCGCTGACCGGCCGCTCGTCCGCCTCCCTGACCTGCACGGCGGCGCCCTCCACCAAGACCGGCGACCCGGCGAAGGTCCGCTCAGAACTGGTGCGCTCCTTCGGTCCTGAGGTCCTCCCCGCGGTCGGCGGCAAGGGCCGGGCAGGGGCTCCGCAGTCGGCCGAACTGATGATTCCGGTGAGCGCCACGAGGGCGGCGGGCACCGGCGGCGCGGACCGTCGCGGCTGGGAGCTGGCCCACTGGGCGGTGGCCAAGGCGGAGGAACTGCGTATCGCGGAGGTCTCGTTCGGCGGCAGCGTCTGGAGCGCGGACGAGGCCGACGAGGGCTGGCGCTCGGCCGAATCCGAATCCCCATCGTCCGGCGGGACGGTCCGCATCCGCATCGCGCGTTAGCGAAATCCATCTCGCGCAATCGTCCGAGCGGCCACTCTCCCGAGTTATGCCGTGCGCGTCATGGCGATGTTTCCCCGACTTGTTCGAGCCCATTCGAGACGGGTCCCCAATTCCGTTGCCTCACAAGGGAAGTGACGGTTCGGCAGGCTGTCCGCACGCATATTGTTCGCCCGTTTTTGTCCACAGCCGATTATGCGATGTATTGCAAACTCTTTACCTTGCCCCACCGCAACCTTCCCGGGCCCACAAGGGGTTGTCACTGCGTCCGGACGCCGGACATTCACCACAGTCACCACCCAACGCAATCTCGTCGAAGGAGCATCATGTCCCTCCCCCTGACCCGTCGGATCGCCCGTGTCGCGCTGCTCGTCGCAGCCGGCGCAGCTCCCGTGGTCGGTGCGGCCGGCTCCGCGAACGCCGTGGACCTTCCCACCCAGGACCTGGGCAACGGCGGCCTGACCCAGCTCGACGGCGACGTGGCCGGCTCCGCCGTCGACGGTGCCGCGCGCACGGCCGTCGGCACGGCGAACGAGGCCGGTGGCAAGGTGGTCGGCACGGCGTTCCCGGCCGCCGCCACGACCCTGAGCGACGTGACCAGGACGGGCCTGCCCACCGCGCAGGAGACGGCCGGGGAGGCCGCGGCAGACGCAGCCGGCCTCCTGGGTGGGACCACGACCACCACGGCCACCCACGGCCTGCCCGCGGCCGAGGGGCTGACCGGCGGCGGCATCCCGGACGCGGGCGCCCTGCTGCCCACCGGCGAACTGCCCACCGGTGAACTGCCCACCGGCACTCTGCCGGTGCAGGATCTGCTCGTCTGATCCGCCGGTCCACGGCACACGGAAGGGGCCCTCGGGAGCACGAACTCCCGAGGGCCCCTTCCGTATGGTCTCCGCTTCCCTGCGGCTCGTCTCCGGTGCGGCCGCGGCCTCCGTCCGGTCTCGTCTCCCGTGCGGCCGTCGCCTCCGTGCGGTTCGCGTCCGTCCGGCCTCAGCCGAGGCGCTTGACCGCCGCCTCGACCCGCTCGTCCGTCGCCGTGAAGGCGACGCGCACGAACCGCTCCCCCGCCTCCCCGTAGAAGTCACCCGGCGCCACCAGGATGCCCAGCTCCGCCAGGTGCCCCACCGTGTCCCAGCACGGCTCGTCGCGGGTCGCCCACAGATAGAGGCTCGCCTCGCTGTGCTCGATCCGGAAGCCGTGCTTCAGCAGCGCCTCGCGCAGCGCGTCGCGCCGGGCCGCGTACCGGGCGCGCTGCTCCGTGACGTGCGCGTCGTCGCCGAGCGCGGCGACCGTGGCCGCCTGCACCGGGGCGGGCGTCATCATCCCGCCGTGCTTGCGGACCTGCAGCAGCTCGCCGAGCACGGCAGCGTCGCCCGCGATGAAGGCGGCCCGGTATCCCGCCAGGTTGGAGCGCTTGGACAGCGAGTGGACGGAGACCAGACCGTCGTACGTGCCGCCGCAGACGTCCGGGTGCAGCACGGAGACCGGCTCGGCCTCCCAGCCCAGCTCCAGGTAGCACTCGTCGCTGAAGACCAGCACACCGTGCTCGCGCGCCCAGGAGACGATCCGGATCAGCTCGTCCTTGGCGAGGACCCGGCCGGTGGGGTTGGAGGGCGAGTTCAGCCAGAGCAGCTTCAGACCGGCGGGGTCGAGGTCGGTGACCGGGTCGTCGTAGACGACCGGCGTCGCTCCGCAGAGCCGCGCGCCGACCTCGTACGTCGGATAGGCCAGCCGGGGGTAGGCCACCTGGTCACCGGCCCCCAGGCCGAGCTGGGTCGGCAGCCAGGCCACCAGTTCCTTGGACCCCATCACCGGCAGCACATTGGTGTGGGCGAACGACACCGCGCCGAGCCGGCGCTCGCACCACGACACCAGCGCGTCCCGCAGCGCGGCCGTCCCCCACACCGTCGGATAGCCCGGCGAGTCCGCGGCCGCGACGAGCGCCTGCTGGATCAGGGCCGGGACCGGGTCGACGGGCGTGCCGACGGAGAGGTCGACGATGCCGTCCGGGTGGGCCGCGGCGGTCGCTTTGTACGGCTCCAGCTTGTCCCAGGGGAAGACGGGGAGACGTGACGATACGGCGGACACGGGTGCTCACTCTCTCGTTCGTACGGCGGCGCGCTGCGGGCGCCTGCCGGGCCTGCCGGGCGGACCGGCACAAACGCCACGGCCCCGTACGGCGGACGCACCGTACGGGACCGAGTCGCGCTGTCAGCCGTTCTGCGGCGGCAGTGCGGCGATGAAGGGGTGGTCCCGCTCGATCAGACCCAGCTTGGAGGCGCCACCGGGCGAACCGAGCTCGTCGAAGAACTCGACGTTCGCCTTGTAGTAGTCCTTCCACTCCTCGGGAGTGTCGTCCTCGTAGAAGATCGCCTCGACCGGGCAGACCGGCTCACAAGCACCACAGTCGACGCATTCGTCCGGGTGGATGTACAAGGACCGTGAGCCCTCGTAGATGCAGTCGACGGGGCACTCCTCGATGCACGCCTTGTCCTTGACGTCGACACAAGGCTGCGCGATGACGTAGGTCACGCTGTCGTTCCTCCTCGGTAGGGCGCGGCGTCCGGTCTGCGGCTCGCCGCGGGGCTGCGCGGGAGCGCGGCGTCGTCGATGCCCGCACCTAGTATCTCCGTTCCTGGGGATGATCCGAACAGGAGGGGAGGACTGAGCTGTGGAATTCACTGCAGGCGGACGACTGGAGGTCCGCATCACCCCCTCTGACGTGGGAAAACGTGTCTCCGTGCGGCGGCGCGCCGAGGCGGGGTCCGAAGCGGGGAAGTTCACCGACGCGGTCGGGGTTCTCACATCATGGGACGAGGGTGTGCTGCTGATCACACGCAGGACCGGCGAGACCGTCCGCATTCCGGAATCATCGCTGGTCGCGGGCAAGGTCGTCCCCACCGCCCCGGCCCGTAGGCGAGGCCTCCCGGCAGCCTCCTTCGAGGAGCTGGCCCGGGTGTCGGCCCGGTCCTGGCAGCCGGTGGAGAGCGCTCCGCTCGGCGACTGGGTGCTGCGGGCGGCGTCCGGCTTCACGCGGCGGGCGAACTCGGTGCTGCCGCTCGGGGATCCGGGGATGCCGCTGGACGAGGCACTGATACGGGCCCGGTCCTGGTACGCGGACCGGGGACTGCCGGCGTACGTCCAGACCGCGACCGGGGCGGAGGGCACCCAGGAGGCGCTCTGCGCCGGGCTGGAGGAGCACGGCTGGGAGCGCGAGGTGACGGCGGAGCTGCGTGTCGCCGGGCTCGCGGCAATCGGCGACCTGGACGCGGACATGGAGCGGGTGCGGCTGGACCGGTCGGTCGACGGGTCCTGGCTCCGGCGTTACCAGCGGTCCACTGTGCCGGGCCCACATGTGCTCAAGGTCCTGTCCAGCGGCCCTTCGGTGTGGTTCGCCACCGTGCCGGGCGAGTCGGACGTTCCCGCGGCGATCGGCCGCTGTGTGGTCGACGGACGCTGGGCCGGGTTCATGGCGGTGGAGGTGGACCCCGCGTACCGCAGACAGGGACTGGCGACGGCCGTGATGGCGGCGCTCGCGCGGCGGGCGCTGGACGAGGGGGCCTCGGCGGCCTGGCTGCAGGTCGAGACGGACAACGGCGGGGCCGTGGCGCTGTACGACGGGATGGGTTTCGCCGTCCATCACCTCTACCACCATTTCCGATACTCCCGATCTTCCTGAGCGGGTACGAGACGCATATGCACCCGCCACACCCCGAGGCCACGCACTGGCGGCGCCGCTTCGCCGAGGAGGCCCGCTCCGAGCGGCCCGACCTCGCGACGCTGTGCCTTCTGGTGGGCGCGGAGGCGGACCCGGGGCTGGGCGAGGCGGGACTCGACGCCGCGCAGATCGAGCTGGACCGGCTGGCGGGCATGCTGCCGTACGGAATGGCCGGACCCCACAACTGGGTGGCGGCCATGGCCTCGCTGCTCGGCGATCGCTGCGGTTTCCACGGCACCCCCGGCTGCTACCAACGGCTGGAGTCCTCCCTGCTCCACGAGGTGCTGAGGCGGCGGCGCGGCCTGCCCATCCTCCTGTCCGTCGTGTGGATGGAGGTCGCCCGCCGTGCCGGCGCCCCGGTGTACGGCGTCGCCCTCCCCGGCCATTTCGTCGTCGGTTTCGGCGACCCCGAGAGCCCGGTGCTGGCGGATCCCTTCGCGGGCGGCCGGCTGCTGACCGGGCCCGACGCGGAGCTCCTCGTCGCGGGCGCGACGGGCGCCCCGCTCGACCCCTCGATGCTGGTCCCGGCGAACCCGCTGGAGATCGTCCTGCGCATCCTCAACAACATCCGTGCCTGGTCCGCGGCCCGCCCGGAACACACCGCGGTCGCCCTTTGGGCCATCGACCTGGCCCTCCTCCTCCCCGCCCATCCCGCCCGTCTCCGCTTCGACCGCGCCCAGCTCCTCGTCCAGCGGGGCGACTTCCTCTCCGGGGCGGCGGAGATGGACGCGTATGCCGACGTCGTCTCGGCGGTGGAACCGGCCACGGCGGCGGCGATCAGACGGAAGGCGCACGCGGCACGGGCGATGCTCAACTGAGGAGCCCGGGAGGCGCGCACGACGCGCTCGCGCACCGGGGGAGGGCCCGAGGGAGGCCGTCACCGCGCCGGTCCCCGTGATCGTGACTCTGAAGGCAGCACGATGCCCCCGCTCCGGAAGTCCGGCGCGGGGGCATCGCGTGGTGCGGTCGGTGCCTGGTGCGGGTGTCAGCCCTGGGGGTCGAGCTCGATCGTGCCGGTTCGTTCCGCAGGGGTCTTGCCACGAAGGGCGTCGCGCATCACGAAGGCGACGTCGTCCGCGCTCAGCGGGTGCTCCTTGCCGTCGCCCTTGGTGATCGTGATGCCGTCGAAGGTGCCTTCCAGGAGCTCGGTGATGGCCTGCTTGTTGTAGACCTCGACCAGTTTCCCGTCGACCGCCTTCATCGAGAGGATCTTCGGCAGGGACTTCGACGGCCCGAACTGGATCTCCTTGCCGCCCGCCTTGATCGTGATCAGGCCGGACATGGCGGGCTCGGCGAACTCCTTCATCGCCCGCTGCAGCTCGGCCTGGGTGATCGTGGGTTCGCGCGTGGCGACGGGCAGTTCGACGTTGTTGGCGCGGCCCGTCTCGACCTGGGCCCGGTAGGCGTCCTTCACCGAGATCATCGACTTCTGGACGTCCAGCGCCTGGCCCGACTTGCCCGGTACGGGGACGGCCTTGCCCGGCTCGAACTTGATCGTGCCCTCGGTCGCCGAACCGGAGGTGCCCGCCAGGTCGGCCAGGGCGACGACGAGCTTCTCCTCGTCGACCGGGATCACCGGCTGGGCGACGCGCTCGCCGCCGAAGAGCGAACCGATCACCGAGACCGGGTTGTAGTCACTGCCGGCCGCGGCGCGGACCGTCGCCTGGCTGTCCAGGGAGAGGCCCGCCTTGTCCGGTGGGAGCTGCGCCTTCGTGCCGCCGACGGTGAGCTGGAGCGGGGAGGCGGCGCGCTTGCCGAGGGCCCCCTCCAGCTTGGCGACGGCCTGTTCCTTCGTGCCGCCGCCGATGTCGACCCCGAGGACCGTCGTGCCCTTGGGCACGTCGGAGTGGTTCAGCAGCAGCCCGGTGCAGTACGCGACGCCGAGGACACCGAACGCGCCGGCGCCGACGAGGACCAGCTTGGAGCGGCCCTTCTTCGCGGGCCTGGACGACGAGGCCGCGGGCGAGGACGGCACCGGCGAAGGGCCGGGCGTGGTGCGCGCCGAGGTGGCCGGGCCAGGGAAGTCCATGGCCGAGAAGTCGGCACCGGGACCGCCGGGGCCACCGGGACCACCCGGCCCACCAGGACCGCTGGGATCGGAGGGCCACGGCGACGGCATGCCGTCGGGGCCGCCGGGCGCGAACGGCGAGCGGTGATCCGGCGGAACCACCGGGATCCCACTGGTCAGCGTGTCGCCGGAGACGTTGCCACCGGGAACACCGCCACCCGGACCAGGAGGAACGCCAGGGCCGCCCGGGCCGTGTTCGGGAGCGGGCTTCTGCGGGGTGAGTACGGCGGTGTCGTCGCTCATCCGCGGCACCCCACCACCGGGAACGCCGCCACCGGGTACACCACCGGCCGGACCGCCCTGAGCGAACGGCGAGCTGCCGGTGGCCGGCCCCGTCGTGGGACCTGTGGGACCGGTACCCGGCGGCCTGAGCCCGGGCGTGGGCGCGCCACGGCCGGCGGCGTCGGCGTTCGACCCGAGGTCGTCGAGACCGCTCCGGGGCCGCGCGCCGGACGCGCCGGGCATCCTGTGCGCGCCCGTGTCCTCGGGACGCGACGCCGGATTCGCGTTCGGCCCCGGGTTGGGCCGCGGGCCGGAACCCGTCGACTGGGCCGGAACGGAGGCCGGCGGAGGCGTCGGGGCCGGTGTGGGCGCCTTGCGGGGTGCGAACCAGTCGCTGGTCTTCTCCTCGGCCGGCTTCTCCGCCGCCTCGGCCTGACCCGCGTCGCGCCCGGCGTCCGCGGTGGCGGCAGTGGGTTGCGCGGGCGCGGGCGGGCGCGGCGTGCTGCCCGTGCGCTCCGCCGCGCTCTCACGCGCCGCCGCGGCGTTCTTCTTGTCCAGGTCGCTCATCGGCGTCCGCATGACGACGGGCGGAATCGGCCGCGAACCCGGGATGTTGATCCGGATCCGGGTCGTCAGCGTCGTCTCGGTCCTGGGTTCGTCAGGCTGTCGCGTGGACGCAGGCTCTGTTCTCTCCTCCGGAGCGTCCTGCGTGGGGTGCAGCGACGGATACTGGCGTGATCCGTACGGCGGTGTCCCCGAAGGGTACGCAGCTCCGCCACGCCCCTGGGGGCCGGAGGACGAACTGTCAGTTTCACGGCTCAAAGCAGGTTCTCCCGGTTGGCTCCGCCGCCCGTTCCTACTGGTTCCTGTTGCTGCGGGCGGCTCGGCGGCGCGCACCACCATACTGGCCGTCGCCGATTTCTATCCGGCGACTGCGGGAAGCGACGTTCCGCGGCCGCCCCTGCGGGCGTGGGCAATTCGGCCTCAGATGGGACACGTCACTTATCAAGTCAGCCTGAGGGCGCGCCGGGTTGCGGCAATCGCGAAATCGTGGCGCACATCACAGCCAGCACCGTTCCCCCCAGCAGGAAGACGATCTCACCGAGGCCGCCGGCGAAGACGCCGTCGCCCTCCGGCCGTCCCGCGCTGAGGAGCAGCACCGAGACGATCCAGCCCGCGGCGGGCGCGACGACGCCCAGCTGGGTGCCGGTCGTGCGCAGTCCGCCGTAGAAGAGTCCGGCCGTACCGAGCAGCGCCAGCAGCAACCCGGCCGGGAACCAGGCGGCTTGGACGAGCGATCCCGCGGCTCCGACGACCAGGCCGAGGACGGCGAATCCGACGTACGCGGCGATGCGTCCCGGCTTCGACGGCCTCGCTGCCAAGGCTCCGGACTGGCTCATCACACTGCCTCCTGCGTCGTCGTACCGGCCGGACCGTCAGCGCCGCCCGTACCGTGGACCGTACCTGCGAACAGGTCGTGCTCGCGCTCCCCGGCCGGCACGCCGGGGAGTCCGCGCACCAACTGGTAGTACTCGGTGGTGAACAGCGGCTGTCCGAGATCGTTGGAGAGCGCGAAGAACGGTCCGTCGACCGCGATCTGTGTGGCGTGCGCGCGCATCGCCGCGGCCTTGTGCGCGGTGTACGCGGTGCCGTCGATCTCGGCGGTGATCTCGGCGTCGTCCACTACGCCGGGAATGTCGTCGATGTTCGCGACGCCGGGGAACTCGACGTTCGCGGCACGCAGCCGGGCGAAGCCCGCTTCGGCGACCGAGCGCGGCACCCGGTTCCAGTAGATCTTGGCGATGGTGTGCGGGGAGCCGAGATCACGCCGGAAGGCGGGCTCGGCGGCGAGGTCGGCCGCGCGCATGGCGACGCGGTGCGCCTGGATGTGGTCGGGATGCCCATAACCCCCCTGCGGGTCATAGGTGATCAGCACCTGCGGCCGGACGCTGCGGATCACCTCGACGAGATACGGCGCGGCCTCGTCCACGGGCGTGTTCCAGAACGCGCCCGGCCGGCGGTTCTGGGGAACGCCCATCATCCCGGAGTCGCGGAAGCGTCCCGGGCCGCCGAGGAAGCGGTGGTCGGCGACACCCAGTTCCTTCATCGCGGCGGCCAGTTCGCCGATCCGGTGTGCGCCGAGGCCGTCCTCCTTGTCGGGGGCCAGGTGCGCGAGCTCGGGCGGGATGACCTCGCCCTCCTCGCCGAGCGTGCAGGTGACCAGGGTGACGCGGGCACCCTCCGCGGCGTACCGGGCCATGGTGGCGCCGTTGTTGATCGACTCGTCGTCGGGGTGCGCGTGCACCAGGAGCAGACGACGGGCTGGGAGATCCGTCATGGCTCCCAGCCTACGAGGCCCGGGCTAGAACTTGAGCCCGCCGATCATGCCCGCCACGTTCGTGGTCAGCTGGCTGATCGTGGGTGCGATGGAGGAGCTGGCGAGATAGAACCCGAGGAGCATGCAAACCGCCGCATGTCCGGCCTTCAGGCCGGATTTCCTGACCAGCAGGAAGACGACGATCGCCAGCAGCACCACCGCCGAAATCGAGAGTGCCACGGCGGTTCACCTCCACAGATATTCGGTCGGGAACGGACAGCAGCAAGTGCCGGAAGGTTCCTACCCACCTAGCGCTACGGATCATAACTATCCGTTCCGCCGCATCGATCGGTGCACGGCAGCACATGGGGGCGCACACCTTCCGCCCCGTGGGTCCGAGGCAGGGAAAAGGTCCGGCCCACTCGGCTAGGTTCGGTCGCATGACCTTGAAGCAGCAGCCCTCCTTCCCTCGCCAGTACG
Source organism: Streptomyces sp. NPDC091376 (assembly GCF_044757085.1). NCBI lineage: Bacteria > Bacillati > Actinomycetota > Actinomycetes > Kitasatosporales > Streptomycetaceae > Streptomyces > Streptomyces sp. NPDC091376. Next base: position 41,813 of record NZ_JBIVUF010000017.1, on the reverse strand, counting down.
CCAGGACGCAGCGCTTCACTCTGGGCGCACCGCGCGCGTTCACGGTGTCCCCGGACGGTTCCCGGGTGGTGTTCCTGAGGTCTCCTTCGGGGACGGAGCGATCTCACCGGCTCTGGGTGCTCGACCTGGAGGGGGAGGTGCGCGAGCGGCTGGCGGCCGATCCGGAGGCGCTGCTCGGCGGCGCGGCCGAGGAGTTGTCGGCGCAGGAGCTGGCGCGGCGTGAGCGCAGCCGTGAGGGATCCGCGGGCATCGTCGGGTACGCCGTGGACCGCGAGGCGGAGTTGGCGGCCTTCGCGCTCTCCGGACGGCTGTTCACGGCGGAGCTGCGGGCCGGGACGGCGCGTGAACTGCCCGCCGCCGGGCCGGTGATCGATCCGCGGCCGTCGCCGGACGGTCGTCTTGTCGCGTATGCGGCGGGCGGCGGGCTGCGGGTGACCGGTGCGGACGGCGAGGGCGACCGGGCGCTGGCCGAGCCGGAGGACGAGCACACGACGTACGGCATGGCGGAGTTCATCGCGGCCGAGGAGATGGGGCGATCGCGCGGTTTCTGGTGGTCCCCCGACTCGGACCGGCTGCTGGTGGCGCGGGTGGACGGGGCTGCTGTACGGCGCTGGTGGATCTCGGACCCGGCGCATCCGGACCGGGAGCCGGCGCGGATCGGGTATCCGTCGGCCGGGTCGGCGAACGCGGAGGTGCGGCTCCTGCTGATGGGGCTGGACGGGGCGCGCACCGAGGTCGTCTGGGACCGGGAGCGATACCCGTACCTGGCCCGGGTGCACTGGTCGACGGCCGGGGCTCCGCTGCTGCTCGTCCAGACGCGGGACCAGCGCACGGCGCTTCATCTCGCCGTGGACACGGAGAGCGGCGTCACCCGCACGGTGCATGTCGACGAGGACCCTGCGTGGATCGAGCTGCTGGACGGGGTGCCCGCGTGGGCCCCGGACGGACGGCTGGTGCGGATCGCCGACGAGGGCGGGGCGCGGGTGCTGGCCGTGGGCGACCGGCCGCTCACGGGGCCGCAGTTGCATGTGCGGGCGGTGCTGGACATCGGCGGGTCGGACGTTCTGGTCTCGGCGTCGGCCGGCGAGGACGCGGCCGAGCCGGAGATCGGCGAGATCCATGTGTACCGGGTGAACGAGCTGGGGGTGCAGCGGGTCTCCGAGGGTGCGGGGGTGCATTCCGCGGTGCGCTCGGGGGCAGTGACGGTGCTCGCGTCCGCGCGGCCGGGCGTGGTGAGCGGCACGGCGGTTCAGGTGCTGCGGGAGGGGAAGCCGGTGACCACCATCGCCTCGTACGCGGAGGAACCGGTGATCACGGCCCGCGTACAGCTCGTCGAAGGGGGCGCACGGCGGATCCCGTGCGCCGTGCTGCTCCCGTCCGACTATCAGGAGTCGGACGGTCCGCTTCCCGTGCTGCTGGATCCCTATGCGGGACCGCACGGACAGCGCACGCTCGCCGCGCACCATCCGCATCTCACCTCCCAGTGGCTCGCCGACCAGGGTTTCGCGGTGCTCGTCGCGGACGGGCGCGGCTCTCCCGGCCGCTCCCCCGGCTGGGAGAAGGCGATCAAGGATGATCTGCTGGTCACCCTCGACGACCAGATCGAGGCGCTGCACGCGCTGGCCGGCCGGTTCCCGCTGGATCTCGGCCGGGTGGGCATCCGCGGCTGGTCGTACGGCGGCTATCTGGCCGCGCTCGCGGTGCTCCGCCGGCCCGATGTCTTCCACGCGGCCGTCGCGGGCGCCCCGGTCACCGACTGGCGGCTGTACGACACCCACTACACCGAGCGCTATCTCGGCGGCCCCGAGGAGCAGCCCGAGGTCTACGCGGCGAACTCGCTGGTGACGGAGGACGGACTGACCGATCCGGCAGAGCCCGTCAGGCCGTTGATGATCGTCCACGGCATGGCCGACGACAATGTGGTGGTGGCACACAGCCTGCGGCTCTCATCGGCACTGCTCGCGGCGGGCCGCCCTCATGAGCTGCTGCCCCTCACGGGCGTGACACATATGACGCCCCAGGAACAGATCGCGGAGAACCACCTCCTGCTCCAGGTGGAGTTCCTGAGGAGGTCCCTCGGGGTCGACTAGCGAGGTCACGGACGGACCGGCGGGAACCGCCCCGCCGTCCCCGGCCGGCGTCCTCGTGGCGAACGGCGGGGTGTCCTGCTCGCACCTGGCGCCGACCGGGGGCAGCGCCCCGCTGAGGACGTAGCGGACCACGTGCTGTCCCACGCAACTGCTCGGATTGTCCAGGGCGGTGTGTCCGTACCCGTCGAGGGTCAGCAGCCGGGCGTCGTCCAGCTCCCGGGCCATGGCCTCGCCGCCCTGGTAGGGCGTGGCCGGGTCGTACGTCGGGTTGACCACGAGAACGGGGTGGGCGGTGGGGCGGTCCCACGGGCCGGCGTAACGTCCGGCGGCCTCGGCCGGCCAGCTCGCGCAGGGCTCGTTGGCCCAGGCCCACCAGTGGCCGAGGTCACCCGCCCGCCCGGCACTCAGCCCGTCCAGCGCGGAATAGCGTTCCGGGTCCCGCGGGTTGGCGCTCTCCGCGCACATCACGCCGTAGACCTGCTCGAAGCCGGGGTACCGCGGGACCTTTGCCGACGGCGAGGACTCGCGCGGCGCGCGCCCCTCCCACAGCGTCTGCAGGGTCCTCGCCGTGTCGGTCCAGCCCGGGTGGACCGTGTACAGCCCGGCCCGTACCTCGCTGACGGCCCGCGCGTACGTCCACTTCCCCGCGGGCCGCTCCGACAGCCGCCCCAGCAGCTCGCTGAACTTGGCCCGGGTCGCCTCCGGGCTCCCCGCGGAGAACGCACAGCCGCTCACCGGGGCGCGGCCGCACAGATCCAGGAACTGCCCAAGGACGTCGGCCGAACCCAGGTCCGAGTCCAGGCGCAGGAACGTGCTCAGCTCCGGTCCCGGTCCCGTCCCCCTCGGCCCGGCGCCCTTCGCCCAGGCCCGCGGATCGACGTTCCCGTCCACGACCAGACGGCCGACGCGGTGCGGGAACAGGTTCGCGTAGGTCGCCCCCAGGAAGGTGCCGTAGGAGACGCCCCAGTACCTGAGCCGCCGCTCGCCGACCGCCTGACGCAGCCCGTCGAGGTCGCGTGCGGTGTCGGCGGTCGAGATGTGGCGCAGCAGCTCCGGGTCGCGCTGTCCGCAGCGGCGGGCGAGATCGGCGTACGCCGCGACGAAGGCTCCGCGCTCGTCGGCCCCGACCGGGAACGGGGGAACGCCCTTGATCCACGAGGCGGCCTCCTTCGCGCTGCCGAAACACCGCACGGAGGTGCTCTCCCCGATGCCGCGCGGGTCCCAGCTGACGATGTCGAACCGCTCGCGCAGCTCCCGGGGGAACTTCGCGTACTGCCCGGGCAGCCCCACGGTCCCCGCCCCGCCGGGCCCGCCGGGATTGAAGAACAACGATCCGGCACGCCGTGCGGGGGCGGTGGCCCGGGCCCTGATCACCGCCAGCTCGATGGTCCGCCACCGTGGACGCGTGTGGTCGAGCGGGACGTTCGCCGTCGCGCACTCGAATCCCCGCTGCGCCTTGCCCTTGCAGGGCCGCCACTCCAGCACGATGCCCCCGTCGCCCGCGGGCGCGCCCCCACGGGACGGCGCGGCCGCGACCGGCCCGCCCACCGCGACCGAGGAGATCAGCAGGGCTCCGGCGACGCACAGGGAGCCACGGCGACACCGGCGCTTCGTGATTCCCTGCATCGGCGGAACCTCCGTCGCGGCCGGCCGTGTGGCGGCACACCCGATCGGCGTACCCATTGCCATCAGACGGGCCCCGCACGGAGCGGGCAACAGACGCACCGCCGAACGGGTGGCCGCACGGCCACGAGCGACCGGCCGGAGCCACATGGCGTGCTCCGGCCGGTCTACGGCACCCGCACGGCCGTACGCGATTCAGGGTGGCGTGTTCGTATATCGGTGCCGATTCGGCCGAGTTGCCTGGCTGTTAACGAACTTGATGAGCCCTTGTCATGCTTTGACGGGTTCCGGACGCCAGTAGCCGAGGGCGCTGATCCGCTCCTTGGGGAGGGCCAGCTCCTTGCGGACGTACGACGTGAGGGACCGCGTCGTCGCCGTGTCGCAGGCGATCCAGACGAACGCGCCTTCCCGGTCGTCGCCGAGCAGCCCGGGCAGCGCGGCCCGCACCTCCTCGACGAGACCGGCACCGTCGTCGCTCCGCGGCACCTGGCGCAGCTCGTGGTGCGCGCTGTCGGCCCGTACGGGCAGTTCGGCGTCCGTGCCGTGCGGGGTCTCGAACCAGATGGTGGCGGGGACCCCGGGCATCGCGTCGAGCAGGGAGTTGACCGCGGGCAGCGAGGCGGGGTCGCCGACGACGAACAGCCGGGACGGCAGCGGGTCCGGCACGGAGAAGCCGGTGCCCTGGACCGTCGCCTCTATGGTGTCGCCGGCCTTGGCGTTCCGGGCCCAGTCGCTGGCGCAGCCGTCGTGCAGCGCGAACTCCAGGCTGAAGGTGCCTGCCGCGGGGTCGGGATCGACCAGCGTGTAGGCGCGCTGATGGGGCTTGCCCGCGTTGTCGAACCAGAGCCGCACCCACATCGTGGGATGCACTCCGGTGGCGCCGAGCATGCCTCCGTCGGTGAGGTGCAGTCGGCGGTACCGCTCGGTGACCTGCTCCGCCCCGGTCACCGTGAATGCGAAGTCCTTGCCCCGCATCAGCTTGAGGACCACGCCCTCCCAGCCATGCCCCACCGCTGTCTCCTCCCCATGCGCCCAGTAAGGTTAGGTCAGCCTAACCTAAAGGCAGATCGAGCAGGAGAGCGGGGACAGTGTGACGACCGAGGTCTACCGGGATGCCTGGGGCATCCCGCATCTGCGCGCGGCCGACGGCCTGGAACTGGCCTTCGCGCAGGGGCGGAACGCCGCCACCGACCGGGCCTGGCAGATCGAGGTCGAACGGCACCGCGTGCAGGGCACGACCGCGGCCTTCCTGGGCGCGGACGCCGTGGTCTGGGACCGGTTCGCCCGGCAGTCCCGGCTCGCGGACACGGCACGTCGCTGCTTCGAGGCGCTGGACGCGGACACGGCGGCCTGGGTGCGCGCCTACGTGGACGGGGTCAACGCCGGGCTCCCGGAAGGGGCGGACAGTACGCCGGAGTTCGCGGCGACCGGGCTCGCGCCCGGCCACTGGGAGCCCTGGGTGCCGCTGGGCATCTGGATATCCGCCCACATCCTGTTCGCCGGCTTCCCGACCAAGCTGTGGCGCGAGGAGGTCGCACGACGGCTCGGCGACGAGGCGACCACGCTCTTCGCCACGGACGGCCCCGGCACCTCGGGCAGCAACGGCTGGCTGGTCACCGGTGACCGTACGGCCACGGGCGCGCCCCTGATCGCCGGCGACCCGCACCGCTTCATCGAGGCCCCCGGCATCTACCAGCAGATCCATCTGGTCTGCCCGGACGTCGACGTCGTCGGCCTCGCCGTCCCCGGCGTCCCCGGACTCGCCCACTTCGGCCACACCGGCTCCGTGGCCTGGGCGATCACCAACGCCATGTCCGACTACCAGGACCTGTACCGGGAACGGCTCAGACGCTCCGCCACCGGGGTTGAGGCCCAGGGTCCCGACGGCTGGCGCCCGGCCACGCACCACCGCGAGACGATCGAGGTGGCGGGTGGCGAGCCGGTCGAGATCGAGGTGATCGAGACGGACCGCGGGCCGGTGATCATCGGCGGCCTCGCGGCCGACGGAGCCGCCTCGGTGGCGGAGCCCATCAGCCTCCGCTACCCGCCCCGCGTCACCGCCCGTCTCGGGTTCGACGCGATCCCGGCTCTGCTGCGGGCCCGCACCGTCGCCGACGTGGACCGGGCCTTCGACGCCTGGGCCGAGCCGGTCAACGTGGTCCACGCCGCGGACACCGAGGGCGGGCTGCTGCACCGGGTCGCCGGACGCGTACCCGTGCGGCACGAGGACAACCGGCTGCGGGTGGTGCCCGCGTGGGAGCACGGCCACGAGTGGCAGGGCTGGCACGACACGCCCCGCGCCGACGTCGAGGACATCGCCGTCATGGCGAACGCCCGCGGGATCGCCACCCCCCTCGGCGTGGAGTTCGCACCGCCGCACCGGGCCGACCGGATCGCCGGCCTGCTGCGGGAGTCGAAGAGCTGGACGGCGCCCGCGATGGCGGCCGTCCACACCGACACCCATCTGGCGTCCGCGGCTCCCCTGCTGGAGCTGGTCGCCGCACTTCCCGCCCTGTCCCCCGAGGCCTCGGCCCTGCGGGACCGGTTGCTGGCATGGGACCGGCGGATGGAGGCCGACAGCACGGACGCCGCCCTGTACGCGGCCGTGCGCTCCGCCGTCGTACGGCGGCTCGTGGCCCACCCGGAACTGGCCGTGCTCACCGAACCGTTCGGGTATCCCGAGGTGTTCGTGCCCTGGCTGTACCCACCGGTGAAGGTCGCGTACGCCCTGGAGACCCTGCTGACGACCGGTCAACTGCCGGGCATCGACCGCGCCGGCGTGGTCCGCGCCGCCGTCGACGAGGTCGCGGCGGCCGGCGACCACACGGACACCTGGGGCGAGCTGCACCGGCTCGCGCCCTGGCAGGCACTGCCCGGCACGGCCGGCGAGGAATGGCCGGGACTGTCCGGCGACCACGACTGCGTGCTGGCCACGTCGAGCGTCCCCGGCGTCACCGACCACAGCGCCCGCGGTCCCGCCGCCCGCTACGTCTGGGACCTCGCCCGGCGCGAGGACAGCCTCTGGGTGGTCCCGCTGGGCGCCCGGGGCATCCCCGGCGACCCTCACCACCGCGATCAGCTGCCCCGGTGGCTGCGCGGCGATTTCGTCCCCGTCGTCACCGACTTCGACCAGCTCACGCCCGAGCACCGCACCGAGGAGAACCATGACCACTGAGCCCGCCGTCAGACCCGAGGCCCTGTACGAGGAGACCGTCGAAGGACTGGGCACCGTACGGGTCGACCGCCTGGACCCGCAGCGGGACGTGGACGTCGTCCACGCCTGGGTCACCGAGGAGCGGGCGCGCTTCTGGGGCATGGCCGAGACGAGCCGCGCCGAGGTGCTGGAGATCTACGAGCACCTGGACTCGCTGACCACGCACCACGCCTTCCTCATCCGCGTCGAGGACGAGCCCGCGATGCTCTTCCAGACGTACGAGCCGGAGGCCGACCGCGTCAGCGAGTGCTACGACGTCGAGCCGGGCGACATGGGCGTCCACCTGATGATGGGCCCCCCGAAGGGCGCGCCGCGGCCCGGGTTCACCGCCACCATGCTCTCGGTCCTCGTCCACTACGTGCTGGAGGACCCGCAGGTGCGCAGGGTCGTCGCCGAGCCGGACATCCGCAACGAGAAGGCGATCGAACGGCTGGCGCGCACGGGCTTCGAGCTGGGTCCGGAGATCGTGCTTCCGGAGATCGACCTCCCCGAGGTGTTCCTCCCGGAGAAGAAGGCCCGGCTGGCGTTCCTCACTCGCGAGGGTGCGCAGGCGCAGGGCTGATCCGCGGTCCGGGGCGGCTGGGCGGACTCCGGGGCGGAGCCCCGCTCAGCCCTCCGCCCCGGGGGCCGGCACCACGTGCTTCTCCTCCGCGAAGTGACACGCGGAGTCGTGCTTGGCCGGCCCCTGTGCGAGCCGGAACTCCGCCGGCACCGCCAGTTCCGGCACCTCCAGCGCACACCGTTCCCGCGCCTTCCAGCAGCGGGTGCGGAAGCGACAGCCCGAGGGAATGCCGGTCGGTGAGGGAACGTCCCCGGACAGGACGATGCGCTCCCGGTGGGCGCGGGCCCCGGGGTCGGGCACCGGCACCGCCGACAGCAGGGCCTGGGTGTACGGATGCGTCGGATGGTCGTAGATCTCGGCGTCGCCGCCGATCTCCACGATCCGCCCGAGGTACATCACGCCCACCCGGTCCGAGATGTGCCGCACGATCGACAGATCGTGCGCGATGAACACGTAGCTGAGGCGGAACTCGCTCTGCAGCCGGTCGAGCAGATTGACGACCTGCGCCTGCACGGACACGTCGAGCGCGGAGACCGGTTCGTCCGCGACGATGACCTCCGGCCGCAGCGCCAGGCCGCGCGCGATGCCGATGCGCTGGCGCTGGCCGCCGGAGAACTGGTGCGGATAGCGGTTGACGTACTCGGGGTCGAGCCCGACGACCTCCAGCAGCTCCTGCACCCGGCGTCGCCGCTCGCCCTTCGGTGCCGCCTCGGGGTGGATCTCGTACGGCTCCCCGATGATGTCGCCGACCGTCATCCGGGGGTTCAGCGAGGTGTACGGGTCCTGGAACACCATCTGGATGTTGCGGCGTACGGCCCGCAGCGCGCGCCCGGACAGCTTCGTGATGTCCTCGCCCTTGTAGCGGATCGTCCCGCGCGTCGGCCGCTCCAGGTTCACCAGCATCCGGGCGAGGGTGGACTTGCCGCAGCCGGACTCGCCGACGATGCCGAGGGTCTCTCCGGGGAAGAGGTCGAGGTCGACGCCGTCGACGGCCTTGACCGCGCCCACCTGCTTCCGGAACAGGACGCCCTGGGTAAGCGGGTAGTGCTTGTGCAGGTCGCGCACCTCGATGATGGGCGCGGTGGGCGCGTTCGGCTCAGCCACTGAGGCACTCCCTCCAGAAGAAGCAGGCGCTCCCCCGGTCGCGGTTCACGGGGAACACCTCCGGCTCGTCGGTCGTGCACACGTCCTGGGCCATCGGGCAGCGGGGGTGGAAGGAGCAGCCCGGCGGAACGGCCATCAGGTTGGGAGGCAGGCCGCGGATGGCGTACAGCTCCTGCCCCTTCTGGTCCAGGCGGGGAATCGAGTCGAGCAGGCCGCGGGTGTACGGATGGGCGGGCGCCTTGTAGATGTCGTGGACGGGAGCGGTCTCGACGATCCGGCCCGCGTACATCACGGCGATCCTGTCGGCGACGTCCGCGACGACACCGAGGTCGTGCGTGATGAGGACGAGCCCCATGCCGAGTTCGCGCCGCAGCTCGGCGAGCAGATCCATCACCTGCGCCTGGACCGTCACGTCCAGCGCGGTCGTGGGCTCGTCGGCGATGATCAGGTCCGGCTCCAGGGCCAGCGCCATGGCGATCATGATCCGCTGGCGCATGCCTCCGCTGAACTGGTGCGGGTACTGGCCGACCCGCTCCTTCGCGGCGGGGATGCGGACCCGGTCCATCAGCTCGACGGCCTTCGCCCGGGAGTCCTTCATCGACATGCCGCGGTGCACGACGAACATCTCGCCGAGCTGGTCGCCGACGGTCAGCACCGGGTTGAGCGAGGACAGTGCGTCCTGGAAGATCATGGCCATTTCGGCACCGCGGACCTTCCGGCGTTCCTCCTCCTTGAGTGTCAGCAGGTCCTGGCCGCGGAAGAGGATCTCGCCGCCGGTGATCCGGCCGGGTGGGACGTCGAGGATGCCCATGACGGCCTGCGCGGTGACGGACTTCCCGGAACCGGACTCGCCCAGCACGGCAAGCGTCTCGCCCGCGGCGACGGAGTACGAGACGCCGTCGACGGCCTTGGCGACGCCGTCGCGCGTACGGAACTCCACGTGCAGGTCGCGCACTTCGAGCAGCGTCTCGGGATGCATGCGGTGGCTCCTCAGCGCAGCTTGGGGTCGAGGGCGTCGCGCACCGCGTCGCCGAGCATGATGAAGGCGAGCACGGTGACGGCGAGCGCCCCGGCCGGCCAGAGCAGCATGTGCGGGGCGTTGCGGATGTAGGGGGACGCGGCGGAGATGTCGATGCCCCAGGACACCGTCGGCGGCCGCAGCCCGACCCCGAGGTAGGAGAGGGTCGCCTCCAGCGAGATGTACGTACCGAGCGCGATGGTGGCCACGACGATCACCGGTGCGACGGCGTTCGGCGTGATGTGCCTCAGCAGCAGCCGCGAGGAGGACGCGCCGAGGGCTCGGGCGGCCTGGACGTAGTCGTTCTGCTTGGCGGTGATCACCGAACCGCGGGCGATGCGGGAGATCTGCGGCCAGCCCAGCAGCACCATGAAGCCGATCACCGGCCAGACGGTGTTGCTGGTGACGACGGACAGCAGCACCAGTCCGCCGAGGACGACGGGGATGGCGAAGAAGACGTCGGTGAGCCGGGACAGCAGGGCGTCGGAGGCGCCGCCGAAGAACCCGGCGAGCCCGCCGAGTACGGAGCCGAGGAGCGCCACTCCGAGGGTGGCGCAGACGCCGACGGTCACCGACGTGCGGGCGCCGTAGACAGTGCGGGTGTAGACGTCGCAGCCCTGGCCGTCGAAGCCGAAGGGATGGCCCGGCTGGGAGCCCTGCTGGGCCTTGGCGAGGTCGCAGTCGAGCGGATTGCCGGAGGTGATCAGGGAGGGCCAGATCGAGATGATCACCAGGAAGAGGATGACCAGCGCCGCGACGATGAAGACCGGGTTGCGGCGAAGATCGTGCCAGGCGTCGGACCAGAGGCTGCGCGGTTTGCCGGCCGGGCCGGTGCCGAGCGGTCCGCCGGGCACCTTCTCCAGGGTCTCGGCCTCGCTGGTGGCGAGGTCCATGGCGCCGCCGGCACCGGTCGGTGCGATGGCCCGCCCGTCGTCGTGACTCGGCTCAGGCATAGCGGATCCTCGGGTCGAGTACGGCGTACAGCAGGTCGACGAGCAGGTTCACCAGCAGGAACACCAGGACCAGCACGGTCACGAAGCCGACGACGGTCTGGGTGTTCTGGCGGAGGATGCCCTGGTAGAGCTGGTAGCCGACGCCATGGATGTTGAAGATCCGCTCGGTGACGATGGCACCGCCCATCAGGGCGCCGATGTCCGCGCCGATGAAGGTGACCACCGGGATCAGTGAGTTGCGCAGCAGATGGCGGGTGATGACACGGCGGCGCGGCAGTCCCTTGGCGATCGCCGTGCGGACGTAGTCGGCGCGCCTGTTCTCGGCGATCGACGTCCTCGTCAGCCGGGTGACGTAGGCGAGGGAGACGGCGGCGAGGACGAGTCCGGGCACGATCAGCTCCTCCAGCGGCGCCTCGGAGGAGACGGACGGCCTGATCCAGCCCCATTCCACGCCGAGGAGCAGCTGGAGCAGCAGGCCGGTGACGAACGTCGGTACGGCGATGACGACCAGGGTGAGCAGGAGTACGCCGGTGTCGACCGGCCGGCCGCGCCGCAGACCGGTGAGGACGCCCAGGGTGATGCCGATGACGACCTCGAAGAAGATCGCGACCAGGGTGAGCCGGATGGTGACCGGGAAGGCGTCGGCCATCAGCTCGGTGACCGGCTGTCCGTTGAAGGCCGTGCCGAAGTCCCCGGTGAAGAGGTTGCCCATGTAGGTCAGGTATTGCTGCCAGACGGGCTTGTCGAGGCCGAACTCCTTGCGCAGCTGGGCGGCGGTGGCCGGGTCGCATTCGCGCTGGCCGCACAGCCCCGCGATGGGATCGCCCATGACGTTCACCATGAGGAAGATCAGCAGCGTGGCGCCGATGAAGACCGGGATCATCTGGAGCAGACGCCGGATCACATAACGTCCCATGGAGGGCTCCTGGGGGCGTGGGGCCGGTACGCGGCCGCGGGCGTCAGTTGACCGTGATCTCTTCGTAGACGGGGACGCTGAACTGGTTCAGTGAGACGTTGGCGATCCGGTCCGAGTAACCGGCGCTGCCGTTCTGGTACCAGAGCGGGATCGCCGCCATCTGGTCCCGTACGACCCCCTCGGCGCGTTTGAAGGTGTCGATCGCCCTGGCCGGGTCGGTCTCCGCGTTGGCCTGGTCGATGAGCCGGTCGAACTCCTCGTTGTTCCACTTGCCGTCGTTGGACGAGGCGTTGGTGTAGTAGAGCGGCTGGAGGAAGTTCTGGATGAGGGGGTAGTCCATCTGCCAGCCGGCCCGGAAGGGGCCGGTCATCTTGGACGCGGTGATCTGGTTGCGGTAGTCGGCGAAGGTGCCGACGGGGTTGCCGACGCAGGCCTTGTCGTTGCCGAGCGCGTTGTTGATGGAGTTGCAGACCGCGTCGACCCACTCCTTGTGGGAGCCGCTGTCGGCGTTGTACGCGATCCTGACCTGGCCACCCGGGATGCCGCCGCCCTCGGCGACCAGCTTCTTCGCCGCTGCGGGGTCGTACGTACAGGCCTCGCCGCAGAGCCCGTCGTCGTAGCCGCCGTCCGGACCGAGGACCGGGGAGGTCCAGTCCTTGGCGGGGGTACGGGTCTTCTGGAAGATGGTGTCGGTGATCTGCTGCCGGTTGATCGCCTTGGACAGGCCCTTGCGGACCTTCTCCTGGCCGGGCTTGTTCCAGGCCGGGTCGTAGTAGGGGAAGGCCAGGGTCTGGATGATGCCGGCCGGGGTGTTGATGTACCGGTCGCCGAGATCGGCCGTGACGTTCCTGAGCTGAGCCGCGGGAACGTCGTCGACGAGGTCCAGATTGCCGGCCGTCAGGTCGGTGTAGGCGGTGTTGTTGTCGGTGTAGACCGTCAGGTCGACACCGCCGTTGCGCGCCTTGTCGTCCCCCGGATAGCCGTCCCAGCGGCGCAGGGACATCCGCGAGCCTCTGGCGTACGAGTCGACCGCGTACGGGCCGTTCCCGACGGGCTTGGCCAGCCAGGCGGCGTGGTCGGAGAAGAAGGTGCTGGGCAGCGGCGAGAACGCGGCGTAGCCGAGGGTCTCGGGCCAGGTGGAGAACTTCTGCGTCAGCTTGACCGTGAAGGTGCGCTCGCCCGTGACCTTGAGGCCGGACATGGTCCGGGCCGTGGGCCGCCCGGACTCGGGGTGGACGTCGGCGTAGCCGTCGATGTAGCCGAAGAAGTAGGCGTTGCGCTGGTTGTTCTCGAGGTGGGCGCCGTAGTTCCAGGCGTCGACGAAGGACTTCGCGGTGACCGGCTCGCCGTTGGAGAAGGTCCAGCCGTTCTTGATCGTGACGGTGAAGTTGGTGGAGTCGCCGGTCTCGATCCGCTCGGCGAGCATGTCCTCGGCCTCGCCGGTCCTCGGGTCGTAGCGCTTGAGGCCCCGGAAGATCATGTCGAGGACCTTGCCGCCCTGGACCTCGTTGGTGTTCGCCGGCTCCAGCGGATTCTGCGGGTCGCCCCAGGAGGACGTCACGATCCCGTCGGGGCCACCGGCGGCGCCTCCTCCGCCACCGCAGCCGGTGGCCGCGAGGACGACGGCGACCGCGCACACGCACGCGGACCGGGTGAGGTGAGTGGCTCCGTGCATGGAGTGCCTCCCGGGGTCCAGTTCAGCTTGGCCCCATATCACCACATAAGACGCATTACACATATAAGCAACGCCCGGAAGGCCCCGGACGAGCCCCGGGGAACACCGTCCGAGGCCTCAGGCCACAGACGGCAGACGCCCCGGCGTCGGGGGGGGGGGGGCGCGGGGGGGGGGGGGGGGGGGGGGGGCGGGGGGGGGGCCCGGGGGGGGGCCCGGGGGGGGGGGGCGGGCGC